>NZ_JAJONF010000209.1 GCF_021462265.1 Streptomyces shenzhenensis | reverse complement strand
CTGCTCCAGGACCCGCACGAGCCGCTCCGCCAGCCGACGAACCGTCCCCTCGTCGAACAGGTCCGCAGCGAACAGAATCCCGCCACGCAGCCCATCCGCCACGCCGTCATCGGAGTGACGCTCGCTGAGGGAAAGAGAGAGATCGAACCGGGCCGCAAGGTCCTCCGCCGGCGGTACCTGCTCGACTGTCAGCCCTTGCAGCTCCCACTGCGGCTCCGGCACGTTCTGGAGCGCCAGCATCACCTGGAACAGCGGATTACGCGCCGCCGACCGCGCCGGATTCAGCTCATCCACCAACCGCTCGAACGGCACATCCTGACGGGCGTACGCGGCCACATCCGACTCACGGACCCGGGCCAGCAAGTCACGGAAGGTGGGGTTGCCGGAGGCGTCGGAGCGCAGAACGAGGGTG
>NZ_JAJONF010000208.1 GCF_021462265.1 Streptomyces shenzhenensis | reverse complement strand
AGGTCAGCGACGAGGACTGGCAGAAGGTCTTCGGGCTGACCTTCTTCAGCGCCGTCCGCGCCAGCCGCGCGGCCCTGCCGCACCTGCTCGCGGCTGAAGGGGCGTCGATCGTGAACATCAGCTCGATCAACGCCCGGCTGCCCTTCCCGATGGTCGTGGACTACTCGGCGGCCAAGGCGGCGCTGACCAACCTGAACAAGTCGCTGTCCGAGGAGTTCGCCCCGCAGGGCGTGCGCGTCAACGCCGTCTCCCCGGGCCCGGTCCGCACGCCGTTCTGGACCGCGCCGGGCGGCTTCGCCGACGCCACCGCCGCGGCCGCCGGCACCACCGCGCAGGAGGCGCTGGACGTCGTCGTACCGCAGAGCATGGGGATCACGTCCGGCCGGATCACCGAGGCGCACGAGGTCGCCGACCTC
>NZ_JAJONF010000207.1 GCF_021462265.1 Streptomyces shenzhenensis | reverse complement strand
CCGGCCCCGTCACGGGCTGCCTCAACGGCGAGGACGCGCAGTGGACACCTCCCCGAGCCCATCCCCGGCCCGGCAGCCGCCCTCGCCTTCCACCACGGCCGCGCGCGGCCGCGCGTCGCCCGTCAGACCGCCCTGTCCAGCGCCGCCATGCACGCGTCGGCGCGCGCTCCGCGTGCCGATGCGGCCTTCCAGGGCGGTACGGCACCGACCCGTCCGGACGACCGGCACGAGGAGTCGCAGTGAAACTTTCCGCAGTCACGTCTCGTACGACCACTTCCCCACCGGGGCGTCCGGCGCCGGCCCGGCCGTCCGGCTCCGGGCGGCCCCTCGCCACCTTCGGCGTGGTGACCGCCTCGATCGCGGTCGCCTTCGGAGCCGGCGCCGGAAGCCCGCTCTTCGTGCTCTACCAGCACGAATGGGGCTTCCCC
>NZ_JAJONF010000206.1 GCF_021462265.1 Streptomyces shenzhenensis | reverse complement strand
ACGGCATAACCCACCAGACGGCCCTCTCGCACCACCGCAACCGCCTGCTCAACCCCCAGGTGCGCAGCGAGAACCGCCTCGACCTCGCCAAGCTCAACCCGGAACCCGCGGATCTTCACCTGCTCATCCACACGCCCCACGAACTCCAGCTGCCCGTCGGTCGTCCAGCGCACCAGGTCGCCCGTGCGATACATCCGCCCATCACCGTCGCCGAAGGGGCACGCCACGAACCGCTCCGCCGTCAGACCCGCACGGCCCACATAACCCCTCGCCAGACCGTCACCCGCGACATACAACTCACCGGTGACACCGGCGGGAACCGGCCGCAGATAGGCGTCGAGGACGTAGGTACGGACGTTGGGCAGCGGACGACCGATCGCCGGCGCCACATCCTCGCCGGTGATCCCCTCCTCCAGCAGAACCGCGGTA
>NZ_JAJONF010000205.1 GCF_021462265.1 Streptomyces shenzhenensis | reverse complement strand
TTCTGCCGACGGTTCGTCAGAGCCGACGTCTGCCTGATGACTCGTCACCTCTGATGCGGCTGGTGCCTCTTCGAGGATCACGTGCGCGTTCGTGCCGCTCACCCCGAACGCCGACACCCCCGCGCGACGTGGACGGTCCGCGTCCTCCCAGGGGCGTGCCTCGGTGAGGAGCCGGACGGTTCCGGCGGACCAGTCGACGTGCGGGGTGGGGGCGTCGATGTGGAGGGTCTGGGGCATGGTCCGGTGGCGCATGGCCAGGATCGTCTTGATGACGCCGGACATTCCCGCGGCGGCCTGGGTGTGGCCGATGTTCGACTTCAAGGAGCCGAGCCACAGCGGCCGTTCGGGGGAGCGGTCCTTGCCGTAGGTGTTGATGAGGGCCTGCGCCTCGATCGGGTCGCCGAGCACGGTGCCCGTGCCGTGCGCCTCCACGAGGTCCACGTCCTCGGACGTGAGG
>NZ_JAJONF010000204.1 GCF_021462265.1 Streptomyces shenzhenensis | reverse complement strand
CCGCCGAGAAGACGGCGATCATGAACTTCGTGAAGGCCGGCGGCGGGCTGTTCATGATCTCCGACCACACCGGCGCCGACCGCAACAACGACGGCTACGACGCGGTCGAGATCCTCAACGACCTGATGACGAACAACAGCGTCGACTCGACCGACCCGTTCGGCTTCTCGATCGACTCGCTGAACATCAGCTCCGGCTACCCCGCCGCGATCAGTGACAGCAGCGACCCCGTGCTGAACGGCTCCTTCGGCACCGTCACCAAGAGCCTGATCGCCAACGGGACGACGGCGACCCTCAAGCCCTCCGACAACGCGAGCGTCAAGGGCCTGGTGTACCGCAGCGGCTACTCCGGGAACACCGGCGCCTTCTTCGCCACCAGCACCTTCGGCAGCGGCCGGGTCGCGTTCTGGGGCGACAGCTCCCCGATCGACGACGGCACCGGCCAGTCCGGCAACACGCTGTA
>NZ_JAJONF010000203.1 GCF_021462265.1 Streptomyces shenzhenensis | reverse complement strand
CTCCACGGCGGTGTCCGCCGAGCCGTCCGCCGTGTCGGCCCCTGTGCCCGTCGTATCGTCGTCAGCGGGTGCCTCTTCGAGGATCACGTGCGCGTTCGTGCCGCTCACCCCGAACGCCGACACGCCGATCCTCCGGGGCCGCCCGTCACCCGGCCACGGAACCGGTTCCGTCAGCAGCTCGACGCGGCCGGAGGACCAGTCGACGTGGGGGCTGGGCTCGTCCACGTGCAGGGTGCGGGGCAGGGTGCCGTGGTGCAGCGCCAGGACGGACTTGATGACGCCGGCGACTCCGGCGGCGGCCTGGGTGTGGCCGATGTTGGACTTCAAGGAGCCGAGCCACAGCGGTCGTTCGGGGGAGCGGTCCTTGCCGTAGGTGTTGATGAGGGCCTGGGCCTCGATCGGGTCGCCGAGCACCGTGCCCGTGCCGTGCGCCTCCACGGCGTCGACATCGGCGGGGGACAGC
>NZ_JAJONF010000202.1 GCF_021462265.1 Streptomyces shenzhenensis | reverse complement strand
GGCGCTTGAGTGTGTTCTGGCGCGCATGGGTGAGCCTGGGGGCGGGCCCGCCTTCCCGTGGGGAACGAGGGTTCCTGGGGCGAACGTGTGACCTTTGCCGGTGACAGTCGTTGGGTGGGGTGAGGGTTTTCTGCGGCGCGGAACCGGGGGCGAGGGGTGGGTGGACTGCGGCAGGTGGCGGCGCCCTTCGTGGCGCCCGGTCCCTCGGGGGTCGCGATCCGGACTCGGCTCAAGGGCCTGACCGGTGGGGACGAGGAGGTGCTGGGCCTGGTCGGCGACCATCTCGGCGCACTGGCTTCCCGTGATCTCAGGGCGCGCTGTTCGGCCGGGCCGGAGCATGACAGTGAGGGGTGGGCCGAGCGCAAGCGGGCCCTGACCGTTGAGTCCTCCTCCCGTTGGGCGGGCAGCATCACGAAGGCCAGTCATGACCAGTGGGCGCTGGCCCGGCGCGGTCTGCTCGCGTACATCCAC
>NZ_JAJONF010000201.1 GCF_021462265.1 Streptomyces shenzhenensis | reverse complement strand
CACCCAGTACAGCGGGACGGTGTCGCTGTCGACGACCCAGTCGGGCTCGACGTACAACCTGACCGACGGCGACCGCGGCGGCCACAAGACGTACAACCTGAACCACGGCACCTCGGGCACCGGCACGCTGTTCTCCCAGTCGAGCAACACCTGGGGCGACGGCACCACGTCGAACGCCGCCACCGCGGGCGCCGACGCGCACTACGGAGCCGCCGAGACCTGGGACTTCTACAAGAACACCTTCGGGCGCAGCGGCATCAAGAACGACGGCGTCGGCGCCTACTCCCGCGTGCACTACGGGAACTCGTACGTCAACGCCTTCTGGGACGACAGCTGCTTCTGCATGACCTACGGCGACGGCTCCGGCAACGCGGACCCGCTGACCGCCCTCGACGTGGCGGGCCACGAGATGAGCCACGGCGTCACGTCGAACACGGCCGGCCTCAACTACAGCGGCGAGTCCGGCGGCCTGAACGAGGCC
>NZ_JAJONF010000200.1 GCF_021462265.1 Streptomyces shenzhenensis | reverse complement strand
TAGGACTCCGTTAGGTCTGTGTGTTGACCTTGCTCGGGGGCACGGTGAGTGTGTGGACGCACATGAAGTGAACCGTGTTCGGGCGATGTTGGCGTTATTCGTGGCGGATGTGTTCGCCTCGGTGCCGCGGAAGGACCAGCGGGCCAAGGGCGACTGCTATCTGCGGGGACTGATGATGGACGGTCGCCGAAAGTCCATCCAGGCGATGGCCTCGCGGCTGCCGGACGGCAACGAGCAGAACCTGCAGCAGTTCGTGAACCAGTCCACGTGGGATCCGGTGCCGGTGCGCCGGCGGATCGCCGAGCGGATGGTGCCGCAGATCGGCCCTGACGCCTGGGCGATCGATGACGTGTCGTTCCCCCAAGGACGGCAGGATGTCGGTCGGGGTCGCTCCCCAGTACTGCGGTGCGCTGGGCAAACAGGCCAACTGCCAGGTCGCGGTCAGCGTGCATGCGGTCTCCGATGTGGCATCGTGCCCGCTGG
>NZ_JAJONF010000020.1 GCF_021462265.1 Streptomyces shenzhenensis | reverse complement strand
CGATGTTCCGCTGTTTGTATGCCTCGCTGTCGAAGCCGGGCGGACGGCCGCCGAGTCGGCCTCGCCGCACAACGGGGGCCGACTCGGCCGGACGGCTGGGGGATGACCGCACGAATGCCCCGGCGCCGCAGGTGGCTGCGGATGCCACGTGAGGAGTATGCGCGGTCGGCCAGAACGGCCAAAGGCCGTGTCCGGGGCCTGCCCGGACCGGGGCGGGGCACACGGATGCGGGACATCACCGTCTCGAACGCGGCTGCATCACCTGCCTGGCCTGCGGCAACGGTGAAGGCGAGGGGTCGTGCGCGGCCGTCTGCCGCCAGGTGAACCTTGGTGCTCGGCCCGCCGCGGGATCGTCCAAGCGCGTGATCGGCAGGCTCGCCCGGGTGGGGCGCCCCCTTTCGAGTGCTCCGGCAGCGTGCTGGGGGGCCCGGACAACTGCGGAGGCCACTGACACCGTCCAGTCGATGCCGTCGTCAGCGTCTGCAGACGCAGTCGTGTGCGCGCACTTGCGTACGGCGGCCGCGGGCAGGTTCGGGCCGGTCGCGCAGTTCCCCGCGTCTCTCCGGGGCGCGGGCGGAGGCACAATAGTGATCATGACAATGACGTCGTCACAGGCCTTCCTGCCGGTCCTGGAACGCATCGCCGAGGAGATGGAGCGGACGCCGGGCCGCGGCCGTCCCGCCGGCTACATCCCGGCGCTCGCCGCCTGCGATCCCCGCAGCTTCGGCATGGCTGTCGCCGAACCGGACGGCACGGTCTACGGCGTCGGCGACTGGCGGCAGCCGTTCTCCACCCAGTCCATCACCAAGGTCTTCACCCTCGCTCTCGACCTCGCCCGCGAGGGCGACGAACTCTGGGAGCACGTCGGCCGCGAACCCTCCGGCAATCCCTTCAACTCCCTGGTCCAGCTGGAGTACGAGCAGGGCATCCCGCGCAACCCCTTCATCAACGCGGGCGCGCTCGTCGTCACCGACCGCCTCCAGACCCGTACCGCGGACGCGGCCGGCGAGCTGCTGGCGTTCCTGCGCGCCGAGAGCGGCAACGCCTCCCTCGACTTCGACAAGGAGGTCGCCGCCTCCGAGTCCCAGCACGGCGACCGCAACGCCGCCCTCGCCCACTTCATGGCCTCCTACGGCAACATCGACAACGACGTCCCGGTCCTCCTCGACCAGTACTTCCGGCAGTGCTCCGTCGCCGCCTCCTGCGCCGACCTCGCCCTCGCCACCACCTTCCTGGCCCGCCACGGCATCCGCGCCGACGGCACCCGCCTCCTCACCAGAAGCCAGGCCAAACAGGTCAACGCCGTGATGCTGACCTGCGGAACGTACGACGCGGCGGGCGAGTTCGCGTACCGGGTGGGCCTGCCCGGCAAGAGCGGAGTGGGCGGTGGCATCATCGCCGTCGTGCCGGGCCGGTGCGCGATCTGCGTGTGGAGCCCGGGACTGGACGAACGGGGCAACTCGGTGGCGGGTGTGGCGGCACTGGACAGATTCACGACACTCACGGGTCTGTCGGTGTTCTAGAGGTTCTGGGGGGTTCGACTTCGCGGCGCCGGCGGTGAAGCGCCCTTGAGGGGCGCGGGGCTGTATCGGTATGCGGCTCCGCCGCGCGGGCGTGATCGGCCACGACGGACCCGCACCCGGCAACGACCACACACAGGTAACAAGCAGGCCGCTCCCAAGAAAGCGCCCCGTCGTCTCCCGGCCACCCGCCCTTGGCACGCTGACCCAGTGTTGGCCATGGCTTTCCCCGTCGATCTCCGCCGCTGCCAGGTGCTTGGCCTGGCCGGTACCGCCTTCCTCGCCCTGGGAGGTGAGACGGCCGGCGCCCTGCCCGTGGAGGATCTGCTCGCACCCAGCTCCGTGCAGGCGGCGTTCGGCCTGGTCGGTGTCTACTTCGGTGTCGTGCTGCTGGTCGCGGCGTGGCTGCTGCTCGGCCGTCTGGTGCGCGGCGCCGAGCCGCCCACCCCGCGCCGGCTGCTGCTGGTCCTCGCTGTCTGGGCGGCCCCGCTGCTGCTGGCGCCCCCGCTGTTCAGCCGGGACGTGTACAGCTACCTCGCGCAGGGCGCGATGGTCGACGCGCACATGGACGTCTACACCTCGGGGCCCGCCCAGCTCGGCGGCCCGCTGGCCGACGAGGTCGCGCCGGTGTGGCAGAACACCGCCGCCCCGTACGGCCCGGCGTTCATGGGCGTGGCCTCGCTGCTGTCCGGGCTGACCCGCGGTGAACTCCCGGCGGGACTCCTCGGGATGCGGCTGGTCGCCCTGCTCGGCGTCGGCCTGATGGCGGCCGCGCTGCCCCGCCTCGCCCGGCACAGCGGCGCCGACCCGGCCGCCGCGCTCTGGCTCGGTGCCCTCAACCCGCTGGTGCTGCTGCACCTGGTCGCCGGCGCCCACAACGACGCCATCATGCTCGGACTGCTCGGCCTCGGCCTGGTCGCGGCGCTCGGCCGCTGGCCGGTCCTCGGCGCCGTACTCGTCACCCTCGCGGCGCTGGTGAAGGCGCCCGCCGCGCTCGGGCTGCTCGCGGTCGTCGTCGTGCAGGCGCGCAATGGCCGCAGTCCCGTGCGGGCCACGCTGACGACGGCGATCGCCTCGGGAGCGACGACGGTGGCGGCCACCGCCGTCGCCGGGACGGGGTACGGGTGGATAAGGGCGCTCGACACGCCGGTCTCGCCGCACAACTGGGCGCTCAGCAGCCTGCTCGGCCGGGCCACGGGCGCGCTCCTCGAACACCTCGGCAGCGACCTGGCACCGCTCGCCGTCCCCGCCTGGCATCTGCTCGGCCTCGCGCTCACCGCCGTGACCGTGCTGCTGATATGGGTCCGGCTGCGGCCCCGCCCGGTCTACGCCCTCGGCCTGAGCCTGGCCGCGGTCGCCGCCTTCGGGCCGGCGATCCGCCCCTGGTACGCCATCTGGGGACTGTTCCTGATAGCGGCCGCGGCGCCCAGCACCTCGGTACGGCACCGGGTGGCGGCCGTCACCGGCGTGCTCGCCCTCGCCGTGCTGCCCAGCGGCGGCCCCGCCGACGCCGGCCAGCTGGTCCTCGCCGTCTCCGGCGGGGTGCTCGGCGTGGTCGTGCTGTGGCAGGCCCACCAGGCCGCGCAGGCCCCGGCCGTGGGACGTACGGCATGAGGGGCCTGGGGCGGCCGCGGACCGACCGGGGGAGACTGCTGCTCGTCCTGGCTCTCGTCGCCGCCGTGACCGTGTTCACGGCCACCGTGCCGCTGCTGCGCGACTGGTTCGACCTGCGCGTGTACTACGGCACCGTGCACACCTGGGTGCATCACGGCGGGCGGATCTACGACTACCGGGTGCCCGGGACGACGTACGGCTTCACGTATCCGCCGTTCGCCGCCGTCGGCATGCTGCCCATGGCGATGGTGGGCCTGCCGGTGGCCATCGCCGCCTCGCTGCTGCTGAACCTGGCCGCGCTGGCGTTCGTGCTGCGCGTCCTGGCCGGGCCGGGCTGGCGGCGCCGGGGCTGGTACCGGTGGGCGCTGGCACTGTGCGGGCTGGCGCTGTTCGAGCCGTTGCGGGACACCTTCAGCTTCGGCCAGGTGAACCTGATACTGCTCGCCCTGGTCCTCGGGGACTGCTGTCTGCTGCGCAGCGGGCGGGGCCGCCTGGCCGGGGCCGGCATCGGGCTCGCCGCCGCGATCAAGCTCACGCCGGCGCTGTTCATCGGGATGCTGCTGATCGGCCGCAAGTGGCGGGCGGCCGGTGTCGCCACGGCCGTGGCGCTCGCCGCGACCGCTCTGGCGGCCTGGGCCGACCCGAAGGCCTCCCGCTTCTACTGGACGCACGCGCTCTGGGACACCAGCAGGGTCGGCCGGCTCGACTACGTCTCGAACCAGTCGCTGCAGGGCGTGCTGGCCCGGCTCGGCCATCCGGACAAGCCGCTGTGGGCGATCGCGGTGCTGCTCACGCTGGCCGTGTGGGTGTGGCGGACCCGCCGGGCCATGGCGGCCGGCGACTGGACGACCGCCTTCGCGCTCACCGGTCTGACGGCCTGTCTGGTCAGCCCGATCACCTGGGTGCACCACCTGGTGTGGGTGCTGCCGTCGTTCGTGCTGCTGGCCCGCGCCGGCCACCCGCGGATCGCGGGCGCCCTCTACGCGGTGATGTGCACCAGCGTGGTGTGGCTGTGGTTCGACGACGCCTCCGGCGTCGACGGGTTCCTCGGCAGCAACCTCTACACCTGGATCACCCTGGGCCTGCTGCTGGGCCTGCCGGTCGGTCAGTCCCGTCCGGGGCGTTCGCCCTTGAGCCGCTTCGCCAGGGTGACGGCGCCCGCGCCGAGCACCGCGAGACCCGCGACGACGGCGGTCTCCGACCAGCCCGAGTCGTCCTCGGGTGCCGTGGCCGCCGCCATCGGTACGGTGCTGGGGCCCGCACTGGGCCGCGGCGGCCTGGCCCGCAGACCGTCCAGCGAGCCCACCGGGTCGACCCGTCCGGCCGCCGCGAAGCCCCAGTCGAGCAGCTGACGGGCCTCGTCGTACACGCCGCCGTCCTGCGGGTTCATCACCGTGACGACGAGGGTGCGCCCGCCGCGCCGGGCGGCGGCGATGAGGGTGTTGCCGGCGTTGCTGGTGTAGCCGTTCTTGATCCCGATCAGGCCGGGGTAGCGCCCCACGCCGTCCTCGCCGGTCAGCAGCCGGTTGGTGTTCTCGATGCCGAACGACCAGCCGGCGCCGTCGGGGAAGCGGGCCTCGGCGGTGGAGCAGTACCGCGCGAAGTCGGGGTTGCGCAGTCCCTCCCGGCCGAACACCGCCAGGTCGAACGCGGAGGAGACCTGCCCCGGTGCGTCGTAGCCGTCGGGGGACTCGACGTGGGTGTCGAGGGCGCCCAGGGAGCGGGCGTTGGCCTGCATCCGGGTGACGGTGCGGTCCCAGCCCCCGTCGAGCGCGGCGAGGACGTGCACGGCGTCGTTGCCGGAGCTGAGGAAGACCCCGCGCCACAGGTCGGCCACCCGGTAGGTGTGTCCCTCCTCGACGCCGACCAGGCTGCTGCCCTCGGCCACGTCCGCCAGTTCCTCGGGGGTGACCCGGTGCTGGAGGTCCGCGGGCAGGACCGGCAGCACGGTGAGCGCGAACAGGGTCTTCAGCGTGCTGGCCGGAGGGAGCCTGCGGTGTGCGTGGTCGGCCGCCAGCACCTGGCCGGTGTCCGCGTCGGCGACCAGCCAGGACAGCGCGGACAGGTCGGGGAGTTCCGGGGCCCCGGGGTGCGGCCGCACCTGTGGGCCGGAGTGGTAGAGCAGCGACGGGCCGGGCACCACCGCCCTCGGGGGCGGGGCCGGCGCCGGCGCCGTGGTGCCGGCGACGGCCGTGCCGGGCGGCAGCGCCAGCAGGCCCGCCAGGCAGACGGAGCAGGTCGTCACCGCCGCTCGCCGGGGGAATCGGCCAGGGAATCCGATCGTCATACGATCAACGTAGGAATGGAGGCGGTGTCCGGCGCGCTGCCGGGGCCGGTCGGGTGCAGGGAGCAACCCGGATGCCGCACGCCCGGGTGTCAGCCCGCCGGCAGGGTCGGCTGCACGCGCCGCAGGAAGGCCGCGTTGTCCGGGGTCTCCCGCATCCGCTCCAGGAGCGTCTCCAGGCCGCCGCCCGGGGCGCCCTCGCGGCTCTGCAGGGCCCGGCGCAGCCCGCGCACGGCGGTCAACTCGGCCGGGGTGAGCAGGAGTTCCTCGCGGCGGGTGCCGGAGGGGGCGATGTCCACAGCGGGGAAGACCCGCCGGGAGGCCAGCTCGCGGTCCAGGCGCAGCTCCATGTTGCCGGTGCTCTTCAGCTCTTCGAAGAAGTAGCCGTCGGCCCGGGAGCCGGTGTCCACCAGGACGGTGGCCAGGATGGTGAGCGAGCCGCCCTCCTCGGCCTTGCGGGCGGCACCGAAGAACCGCTTCGGGCCGATCAGCGCGCCGGCGTCGACACCGCCGCTGAGGGTACGGCCGTTGGAGGCGGCCGCGTTGTTGTGGGCCCGGCACAGCCGGGTCAGGGAGTCCAGGAGGATGACGACGTCCCGGCCGTCCTCGACGAGCCGCCTGGCGCGCTCGACCACGAGTTCGGCGAGGGCGATGTGCTCCTTGGCGGGCCGGTCGAAGGTGGAGGCGTAGACCTCACCGCGGACCGAGCGCCGCATGTCGGTGACTTCCTCCGGGCGCTCGTCGAGCAGCAGCACCATCAGATGGCACTCCGGGTGGTTGCCGGCGACGGCGGCGGCGATCTGCTGGAGCAGCACGGTCTTGCCGGTCTTCGGCGGGGCCACGATCAGTCCGCGCTGCCCCTTGCCGACCGGCGCGAACAGGTCGGCGACCCGTCCGGCGAACCCGGCGGCCGGGTGTTCCAGGCGGATCCGCTCGTGCGGGTGCAGCGGGGTCAGATCACGGAAGTGGCGGCGGCCGTGCAGCTCCTCGGGCGTACGGCCGTTGACGAGCGTGATCCCGGCCAGCGTGCGCCGGTCGCCGAGGACGCCCTCGACGAGGTCGCCCCGGCGCAGGCCGTGACGGCGGATCAGGGCCGGGGAGACCTGCGGGTCGGCGGGGGAGGGCAGGCAGTCCCGGGCCCGCAGCTGCCCCTTCCCGCCCGCGTCGATGTCGAGGACACCGGTGACGGGCCGGGTGGCGGCCCGGTCCTGCTGCTGGACAGGGGGTTCGAGTGTGGTGGTCATGAGAGGTGGTCCTTTCGCGGACGGAAGACATGAGTGAAGGGGGAGTGGCCGCGAGCGGGAGGGCGTGTGCGCAGCCTCCGTGCGGCGGGGAACGGCACCTCGGGAACGGTGATGAAGGCCCGGATCACGAGGTGGTGCTGAGAAGCCGGTGAGCCGGTCGGGAAGCGACGGGCGATACGGCTGGAGGAGTGGAACCGGCACTCGGCGCCCGTAGCGGGGCGCTCACACGTGCTGATCGCACTATACCCAGGGTTCCGCGATCGTCAACATGACACCGGTCACCGCTATTCCCGCCGCATGCCCGGCCGGGGATCCGGTTCCCGCGTCCCGGTGCCTTGCGGGACCGGCCGGAACCGCCCCGCACGGGCCCGCGGGGGCCTACGATCGGCGGTGTCCGTGTCGTGCCACTGTCAGGAGCCCCTGGTGGAGAGCCCCTCCGTGCCACACCGTCCGGACCCCGCCGGCGGTTGCCCGCACGCCGACAACGCCAGGCTGCTGGCGCGCGGTGCCGTGGCTCCGGTGGTCCTGCCCGGTGGCGTCGAGGGCATGGCGGTGCTCGGACACGAGGCGCTCAGGGAGTTCCTCCAGCATCCCGAAGTCGCCAAGGACGCCCGGCACTTCACCCGGTTGCGGGAGGGCCGTATCCCGGCGGGCTGGCCGCTGCTGACCTTCGCCACCGTGCGGGGCATGACCACCGCCGACGGCGACGACCACCGCAGGCTGCGCGCACTGGTCAGCCGGGCCTTCACCCCGCGCCGCGTCGAGGAACTGCGCCCCTGGATCGAGGAGTTGACCGGCACCCTGCTCGACGACCTGGAGCGGGCCGCCGCCGAAGCGGACGGCGTCGCCGAGCTGCGCCGGCACTTCGCGCTGCCGCTGCCCATGGGCGTGATCGGTGAACTCCTCGGCGTGGACCCGGAGTTCCGTGACCGGCTGCACCACCTGACCAACCAGGTCGTGGCCACCGACATCGGACCCGCCGCGGCCGTCGCCGCCAACCGGGAGCTGGTCGCCGTCCTCGCCGCCGTCGCCGCCGCCCGTGCCGAGCACCCCGGCGACGATCTCACCAGCGCCCTGATCGCCGCCCGCGACGAGGACGGCGACCGGCTGGGGCAGGAGGAGCTGATCGGCACCCTGGTCCTGATGACCATCGCCGGCCACGAGACCACCCTCAACCTCGTCACCAACGCGGTGCGCGCGCTGTGCGGCCACCGCGACCAGCTCGAAATCGTCCGGAAAGGGGACGCGAGCTGGGCGGACGTGGTCGAGGAGACGCTGCGCTGGGACGCGCCGGTCAGCTACTTCCCCTTCCGCTACCCGGTGCGGGACCTGACCGTCGGGGGCACGGTGATCCCTGCCGGCACCCCGGTCCTGGCCGGGTACTCCGCCGCCGGACGCGACCCGGCCGCGCACGGCCCGGACGCCGACCGCTTCGACGTCACCCGGCCGGCCCGCCCCGACGCCGTCCGCCACCTCTCCCTCGGCCACGGTGCCCACTACTGCCTGGGCGCCCCGCTGGCCCGCCTGGAGGCCACGGTGGCCCTGGAACGCCTCTTCGACCGCTTCCCCGCCCTGGACCTCGCCGTCCCCGAGAACGGCCTCGTCCGGCAGGCCAGCTTCGTCGGCAACAGCGTGCGCACCCTCCCGGTACGGCTGCGTCCCCGGACCGGCGGCGTCCGCGGCTGAGGCGCATACCAGCCATACGAACCCGTGATGGCGCTTCGCTGACGAATTTCTTGTTCTGGCCATAGGCCCTACCTACGCTGCCACCACCGCACTTCGGCGGCTTGGGACAAGGGACATGGCAATCATGGGCCGACTGGCCGGAAAAATCGCTTTCATCAGTGGCACGGGGGCTGGAATCGGCCGGGCCGCGGCACAGGTTTTCGCGGCCGAGGGCGCCACCGTATTCGGCTGCGACATCGACGAGAAGAGCGCCTCGGAAACCGTGGTACTCGTCGAGAAGGCCGGTGGTGTCATGCGTTCCCTGGCGCCGGTCGACCTTTCCACCGAGGCGGGGGCGCGGGAGTGGATCGAGGCCGGGATCGCGGAATTCGGCGGGATCGACATCCTCTACAACAACGCCTCCGCGCTGCGGAACGGCCCCTTCGAGACGATGCCCGCCGAAGACTGGTACTTCACCATCAGGAACGAGTTGGACATCCCCTACTTCTGCACCCGGGCGGCCTGGCCGCACCTGGTCGCACGCGGCGGCGGGGCCGTCCTCAACGTCGCCTCCGTGGCCGCCGTGCGCGGCGCGCCGTTCATGCCCATGGTGCCGCACGGCGCAGCCAAGGGCGGGGTCCTCGCCATGAGCAAGCACCTGTGCGCGGCCGGCGCCCCGCACCGCATCCGCGTCAACACCCTCGCCCCCGGCATGACCCGCACCGCGGCCACCGCGCCCTTCCTCGACGACCCCGACGGCCCGAAGGCCCGGCTGGAGGCGCGGATACCGGTCGGTCGGATCGGACAGCCCGAGGACATCGCCCGCGCGGCGGCCTTCCTCTGCTCCGACGAGGCGGCCTTCGTCAACGGCGCCAACCTCATGGTCGACGGCGGCGACAGCGCGATGGCGGGCTGAGCGCGGATGCACGCACGACTCGACCACGTGGGCCTCAACGTACGCGACCTGGCCGCCCAACTCGCCTGGTACCGCGCGGCCTTCGGCCTGAGGACCGTCTTCGATTTCCATCTCGACGGCCCCGGCCTGACCGGTGTCGTCCTGGAACACCCGCACGGCTGGCGGCTCGAACTGCTCGCCAGGCCCGGGTCCGCGCCCGGCCTGCGGGCACCGGACCCGATGACCGCCGTCCTCACCGAGGGGTACGGGCACTTCGCGGTCACCACCCCTGAACTCGACCCCGTGTACGCCGCGTTGACGGCGCTCGGGGCCGGCGAGGTCCTCGCCCCCGGACCGTCCCCCGAACCGGGGGTGCGAATGGCCTGGGTCAAGGACCCCGAGGGAAACCTCATCGAACTCATAGAGCGCGGCGAACCCGGCGAGCACGGCGAACTCGCCGAAGCCGAAGACCGCGGCACCACCGTTAACCCGTGAGATGGAGCAGGGAATGACCAACGCTGTGAAAAGACTGGACGTGGGCACGCTCATAGCCTGTTGTCTGGCAGTTGCCGCCGCGCAGCTGTGCATTACCGTCCCCTCGCCCATCAACGGAGAAATCCAGAGCGCATTCGGTGCCTCCGGATCGCAGGTCGCCTGGGTCACCTCGGCATTCATTCTGCCCACCGCTATTCTGGAACTGAATTTCGGTGTGGTGGGCGACCTGTTCGGCCGTAAGCGACTGCTGGTCCTCGGTGGATTCGTGCTGGCGATCGGCGAACTCCTCAACGCCACCTCCCAGAACATCACCATGCTCTGGATCGGCCAGGCCCTCGCCGGCGTCGGCGCCGCCGCGCTCTTCCCCAGCTCCCTCGCCGTGATCGCGGCCGCGACACCCGGGGAGAAGGACCGCGCCAAGGCGGTCTCGACCTGGGCGCTGAGCATTTCCCTCGCCTCCGCCGTGGGCCCGCTCTCCTCCGGGATCCTCGCCACCGTCGCCGACTTCCGCTGGGCGTTCGTACCGCCGGTCGTCCTCGGTGTCGTGGTCGGCATCTCCTGCTGGGCGCTGGTCACCGACTCCAAGGCGCCCGAGGGCCGCGCCCTGGACTGGCCGGGGCAGATCAGCATCGCCGTCGGTCTCACCGCCCTGCTGTGGGGCATCATCGAGGGCGGTGACCGCGGCTGGAGCAGCCCCTCGATCCTCTTCGCGCTGATCCTCGCCGCCGTGGCCCTGGTCGGCTTCGTGACGGCGGAGCGGCGTGCCGCCTCCCCGATGTTCAACCTGGAACTGCTGAGGATCCCGTCGTTCGCGGCGGCCGCGGTGGTCGCGCTGACCGGCATGTTCGGCTTCATCGGCACCGCCTACTGCGTCTCCATCCGGCTCGGCGCGGTGATGCACCTCAGCGCCCTGCGCGCCGGCATGCCGTTCGTGATCCTCCAGCTGATCCCGCTGCTCCTCGCGCCGGTGCTCAGCAGGATGCTCACCCGCGTCGAGCCGCGCTGGCTGCTGATGGGCGGTCTGCTGCCGATGGCCGCCGGCCAGTTCTGGATCGCCGCGCTGCCCATCACCACCACGTCGCTGGCGGCCTTCATCGGCCCGGTGCTGCTGCTCGGCATCGGCTTCATCTGCGTGGTCTCCTCACTCACCTCGGCCGCCGTGAACGCGGTGCCGATCGAGATGACCGGCATGGCGAGCGGCGCCACCAGCCTGGTCCGCGAGTTCGGGCAGGGGCTCGGGCCGGCCGTGATCAGCACCATCGCGATGAGCGCGGCCTCCTCCGCGCTGGTCGGCAGGCTGAGCGGCGCCGACGCCGGCATGGAGGCCGCGGCCGGACCGCTCGCGGTGGTCAACGCGGGCAGCGACAGCGCCCGGGCGGCCGCGCAGGACGCCCTCGCGCACGGCATGGCCCTCGGCGTGGTGATCTGCGGCTGCGCCTCGCTGCTCGGCGCCCTGGTCACCCTGCTGCTGGTCCGCAGGAACACCGCACGAGCAGTGGCCCAGGCGCCGGTGCAGACGGCATCCGCCTGATCCGCGGCACGGCGTGAAGGCCGGGGCGTGCGCACCGGCCTTCACGCGCGCACCGGCCGCGGACGGCTTCGCCGGCGACTTCCGGAGCGGTGGGAAACGTGCCCTCAGGCCGGCCGGTGCGAGTCTGCCCATGAACTCCAGGGCCCCCGACGAGGCGTTCGGCGACTCGATGGCGAGCGGCAATACGCACCGCTCGAGGTGCCCCCGGCAGCCGCCACCCAAAGCCGATGCTGGGGCAGGTGAACCCCCGGTGCTCGTTCGCGAACCACAACGGTCGTGCAGGGGTGGGGACTTGATGTCTGGTTATGCCTTATCTTCACGACATGTCCACCCCACCGCAGCAGCCCCCTTCCGCTCCGCGGCAACCCGGGCCCGACCCGCAGGACACCCTCGCCGCCCAGCAGCCGCCCACGCCCGCGCAGCCCTCGTCCGCGCAGGCGCAGCCCTCGTCCGCGCAGGCGCCGCCGCCCGCGGTCCCGCCGCAGCCGACCGCCTACCCGTATCCGAACCCGCAGTCGCCACTCCCGCAGCACCCCTACCCCCAGCCCGCCCCACCCGAGCAGGCCAACCCCTATGCGGTGCCGCCCGGTCACGGCTACCCGCCGCCGGCCGCGCCACCGGCCACGGGTCCGCGCACGGCCGGGAGAGCCGTGCTGTGGGCCGTCGTGGGCGCGGTGGTCGCCTCCGCGGGCTGGGCGGCCGGGCTCTTCCTGACCGGGGGCTTCGGGACCGGCGCCGACCTGCGCGGCTACCGGGCGCCCGCGAACCTCTGCGCCGGCTCGGACTACTCGTCGTTCAAGGACGAGTACCCCGTGGACGACTCGGCCCCGACGAAGAACGCGATGAAGGACCCCGTGCTGGACGAGAGTTACTGCAGCCTCAGCCTCAAGAAGACCGGCTCCGGCTACGGCGACGCCTACCTCTCCCTCCAGCTCGACCTGCACAGGAGAACCGACCCGGCACCGGAGTTCACGGCCACCTGGAAGAACTACGGCGACAGCCACACCGATTACGACGTGACACCCGTGCGGGGCATCGGCGACGAGGCCTACCTGGTCACCCAGGACACCAGCAACGGCTCCACCACCAGCGGCTCGCGGTACGCCACCCTCGCGGTGCGGGACGGGTGGATGACGTTCACCATGTACTACAGCGCGTACTTCTCCTCCTACGACAGCGACACCGACCCGCCCAGCCTCGACGACGTGACCGGCTGGCTGAAGACCGACACCAAGTCCACGCTGGAGCAGCTCAAGGCCTGACGCTCAGTCCTGGTCGAGGGCGTTGGTGATCGCCTTGACCGGGCCGTGCGCCGCGTAGCCGCCGTCGACGGTGATCTCCGCGCCGTTGACGTACGAGGCCTCGTCGGAGAGGAGATACACGACCAGCGGCGCCACCTCGTCGACCGTGCCCGGGCGGCCCTGGGGGGTCATGGCGAGATGGGCGGCGACGAACACCGGGTTGGCCGTGGCCATCAGCGGCGTCTCGATGTAGCCGGGGTGGACGATGTTCGTCCGGATACCGCGCGGAGCCAGCTCCAGGGCCGCCACCCTGGACAGGCCCCGCAGCGCCCACTTGCTGGCCGTGTACGCCACCGCGTGATGCGCGGTGAGCCCGGCGACCGAACCGACGTTCACGATCGAGGAGCCGGCCGGCATCAGCGGGGCGAGAGCCTGGATGCCGAGCAGGGCGCCGGTGGTGTTCACGGCGAACGCCCGGTTCCAGTCGTCGAGTTCCACCTGACCGAGCCGGGCGCGCATCGGGATGCCCGCGTTGTTCACCAGGCCGTGCACGACGTCCAGGGAGGCGGCCAGCAACGCCCAGTCGGCGGGCGAGGTCACGTCCAGGCGGACGTACCGGACGTCCAGGCCGTCGGCGCGCAGGGACGCGGCGAGCTTCTCCCCGGCCTCGTCCAGCACGTCGGTCGCGACCACCGTGGCCCCCTCCCGGGCGGCCGCGGCCGCCTCCGCGGCTCCCTGGCCCTGCGCGGCTCCGGTGACGACGACGGTACGGCCCGCCAGGCGTGTGCGGCTCACGGCTTCCTCCAAGGGGGTACGGGAGAGGTCCTCCCGTCCACGCTAGGAAGCCGCGGACAGCTCCGGAAACGCGCTGTCCGGATGGCTGGCATCCGCCTCGGCGATCTCCGGCGGCGCCTTCTCGCCGAGCGCCGCCCCGACCCTGCGGACCGTGTCCCGCAGCCACCGGTGCGCCGGGTCGGCATGCCGGTTGTGATGCCAGTACATGGCCTCCACCAGCGGTACGTCGGGGAACGGCGCCGGTACGACCGCACAGCGCGCGAACCCCTCGTAGCGGCGGGCCAGCCGCTCCGGGACCATGGCCACCAGGTCCGTACCGCTCACCAGGAACGGCAGCACACTGAAACCTGGCGTGCTGACCTGCACCTTCGGGATGATCCCGAGGGTCTCCAGCTGGCGCTCGGCGGGGGTGTGGCTCTTGCCGATGGCGCAGGCCGCGTGCGGCATCTCCGCAAGGTCGCGCAGGGTGAGCCGGCCGTCCACCAGGCGCGGGTTGCCCGGGTCGACGATGCACACGAACCGGTCGTGCATCACGGCCTCGCTCACGCCGGGGAGCTGGTAGCCGAGCGGCACGATCATCAGGTCGTGACAGCGCAGATGCGTCTCCGTCTCCAGCTGCCCGTCCACGATCGGATGGAAATCGATCCGCACGCCCGGCGCCTCGGCCGCGATGGCCCGCAGCAGCGGCTCCACGAGCACCGTCATCACGTAGTCCGACATGACCACGGAGAACCGCTGGCGGCTGCGCTCCGGGTCGAAGTACCGGGTCAGCGACAGCGCCTCCTCGGCCTTCTGCAGCGAGCCCTGGACGACCGGCAGCAGCCGCTCCGCGAGCGGCGTCAGCTCGTACTCGCGGCCCACCCGGATCAGCAGCTCGTCGTTGAAGTGCCGGCGCAGCCGGGCCAGCGAGCCGCTCATCGCGGACTGGCTCGTCGACAGCCGCACCCCCGCGTGGGTGACGTTCTTCTCCTCCAGGAGCGCTTCCAGTGCCACCAGAAGATTGAGATCGATCGCTCCGAGACCCACGTGTGTCCCCTTCCGGCCGGCCACGTCCTTGAAGCTTCGGTGAAACGCGAGGTTAACCAGCGGGCGGCCGTCGAGGAAGGGGGTCCGGGCCACTGTCAGGAAGATGTGATGCCAGGCATCCCGGCACCGGATACCCGCAGGTGGGGGGTCTGCGCAGCACAGGCCCCCCACAGCCCGGGAGGCTATGGGCGCGGCGTGCGGCCCCGCTTGCGGGCCCGCGGCAGGTACGCGTCCGCCCGTCCGGGCACGATCCGGTTGGACACCGTGCCCAGGCGCTCGACGGTCAGCGTCACCTCGTCGCCGGGCCGCAGCGGGGGCGGGGTGCGCTCCCCGAGCCGGCCCCAGAACTCCGCCAGCGCACCCCAGCCGCAGGTGCCCGAGCCCAGGATGTCGCCGGGGCGCACCCAGGCGTCCCGGCTGGCGTAGGCGATCATCTCCTCGAAGGTCCAGGAGACGTTGGCGAGGGTGTCGCGGCCGATCAGCTCGCCGTTCAGGGTGACCGTCATCTCCAGGTCCAGGAACCCGTCCGCATCCCGCCGGTCCTCGACCTCGTCCGCCGTGACCAGCCAGGGGCCGAGTGTGTTGGCGAAGTCCTTGCCCTTGGAGAAGCCGAGGCCGAGGTTCTTCTCCGGCCTCTGCAGATCACGGGCCGACCAGTCGTTGAAGACCAGGTAGCCGATGACGTGGTCCCGCGCCTGGTCGGGGGTGAGGTCCCGGCCGCCGCGGCCGATGACCGCGCCGACCTCCAGCTCGAAGTCCAGCACCGAGCAGCCCGCCGGCACCGGCACGTCGTCGTGGGCACCATAGGCCGCGTGCGGGTTGGTGAAGTAGAAGTTGGGGGCCCGGTACCACTCCTCCGGGACGTGTTCCAGGCCGTCCAGCGACTTAGACACGCCCTCGATGTGCGCCTCGAACCCGACGAAGTCCCGGATGGAGGGGGGCTTCAACGGCGGCAGCAACCGCACCTCTTCCACCGTCAGCTCGCCGGGGGCGTCCAGGGCCTCGGCACCCGCCGCGTGCAGCACGCCCGCCTCGACCAGCGCCAGCACGCTCACCCCGTCGGGCAGCGGGTGGATCAGCCCGTCCCGCACCACCCCGGCGCGCTCCTCGCCCCCGTGCTCGTACGTCGCGAAACGCATCGCCGCTCACCGCTCCCAGTGGTTGGTGTTGGTGACGGTCCCGGCGCTCAGATGGCCGGCGAACACGCCCTTGGGGTCACGGGCGGCCCGGATCTCGTTCAGCCGCCGCCACTGCTCGTCGCCCATGAACCTCAGCTGCCGTACGGTGAAGTCGGAGTCGCCGAGGTACTGGCCCGCGGTCACCGGCTGCATCGCCGCCATCGCCTCGTCCAGCCAGCCGCGCAGCTCCGCGTCCCGTCCGGCGTCGTCGGACACGACATAAGCGGCGCAGTAGATCTCCGACTGCAACGAGAACGCCATGTCGGGGAGCCGGCGCAGCGGTGCCATGGAGAACCAGATGGTGAAGGTCCGCCGGGTCGGGTGCTCGGTGAACGCCTTGCGGATCGCCGGGACGACCTCTGCGGCGCTGCCGGTCAGCCACGCGTTGTCCACGAAGTACCGGTGGCCTTCGGGGTTGGCGGTGCGCTGGCCCGTCAACTGTTCGGCGATGGTGGTGGGCCGGGCCTCGACGCGGAACAGGGCACGGTCGGCGTAGGGGTTGGCGTGCAGCGGCGCGAGCGCCTCGGCCGCCTCCTCGGGGGTGTCCGTCATCGAGACGCCGGTGACCAGCAGCACCGGTCCGTCGAGGTCGGGCGGGGTCTGGGTGAGAGCGACGATCTCGATCAGGTCGCAGACCGTGTGGTGGATGCCGTGCAGCCAGGTCATGACCTCGTCGAAGAGGTCGAGCGGGTAGGCGTGCACGGTGTGCGCGAGATGCCGGGGGAGGGGACGGGTGCGCAGGTGGAAACGGGTGACGACGCCGAAGAAGCCGGGGCCCGCCCCGCGCGCCGCCCAGAAGAGGTCGCTGTTGTGGGTCTCGTCGGCGCGGACCAACTCACCGTCGGCCGTGACGACGTCGATCGCCACGATGTTCTCGGCCGCCCAGCCCCAGCCGCGCGCGTTCCAGCCCTGCCCGCCCTGGAGCAGAAAACCGCCGATGCCCACCGAGGGACAGTGCCCGCCGTTGAAGAAGCGTCCGAACTCGCCCAGGTACGGGTTGAGTTCGTCGCCGCCCTTGACGCTGGGGGTGGCCGTCACGATCCCCGTACCCGGGTCGTACGCCATCTCACGGAAGCCGCCGAGGTCGATCAGCAGCGCGTCCCGGCGCACCGACCAGGCGGCCCAGCTGTGCCCGCCGGAGCGGACGGCGACCTGCCAGCCGCGCTCCAGGGCGAGCCGTACGCCCTCGACGACATCCTGTTCGGTGACCGCATTCAGGACGGCGGCGGGCGTGCGGTCGGCCGGGCGGCGGGCGTTGAAGACCCTGCCGTACACGGCCTCCTCGAAGTCCTCCTCATCCGGGAGGTGGAGGGTGCCGGAGAACCGGTTCTGGTCCGGGGATTCGGGGGTCGTCCCCCGGTTGACTGCGGGCATGGGGCGGCTCACTTGACTGCGATGGGGCTGACAGGGAAACCGGTCGCGCCGGGCACCGGCAAGGGCGCCGCGACCAGCAGGAACTCATAGACACCATCGGCCGCGCAGTCCTCCGCGAGGGCTTCCAGGTCCCACAGCTCGCCCAGCGGCAGGCCGAGGTGGGGGACGGCGACCTGGTGCAGCGGCGACACCGCGGGCTCGGCGAACTCGCTCGGCCGCACCTCCAGGTCCCAGGTGTCGGTGGCGACGGCCGCGACCTCGGTGCGGTGCAGCCAGCCGAGGGTGGTGAAGGACAGGCCGGGCGCGTGACCGGTCTCGTAACCGTCCCACGCGCCGAGCCGTCGTACCCGGCCGAGCTGTCCGGTGCGGACGAGGACGATGTCACCCCGGCGCACACTGGAGGTGGCACCCTGCGCCTCGACGGTGTCGCGCAGGTGCTCCTCCAGGATCGGGAAGCCGTCGGGGAGTTCACCGCGCGGGTCGCCGACCGCCCGGCCGACGTCGAGCAGGACCCCGCGGCCGGTGCAGGCGCTGCGCAGGTGCTCGATGCCGGTCACGCGGGCACCGTCGTCGCCGCCGGGGCGCGAACCACCGTGCCAGGTCTGCTCGGTGTCGTGTCCGCGGCCCAGTCCGTGCCACCGGGTGGCGGCTCGGGGGCCGGACCCGCCGAACCCCTGGGCCAGCGAGACGGCGCGGCCGCGCCGGACCAGACTCGCGGCGTGCGCGCGGATCGCGTCGTCGGCGAAATTGAGCGTGCCCAGCACGTCCTCCTCGCCCCAGCGGCCCCGGTCGCGGTACGCGGCGCGGGCCTTGGCCAGCTCTTCCTCGACGGGCCCCAGGGTCATCGGCTGTGTCCTTTCAGCAGCAGACCGAGGGCGTTGCCGCCGGCGATCGCGTCCCGTGCGGCCGGGTCGAGGCCGGCCGCGTCCAGCCGGGCCACCGGGTCGGTCACGCCCATGTCGAAGGGGTGGTCGGTGCCGAGCACCACCCGGTCCGCGCCCACCTCCTCGACCAGATGGCGCAGCGCACGCGGGGTGTAGACGAGAGCGTCGAACCACATCCGCCGCAGATAGGAACTGGGCGCCTCCGCGCAGCCGCGCGCGTCCGGCCGTACCTGCCAGGCGTGGTCG
The DNA here is from genome assembly GCF_021462265.1 of Streptomyces shenzhenensis. Classification (GTDB taxonomy): domain Bacteria; phylum Actinomycetota; class Actinomycetes; order Streptomycetales; family Streptomycetaceae; genus Streptomyces; species Streptomyces shenzhenensis. Next base: position 154,768 of record NZ_JAJONF010000020.1, on the reverse strand, counting down.
GAGCGGCCGGCGTACGTCGGCAGATAGCCGCCGCCGTGCGCGGCCACCAGCTTCAGGCGCGGGAAACGGTCCAGGACCCCGGTGAAGATCAGGTGCGAGAGCGCGACCGTGGTCTCGGTGGGCTGGCCGACCGTGTTGCCGAGATAGCGGGAGGCGAGCCGTTCGCCGAGCGAGCAGCCCCACGGGTGGACGAAGACGACGGCGCCCAGCTCCTCCGCCTTCAGCCAGACGTCGTCGTGCGCGGGGTCGGCCAGCTCACGGCCCTCGACGGTGGTGGAGACGCTGACGCCGTACAGGCCCAGCTCGGTGACCGCCTGATCCAGCAGGGCGACCGCCAGGTCCGGGTGCTGGAGCGGCACCGTGCCGAGGCCGTACAGCCGGTCCGGCGCGGCGGCGCAGTGCGCGGCCACCGCCTCGTTGACGGTACGGGCCAGCCGCACGGCGAGGCCGGGGCCGGCCCAGTAGTGGTGCATGGGCATCGGGCCGACCACCTGGCGGTCGACGCCCATCGCCTCGAGGTCGGCGAGCCGCGTGTCCACGTCCGTCAGCTTCCGGGCCAGACGCCGCAGCTGGGCCCGGTTGGCGGCCAGCGACCCGGGGGAGTGGGCGCGCTGCTCGGCGGCCAACTCGGCCGCGAGGCCCGCGGTGCCCGCCACCAGGGCGTCGGCCCCGGGGACGGCGAGATGGCCGTGGAAGTCGACGACGGGCGTGCTCATGCGGCCGCCGTCAGGAAAGCGAGGGTCTGCGACATGATCCGGGCCGGGTCGGCGCCGGGGGTGCCGGGGTGCATCTCCCACTCGGCGAGCTGGAGGGAGCTGTCCAGCACCATGCGGACGCGCGGCAGCCGACGGGCCATGAACCGGTCCAGTGCGCTGTCCACCGGTTCGTCGGCGGTGACCAGTTCGGCCAGCAGCACCGCGTCCTCCACGCACATCGCGGCACCCTGCGCGATCAGCGGCGGGCAGGCGTGCGCCGCGTCGCCGATCACCATGGCCCGGCCCCGGTGCCAGTCCTCGTCGACCAGGACCGCCTCGATCCAGCGGTAGTCCACGGCCGTGTCGCCCGGCAGTGAGGCGAGTATGTTCCCCCAGGTCCCGCCGTATCCGGCGCCGCGCTCGCGCAGCAGGTCCAGCGAGGCGCGCGGGCCGATCAGGGAGGCGTCCAGGTTCTCGTCGAGGAGGTAGGCGTAGCACTGGTCGTCGGAGATCGGGCTGTAGCCGGCCTTGTAGCGGGGACCGCCGTAGTACACCTCGGCGCAGTCCATCTCGGCGGGGCGCCGGGCCACCACCCGGAAGATCGACATGCCCACCGGGCGGGGCCTGGTGGTGATGCCGATGAGCGCGCGCATCGCCGAGTTGATGCCGTCCGCGCCGACCACCAGGTCGTAGCGGCCGGTGGAGCCGTCGGTGAAGGTCACGTCCACATGGCCGGCCGACTGCTCCAGCCCCCGCACGCTCAGGCCGAGACGGACGGCGACGCCGTGCGCGTACACCGCGTCGCACAGCGCGTTCTGCAGGTCGGAGCGGAGTGCGCCGGCCGTGGACGGCAGGTCCGCGCCGCCGGTGTGCGGGGTCTCCAGCTCGGTGATCAGACCGCCGTCCGCCCGGCGCAGCCGCATCAGGTCGAACGGCACCGCCCGGGACAGCACCCGCTCCAGTACCCCGACCGAGCGCAGCGCCTTGAGCGCGTTGCCCTGGACGGTGATGCCATGGCCCACCCCGAACCACTGGGGCGAGACCTCGACGAGCTCCACCTCGACCCCGCGCTGGGCGAGGGCGAGACACAGCACGCTTCCGGTGATGCCGCCGCCGACGACGAGCACCTTGTTCACGGGCATGGGCGATCCTTGCGAGAAGTAGAAAGACAGATGTGGGGGCCGGCGGCCGTCAGCCGGTGAAGCGGGGGCCCAGCTCGTGGTAGTGCTCCACGGCCGGCGGGGCGGCGAAGAACGGGCCGACCAGGGCCCGCCAGCGCGCGAACCGCTCCGACTCGCGGAAGCCGACCGTGTGCGCCCGGACCGACTCCCAGCCGACGAGCAGCAGGAAGGTCCGCGGCCGCTCCGCGCAGCGCAGCAGCTCGGCCCAGCGGAACCCGTCCGCCTCGGCGAGCACCTCGCGGGCCTTGCCGAAGACCACCTCGAATTCCGCTTCCCGGCCTTCCTCGACGGTCAGCTCGGCATGCTCGACTACCACGGTGCGCTCCTCGGTTCGGGGTGGCATCGAGCCTGGTCGGCGGTAGGTGCAGGGTCAACGGATCGAGGCATCGACAAGGGGGACGTCATCCATCCCCGACGGCGATGGCGGCCCCGGCCGGCGCGGCCGCACACCGACGCGGGCCAATCGCGGTGCGCGGGCGATGGCAGGCATCGTGAACGGCCATTTCCGCCGGCCGAGCGCGCTGCCTAGCGTCGAGGGCGAGCCCCCATCCGTACGAGGAGAGCCGCCCGTGCCCGAACCTTCCCCCTTCCACGCCGGACCCTTCGCGCTCGGCACCTTCCAGGGCGGCGCGGCCGCCTTCCCCGGCCTGGTCGCCGGCGCCCGGGTCCGTGACCTCTCCGGTCAGGTGGCCTCGGTACGCGCGCTGGTCGAGAACTGGGACACCTGGCTGCCCCGGCTGCACGAACTGGCCGCGGCCGGCGACGGCGCCTGGCACGACCTGGCGGACCTGCGGGTCCTGACGCCGATCGAACCCGGCCAGATCCTGCAGAGCGGCGCCAACTACCGCAAGCACGTGGTCGATCTGGTCGCCGCCGAGAAGCAGAGCGTGCACGGCGCCACCCCTGCCGAGGCCCGCGCCGACGCCGAGAAGATGATGGACGAGCGGATCCGCGACGGCGTCCCGTACATCTTCCTCGGCTCACCGCGCGCGCTGTGCGGGCCGTACGACGACATCGTGCTGCCCGCGCTCGGCGAGCAGCACGACTGGGAGCTCGAACTCGCCCTGGTCATCGGCAGGCCGGGGAAGAACATCCCCGCCGCGGAGGCGATGTCGTACGTCGCCGGGTACACGATCAGCAACGACCTCACCACCCGGGACCGGCTGTACCGGCCGGACCTGAAGGCCATCGGCACGGACTGGTTCACCGCCAAGAACGCCGACACCTTCCTGCCGACCGGGCCGTTCCTGGTCCCGGCCCGGTTCGTCGGCGATCCGGGGGACCTGCGGATCACGCTGCGGCACAACGGGGTGGTCCGGCAGGACGAGTCCACCAAGGACATGATCTTCGACATTCCCCGGCTGATCGCCTACGCCTCCACGACCACCACCCTGCGCCCCGGCGACCTGCTGCTGACCGGCTCCCCGGCCGGCAACGGCGCGCACTGGGGGGTCTTCCTGCAGCCCGGAGACGTGATCGACGCGGAGATCACCGGCCTCGGCCACCAGCGCAACACCGTCAGGAGCCACGCATGAGCTTCCAGCCCATCACCCATCTGCGCCACGTCGACCTGGCCGTACCTGACTTCGCCACCCAGCGTGCCTTCTACGGCACCACCTGGGGCCTGACCGAGGTCGCGAACGACAGCGGCATCGCGTTCTTCGCCGCCGAGGGCAGCCCCGAGCAGTACATCGTGCGCATCCGTGAGGACGAGCGCAAGCGGATGGACCTGGTCGCCTTCGGCGCGGTGTCACCGGCGGCGGTGGACGAACTGGCGGCGCGGCTGGGGCGGGCGGGGGTGCAGATCATCCACGAGCCGCGGGCGCTGGACACCCCCGGCGGCGGGTACGGGCTGCGCTTCTTCGACCCCGACGGGCGGGTGGTGGAGGTCTCGGCCGACGTGGCCACCCGCACCCACCGCAAGATCGAGGAACGCGAGGCCGTCCCCGTGCGGCTCTCGCACTGTGTGGTCAACTCCCAGGACCCGCAGGGACTGCGCGACTTCTACGTCCGCCACCTGGGCTTCCGGCTCACCGACACCCTGTACTCCACACACATGGGTGACCTCATGTACTTCCTGCGGTGCAGTCCGCTGCATCACTCCTTCGCCATCGCGCGCGGGCCCCATGTGTCGCTGCACCACGCCTCGTTCGAGATGCGTGGGGTGGAGGAGTACATGCGCGGCACCGGCCGCGCCCTGCGCGCCGGAACCCGGCTCACCTGGGGCCCGGGGCGCCACCTGGCGGGCGACAACACCTTCTCCTACTTCCACGACCCGCATGGCAACACGGTCGAGTACACCACCGAACTCGCCGTCCTCGAAGAGGACCTGTGGCACCCCGGCCGGCACGACGTGGACGACCCGATCACCCAGGACCAGTGGGGCACCGCCGACCCGATGAGCGAGTCGGTCGCCAAGGAGCAGTTCAACGATCCCGACGTGCTCTTCGAAGCGCCCCCGGTCTGACCCCCATCCTCCTCAGAAAGGCCGCAGTCGTGGCAGAGATCCTGAAGCACGCCGTACCCAGGTCCGAGGTGGCCGCCTCCCTCGACCAGGTGCGCCGGACGGTCGCCGAAGTCATCGCGGACATCCGTGAGCGGGGTGACGCGGCCGTCCGCGAGTACTCCGAGAAGTTCGACAAGTGGAGCCCCGACTCCTTCCGGCTGAGCGACGAGGAGGTCGAGGAGATCGTCGCCTCGGTGCCCCGGCAGGTCATCGACGACATCACGTTCGTCCAGGAGCAGGTCCGCACCTTCGCCCGCCACCAGCTGGACTCGATGGGCGAGTTCGAGGTGGAGACGCTGCCGGGCGTACGGCTCGGCCAGAAGCACCTCCCGGTGCAGGCGGCCGGCGCCTACATCCCGGGCGGCCGCTACCCCCTCACCGCCTCCGCCCACATGACCATCGTCACCGCCAAGGTCGCGGGCGTGCCCCGCGTGGTCGCCTGCACCCCTCCCATCCGCGGCGAGATCCCCGCCGCCACCGTCGCCGCCATGCACCTCGCCGGCGCCGACGAGATCTGGCTGCTCGGCGGCGTCCAGGCAGTGGCCGCGATGGCGGTGGGCACCGGCACCATGGAGCCGGTCAACCTGATCGCGGGCCCCGGCAACGCCTATGTCGCCGAGGCCAAGCGCCAGCTGTTCGGCGAGATCGGCATCGACCTGTTCGCCGGACCGACCGAGATCCTGGTCCTCGCCGACGGCCAGGCCGACCCGTTCGTCTGCGCGGTCGACCTGCTCTCCCAGGCCGAGCACGGCCCGGACTCCCCGGCGGTCCTCATCACCACCTCCCGCGAGATCGCCGAGAAGACCGTCGCCGAGGTCGAGCGCATCCTCCCCGCCATGCCCACCCGCGACTACGCCGAGCCCGCCTGGCGCAACCACGGCCAGGTGCACGTCGTCGGCTCGGTCGACGAACTGTACGAACTCGCCGACACGTTCGCCTTCGAACACGTCGAGGTGCTCACCGCCGAGCCGCGCCTCGCGCTGGAACGGATGACCCAGTACGGCGCCCTGTTCCTCGGCGCGGGCACCTGCGTGTCGTTCGGCGACAAGGTCATCGGCACCAACCATGTGCTGCCCACACGTGGTGCCGCCCGCTACACCGGTGGCCTGTGGGTCGGGAAGTACCTCAAGACGGTGACCTACCAGGAGGTCACCGACACCGCCTCGCAGGCCCTGCTCGGGCGGCTGTGCGGGCGCGCCTCCCGCGTCGAGCTGTTCGAGGGCCACGCCCGGTCGGGTGACGTACGGGCCGCGAAGGCCGCAGGTGACGCGCTGCCGTGGAACGAGGCGTGAACCTGGACGGCCGTACGGCCCTGGTCACCGGCGGAGGAGGGCCGCTCGGCCGGGCCTTCGGGCTGGCGCTCGCCGAGGCCGGCGCCCGGGTGATCCTCGTCGGGCGGAACGAGCAGGCCCTCGCGCGGGCGGCGGCCGAGGTCGGCGAAGCCGCCCGCCCGGCGGTCTGCGACGTCTCCGAGCCCGCCGCCGTGCACGCACTGGCCGCCGGGCTCGCCGACGAGGACGTGTCGTTGCTCGTCAACAACGCCGGCGTCGCGGGGCCGGTGCGCCCCCTCGTCGACATCGAACCCGACGAGTGGGAGGACGTGTTCGCCGCCAACGTACGCGGCGTCTATCTCATGTGCCGGGCCTTCCTGCCGCCCATGCTCGCCGCCGGACGGGGCGACATCGTCAACGTCGCCTCGGTCAGCGGCAAACGCCCGCTGCTCAACCGCACGCCGTACACCGCCTCCAAGATGGCGGTGATCGGCCTCACCCGGACCCTGGCGGGCGAGGCCGGCCCGCACGGGGTCGCGGTCAACTCCCTCTCCCCGGGCCCGGTCCGGGGACCCCGCATGGACCGCAACTTCCGGCTCACCGCCGAACTCACCGGCTGCACCGTCGAGGAGGCGGAACGCGAGTTCGCCTCCCGGGCCGCGCTCGGCCGGCTGGTCGAGGAGGACGAGGTCGCGCGGGCACTCGTCGCCATGCTGGCGATGCCCGGACTGTGCGGGGCGGACATCGACCTGTCGGCGGGGATGATCGCACCGGCGTAGGTCACCCGCGGGGACACGGTGTGGTGGACGGCGAGGTGGACGGCGAGCGGGCCGTCCGCCTCGCCGTCGTGCGTGCCGCACAGAGGCCTGTGACCACTCTGTGTGAGCGCCATGAAGCGGGCCGCCCGATCGAAGGCATCGGGTTCCGGGATGCGTGTGTGCGCTGCCTGTCCCGGTTTTCCCGGGGCTGATTCACTGCCATCCGCACACCCCAGGTGCCTTGGTCGCCTTGGTTCCGACGAACGACTCGTGACCCTGTGTGACGGCGCACCCCACCCGTGGAAAGGCCTTCAATGACGCTGACATCCCGACGCTCGTTCCTGATCGCCGGATCCGCCACCGCGGCGGCCGTGCTCGTTCCGGTCGCCGCCGACACCGCCACCGCCGCGCCGAAGACGTCGGGCGGGACGATCTCCGTCGCCGCCGGGGAGACTCGTGAACTCGCCGAGACCACCCGGCTGAGCCAGTTGACCATCGGCGACGGCGGCAAGATCGTCGCCCCGGACGGGTACGACATCAGCCTCACCGTCGACGGCGTGGAAACCGGCCAGTTGCTCACCGCGACCGGCGGCACCGCGACCCTCGTCCAGGCCGGCACCTACCGCGGTGACGTCGTCCTCACGGTCGCCGAGTCCAACGACGTCACCTACCAGACGCTGACCTTCCCCTTCCGCCAGGCCCTGTACGTCGGCTCCGACGGCGTCGACCCGGCGAAGTCCGTGCTGTCCGCCGTACGCGGCGGCAAGGTCACCTACCTCGCCGCCCGCAACGTGTCGATCTCCTCCACCGGCGAGTGCTTCAACGGCGTGTACGTCGAGAGCGGCAGCTACACCCTCCAGAACCCCACCATCACCCTCGACGGCAACGGCCGTTCGGACTTCGCCGGGTACGGCGCGGCCGTGGTCGGCGACGGCTCGGCGACCAGGCTGGTCGTGGACGGCGCCCGGATCAGCAACAAGGGCGTGGTCCGCACCACCGTCATCGCCGACGGCGGTGCCAACGTCCTGGTCAAGGACTCCTTCCTGCGCGCCCGCAACGGCGTCCTGCCCGCCGGCTACCAGGCCACCGTCGAGACCCCCTACATGGAGTCGGTGCCCTGGATGCTGGGCCTGGACGGCAACGTCCGCGCCACCAACCTGATCGGCGAGAACAGCGTCGCCACCTACCTCAACTCGACGGTGTTCTCGGAGACCTGGGGCGCGCTGTCGGTGGAGGGCGGCAGCGGGCTGAAGCTGACCGCGATCAACAGCCATGTCGGCAACACCGGCGACTACGGCTACGGCACCTACGCCATCGGCGACGCCACCGTCCGCGTGCTCGGATGCCGCTTCGACGTCGGCTCCTACGCGACGATCATCGCCGGTCCCGCCGCCGTCGTGCACTACGGCGACAGCACCCGCGAGGCGGTCGCCGCGCTCAACACCGAGCTGGAACTCGGCCTGTCCAACGCGGAGTTGCGGGGCATCCCGGAGCGCAGCACGGTGGTCGGCTCCGGCCGCTTCGGCTACATGTTCTTCGGTGCCGGTCGCCTCACCCTGGACGGCGGCACTGTGATCAACTCGGAGCGGGCCACCTTCCTCAACAAGGGCCAGCAGACCGCCATCTCGGTCGACGGGTCCAAGGGCGCCAGGCTCAACCCGCGGGACGGCGTCATCCTGCAGATGATCGAGCTGGACGACCCGGGTCCGGTCAACGTCAACGGCAAGATGATGAATGTCGGCGTCTACACCGAGCCGACCACCGACCCCACGAAGGACTCCTCCTTCGACGTCACCGCCGCCCACCCCACCGACGGCGCCGCCACCTTCAGCTCCATCCGGCTGAAGGGCGACTTCTACAACGGCATGCGGAGCGGCAAGAACATGGTCCTCACCTTCGAGGACGCCGGCGTCGAGGGCGTCATCTCGGCGACCAGGGCCAAGCACCGGGTCTCCTCGATCGACTCGTCCGCCTTCTACGAGCTGGGCATCGTCACCAACACCGTGCAGGCCGCCGTCAACAACGGCGTGGTGGTCGAGCTGAGCAGCGGCTCGACCTGGACGGTCACCGGGACCTCGCACCTGACCAGCCTCACCCTCGCGACCGACGCGGCCGTGCGGGCACCGCGCGGCAGGACCGTGAAGCTGACGGTCGACGGCACCGAGACCGCGATCACCGCCGGCTCCACCTACACGGGCGCCCTCACCCTCACCGTGGCGTGACGTCCGGCGCCGTGCGCTGACACCCGGCGGCCACGTGCGACACGACCGGGGGCACGGCCCCCCGCCAGGGGCCGCGCTCTCGGCCGTGTCCGGCGGCACGAGCTCCCGTAAGCTGGCCGGATGTTCAGCCCCGAAGGCCCGAGCCTGCGTGAACTCGCCGTCCAGGCGCTGTCCTCGGTCGAACGCGGCTACGACCTGCTGGCCCCGAAGTTCGACCACACCCCCTTCCGGACCCCGGACTCGATCCTCGAGGCGGTAGCGAAGGCGCTCACCCCGCTCGGCCCCTTCGCGGACGGGCTCGACCTGTGCTGCGGGACCGGCGCCGGCACCGAGGTGCTGGCCCAGGTGTGCCGGCACAGGGTCACCGGGGTCGACTTCAGCGCCGGCATGCTGGAGGTCGCCCGCCGCCAGGCCCCGTCCGGGGGCCCGGACGTCGCGTATGTGCGCGGCGACGCCCGGGCCCTGCCGTTCGGGTCCGCCTTCGACCTGGTCGTCAGCTTCGGGGCGTTCGGACACTTCCTGCCCCGGGAACTGCCCGGCCTCTTCGGCCAGGTGTACGCGGTGCTGCGGCCGGGCGGCACCTTCGCCTTCCCGGTGCTCGCGCCGCCGCGGCCCACCAGCCCCGGATTCTGGCTGCTGCTGGGCTTCGACGCCGTGATGCGGGTGCGCAACGCCCTGTGGCGGCCGCCGTTCGTCATGTACTACCGGGCCCTGCGACTCGGCTCCGTGCTGGGCGAGCTGGAGCGGGCGGGGTTCTCGGTGGACCTCCGCCCGCTGCCCGAGTTCGGCCGCCGCGACGACGGCAGTCCGCGCGCCCGGCTGGTGGTGGCCCGACGGGGTCAGTCCGACGCGGGCATCGTGAACTCGTAGACCGGCGCGTCCCGCTGGACGTCCGCCACCAGGCCGGCGATCTCCAGCGGGCGCGCGTACCGGCCGTGCACCCGGCGGGGCACCCGGACCGCGGCCGCGTCGGCGAGGGGAGGCCCGGTTCCGCGACCTCGGTCAGGGCCACCGCCGAGAACGAGGTCACGGCGGTGCGCAGGGCGTGTCCGCCGGGGGAGGCGGACACGTGGCGGTGCACCAGGGCCGGCCGGAAGGGCGGCAGGCGGGTTCCGCCGAAACCGTGCGGGCCTCACAGACTCGCGTACACGGCTTCGACCAGGGCCGTCTTGCGAGGGTCGTCCGCGATCCGCGGTCCCATGCGGTTCATGACGTAACCGAGGGAGACTCCCGCTTCCGGATCGGCCAGCCCGCAGGAGCCGCCGAACCCATCGTGCCCGACGGCGCGCGCGTTCGGCCCGTACGAGCCGTTCGGCCCGCTCAGCCACAGTCCCAGCCCGATCTCCGTCTCGTGCTCGAAACCCGCCCCCAGCACCAGGTCACGGCAGCTGCCCTGGCCCTCCCGCACCCGCTCGGCCGCCTCGGGCGACAGCACCCGCAGGCCGCCGTACTCGCCCCGGCCCGCGAACACGCCGTACAGCGCGGCGACCGCCCGGGCCGTGCCGTGCCCGTTGGCCGCCGGGATCTCGGCCGCCCGCCACTCGGGCGTGTTCGCCGCGCTCGCGCCCACGCCCGGGTTGGCCAGGGCGGCGACCGCGGCGGGCGCCATCTGGCTGAAGATCGCGGCCTGTTCGCTGTCCGACACGACCCGCGGATGCGTCAGCTCGGCCGCCCGGCCCGCTTCCTTCTCCGGCAGCCCGATGGTGAAGTCGATCCCCAGCGGCCCGGTGACCTCCCGCTCCAGGAACGCCCCCGGCAGCAGCCCCGACACCCGTCGCACCACCTCGCCGACCAGGAAGCCGTAGGTCAGCGCGTGATACCCGGACCTGGTCCCCGGTTCCCACCAGGGCTCGGTCGCCGCCAGTCGCGCGGTCGTCAGTTCCCAGTCGTACAGGTCCTGGAGCGAGTGCGGCTCGCGCAGCCCGGACAGCCCGGCCCGGTGCGAGAGCAGATGGCGGACCAGGACCCGCTCCTTGCCCGCCGCCGCGAACTCGGGCCAGTGATCCGCCACCGGTGCGTCGAGGTCGAGCAGCCCCCGGTCGGCCAGGATGTGCGCGCACAGGGCCACCGGGCCCTTGGTGGTGGACCAGACGTTGACCAGTGTGTCGCGCTCCCACGGCCGGCTGCGCGCCGGATCCGCCCAGCCGCCCCACAGGTCCACCACGGTCTCGCCGCCGACCGTCACCGCGACGGCCGCGCCCAGTTCCCCCCGGTCCCGGAAGTTCTCCTCGAACGCCTCCCGCACGGCCGCGAAGCGCGGTTCGCAGTGGCCGTGGACCTGCGGCTGTGGTTCGTGCTCGGACATGCGCCCTCCGTCGTACGCCGGAAAACCCGGACCGCGACGCTGCGGCCCGAGCGCTCCGAACGTACCGACTGGTCGGACTGGAGGGAAGGCCGGAGTGCGACCTCTTCGCTCCGGCACCGGGATGGTCGCGTAGCACGGAGCCGAGGGCCACTGCGCACCTTCGGGGCCTTGCCGATGCTTCTTGGCCACCGGTATGCGCATCCGGTTCCGCCTCGGCCGAGTCTCGCCACAGCCGCGCCGCTTCTTCGGCGGCATTCGGCGCCAATGCCCAAAGCCCCACGTCGCCGAGACGATTCCCAAGACTGTCAAAGGCGGTGGCGAAATCGGAATCGTGGAGCCGCTCGCCGATGGGCACCGCTTCCGCGCGCCGCCCCACCTCTGCCGCGCCGTACCCATCCGCGGATCCAGCCGTCCCGCTCCGGCATCTTCCTCAGGGGGCATGACGGCCATGGAGACGCACCTCAGCGCCGTGAGCCGCCCTGAGCCGCCCAGGGTTTCGCAGAGTCCGATTTCGCTGATTCGGGCGGATGACGGGGTCGAGAACAAGGGCCGATAATTCAATGCGCCGGCGTACGCCCGGAGTAAAAGAGCGCCGCGAGAAAGAGCGGTCGCGCTCGTTCGGTAATTGCGTCTTTCTTTCGAAGAGGAACGCCCGCGAGTGGTGCGGACGTGGTTCGTCCCAGGTGTTCGAAAGGTGCCGGGCGTGTGTCAACTGGCGTGCTGTTCCGGTGGTGTTGGTGACTCTGGTCGGCGACCGCCTGTTGTGTCCCCGTGCGGCCATGCGCCCGGTCCGGCGCGGTCGGTCACCTTATAGGGTTATTGCCCGATTTGCCGGGGTGGAAATAACGTGGTCATGACCATCTTTCCGTTTCCTCTGGATAGTCGGAAATGCCGCTTGTCATGCACACGGACGTACAGGAGGCCCCTGTGACCCTCACCGCCCACGAACTCTTCGACTGGTCGCCCGAAGCCGTCGTCTTCGACTGCGACGGCACCTTGATGGACAGCGAACGCCACTGGCAGGAAGCCCGCATTCGGGCCTTCCGGGAGTACGGGCTCCAGCCGCCGCGCGGGTTCGCGGAGCAGGCCACGGGCCTGCACTACGAGGACTGCGGCCGGCTCATGGCACGGTCGGTGCGCAAGCCCGAACTCGCGGAGGGCCTGACGGCCGCGCTTCTCGACCACTTCCTGGCGCTCGTCACCGACGACCCGGTGACGATGCCCGGCGCGGCCCAACTGGTCCGTCTGCTCTCCGTCCGGCTGCCGCTGGCGGTGGCCAGCAACTGCCCGAGGGTGGTGGTGGAAGGCAGCCTGGAACGGGCCGGACTGCGTGCTCACTTCCAGCACATCGTCGTGCCTGACGTCGGGGACGGTGTGCGTCCCAAACCGCACCCGGACGTCTACGCCGTGGCGGCCCGGCTGTGCGGTGTCCGCCCGCACCGGGCGCTGGCCGTCGAGGACTCCCTGACCGGTGTGCAAGCGGCCCGCGGTGCCGGACTGCGGGTACTGGGTGTCGGCCCCCGCCCGCAGGGCGACAGCGAGATCCGGGCCGACCTGTGGTTACCGGCGCTGCACACACCCGAACTGCTGGACTGGGCCGGCTCCTGGGACATCCGCAGGCCGCTGCCGGAGCCCTAGTCCCTCTGCCCGCCATGGGTGGTGACGACCGGCGGCCCGTGCGGCGCCGGGTCGCTCCAGGACTCCGGGTACCCGCTCGCGGAAGGTGGGGCGGCAGCCGCGTGCGGGACGGACCGGGCGCCGCACCCGTACGCGGACCACCGCCCGCCGGCCGTCGACCGGGACGTCGGCCACCGTCCGCGGGCGGACGGACCTGCGGATGCGGGCGTCGACGCTCTCGGTCACGTTCCCCGCAGCCTGCCCCGCCGGCCCCCGCAATGACCGGTGCAAGAGGCCACAGGGGCCGGGAAAGCGCAACTTCGACAGGGCCCGCGGGGGCGGCTACCTTCACGTGGTCTTCGGCGGTCGCCCACGGTCGCGCAGGAGTTCCTTCCGGCTGAGCCGCCTCGGGAATCCTCGCCCCCGTGCGTGAGCCACCGGACCGGGTCCACACCAGGCAGCCCCGACCAGGGAGCGACGCATGCCCCATCTCGCGCTGTACACGTTCGGCGTCCTGAAGTCACCTCTCGCCGATCCCGCACCGCGCACGCGTGAGTTCTACGACATCGGTGAGGCCGTCTACCGGAAGATCAGTCAGCACCCCGGATACCTCGCGCGTGCCGAAACGGCGGGCGGCGACCGCGGCATGCTCTTCGAGGCGGACTGGGGTGCATGGGGAGAGTTCGCCGTACCGGCCTGGTACGGCAAGGGCCGTACGGTGGAGACCACCGCCCTGGCCGCGACCCTCTCCCTCTGGACCGGTCTGCGCCCCGCCTTCGACGCCGTCCACACCGGCTTGCACCGTGCGGCGCTGAACAGGCGTTACGACTGGTTCGAGAGGACAGGGCGCCCGAACCACGTGTGCTGGTGGCTCTCCGACGGCGTGATACCCACCTGGCAGGACGGGGTTTCCAGGCTGGAAGACCTCCACGACCACGGCTCCGCGCCGCACGCCTTCACCTTCCACCACTCGTTCGCCCCGGACGGAACTCCGACCAGGATCAAAGACATCGCGCCGAAGAGCGACCAGGTCCGCTGACAGGGAAGCCCGAACCGCCGGGTTCGCTGTCAGACGCCTTGATCCGATAACGGCGAAGGGACGCGAACCGCTCGGCGGCCCCGAGCGTGTCCGTCCCGGCCGCCTCCTCAGACGTACGAACGCAGCCAGCGCACCTTCGCCGCCTCGTGGTACGGGCCGCCGCCCTCGTGGTCGTTGTAGTCGTACACCTCGATCGTCTTGTCCTGGTGCGCCCAGGAGTTGAAGGCGGCGAAGACCGTGGACGGCGGGCAGGTCTGGTCCTCCAGGCCCGCCGAGAACAGCGCCGGGGCCCGGCCGCGCGCCGCGAAGTGCACACCGTCGAAGTAGGAGAGAGTCCGCTGCACGTCGGCGGACCGGCCGCGGTGGGTCTTGAGGAACAGGCCGATCTCCCGGTACGGGTGACGGTCCGTCAGGGTGGTGGCGCGCGGGAAGTCGCACAGGAACGGCACGTCCGGAGCGACCGCGGCCAGGTCCGGGACCAGACCGCCGACCGCGACGGTGATCCCGCCGCCCTGGCTGGCGCCGAGCGCCACGGTCCGCGTCGCGTCGGCCAACGGGTGCGAACGGGCCGCCTCCACGGCCCGCACCGCGTCCGTGAACACCCGCCGGTAGTAGTAGTTCTCCGGCGCGTCGATGCCCCGCGTCATGAATCCGGGGTACGCCGGCGCGCCGCCCACCGGGTCGGCGGTGCCGCCTCCGCCGCCCCACACGCTGCCCTGTCCGCGGGTGTCCATGGTGAAGTGCGCCCGTCCCGTCGACGCCCAGAGCAGGTTCTCGTGCGCCAGTCCGCGCCCGCCGCCGTACCCCACGAACTCCACGACGAGCGGCAGCGGTTCGGTGGCGCCGGCCGGCAGCCGCAGCCAGCCCTTGACCGGGTGGCCGCCGAACCCGGCGAATGTCACGTCGTACACGTCCACCGTGGACAGCCTGGTGTCGACCGGCTCGAAGCGGGCGTCGAGATCGTGCTCGCGGGCCTCCTGGAGGGTCTTGGACCAGAAGGCGTCGAAGTCGTCGGGCGCCACCGACGTACTGCGGTGCTCCCGAAGCTCGTCGAGGGGAAGGTCGAACAGGGCCATCTACAGCCGCCTTGGTGAAGGGAAGGTGCGGATGATCACACCGTACGTGGGTGGTCCGACGAATCGCCAGACCTCTGCATCGACCGAGCCCGCGACGAGCCCCTGCCGACAGCCGTCGATCCGCTGGTCAGGGGTGCCGGGCCGCGCGTCGTGGACGGAGTGCCGACGTTCCCGGGCGGCGGGGTGGCCCCGGCCGGTGATCGGGTCACCGCGGCCGGAACGGCGGGTGACGAGCCCGAGGCCCGTACGGGCGTCTCCGCGGCGGACGGTTCGTCCCCGGCCTCGTCGACACCCACCGCCTGCCCGGTACGGACGACGACGGCGGGCGGGCGCGTGCCGGTCGAGGCGGACGGCCCCCTCCTGCCAGGGTTCACGGACGCGCCGTACGCGCGCGTGGCCGCGCCGTCCGCCGACGGCCGGCCAGGAGGTCTCAGGCGCGCCCGCGGGTCCAGTCCGGGCCGGTGCGCGCCCACTCCCGCTCCCACTCGGCGAGCCGGTGGCGCAGCGCCACCCGGCGCACGACGCCATGGCCGAGCAGCACCACGCCCGCCGCGCAGCTCGCCCCGCACAGGCCCATGGTGACCGTGTGCTGCCAGACGGCGGTCTCGTCGGGCGGCGGCGCGACCCCGTGACCCTGCCGGTCGAACCACACGTCCACCACGTCACCGGTCCGGGTCCCGGCCGGTACCCGGGCCAGGGCGGTCTTCGTCCCCTCGCCGGGTACGGTCCAGCGCACATTCGTCCGGAAGGCGTGCGCCCGGTCGCCGCCCTGCACCGAGGGCAGCTGCTCCGGGGTGCCGCCGACGACCACGGCCCGCACCATGTGCCGTTCGGACCGCTGCGCCGCCGCCACCGACCGCGCCTGCCCATGGGCCCACAGCCCCGTCACCGCCCCCACCAGGGGCGCGCCCACGCACAGCAGGACCGCGACGGCCAACGCGATCCACGCCTCCACCACGTCGGACCTGCGCCGCAGCGGGTTGTGCCGCCAGCGCCACCAACGCACCCGGGTACGCATGTCGACCTCCTCGCCGCCACAAGAGCCGGAGGGCCGGACAGCCGGTCCGCAGCTCCCAGCGTGCCCCCGCTCACATGCGAGCGTCCACACGGGACTGGTACCCCGAACGGAGCACCTCGCTCGCTGCCGGGTCCCGGGACGCGGCAGCGGCTGAAGCACAGGTTCCGCCGCGCGCCCCGGCCGGGCGCCAGGCGCGGCGGAGGGGCCTGCGACGTACACGGGGTGAGCACGTGCCGGCAGACAGGGGTGAGCGCCGCGTCCGGCAGGCCGCGTCCGGGCACGACGGCGGACGGTCTCCCGGGCCGTCCGGGCCGTCCGGGAGGACGCACCGTCGGCCGGATTCCGCGGACGGACCGGACCGCGTCCAGGCGCAGGTGGTGGTTCGGCCCTCGGCGCGGATGCGCTCGCAGCACCGGATATTGCGGCCGTATGAACGATCCGCGCGTGCGGGAATAGCCGCCGCGTGCCCGTCCTTGGCGCTGAGTGCCGCTGCCGGGACACCGGTGACAGCATCAGAGAGCGAGGAAACACGATGCCCCAGGCGTACGTCTACACCAGACACGGAGGGCCCGAGACCGAGGCCTTCGCCGACATCGACCGGCCCGTTCCCGGCCCCGGTGAACTGCTGATCGCGGTCCGCGCGGCGGGGGTCAACCCCGTCGACTGGAAGCTGCGGGGCGGCTTCCGCCGTCCCGGTCAGAGTGAGGCGCGCTTCCCGGCCGTCCTCGGCAGCGAGGCCGCCGGTGTGGTCGAGGAGATCGGCGCGGGCGTGACCGGGTTCTCGGTCGGCGACGAGGTCTTCGGCAACACGCCCCACGGCGCGTTCGCCGAGTACGCCCTGCTGGCGGCGTCCGCGACGGCGCACAAGCCCGCCGCGCTGTCCTTCACCGACGCCGCCACCCTGCCGGTCGCCGCGGCGACCGCCTTCGACGGCGTACGCCAGCTGGACCTGCCCGAGGGCGCGACCCTGCTGGTCACCGGCGCGGGCGGCGGGGTCGGCGTGGCGGCCCTGCAGATCGCCCGGGCCTGGGGGCTGCGGGTGGTCGGCGTGGCGAGCGCGGCCAAGAAGGACCTCGTCGAGTCGCTGGGCGCCGTGCACGTGCCCTCCGGTCCGGGGCTGGCCGACCGGGTGCGGGCGGCCGCGCCCGAGGGCGTGGACGGCGTCTACGACCTGGTCGGCGGCGAGGTGCTCACCGAGGCGGCCGGCCTGCTCGCCGACCGCACCAGGCTGATCACCGCGGGCGCCCCGCCGCAGACCGTCGCCGCGCTGGGCGGCGCCCGGGTGGAACGCGCCCGGACCGCCGCGGTCCTGGACGAGGTGGCCGAGCTCGTCGTCGCCGGTGAGCTCGACCCGCGGGTCTCTCGGACCTTCCCGCTGGACAGGGCCGACGAGGCGCTGCGTGCCGTCGAGGACGGGCACGCCCTCGGCAAGATCGTGATCGAGGTCGCCGGATGAGCGTCCTGGACCCCCGCGAGGGTGTCCCGCACGTCCTGGACCTCCGCGAGGGTGTCCCGCACGTCCTGGACCTCCGCGAGGGTGTCCCGCACGTCCTGGACAACCCCGCCCGCGCCTCGCTGACCGGCCCGCACGCCCGCTTCGCCGAGCGGCGCGGCCGGATCCTGCGCTACCCCGTCGACGTCTCCCCGTGGCTGGCGCTGCCCGAGGCGCCGGAGGCCGACGACTGGGCGGACCTCGCCGCGCTGGCCGGCCCCGGCGCGGAGGTCCCGCTGCCCGGGTACCGCGGTGAGCTCCCGGACGGCTGGGAACTCACGATGAGCATCGCGGGCGTGCAGCTGGTGGACGACGGCATGGACGCCGTCCCGGAACCGGCCGCGGTCCGCCTCGGACCGGCCGACGTACCGGAGATGCTCGACCTGGTCGCGCGCACCCGCCCCGGCCCGTTCCTGCCCCGCACCATCGAACTCGGTACCTATCTGGGCATCCGCCGCGACGGCAGACTGATCGCGATGGCGGGGGAGCGGCTGCACCCGCCGGGCTGGACCGAGATCAGCGCGGTCTGCACCGACCCGGCCCACCGGGGCGAGGGCCTGGCGACCCGGCTGATCCGCGCGGTCGCGCACGGCATCCGGGAACGCGGCGAGACCCCCTTCCTGCACACGGGTGCCGAGAACACCGCCGCGATCCGGCTGTACGAGTCGCTCGGCTTCCGCCTGCGCCGCCGTACGGCGTTCGTCGCGGCCAGGGTGCCGGTGCCGCTCGGTCAGTCGTCGGCCAAGCCCGCCGAGGCCCGGGCGTTGTAGCGCTCCAGGTATCCGGCGAACCTGACCAGGTCCGCCTCCGGCCAGTCCGCCAGCCGCTCCCGGAAGGCGGCCCGGCGCCTCCGCGTGACCTGGGCCAGGACCTCCTGCCCGGTCTCCGTCAGATGCAGCACCTGGACCCGGTGGTCCTCCGGGTCCAGGCGGCGCTCGATCAGCCCCGCCCGCTCCAGCGCCGCCACCTGCCGGCTGACCGTCGACTTGTCCAGCGCGTAGTGCGCGGCCAGATCGGTGGCCCGGCAGCCGCCGCTCTCCTCCAGATGCCCCAGCAGCGTGTACGACACCAGCGACAGCTCGGGATGCATGCGCCCGGCCGACGCCCGGGCCCGCCGGGCGAAGACCGTCATCTCCCGCTGGATGGTCTCGACTGCCGTCTCCGCCGCCGTCACGGCACCACCTTCGACGGCTGCGCCTCGCACCTCACGGGACTACCTCCTCCGATGCTCTAGTTGCAGAGTACAACTCGCAATTGAGTTGCATGATCCAACAAGTTTGGCCCCCGAGGATCGCGAGGACCGCAGGGATCCGGAGCCGAGCAGGAGACCGGCGAAACGGCCGGCGTCCGACCGTCCGGCCGGCGGCTCGTCAGGCCGCCCGACGGGTAACCGTCCGACCCGCGCGCCGCGTCCGGATAGGCTCCCGGTGATGACCTCGCTCTCCGACACCACCACCACGTCCGCCGTCGTCTCCGCGCTGCGCGCCGCCGGCTGCGTCTTCGCCGAGGACGAGGCGGAGCTGATCCTCGCGACCGCCCGCACCCCGGACGAACTGGCCGCCATGGTTGACCGGCGCGCCGCCGGCCACCCCCTCGAACACGTCCTCGGCTGGGCGGAGTTCCACGGGCTGCGGGTCCTCGTGGGACCCGGCGTGTTCGTGCCCCGCCGCCGTACCGAGTTCCTGGTCGAACAGGCCCTGGCACAGGTCCCCGACGCGTCCGTCGTCGTGGACCTGTGCTGCGGCTCCGGCGCGGTCGGCGCGGCCCTCGCCGCCGCCCTCGGCGACGTCGAACTGCACGCCGCCGACATCGACCCGGCCGCGGTCGACTGTGCCCGCCGCAACATCGCCCCCTACGGCGGCCACGCCCACGCCGGCGACCTCTTCGACGCCCTGCCCGCCGCCCTGCGCGGCCGGACCGGCATTCTCGCGGCCAACGTGCCCTACGTCCCCAGCGAGGAGGTGGGGCTGCTGCCCGCCGAGGCGCGCGACCACGAGCCCCTGGTCGCCCTCGACGGCGGCGGCGACGGCCTCGACGTGCTGCGCAGGGTCGCCGCCGGAGCGCCCGAGTGGCTCGCGCCCGGCGGCTGTGTCCTGGTCGAGACGAGCGAACGCCAGGCCGGACACGCCGTCGACATCTTCCGCCGGGCCGGCCTGACCACCCTGCTCGCGGTCTCGGAGGAGCTGTACGCGAACGTCGTGACCGGCGTGCGCGCCTGACGCCGCGTCCGGTGCGGTGAGCCGACTGGGGCGCTTGTGGCAGCGGACACCATGCGGCGGACCGCTTCGGCCGTGACGCCACGTCGGCGCCCTTGGACCGGTCTCGTCGACCACCGGCGTCGTCGGGGCGTCCAGGGCTCCGCGGGGTTCTTCCTTCTCGGCGGTTGGCCGCTCGCCACGCCGAGAGGGGCCGGTCAGGTCGGGTTGCCGGTGGCGAGGGCCCGGTAGACGGCGGTGGTGTAGACCGCGGCCCGCTGTGAGCCGAGAATGTCAGCCCCCATGTTGTTCATGACGTAGCCGATCGTCATGCGACGGTCGAGGTCCATGATCGCCATCGAGCCGCCCCAGCCGCCCCAGAACGCGATGCGGCCGTCGGGGATCCACGGCAGGGTGCGCCGGTCGGGCAGCGCGTATCCGATGCCCCACCGCACATGCAGTCCGCTGACGAGGTCCGTGCCGCCCGACTGCTCGTCGAAGACGAGCCACCGTTTTCGTGATCGACCACACATTGGTGATCGTGTCGCGCTGCCAGGGCCGCATGCGGGTCGCGTCGCGATGGCCGCCCCACAGGTCCACCACCTGCCGGCCGTCGACGTCGACGGCCAGCGACAGGCCCACCTCGGCGCCGCTGCTCCTCCACGGCGTCCCGGACGGGTTCGAACGCCGGGCTGACGGTTCCGTTCAGTTCGGTCATGCCGACATGGTCGAACCTTGACGCCGGTGTCAAGGTCAAGCGGTAGTGTGCTGACATGCGCATCGGCGAGTTGGCCGCCCGAGCGGGTGCCTCTCCGCGACAGGTGCGGTTCTACGAGGCAAAGGGCTTGATCACCTCGACCCGTGGGCCCAACAACTACCGCGACTACAGTGAAACGGCCCTGGGCCGCGTCCAGCAGATCCGTGAACTGCTGGACGCCGGCCTGTCGACGCAGGCGATCCGTGGGATCCTGCCGTGCCTGGAATCACCGCGCGATCCGATCGTCTTCGAAGGCGTCACCTCCGAGACGGTGGCGGCGCTCGAACGCGAACGTGACAGGCTGACCGAACGCATCGACATCCTCACCCGCAACCGTGACGCGATCGCCGGCTACCTGACCGAACTCAAAGGGCGCGCGACCGATCCGCCGTGAACCGATGACCCATGTGTTCTCTGTCGGTGATCAGGCCCGAACGGTTCCCCCGGCCATCCGTCCGCTGTGCGGAACACCGGTCAGCGGTCCCACGCCCCGACGAAGCTCACCGTTTCCGTCAGGTCCGCCCGCCCGGTACGCACAGGCGGCACGTCTTCCTTCTCGAATCCCACCGCGACGCCGCAGAGCAGCACGAGTCCGTCACCGGCTCCGACCGCCTGGCTGACGGTCCGGCGGTACGTCGTCCACATCACCTGCGGGCAGCTGTGCAGCCCTTCCGCCCGCAGCAGGAGCATGACCGTCTGCAGGTACATCCCCGCGTCCGCCCACTGCCCTGGTCCCATCGTCCGGTCGAGGTAGCAGAACAGCACGACCGGCGCCCCGAACGCCTGCGAGTTCAAGGCGGCGATCTTCACCGGCCTGTCGAGGTCGTCACGCGCGATTCCGAGCGCTTCGTAGCGCTGGGCGGCCGCGGCGGCGAAACGGTCCGGGTACGGTGAGGCCAGTTCGGCCGGGTACATCGGGTACTCCCGTTCATCACCCGGGTCTCCCGCCAGAGCCCTCGCCGTCGCACGCCGCTTCAGTTCGGCCAGGGGCTCGCCGGTCACGGCATACACCTGCCACGGCTGCAGGTTGCCACTCGACGGAGCCCGCCTCGCCGCCGCCAGCACGCGATCGAGCACCGCTCTGCTCACCGGCTCGTCGCTGAACGCCCGCACGGCCCTGCGACTGGCCACCGCTTCGTACACGTCCACGTCTTCTCGTCCTCTCACTCCATGGCGGGCAGCGAAGACACGAGGACGATCGCCGCACCGGGCGAGCGGGCCGGGCGGAACGTCGGTGCCGCGCAAACCGGGGCGCCGGCGGCCTCGCCGACGGCGCTCAGGAACTCCCGCAGCGCCGTGCTCGTGCCGGCCCCGCCGAACCCGTCGACGGTACCGGCGTCTTGGTTGCGGGCGTTGGGCAACCTCTGTGCGGGCCAGGGCCGTTCACTGCACGGGGCCCGGCACGCTCGCACTCGACGAGTGCTCCGGCCAGCACCGAGTGGACTTGACGTACCGTGTCGACCGACCAGGTTCATTCCACGGCCAGTTGGGGGCACCGACAACATGCGGCTTCTGCTCACTTCGGCCGGCGTCAGCAACCCGGCCATCCACGGTGCGCTGGTCGACCTCCTCGGCAAACCGATCGCCGAGTCCAACGCCCTCTGCATCCCCACCGCGGGGTACGGGAGCTCCTACGGACCGGCCGGGCCATGGCGTTTCATCCGCGGGGCCGACCTGGGGTGGAAGTCCGTGGGAGTGCTGGAACTCACCGCGCTGCCCAGCATCGACCGCGAACGCTGGGTCCAGTGGGTCCGAGAGGCCGACGTCCTGCTGGTGAACGGCGGCGACACCCTGTACCTGGGCCACTGGATGCGGGAGTCCGGGCTGGCCGGCCTGCTGCCGGAACTGCCCGAGACGGTCTACGTGGGATTCAGTGCCGGGAGCATGGTGCTGACCCCCCGCGTCGGGCGGCAGTTCGTCGACTGGAAGTCGCCCGCCGGGGACGACCGCACGCTCGGGACGGTCGACTTCTCGATCTTCCCGCACCTGGGGCATCCGGACCTGCCGGAGCACACCATGGCCGCCGCGGAGCGATGGGCGGCGGAGATCGCGGGTCCGGCGTACGCGATCGACGACGACACGGCCATCAAGGTGACCGACGGCACCCTGGAAGTCGTCTCCGAGGGCCGTTGGAAGCGTTTCACCCCTGCCCGGTGAACACCGCACCGGCGTGGCCGGCGGCGTCCGGTTCGTCCCGGAGCCGTCGGGTCACCCGCTGGGGCGACCCGGTGTCTGGGCGGTGGCCCCGCTGCCCGAAGGGCCGGGGGACGGTGAGCGGTCTCCGGGGCGCTGTCAGGGGCCGCCGCGGCCGGGCATGCCGCCGCGGCCCATGCCCGTGAAGTCGCCGGAGAACGCGCCGGACGCGGTCAGCCCGCCGTCGTCGCCGCGGGTGCCGACGAGGAAGGCGACCCGGGTGATCAGTCCCCGTGAGTTCCGTGAGTCCGCCCGGGCGCCGGCGCCCGTCCCGCTACGGCAGTTCCCCTGCCCGCGCGATGAGCAGCGCCACGTCGTCGTGGTTGTCGGGGTGGTGCAGCTCCCGCAGCAGCAGGTCGCAGGCCTCCTCCAGCGGGCGGGCGGGATCGTCGAGCAGGGCCAGCAGCTCGTCCAGCCGTTCGTCCAGGGAGTGCGTGCGCGTCTCGACCAGACCGTCGGTGTACAGCACCAGCTCGTCGCCGGGCTCGAAGTCGACGGTCGTGGTGGAAAAGGGCACTCCGCCGACGCCCAGCGGGACCCCGGTCGGCAGGTCGAGGAGCTCCGGCGGCCGGCCGGGGCGGACCCGGGCCGGGGGCAGATGGCCGGCGTTGGCGATCCGGCACCGGCGCAGGTGCGGGTCGTACACGGCGTACACGCAGGTCGCGATGGAGTGGTCGAGGCCCGAGGTGGTCTTGTCCAGGTGTTCGAGGAGCACCGCCGGATCGAGACCGAGCGAGGTCAGGGTGGTCGTCGCGGTGCGCAGCCGGCCCATCGTCGCGGCCGCGTTGATGCCGCTGCCCATCACGTCGCCCACCACCAGGGCCGTTCTCCCGTCGTCCAGTGGGATGACGTCGAACCAGTCGCCGCCCACCTCCACGGTGGCGCCCGCGGGCTGGTAGCGGGAGGCGACCTCCAGGCCCGGGGTGACCCGGGGATGCGCGGGCAGCAGGCTGCGCTGGAGGGTCAGGGCGGTGGTGCGGGCGTTCTGGTACCAGCGGGCGTTGTCGATCTGCACGGCCGCCCGCGCCGCGAGCTCCCGGGCCAGCAGCAGATCGTCGTCGTCGAAGGGCGCCGGATTGCGGGTGCGTCTGAGGTCGAGGGCGCCCAGCACCTCGCCGCGCGCGATCAGCGGCACGGCCAGATACGAGTGCACCCCGGCCCGGCCCAGCTCCGCCGCGGCCTCGTGGGAGGGGGCGATCCGCGTCAGGTCCTCGTCCGTGACATGCGGGACGACGACAGCCTCTGCGGTCCGTACGCACCGGGTGACCAGCCGGTCCGGCGCGTACCGGGCGACCGTGCCCGGCTCGTCGACGGCCTGGACCGCGTCCGGCTCCCGCTCCGCGCGCACGGCGAGTGTCCGGAGCATGGCCGGCTCACCCGGGCCGAGCGTGCTGCGCCGGCCCTCGACCACCGTGTCCAGCAGGTCCACGGCGGCCACGTCGGCGAGCTCGGGCACGGCGACGTCGGCCAGCTCCCGGGCGGTGCGCTCCAGGTCCAGGGTGGTGCCGATACGGGTGGAGGCGTCGGCGATCACGGCCAGCCGGCGGCGCGCGTTCTCGGCCTCGATCCCGGCCCGGTACGGCTCGGTGATGTCGACCACCGAGGTGGCCACGCCCAGCACGTTGTCCAGGGCGTCCTCCAGCCGGTAGATCGACACCGCCCAGATGTGCTCCTCGTCCGGATCGGCCGGCGTACGCCCCACCGCGGGCTCGTCGATGACCGGTTCGCCGGTCCGCAGCACCCGCAGGTACGCCGACTCCAGGGCGTCGTAGTTCACGCAGGGCAGCACCTCGCGGATCGTCCGCCCCACGTGGTCCTTGGCCGGGACACCGTTCATCTGCTCAAGGGCCGGGTTGACCGACACGTACCGCAGGTCCGCGTCGAGGACGGCCAGCCCGATGGGCGACTGCTTGACGATCCGCTCGGACAGCGCCACCTCCTGCTCCAGCCGGCGCACCGTGGACTGGTCGGCGGCCAGACCCAGCGCGAACACGTCGCCGTTGTCGTCCATGAGCCGCATGTTGCGGAACTCGACCACATGGGTGGTGCCGTCCTTGTGCCGGATCGGGAAGCCGCCGGCCCAGCTCCGCCCGGTGCTCATCACGTCCGCGAACAGCTTGCCGACCAGTTCGATGTGGCGCTCGTCCACCATCAGCCGGGCCGCGTACTGGCCCAGCGCCTCGCGCGCCGAGTAGCCGAACAGCTCCTCGGCCTGCGGGCTCCACAGCACGATGCGCCCCTTGGCGTCCAGCACCACCGAGGCCACGCTCAGGACGTCCAGCAGCCCGCCCGGCCGCACGGGTCCGCGCACGGGCTCCTGGCCCCCCGGCACCGCAGCCTCGGCTGGACTCATCCCACGCACCGCCTTCGAACTCTCGTACGGCACGTCGTCCCCCGTGCCGACTCCCCCTGTTCTATCGCGCTCACACCTGTCCCGCCGAAGCCGCCGCCGACTTTTCCACCATCTCTCACCATGGCGGCATCCGTACGGCCAAGCGGCCACGGGGGCGGCTGGGGCACGAGTTCACCTTCCCGACCCGTCTTTGGTCTGTACATGCCCATAGCGCCCACGCAAGACTGACCGGCGCACGCGCGTACCGCCCCCCAGATACCGAGGAGTAGGCTTCCATGCCCGCGTCCACCCGGCAACGTTGTCGCGCAGGCCTGACCGCCCTGGTCGCCCTCGCCACCACCCTGGTCCTCGCGACCGCCGCCCCGGCCTCCGCCGCCGACACCTGGACCGAGACCGGCTCCGACCACGCCGACGCACTCACCGAGAGCCAGGGGCTGACCTCGGTCGAGATCCCGGCCAACAGCCCCAACCGGTACACCGGTATCGGCACCATTCCGCTCAGCGTCTCCGTCCGCGGCTGGAACCACGTCGGCGACCCCGACGAGTCCTACGACGGCTACTACGTCGAGCCCTACCAGGCGGACTCCGGCACCGCCAAGATGTACCGGGTGCAGGCTCCCGACGGCACCTGGTCGGAGTACGTCCACATGCTCGTCCCCGGAGAGGCCCTGAACAACTCCTGGTCCGCCGTCACGCCCGACAGCCAGTACATGCTCTCCGGCGAGTACGGCACGATGACCCGCTTCCTGGTCTTCCCGGCACCGGGCGCCAACAAGAACACCTCGCCGTCCGCGAACCTCCCGCTCGCGTCCGTCGTCAACCTGGACCACGCCGTGCGTGACGTGCAGGGCTGCGACTTCTCCAGCGCCACCACGCTGCTGTGCTCCTCGGACGACCCGGACGGCAGTCTCTTCGGCTACACCAAGCCGCTGCTGCAGATCGACCTGTCCGCCCAGCCCGGCACCGGCGACGTCACCGGGCATGTCACGGCCCTGCGCCAGCTGCCGCTGCGCAGCTCCTGCTCGGGCAGCTTCGAGGCCGAGGGCATCGACTACGACCGGCGCACCGGCACCCTGCGCGTCATCGTGATGTCGCCGGGCTTCTGCGTCCTCACGGACGGCAAGACCTACAAGTTCACCCGGAGCTGAGCCTCCTCCGCCTGCCGCGGCGGGTGGTGCGGGGCCCGGAGATCGGTGCTTATCTGTTGGCATGGCGCGGCCTGCGGGGGAACCCGTGCTGCCGCGCCATCGCCATGAGAGGAGCGATCACGATGGTCCGTGAGCGACCGCACGAGGAACCCGTCTCGCTGGAGATCAGCGGATGCAGCAAGGAGGACGCCCGGATCGTGTTCGACGCGCTGTGCCAGTGCTTCGAGTCCGACCGGGGCCCCGAGGACGTGCCGCAACAGCTTCACGAGACCCGCCCGATGGTGTGGCTCGGCACGTTCGAGGTCACCGACGCCCACGAGTGCACCCCGCCGCCCCGGCTCTCGGCCTCGGTCGAGGCCGACGCTCAGGGCGGCTACTGGGCCATCGACCGGCTCCGTTCGACTCTCGACTCCCTGTTCACGGTGCGCAACCTGTCCTCCGCCTCGGGGGACCAGGAGCGGGAGCTGCACGTCCTGCTCGAAGGCCGGTGACCGGTGATCTGAGACACGTCACACCGGAGTCCTTGTGCAACTAGTTGCATAATCCGTGCGCGGTCCTCTACAACTACGGTGACGACACCGCGCACGGAGGCCTCGATGAGCCGTTACCCGCACTTGCTGCGACCCCTCGACCTGGGCTTCACCACGCTGCCCAACCGCGTGCTCATGGGCTCCATGCACGTGGGCCTGGAGGAGGCCGAGCGCGGCTTCGAGCGGATGGCGGAGTTCTACGCGGCCCGGGCCCGCGGTGGAGTCGGCCTCATCGTCACCGGCGGCATCGCGCCCAACGACGAGGGCCGCCCGTACGAGGGCGGCGCCAAGCTCACCACCGAGGAGGAGGCCGGGCAGCACCGGACCGTCACCGAGGCCGTGCACCGCGAAGGCGGCCGGATCGCGATGCAGATCCTGCACTTCGGCCGGTACGCCTACCACCGCGACCTGGTCGCCCCGAGCCCCCTCCAGGCCCCGATCAGCCCCTTCCCGCCCCGGGAGCTGACCGAGGCCGACGTCGAGCGCACCGTCGACGACTACGCGCGCGCCGCCCGCCTCGCCCGGCGGGCCGGCTACGACGGCGTCGAGATCATGGGCTCCGAGGGCTACCTGATCAACGAGTTCATCGCCGCCCCGACCAACCGGCGCACCGACCGCTGGGGCGGCTCGTACGAGAACCGGATGCGGTTCCCCGTGGAGATCGTCCGCCGGGTGCGCGAGGCCGTCGGCGACGACTTCATCATCGTCTACCGGCTGTCCATGCTGGACCTGGTCCCCGGCGGCTCCTCCCTCGACGAGGTGATCACCCTGGCCAAGGCCGTCGAGGCCGCCGGGGCGACCATCATCAACACCGGCATCGGCTGGCACGAGGCCCGCATCCCCACCATCGCCACCTCCGTGCCGCGCGGCGCCTACACCTGGGTCACCAAGAAGCTGATGGGCGCGGTGTCCGTGCCGCTGGTGACCACCAACCGCATCAACACCCCGGAACTCGCCGAGGAGTTGCTCGCCGAGGGCTACGCGGACATGGTCTCCATGGCCCGCCCGATGCTCGCCGACCCCGACTTCGTCGCCAAGGCCGAGGCCGGGACGCCCGAGGCCATCAACACCTGCATCGGCTGCAACCAGGCCTGCCTCGACCACACCTTCAGCGGGAAGATCACCTCCTGCCTGGTCAACCCCCGCGCCTGCCACGAGACCGAGCTGGTCCTCGCCCCGACCCGGCTGAAGAAGCGCGTCGCGGTGGTCGGCGCGGGACCGGCCGGTCTCGCCTGCGCGGTCGCCGCCGCCGAACGCGGCCACGAGGTCACCCTGTTCGACGCGGCGGACGAGATCGGCGGCCAGCTGAACGTGGCCCGCAAGGTCCCCGGCAAGCAGGAGTTCGACGAGACCCTGCGCTACTTCCGCCACCAGCTCGACGCCCACGGTGTGCACGTACGCCTGAACACGACCGTCGAGCCCGCGGACGTCACCGGTTACGACGAGGTCGTGGTCGCCACCGGCGTCACCCCCCGCACCCCCGACATCCCCGGCATCGACCACCCCCGCGTCCTCGGCTACCTCGACGTGCTGCGCGACAACGCCCCCGTCGGCGACCGGGTCGCGATCCTCGGCGCCGGCGGCATCGGCTTCGACGTCGCCGAATACCTCACCGACGGCGGCGACAAGGCGAGCGACGACCCGGCGACGTACTTCAGGCACTGGGGCGTCGACATGGACTACCAGGGCCCCGGCGGCCTGGCCGCCCCCGAGCGCCCCGCGCCCCCGCGCACCGTCCACCTGTTCCAGCGCAAGACCGGCAAGGTCGGCGCCGGACTCGGCAAGACCACCGGCTGGATCCACCGCACCGAACTCAGGCACCGGGGCGTCACCATGGTCCCGGGCGCGCGGTACGACCTGATCGACGACGCCGGACTGCACGTCACCGTCGACGGGGAGAGCACCGTGCTGGAGGTCGACACCGTGGTGCTGTGCACCGGGCAGGAACCGCGCCGCGGCCTGTACGAGGAACTGGTCGCCGCCGGCCGCAGCGCGCACCTGATCGGGGGCGCCGACGTCGCCGCCGAGCTGGACGCCAAGCGGGCCATCAAGCAGGGCACCGAGCTGGCGGCCGCCCTGTAGGGGCCGTCCCTAGGATGAGCCCATGTCACTCCCGCACGCGATTCTCACCGCCCTGCTCGAAAGGCCGTCGTCGGGGCTTGAGCTGACCCGCAGGTTCGACCGGTCGATCGGGTACTTCTGGTCGGCCACGCACCAGCAGATCTATCGCGAGCTCGCAAGACTGGAGGCCGGGGGCTACATCCGCACCCTGCCCGCCGAGCAGCCGGCCCGCGGGCAGAGGAAGAGCTACGAGGTCCTGCCCGCGGGCCGCGCCGAACTGGCCCGCTGGACCGCCGCCTCCCAGGACCCCAAGCCACAGCGGGACGTGCTCCTGCTGCGGCTGCGGGCGGCCGCGGTCGTCGGCACCGCAGGCCTCGAAGCCGACCTGCGCCGCCATCTGGAGCTGCACCGACGCCAGTTGGCCGAGTACGAGGAGATCGAGCGCCGCGACTTCCCGCCGGGCAAGGACGCCCCCGAGGACCGGCTGCGGCACCTGGTGCTCCGGGCCGGCATCGACCTGGAGACCTTCTGGACGCGGTGGCTCAGCGACGCCCTGGAGGAGTTCGGCGACCTTCCCCGCCTGCCCTAGTCAGAGCCGGTACGGCTTCGAGCGCTTGCGCAGGTACCAGCCGGTGGCGATGACGCCCGAGCCGACCAGCGCGGCGCCGATGCCCAGGGTGAGCGGGCCGTAGTCGCGGGCGGCGCCGCCCAGGCCGCCCATCACACCGCGGGTGGGCGCGTCCGCTTTGGTGGAGGAGGTCGTCGGCGCCGCGGGGCTTCCGGACACGATCACCGACTGGGTGCCCGCCGTGCCGCCGTTGGAGCAGACGACGACCACCGTGTAGGTGCCGGGCGACACTCCCGACCAGGCGGCGGACTGGCTCACGGTGGTGCCCGCCAACGCCACCTGCCGTCCCTGGGCGAAGGCGGTCTGACCGCTGTTGAGCAGTGAGGCGTTGCCCCAGCTGCCGTTGTTCTGGGTGCAGGCGCTCGTGACCACCGAGACCGTGGTGCCGGTGGTGCTCACCGAGATGCCCGTGATTGCGGCGGACGGTCCGGCGAGCCAGGTCGGGAACGCGGCGGCGGCCGCCAGGGTCAGGCCGGAGCGGAGGAGAAGTCGTGTAGTGCGCATGGTCTGCCCTCCGGCGGCACGGTTGGCGGAACGTCCCTTGCGCCGCCGAGGGTGGGGAAACGCCCGTGCTGCCTCAGGTTCAGCGAAAGGGGCCGCGGCGCGTCCCGCACCCGGAGGGCGACCGGCCAGGTGACCTCTTCCTCCGTCCGGCGCAGGCTGGGGATGCGGCTCAGGTCCCCGTCGTCACGCTCCGCTCCACCGGCCGGCCGCCCCAGGTGCCGTCCGGCAGCGCGTTCCACATGACGTGCACACCGGTGGCGCTTCCGGCGGCCGCGGTCATCCCCGTCGGGGCGCCGGGCGGCCGCCCGCTGTCGCCGTCGGTGCCGCCCCCGGCCCCAGGACGTCACCAGCAGCAGACGCGGACCACGACGGCGACTCGGCGCACGGTTCCGCCTCCCCGGGACGGCAACACGGCAATGGTCCAGGCCAATCGGGCACCATGGTCTGCCCGCGACGCGGGCATCAGGAGGGCCGTATTGGAGACGGCGGGGGAGAGTTACGTATGCTGAGGGCACTGCGGCCGAACTTACCCGGAGAACAGGGAAGTTCGCGCCTGTGGCGCGGAACGCTGTCGTCGCTGATCCCGCGCCGGCACGGGCGGCCGGGGCGACCTGGGCTGACACCGGCTCAGCGCCCCGGCCCTCGGTGACCTCTCACGAAGCGTCAGTTTCGTTGCTCCGAACGGCCCTGTACGGCCCCCACGTGCTGGCTCGGCCGCCCGACCCGCACCAGATTGTTCCGGTGACTCCATGTCCCCCACGAAAAGGGTCCCTCATCGTGCGTGTCCAGTCGCTGACGCTGGCCGCGGCCGGCGCCGCCCTGCTCGCCCCGGCCACTCTGCCGGCGCCTGCCGTCTCGTTCGCGGCCCCCGGTTCCCGGCACCGGATCACCGCCACCGACCTGCTGGCCCGGGTGCGGGACTGCGACCAGGTCTCCAAGGGCCGCTACCGCTCCGACGCCGACACCGCCGCCACCGTCCCCGTGTGCGGCACCTCGCGGGCCGTCTTCTGGAAGGCGGACCTCGACATCGACTGTGACGGCCGGCCCACCGCCCACTGCAACCGCGGCGCCGACCCGTCGTTCTCGGCCGCCACCGCCTACCAGCAGTCCAACGGCCGCCAGCTCAACGCCGAGAAGCTGCCCTACGTCGTCGTACCCGCCCCCAGCGGCCGCTGGAACCACTGGGCGTCCGGCGTCCGGGGCGGCACGGTGGCCGCGGTGATCTACAAGGACCGCGTGCAGTACGCCGTTGTCGGCGACACCGGACCGCGCGACATCATCGGCGAGGCCTCCTACGCCACCGCGAAGGCCCTGGGCGTGGACCCCGACCCGCTGGTGGGCGGGGTGCCCTCCGGCGTCACCTACATCGTCTTCAAGGACTCCGGGGTCGACCCCATCGAGGACCGTGCGGAGGCGGAGGCGGAGGGGGAACGGCTGGCGGAGGAGTTCGTCGAGGGCGGCTGACCGGTGGCCGGGCCGCCCCCGGCCGTAGGGGTCAGACGGCCGCCCAGCCGTTGTCGACCGGCAGGATCGCGCCGTTGATGTTGCTGGCCGCGTCCGAGGCGAGGAAGACGATCGCGGCCGCCTGCTCCTCGGGTTCGGAGACCTGGCCGACGTTGCCGAAGTAAGGGCCGAGCGCGGCGGGCCCGTGGGCGCCGTCCTCCAGGTCGATCTGGATTCCGGTCCTGGTGCCGCCGGGCGCGATGGCGTTGGCCCGGATGCCCTGGTTGCGGTACATCACCGCCAGGTTCTTGGTCAGGCCGACGACCCCGTGCTTCGAGGCCGTGTAGGCGGCGCCCGCCGCGCTGCCGCGCAGACCGGCCTCGGAGGCGGTGTTGACGATCGCGCCGCGGCCCGCCGCCAGCATGTGCGGCAGCACGGCCCGGGTGAGCAGGAACGGCGCGGTGAGGTTGACCCGTATCACCCGCTCCCACTCCGTGTCGCTGACGTCCGCGAGCGCCGACATCCGGTCCATGATCCCGGCGTTGTTCACCAGGACGTCCACCCCGCCGAAC
The DNA here is from genome assembly GCF_021462265.1 of Streptomyces shenzhenensis. GTDB lineage: Bacteria > Actinomycetota > Actinomycetes > Streptomycetales > Streptomycetaceae > Streptomyces > Streptomyces shenzhenensis. The sequence continues at coordinate 123,204 of NZ_JAJONF010000020.1, read as the reverse complement.
CGCTCCACCGCGGTCGCGACCACCTGGTCCACCACGGACTGCTCACTGAGGTCCCCGGTGACGGCCACGGCCGTACCGCCCGCCTTCTCGATCTCCGCCACCGCCGCGCCCGCGGCCTCGGCGTTCAGGTCGGCGACCAGGACCCGGGCGCCCTCCCTGGCGAAGGCCAGGGCGGCGGCACGCCCGATCCCCGATCCCGCGCCGGTGACGATGACGCCGCGCCCGTCGAGTCCGCTGGCCATGTGGTGCTCCCATCAGGTGGTTCGAGGCGCCCTGCGCCCGGTGCGGTCACACCATACGACTTAATGTCTTCGAGTGACATGAAGTCGGGGCCGGAATTTCCACCATCCCGGTTCCTCGGGGAGAATCCCGGTGCGAGAGCCACCGGCACCGGAGGGACAGATGACCGCAGGGGGACGCACGGGACGCCCGCCGCTGACCGAGGAGCGCAAGGCCGAGACCAGGCTGGAGATCGCCCGCGCCGCGGTGGACCTGTTCGTCACCCAGGGGGTGGCCGCGACCACGGGCGACCAGATCGGGCAGGCGGTCGGGGTCTCGGCGCGCACGGTGTGGCGCTACTTCCCGAGCAAGGAGGCCTGCGTACGGCCGTTGTTCGCGGCCGGTATCGAGGCCGTGGCCGACTGCCTGCGCGCATGGCGCCCCGGCCGGCCGCTGGTGGAGGTCTTCGAGGATGCCGTACCGACGGACAGCCGGCTGGTGGCGGGCCCGGACCGCGCCACCATGGGCGCCCTGGTCCGGCTGACCCGCGGCGAACCGGGCCTGCGGGCGGAGTGGCTGCAGTCCTACGACGAGGCCGAACCGGCGTTCGCCCGCGCCCTCGCCGAGCGCTCCGGGCTGGCCGCCGACGACCTGCGGCCCACCATCCAGGCGGCCATGTTCAACGCGGCCCTGCGCGCGGCCGTCGAGCACTACGCCTGGCGGGTCGCCGACGAGACCACCGACCCCGCCACGGCGGAGGCCGAGCTCACGGCGACCATGCGCTCGGCCCTCGCGGTGGTGGCGGAGGGGCTTGGCTAGGGCCTGGTGTGAAAGGGCCGCCCTTCGGGCGGCGACGCCGCTTCCGCGACAGGCCCCAGGCCCGGCGACGCCGGCACGAAACCAGACGGCCGGCCCCGGGGGTCCTCAGACCTTGCGGTAGGTGTACGCCTCGGCGGCGGCCGCCGCCACCGCGTCCAGGTCGGCCCCGGTGCCGGCCGTGACGACCGCGGCGACCGCGCCCTCGACGAACGGGGCGTCCACCAGGCGGGTGCCGGCAGGGAGTTCGTCGCCCTCGGCGAGCAGCGCCTTCACGGTGAGCACCGCGCTGCCCAGGTCGGTGAGGACGGCGACCCCGGCGCCCCGGTCCACGGACGCGGCAGCCGCGGCGATCAGCTCGGCGCTGGTGCCGAGCCCGCCGCCCTCGGTGCCGCCCGCCGGGGCGACCGGCACCGTTGTGGCGCCGCCCGCCAGCCCCTTGGCCAGCTCCGCGACGGACGCCGCGACCTGCGCGCTGTGCGACACCAGCACGATTCCCACCAGGTTGTTCTCACTCACCGGCCGCCTCCGCGAGTCCCGCGACGAGCAGCGCCGACGAGGTGGCGCCCGGGTCCTGGTGGCCGATGCTGCGCTCGCCGAGATAGCTCGCCCGGCCCTTGCGGGCCTGCAACGGGATCGTCGCCTCGGCGCCCTGCTCGGCGGCGGTCCGGGCCGCCCCGAAACCGTCACCGAGCGCGTCGACGGCCGGCACCAGGGCGTCGATCATCGTCTTGTCCCCGGGCGCGGCCCCGCCGAGCGCCATGACCTTGTCCACCCCGGCCCGCAGCGCCTCGGCGAACTGGGCCTCACTGACCTCGGCCGCGTCGCCGAGCGCCTTGCCGGTACCGCGCAGCAGCGTGCCGTACAGCGGCCCGGACGCGCCGCCGACCGTGGAGATCAGCTGACGCCCGGCGAGCGTCAGCACGGCACCCGGCGTCGCGGGCGCGTCCTTCTCCAGCGCGGCCACCACGGCCTTGAAACCGCGCTGGAGGTTGCTGCCGTGGTCGGCGTCCCCGATGGGGGAGTCAAGGGCGGTGAGCCGCTCCGCCTCACGGTCGACGGAGGCGGCGGTCACCGCCATCCAGCGGCGGAAGAAGTCGGCGTCTAGCACGGGATCTCCTTGCGTTGCGTTGCGGTACGGACGCGGGTCGGTGCTGTCTCTCGCTCACATGCCCCAGCGCAGCGCCGGTGTCTTCACCGGAGCGTCCCACAGCCGCAGCAGCTCCTCGTCGACCTGGCAGAGCGTGACCGAGGCACCGGCCATGTCCAGGGAGGTCACGTAGTTGCCGACCAGGATGCGGGCCACGCTCACCCCGCGCTCCGCGAGCACCCGCTGGACCTCCGCGTTGAACCCGTACAGCTCGAGGAGCGGGGTCGCGCCCATGCCGTTGACCAGGACGAGGACCGGGTTGTGCGGCGGCATGTCCTCCAGTACGGCGTTGACCGCGAAGTCGGCGATCTCGCCGGAGGTCATCATGGCCCGCCGCTCCCGGCCCGGCTCGCCGTGGATGCCGATGCCCAACTCCAGTTCGCCGGGCGGCAGATCGAAGGTCGGGGAGCCCTTGGCCGGCGTGGTGCAGGCGCTCAGCGCGACACCGAAGCTGCGGGAGTTCTCGTTCACCTGGCGCCCGACGGCCTCCACCCGCTCCAGCGGCTGTCCCTCGGCGGCGGCCGCCCCGGCGATCTTCTCGACGAACAGGGTGGCGCCGGTGCCGCGCCGGCCCGCCGTGTACAGACTGTCGGTGACGGCCACGTCGTCGTTGACGAGCACCTTCGCGACCTGGATGCCCTCGTCCTCGGCGAGTTCGGCGGCCATGTCGAAGTTGAGCACGTCACCGGTGTAGTTCTTCACGATGAACAGCACCCCGGCCCCGCTGTCCACGGCGGCGGCGGCCCGGGCCATCTGGTCCGGGACGGGGGACGTGAACACCTCGCCCGGACAGGCGGCCGACAGCATCCCGGGCCCCACGAATCCGCCGTGCAGCGGCTCATGCCCGGAACCGCCGCCCGAGACCAGCGCGACCTGCCCGGCGACGGGGGCGTCCCGTCGTACGATCACCCGGTTCTCCACGTCCACGGCGAGGTCGGGAAAAGCCGACGCCATGCCCCGCAGCGCATCCGCCACCACGGTTTCCGGAACGTTGATCAGCATCTTCATGTGATCCTCCAAGGACGTTACCAGGCTAGCCTCTGACCTGCTTCTTCACAGGTCAGAGTAGATCAACGCCGACTTTGGTGTGACTGTTCGTCAGGTGTGGGCGGGGGCGGTGACCGGGAGCGGCGCAGTTCTCCTGAGCGAAGTATCGACCTTGCGCGGACGAAGGTCACGTGGGCGGGCTGGTGAAGGGGGAAGCGGAAGCGGACGCTTCCCTCGTCCTGGCAACGGTCCTCGATCACCGGGGCCGTGCGGCCTTCGGACGGCGAGGGTTCGTCGCCCTGCTGCGGGTGGCGGTGCTGGGTGTCGTCGGATACGCCGCGTCCAGGGCGCCCGCGGCGGCCGGCGAGGGTTTCACAACCGGGCCGCGATCGAGAAGCTCGTCGACGAAGCGGCCGGCGGCTCCCAGGTCTCCGGTGCGGTCGGCCCCTTCCGGGCCAGGGCCGTCAGCAAGGACGGCACGACCGCGTACGCCTGCTTTCGCCTCGGTCCGCGCTCGGCCGGACCTCTCACAGGGCACGACGGGTGGATCTCCGGCGGCCGCCTCACGGGGGGCAAGCCGCGAGCGCCCTCAGGAGGCCGTCGGCCAGGAGCTGGGTCGGGGCGGCTTCGCCCGGTGCCGCCGCCGTGGCGCGCAGGGCGGCCTTCAGATGCGCCCCGGGGAAGGTGGCCGCGTAGGCGACGGGATCGTCGGCCGAGTACGCCGTCGCGAGCGCCGTGCCGAGCGCCGCCGCGTGCGCCTCGGCGAAGGCGCGCGCGTTCGCCTCGGTGCTCAGCCGCGCGTACTCGTGGCCGTACGCGTCCGCCTCGGCGGTGGAGTACCGGTTGGCCAGGGCGTGGTCGCGGGCACCCGCGTGGCCCTCCGCGTAGGCGCCGGCACGGTCGTAGGCGGCGTCGTGCAGCCGCAGCAGGAGCGGGCCGAGCGCCGACCGCCAGGTGTCCCGGTCGGCCGGTGCGCCCCGGGCCGCCGCGCGGTGCAGGGCGGCGGGCACGGCCGTGTCCGCCGTGCCCGCCAGCAGCGGCAGTACGGTCTCCGCCTGCCAGACGTGCACGGGCCGCAGCCCGGCGGGGATCCTCGCCGTACCGAGCAGGGCGTGCAGCCGGTTCGCCCAGGCGTCCGCGGCGGGCGGCGCCAGTTCCCCGTGGACGGCGGTGGCGAGCCGCCACAGCCAGGCGGGCACCCCGGCCGCGGGCGGCTCGGCGGCCTGGGTCCGCAGCGCGGCGCGGAAGGCCGCCGGTGCGGCGGTGGCCGTGGCCATGTGCGCTCTTTCCTCGGTCGGGTCAGCCATGCAGAGACGTGCCGTCGATCGCCACGCGGCGGCCTTCCCTGGTGTGCGGGAAGTAGTCCCACACCGCGTGGTGCTGCACGCTGCGGTTGTCCCAGAACACCAGCGTGCGCTCCTGCCAGCGGACCCGGCAGTGCAGCAGCGGGGTACGGGCGATGTGCGCGTACAGCATCCCCAGCAGGGCGTCGCTCTCGGCGCGGGACAGCTGGGTGATGTGCGAGGTGTAGGGGGCGTTGACGAACAGCAGCTTGCGGCCGTTCTCCGGATGGCGGACGACGACCGGCTGCTCGGTGCGCGGCACGTCGTACTCGGGCGGCGGGGTCAGTCCGGCGTCGGTCCAGGGCTTGGCGCCGTCGTGGAGGGCGGTCAGACCGTCGAGGAAGCCGCGCAGGGCGGGGGAGAGCAGCTCGTAGGCGAGGTGCATGTTGGCGAACAGGGTGTCGCCGCCGCTGCCGTCCTCGGGAGTCGTGGTGATGTACAGCATCGAGCCGAGGGAGGGCTCCGGGTCCGCCGTGCCGTCGGAGTGCCAGCCGTTGCCGGCGACGGCCTTGGAGTCCCGGTCCGCCTTGATCTGAAGGATGTACGGATCGGATCCCTCGGCGGCGAGGGCGACGGGGTGCAGCTCGCCGAAGACGCCCGCGAACCGCTTGTGCTGTTCGGGGGTCAGGTCCTGGTCACGGAAGACCAGCACGTGATGCGTGTGGAAGGCGTGCTTGAGCTCCTTCTCCTGCTGCGGCGTCAGCTCCCGGGAGAGGTCGAGACCGGTGACCTCGGCGCCCAGCACCGGGGTGACCGGGGCGACGGAGAGGGTGTCGTAGGGCTCGGCGGGGCGGGTGGTGAGCTGCGCCACGGCGCGCAGTGCGTAGTCCTCCATGGGGACCTCCTTGGGACAGGACGGGACAGGACGGGACGGGGCCGGGCGGACGAGGGCAGAGCGGTGAGCGGGGTCAGAGCCCGCGGTCGAGGAGTTCGGCGACCACCAGCCGGCCGAAGGCGAGGTTGCCGTGGATCGTGTCGCCGGCCTGGCAGAAGACCGGCCGCTGGTGTCCCGCGCCGTCGGTGACGCGGGCCCGCAGGTCGAGCAGCTCCACCCCACGTGCCGTGAGTTCGGCGCCGATGACGTCCTGGGCGGCGAAGAAGACACCCGGGTCGGACATGCCGGGGACACGCTGCGGCGGCATCAGGGCCAGCACCCGCAGTCCGAGGGCGGCCGTACGGTCGTAGAAGGCGAGCGCACCGCGCACATTCGCCCGGACCAGGTCGCCGAACAGGCCGCTGCGCAGGAACCGTTCGGGCACGGTGCCGTGCCGGTCGCGGTGGATGTCCCAGTTCTGCCGGGTGGCCACCGTGTGCGCGCTCAGCCCGAACGTGCACACGAGCGGCACCCCGAGCCCCGCGAACCCGGGCACGCCGAGCGCGTCCAGAGACTCCCGGACCAGTCGCCGCGCTCGCGCGTCCCGGAATTCCAGGTCACCGCCGGCGTCGTCGACGAACGGCCCGAGGAAGTCCCGGCCCGAGCCGACCGGGCCGCCCACGAAGGGCAGCCGCGCCTGGTGCGCGGCCCGTCCGACGCAGCCTGCGTGGGAGTCACCGAGCAGAAGGAACCGGGCCGGAACGGGGGGCGTAGTAGTCGAGTACGGCGTCGTCACACCAGTGGTCCTCTCCGCCGGTGACGGGGGTGGAAGGCGCGGGCACCGGCGCGGGCGGTGCCGCGTCGGCCCCGGGCCGGACGGCCCGGAAGAAGTGCCGCATCACGAAGGCCACTCCGTCCGGGGTGACCGTGCGCAGGTTCGGGCCGTAGAACGCCGCCCGGTACGGGAAGCCCGTGACGATCTCGTACGACGGGAAGTAGTCGACGCCGTCGGACGCGTCGGCGAGCTGGCCGGCCGCCGCGCGCAGCACCGACTTGGAGTGGGTGGTGGCGACCAGCGCGTGGCGCCCGGTGGCGGTCGCCGTCAGCGGCACCGGGGAGACGGTGAGGACCGTGCGCAGCCGGGAGTTGACGCCGCGCGCCATGGCGAGCACGGCCGTGAGGTCGCGGTGCACCCGGTCCACCGTGTGGTTGTGCAGGACGTGCCGGGCCGGGTCGTAGCTGCCGCGCACGGTACCGGGGCACACCGGCAGGACCGTTCCGGTACGGGCGTCGTGCCAGGCCTCGGTCAGGCCGAGGGTGAACACGAGGACCGCGGCTTCGGCGAGGGCGGTGCGGACCGCGTCCAGGGTGACGTCGCGGGCCCGCAGCACGTCCTCCGGCGAGCGGTGGCCGGCCGGTTCCACGCCCGGCCGGTAGGGGTCGTAGAAGGCTCCGTCCTCCTCCCACACCTCCTGCGGCGGCGTCTCCTCCTCCAGCGCCCAGGCGACCCACTGGCGCAGCGCGGCGGCCGTGTAAATGTTGCCGGTCCGGAAGGAGAACCGGCGGTATCCGCGCGCCGCCTGCTCGGCCGCCGTCAGGCCCGGGGGCGGCAGTTCGGCGTCGTACCAGTGCATGCCCTCGGCCAGGAGGGCCCGGCCGATGTGCGCGGCGAAGCAGGATCCGGCGGTGACGACGGGATCGTCCTGGCCGATCGCGAACTTCGGCGTCCACAGGCCGTCGATGTCCGCCGGGTCGGGCTCGGCGACCGCGGTGCGCCAGAACGACCGGGCGGGCAGGCGGGTGTACGGATGCTGCACGGGGGGTCTCCTCAGATCCGTCCGGCGGGCTGCGGCCGGGCGTCGGACGGGGACACGGTCTCGGTGAGGGCGGCGGCGATCTCCCGGACGTGTGGCTCGCCGACGATCTCGTAGTGGTCGGCGTCGACGTGGCGCAGCCGGTACGGCGCCGGGAGGTGGGCGTCCCAGGCGCCGCGGGCGGTCGGATCCGGCGCGAGCGCGGCCTCGGTCACGGGGCGGGCCGCCAGCCATACGGCGGCGGGCGTCCGGCGCAGCCTCGGCAGCCGGTGCCCGGCCATGGCCGCCAGGTTGGCGCGGCAGCAGCGCGCGAGCCGCTCGGCGTAGACGCGACCGGACTCCGTGAGCCGGTCGACCGGGTCCGGGTCCGTCGGTCGTCCCGTGCCGTGTTCTGGGTCCGTCGGCCGTCCTGCGCCGTGCTCCGGTTCCGTCGGCCGTCCCGTGCCGTTTCCGCTCAGCTCGCGGGCGAACACGGCCTGTATCCGGTCCTCGTCATAGCCGGCGAGGCGCTGCCCGGCCCCGGGCGGCGGCGGGTCGAGGAGATGCAGGGCGGTCACCGGCCGGTCCTCGGCCTCGGCGAGCGCGGCCATCGACAGCGCGGTCCACGCCCCGAACGACCAGCCGGCGAGCGTCAGCCGGCGCCCGGGTTCCGGGAACTCCCGTCGTACGGCGGCCAGGTAGTGCGCGGCGCGCTCCTCGATGGGGCGGTCCGGCAGCCCGGGGTCGCGCAGCGCGGGGTCGGCGATCAGACAGACGGTGCGGTCGTCGGGCAGGGCGGACACCAGCGGCCGGTAGGCCTGGATGTCCCCGCCCACCGGGTGCACCAGGCACAGCACGTCCGGCCCCGGGCCGCGCTGCCACACCTCGACGTCCACCGAGCCGTACGGGCGGACACCGCCGCCGAGGTGGCCGAGGATCTCCGCGAGGCTCACCCGGTGGCTGAGCCGGGACAGCTCGATGTCGGTGCCGTGCAGGCGTTTGATCTCGTCGAGGAGTTCCAGCAGGGTCAGTGAGTCGGCGCCCAGGTCGTACAGGGCGGCCTGCGGGTCGACGGCGTCCACGCCGAGCAGGCCGAGGAGGATCCCGGTGATCTGCGCACCGAGGTCACCCGGTTCGGGCACGGCCGGTTCGGGCACGGCCGGTTCGGGGGCTGGTTCGGCGGCCACCGGTTCGTACGCGTAGAAGGCCCGTGCGGCCGTCAGGTCCGTGGTGCTCACCATGAGACACGGCAGTTGGAGGTGGAGAGCCCGCTCGAAGACGGCCGTACCCTCCTGCGGGGTCAGCGCCACGGCCAGGTGGTCCCGGTGCCGGGCGTCCGCCCGGCCGGCGTGCCGCTGGGCCATGCCGACGTCCCGCCACGCGTCCCAGCCGACACTGGTGCGGACGGTGGCGTCGCCGCCGGGCGCGGTGTGCTGGGCGTAGGCGTCGAGGCAGGCGTTGGCGGCCGCGTAGTCGAACTGGCCGACTCCGCCGAACCGGGCCGCCATCGAGGAGCAGTACAGGACGTGGTCGGGGGCGTGTTCGGCGACGAGCAGTTCGACCAGCAGGGCGCCACGCAGCTTGGCCGCCGTGACATTACGGGCGGCGGCCGGCTCGCGCCGCGCCAGAAGCCCGCCCGCGGCGGTCCCGGCGGCGTGCACGATGCCGGCCAGGCCGTCCAGCAGCGGGCTCAGCCGGTCCGCGACGACCTCGGGTTCCTCGGTCGCCAGGTCGGCCGTGACCAGGGTGACCCGTTCGCCGAACTCCCGCAGCGTGGCGGGCACTTCGGTGCCGCGGGCCACCAGGACGACCCGGTTGCCAGGGTGCCTGAGGAGGCTCGCGGCCAGGGTGGTGCCGATGCCGCCGGTGCCGCCCAGGATCAGATGGGTGCCCGGCGCGGCGGCCGGCGGGGGTGTCTCGCCGACGGGCACCGGCACGCTGGTGGGATGCCACCAGAAGCCGTCCCGCAGGGCCGTCGCCCGGTCGGTGACGGCGTCGTCGAGGAGCAGGTCGGGCAGGCGGGCGGCCCAGCCGGCCGGGTGCGGGCCGGGCAGGTCGGTCCAGCGCAGGGTGACGCCCAGTTCCTGCCGGGGGACTTCGAGGGCCGCGGCGAGCAGGCCCGCCTCGGGGGTGTGCACGCTCCCGGTGACCGGCTGCGCCCGCTGCGACAGCAGCCAGGCCCGGGGCCGATGCGGTTCCGGACGGCCGGCGAGGGCAAGGGCGAGGGCGGCGACCGTGTCGAGACAGGCCCACTCGGCCGTCTCCAGCGCCGACGCGGTCAAAGCGCCGTCGAGGGCGAGCGGCAGCGCGTGCAGCCAGTCGACGGCCGGTCCGTCCGCGCCGGCCAGGCGGCCGAGCAGGTCGGCGAGCTGCCCGGCGTCGGCGACATCGGCCTCGTAGCGGTCGTCGCCGAGCCGGGTCAGCCGCTGCCCGGCGCGCACGCTCACCACCCGGGCGTAGTGGCGTTCCAGGAACCGCCAGCTCTCACCGTCCTGGCCGGGGCCGGTCACCACCACGGCGGTACGGCCGGACACCGCGGCCTTGGTGCGGGCGCGCCGCGAGCGCGTCCACAGCGGCTGGTGCAGCCACTGCGCGGCAGGCAGCCGGGAGATCCCGGACCGCTCCTCGGCGGGGCGCTGCAAGCCGTGCTCGGCGGCGCGCGAAGAGCCCTCCCCGGCGGCGCTCGGAACGTCGCACTCGGGGGCGCGCGGGTAGTCGTACTCGCTCGTGTCGAAGGCGGGCGGCGGGAAGTCCCAGGGCGCGGCGGCCGGACCCGCCGGCCAGGCGACGGTGCGGCCGGCCGTCCATGCCGCCGCGAGGGCCCGCGGGTCGCGGTCCTCGACCGGCGGTGCGTTCCGGGACGGGGGCGCGGTGACCGCCGGCAGGGCCCGCAGCCAGGCGACGGCCGAGGCGGCGTCCGGGCAGACGGCCGCCGCGCGGTGGGCCAGGGCGGGCCGCCCGGCCTGCAGGTGCCGCAGCACCTGGGGATAGGCGTCCGGACGCGCCGTGAGGTAGTCGGCGACGCGGCGCGCGTCCGCGCGGACCGCGGCCTGCGAGGCCCCGGACAGCACCAGGCACGGCAGCGGCTGACCCGGGTCCGGGTCCGGTACCGGGTCCGGCTGCTCCAGCAGCACATGGGCGTTGGTGCCGCCGATGCCGAAGCCGCTCACCCCGGCCACCCGGCGCGAGCCGGCCGGCCAGGGCTCGGCGGCGACCGGGATCCGGAACGGGCCGTCGGCGATCTCCGGGTTGAGGCGGTCGAAGTCGGCCGTCGGCGGCACGACCCCGTGGTGCACGGCGAGCACCGCGCGCACCAGGCCGGCCACGCCCGCCGCCGCGCCCAGATGCCCGATCTGGCTCTTCACGGACGACAGCGCCATCCGCGCGTCCGCCGCCAGCCCGTACGCCTGCCGCAGCGCGGCCGCCTCGACCGGGTCGCCGAGCCGGGTACCGGTGCCGTGCGCCTCCACGTACCCGACGTCGCCGCCGGTGCGACCGCTGCGGTCCAGCGCCGCGCGGATCGCCGCCCGCTGCCCGGGCAGTGACGGGGCGCTGTAACCGAGCTTGCCGGAACCGTCGTTGTTGAGGCCCGAGCCGGTGACGACCGCGTACACGGTGTCGCCGTCGCGGCGGGCGGCGGCCAGCGGTTTGAGGACGACAACGCCGGTGCCGCTGGCCCCCACGGTGCCCTCGGCGTCCGCGCTGAAGGGCCGGCAGTGCCCGTCGGGGGAGAAGATGTGCTGCGGCCGGTAGGTGTAGCCGTCGGTCAGTTCGGTGTCGACGAGGACCCCGCCGACGAGCATCACGTCGGCGTCGCCCTGCCGCAGCATCCCGGCGGCGACATGCACCCCGGCGAGCGAACTGGAGCAGGCGGACTGGAGCGTGAACGCCGGTCCGGTGAGACCGAGATGGTAGGCGGCCTTGGTGGCGAGGAAGTCCTTCTCGTGGTGCAGGGCGAGCCGGAAGGAGTCCGGCAGCAGATCCGGGTCGCCGTCGCGGAGCATGCGCTGGAAGTAGGTGTTCTCGCCGCAGGAGGCGACCAGACCGACCCGCAGCCGGGCCGGCTCGCCGATTCCGGCGTGGGCCAGGGCCTCGGCGCAGTTCATCAGCAGCTGACGCTGCTGGGGGTCCATCAGCCGGGCCTCGTGCGGGCTGATCGTGAACCGGCCCGGGTCGAACGCGAGCGGCCCCGCCAACTGGCTGCGGGCGCCGACCCGGCCGCCGTCCGCGGCGAAGTGCTCGATGCCCCGCCGGCCGGAGACGACCAGGTCCCAGAACGCGGCCAGGTCGGGCGCGCCCGGCAGCCGGACGGCCATGCCGACGACGGCGACGGGCTCATCCGCCCGCCGAGCGCTGCCGGACGCCCCCGGCTGCCGCGTCGGGGCGTCCCGGGTGGCGCCGCCGTCCGTCACCAGCCTGGCCAGGGCGCGCAGCGTGACGTGCTCGAACAAGTCCGGTACGGAGAACGGGAGATCGCCCTCTCCCGAGCATCTGAGCTGGAAGCGCATCAGGTCCAGGCTGGTGGCACCGGCGTCGAGGAACCGCTCGTCCACGCCGACGCTCCGCCCGGTCGCCGCCCGGAACAGCTCGGCCAGCCGCAGCTCCAGCGGCGACAGTCCGGCGTCCACGCGGTCGTCCGGCCGCAGTTCGCGCCCCGGAGCGGTGAGCGCCGCCCGCCGGTCCACCTTGCCGCTGGGGGTGCGCGGCAGGTCCGTCACTCTGCGGAAGGCCGCGACCCGGACGTAGGCGGGCAGCAGCCGCGCCAGCCGCCGGGTCAGGTCCGCCGGGTCGGGATCCGCACCCCGGCACTGCAGGACGGCGACCAGCCTGCCGTCCAGCACGCCCGCGACCGCGTTGACCACCTCACCGCACCCGAGCAGCGCGGCCTCGACCTGCCCCAGCTCCAGTCGGTGGCCGCCGAGTTTGACCTGGCCGTCGTCGCGGCCGGCGTAGTGCAGCAGGCCGCGCTCGTCGAAGCGGGCGCGGTCGCCGCTGCGGTAGAGGGTGCCCAGCTCGGGGTCGTCGACGAACCGGTCGTGATGGTCGGCGGGGTCGCCGAGGTAGCAGCGGTTCGCCATGGGACCGCCGATGAGGAGGTCGCCGGTCACCCCCGGCGGGACGGGCAGACCGCCTTCGTCGACCACCCGCAGCACGGCCCCCGCCACCGGGCGCCCGACGGCGGGACGCGCCGGCCAGTCGGCCGGGTCGCCGTCCAGGCACAGGGCACTGACGACATGGGTCTCGGTCGGACCGTAGTGGTTGAACAGCCGGGCGCCGTCCGGCAGCCCCGCGAACCAGCGCCGGATCGCGTCCGTGCACACCAACTGCTCGCCCGCGGTGACGACCTCGCGCAGCCGGGACGGGAACACCCCCGCGCGCACGCCGTGTTCGGCGAGCAGCTGCAACGCCACGTAGGGCAGGAAGATCCGCTGCGCGCCGCCCGTCTCCAACTCGTCGAGCAGCGTGGGCACGTCCTGCCGCCAGGCCGGGCGCACCAGGCGCAGCTCGCCGCCCGAGCAGAGGGTGGTGAGGATCTCCTGGAAGGAGACGTCGAAGGAGAGCATGGAGAACTGCTGGGTGACGGCGGGCCGTTCGAGTCCTCCCTCGGTCCGCTGCCAGGTGAGCAGGGAGCACAGGGTCCGGTCGGGGACCTGGACGCCCTTGGGGGTGCCGGTGGAGCCCGAGGTGAACAGGGTGTAGAGCGGCCGCAGTGCGCGGTGCCGGTACGGCACCGGCGGCGCCGTGGGCGTACGGGTGAGGGTGACGACGTGCCGCGGCAGGTCCGGCGGGGCGATCGTGGCCAGGACGTCCAGGTCCTGGGCGCCGGTCAGTACGCACAGCGGGGCCGCCTGGTCCAGCACATGTCGCAGCAGGGCCGCCGGGTAGGCGGGGTCGAGGGGGACGACGGTCAGGTTGCGGCGGGCCGCCGCGAGAAGGGCGACGACATGCTCGACGGACGGCTGGAGGTAGAGGGCCACTGACGCCGGGGCGGCGGGATCCTCCGGAACGCTCAGGAGCGACGCCAACGCGTTGGCCTGGGCGTCGAGTTCGGCGTACGTGAGGGTGGTGCGGCCGAGGGTGACGGCGGGCGCGTCGGGAGTGCGGGCCACCTGGCGGGCGAACCCCTCGGCGACCGTCGCGAAGTCCGGTTCCACCGCGGAGCCGTGGGCGGCCCCCGACGAGCGGTACGGGGCGACGAGCGCGCGCAGGGTCAGGTCACCGTCACCGGTCAGCCGGTCCAGGGCCCGCCGGAACAACCGGGCCGCCGCTTGCGCGCGTTCGGCGCCGAAGTCGTCCCGGTACTCCCAGAGACAGCCGAACCCCGACTCGTCCTCCACCACGGACAGGGTCAGCGCGCACTTGGCGCCCGCGGGCTCGGGCCACAGGGGCTCGACAGCACAGCCGGCCAGCCGCAACGCGGAGAGCTCCGTGTTCTCCAGGACGAACAGGTAGTCGAAGAGCGGCGAGCGGTCGCGGAACGCCGGCGCGGGCAGCACATCGGCGAGGAGCACCTCCTGCCCTTCCAGCACCCGGCGCACGGTGCCGGCGTGCGCCGTGAGGTGGGTGCGCAGCAAGTCGTCGGGCCGTACGGCGAGGTCGAGGAGCACGGTGTTCGCGAACATGCCGACGCTCTCGGCGAACTCCGGGCGCGGCCGGTTCGCCACCGGAGCGGCGACCAGCGGCCGGGCCTGCCCGGTCACGCCGTACAGGCACGCGGCGAACGCCGACACCAGCAACTGGAACCTGGTCAGGCCCAGTTCCGCGGCACGCCGGTCCAGCGCGGCCCGGCGGACCAGGTCAAGGGAGGTGCGCAGCAGCCGGGCCCGCGGCCGGAGGGGGGACGCGGACCCGGGAGCGGGCCGGGCGGGTGACGGCTCCGGCGCCTCGGCGTAGTGCTCGCTCAGCCGGGTGCGCAGCCGCTCGTATCCGGCGGCCGCCCGCCAGTCCCGCTGCCAGCGGGCGAGGTCGACAGGGCCCGTGGCCGGGGCGGGACGTTCCGTGTCGCCCGCGTAGGCGGCGGTGAGGTCACGGAAGAGGAGGTTGAGCGACCAGCCGTCCACGGCCGCGTGGTGCAGATGCAGAAGCAGCAGACCGCCGTCGGCGTGCTCCGCCCAGGCGGCCCGCAGCATGTGGGGCTCGGTGAGGTCGAAGCGGTGGGCGAAGAAGCGGTCGGCGGTCTCCTGCCAGGGCTCCCCCTCGCGGGCGTCGAGCGGCTGCCAGGGGTCGTACGGCGCCTCGGTGCGCTGCCGCAGGCCGTCGGGGGCGGGGACCAGCCGGGTACGCAGGGCAGGGTGACGTTCCACCAGCGTGCGCAGCGCGCGGCGCAGAGCCTGCCGGTCGACGGCCCCCTGGACGCGGAAGGCGAGCGGCACGTCGTAGGAGCGGTCGTCGGGGTCGCGCCGGTGCAGGAGCCAGAGGCGCTCCTGTTCACTGGTGGCAGGCCCCTCCACGGCGTCCGCGGCGTAGGTGGCGGGTGGCACGGGCGGCCGCTCGTCGGCCGGAGCGGTGCGCACGGCGTCCGCGAGAGCGGCGAAGTCGGCCCGCAGCACCAGGTCCTGGGGGATGTCGACGCCGTACCGCTGCTGGATCTCGAAGCGGAGACGCAGCGCCTTCAGGGAGTCGCCGCCGTTCGGTATCCAGCGGTCGTCGGGACGCAGGCCGCCGACGCCGAGGACGCCCTCGGCGATCTCCAGGACGGGACGCTGCTCCGCGCGGACGGCCACCGCGTCCGCACGGGTGCCGCGCCACGGCGTGGCCGCCTCGCGCTCCAGCGCGGCCTGGTCGACCTTGCCGTTGGGGGTCAGCGGGAGTTCCGGGACCAGGTGGGTGTGGTGGGGGCGCATGTACGGCGGCAGGGCGGCGGTGAGATGACGTTCGTAGTCGGCGAAGGAGAGGCCGTCGTCGCCGAGGACGAGGAAGGCCAGCAGCTCGTGGCGGTCCGCCGTGTCGCGCCGGGTGCAGACATGGGCGCGGCGCACGGCGGGCAGGGCCAGGATCCGCTGCTCCACCTCGCCGGGTTCGATGCGGAAGCCGCGCACCTTGACCTGCCGGTCGGCGCGTCCGACGTGGTGCACGAGCCCGTCGGCGTCCCGGCGTACCAGGTCACCGGTCCGGTACCAGCGGCGCGGGGAGCCGTCCTCGTCCGCCAGGTGGACGAAACAACGCTCGGTCAGTTCCGGGAGATTGCGGTAGCCGCGCGCCAACGCCGCGCCGGAGAGCAGGAGTTCGGCCACCTCGCCGTCCTCCGCGGTGCGCCCGTCCGTGGTGCGCAGCAGCAGTCCGGTCCCCGGCAGAGCGGTGCCGATCGGGACCGACGAGTCACCGTCGAGGTCACGGGGGATCGGGTGGTACAGGGCGAACGTCGTGGCCTCCGTCGGCCCGTACACGTTGTAGAGGACCGTGCCCGCACCGGGGTTGGCGTCGTACCAGGCGCGGATCGCGCGCGCATCGAGCCGTTCGCCGCCGACCAGGACCTGTCCCGCGTCGGCGAAGCAGCCGGGAACCTTGTCGACGACCGTGTTGAAGAGGGCCACCGTGATGAACAGGGTGTCGACGCGCCGTTCGCGCAGCACGGCGGCCAGCCGGTGCGGGCTGTGCACCTCGGAGTCGTCCAGGACGACGCAGACGCCGCCGGTGAGCAGCGGGGCCCAGATCTCGAAACTGAGCGCGTCGAAGGCCGGGTTGGACAGGCACGCGAAGCGGGCGCCGGGCCGCGGGTCGAGCCAGCCGGGCCGGGCCAGGCGCAGCACGCCCGCGTCGGTGACCTCGACACCCTTGGGGCGGCCGGTGCTGCCGGAGGTGTAGAAGAGGAAGCCGGCCGGGTCGCCGGCGCCGGCGGGTGCGGACGGCTCCGCCGCCACGGATGCCGCGGCCGGGCCGAGGAGCAGGCCGGCGTCGATCCCGTCGGCGTGCCCGGCCGTGCCGTCGTGGACGACCGTGACGGCACCGGAGTCGTCGAGGATGTGGCGCTGCCGGTCGGGCGGACTGAGCCGGTCGAGGGGGACCACCGTGGCCCCCGCGCGGCGGATGCCGAGCATGACGCACACCAGTTGCCAGGACCGGGGCAGGCAGACCGCGACGGACTGCCCGGCGGTCACGCCCTGTTCACGCAGCCTCGCGGCCACCCGGCCGCTGAGCAGGTCGAGTTCCGCGTAGTCGAGCAGACGGCCGCCGTCCTCGACGGCGACGGCCGACGGCGTACGGTGCGCCTGGGCGAGCACGGCTTCGACGAGCCCGGCTTCGGGCAGTCCAGCCTCGGTCAGCTCGGCTTCGGGCCCTTCGGCGTCGGTCAGTTCGGCTTGGGGCAGTCCGGCCCCGGCCAGGCCGGCCTTCGGCAGTGCCGGCTCGGGCAGTCCCGTCTCGGTCGATCCGGCCTCGGCGGGTCCGGAGGCCGCGGTGCGGTCGGTCATCGCGTTTCTCCCGCCGGTACGGCGACGGAGCGCACCGCGCGCGTCGGCTTCCCCTCGTGATGGGCGAGTTCGGCGGCGAGCAGCGCGGCGACCCGGGCGGTCTCGTTGCCCTCCAGGATCTCCCAGTGGTCGCAGGCCATCGTCTCCACGCGGAACTCGCCCCGCGCGCGCCGCCGCCAGAAGGCCCGGACCTCGGCGTGGAAGGGGGTGTCGCCGTCCGGCACGGCCTCGGCGAGGACCAGCCTGGCCGGGGAGGCGGCCGGTACGTGGTCGCGGGCGGTGAGCCGGTTGTGGTTGTAGATCCGGAAGTAGCGGTCCACCTGGGCGTCGTCGATGCCGGGGTACATCCCGTTGAACCGCACGAGTTTGTCGCGGAACTCGGCCGCGTCGACGGCGGTGATCGCCGCGCGGGCCGCACTGTCGTCGGTCGCCTGCGTGTCGAGGAGGACCACGCTCACATCGCCGCGCCCGGCCTGCCCGAGCAGGCGCCCCATCTCGTGCGCGACGAGCCCGCCGTAGGAGAGCCCGGTGAGGACGAGCGGACCCTCCCCGAGGGGTTCGAGGAGGCGCAGATACGTCTCGGCCATCGCCGCCACGCTGGGCAGCACGTCCTCTCCCGGGTTCACGCCGGGGGACTGGATGCCGTACAGGCCGGCGTGTGCGGGCAGGTGGGCGGCGAGGGGCAGGTAGCAGAAGGCGGTGCCGCCGGCCGGGTGCACGCAGACCACCCGCGGGCCGCTGCCCCGGCGGAACTCGATCAGGCTGCCCGGGGCGCGGTGCGCGCCGTCCTCGCGCAGCAGCGCGGCCAGCGACTCGATCGTCGGCCGCACCATGACCTCGGCGACCGGCAGCCGCCGGCCGAAGGCCTCGGTGACCTCGTGGGCCATCTTGATGGCGGACAGCGACGTGCCCCCGACGTCGAAGAAGTTGTCGCCGACCCCGATCGAGGGGTGGAGCAGAACGCGCTGCCATATCCGGTACAGGGCGTGCTCGACGTGGTCGCGCGGGCTTGCGGTGTTGACCTGGTCGGACGTCTGCTCGTGGACCAGGCGCAGCACAGCAGCGCGGTCGAGTTTGCCGCTGCGGCTCAGCGGCAGGGCCTCCAGGTCGAGGACGACGGCGGGCACCATGTAGTCCGGCAGGCTGCGGGCGAGGGCGGCGCGCCACTCGGCGCTGGTGCGCGCCGCGGCGGCACCCCGGCCCACGGCGGCCACCAGCCGGGGCCGGCCCGCCGGGTCCTGGTCGGCGAGGACGACGGCCTCGCGGACGCCGGGCAGCCGCGTCAGCGCCGCCTCGATCTCGCCCGGTTCGATCCGGAAACCACGCAGCTTCACCTGGTCGTCGGCGCGCCCCGCGTAGTGGAGCAGGCCGTCGTCGCCCCAGCGGGCCAGGTCGCCGGTGCGGTAGACGCGGGCGCCGGGCACGAACGGATCGGGCAGGAAGCGCTCCTCGGTGAGGTCGGGGCGGCCCAGATAGCCGCGGGCGAGGGCCGCCCCGCCGAGATGGATCTCCCCGACGACACCGGGCGGGACCGGTTGCATCCGGGCGTCCAGGACGTAGCAGCGGGTGCCGGGCAGCGGGCGGCCGATGGGGCACGGGCGGTCCAGCGGCCGGGGGTCGTGGTGGGCGGTGCTGTAGAGGGTCGCCTCGGTGGGGCCGTAGCCGAAGCAGATCCGCAGACCGGGCAGCCGCTCCGTCATGCGGTGCAGCGCGGCCTCGGTGAGCGACTCGACGCCGGTCAGCAGCTTGCGCAGACGCAGGCCGCGCAGCCGTACGTCCGGATCCTCGTCGACCCATTTGACGTAGGCGGGCGGCAGGAACGCCTGCACGATCTCGTGCTCGCGCAGCCAGGCGAACAACGCCTCCGGGTCGCCGCGCACCTCCTCGGGGACGATGTGCAGCGTCCCGCCGGTGGTGAGGGGCAGCAGGAGTTCGTGGACCGACGCGTCGAAGCCGATGCTGGACCAGGCCGAGCCCGCCTCACCGGGGGCGGTGCCCATCCGGTCGTGCCAGGCCGAGAAGAGGTTGAGGACGCTGCGATGCTCGACGGCGACCCCCTTGGGGCGTCCGGTGGACCCGGAGGTGAAGATCACGTAGGCCAGTTGGTCCGGGGCCCGGGTGATCCCGGCCGGCGGCCGGCCCCAGGCCGTCCCCTCGGCCTCGGCCTCGACCGTGCGGATGTCGAGCCAGTCCCGCGGGCGGTCCGCACCGGGGTGGTCGCTGAGGACCACGGGGCACGCGGCGTCCTCGACCATGGCGGCGAGGCGTTCCCAGGGCTGGCCGGGGTCGAGCGGGAGATAGGCGGCACCCGCCTTGAGGATGCCGAGGACGCCGACGGCAAGGTCGACGGTGCGGCGCGCGTGCAGTCCGACGACGTCACCCGGACGGACGGCACGGCCGGCGAGGGCGTGCGCGAGCCGGTTGGCGCGCCGGTCGAGCGTCGCGTAGTCCAGCGCGTGCTCGCGGTCGGTGACGGCGGTCGCGGTGGGGTGCGCGCGGGCCCGGGCCTCGAAGAGTCCGGTGAGACCGGAGGCCGCGCGCAGGGCGGTCGCGGTCGTGTCGGACGGGTCGCGGGCCTCCTCCCGTGCCCCCGTCGCGTCGCCGGCGCCGATCAGCGCCTGGCGTTCACGCGGGTCCATCAGCTCCAGGGTGTCGACGGTGCGGTGCGGGTGCCGGGCCATGTCGGAGAGCAGATGCCGCAGGTGGCCGGCCCAGCGTTCGGCGGTGACGGTGTCCAGCAGCGCGGTCGCGTGGTCGAGGTGCCCGGTGACCCGGCCCTCGGACTCGCTCGCCGACAGGGCGAGGTCGAACTTGGCCGGGGCGTGCGCGATCGGCAGCGGCGCGGTCTCGACGCCGGGCAGCCTCAGCAGGTCGTGCCGGTCCGGGACCCAGGCCAGCATGGTCTGGAACAGCGGGGTGTGGGCCGCGCTGCGGGGCGGGTTCACCACCTCGACGATCCGCTCGAACGGCAGGTCCTGGTGGGCCAGGGCGTCGCGGACCACCGCACGGGTCCGGGCCAGGGCCTCGGCCGCGGTCGGGGAGCCGGACAGGTCGACGCGCAGCGGGAGTGAGTTGACGAGGAAGCCGATGAGCCCGGCCGCCCCCGGACCGCGGCGGCCCGCGACCGGACTGCCGACAACGATGTCCTGCTGCCCGGACAGCCGGGACATCAGCACGGCCCAGCCGGTCAGCACCGCGACGAACAAGGTGGCCCCGTGCTCCCGGGCCAGGGTGCGCAGGGCGGCCGTGACGTCCGCGTCCAGTTCGAACCCGACCCGGCCGCCGGCGTAGGCCTGCTCCGCCGGGCGCGGCCTGGCCAGCGGCAGTTCGAGCACCGCCGGTGCGTCGGCCAACACGTCCTTCCAGTAGGCCTCCTGGGCGGCCAGGGCGCCACCGAGCACGGACTCCCGCTGGGCGTCCGCGTAGTCCGCGTACTGGAGCCGCAACTCCGGCAGTTCGGCCGGCACCCCCGTCGCCAACGCCTCGTAGACGAGCCCCACTTCCCTCATCATCACGTTCATCGACGCTCCGTCGTAGATACTGTGATGGAACGTCAGCAGCAGCACGTGGCGCGCGGGGCCGAGGGCGAGCAGCCGGCCGTGCCACAGCGGGCCTGCCGCCAGGTCGAACTCCCGCTCCGCCTCCTCCCGCTGGCACTGCGCGATCCGGCCCTCCGGGTCGGCCGCGGTGCTGAGGTCCTCCATGTCCAGGGCGATGCCCGAGCCCGCCGGGTCGATGTGCTGGCACACCCCGCCGGCCTCGGCCACCAGCCGGGTCCGCAGGGTCTCGTGCCGGTCGGTCAGGGCGTCGAAGGCGGCGGCCAGGACGCCGCGGTCGAGCGGACCGGTCAGGAGGAAGGCGAGGGTCTCGTTGTAGGCGGTGTTCCCGCCCGGGAGCTGGGCCAGGAACCACAGCCGCTGCTGGGCGAAGGACGCGGGCCGGACGCGGCGTTCGGAGTCCGCGAGGACGGAACGGGGAGTGTTCTGCACCGGCAAGGCCTGGCCTTCCTGTCGGGGAACGGGACCGGGGACGGAACAGAGGGCACACGGACGCGGCGGACGACGGCATCGCGTCACATGCCCGAAGGATGCGAAGGAGGGGGCGCGGAGGTGGGGGTGTGAGGGCGGGGGTGCGACGGAGGCGAAGCGAAGTGAGGGTGCGAGGTGGGGGCGCGAAGTGGGGGATGCGGGGATATCGGCGAGTGGGAAAGGACCGATGGGGAGAGACGCGTGGTGCGGACGCGCACGCTGAGGCGTCAGCTGTGCGGAGTATCTGAGGGGGGCTCCGTGACGTAGCTGTGATCATCAGCCACGTGCTGAGGGCATGTCAACACTTGACTTTCCCACAGAGGTTGACCTAGATGCCCGTGGTGCAGCGGACGGCGCCTGTGGTCCGGGATCGCGCTCCCTGGTGGCCGCGCGGGAGCGCCGGACTGTGGTGGTCGGACATCCCCGCGGCGCGGGAGCAGCTCGTCCTGCGGATGCCCGATGGCCGCCGAGGCGCCCCTGGCTACCGTGAAGTCGTTCTTCGCCGACCTGCTGCTCCGGCCGTCTCCGTCGTGGCCTGGCCGCCGCCACGGTCGGGGCGGGCGCCCTTCTCGGCGGCCGGCGCCTCTCTCGGTGGCACGGCGAGGAACGTGGCGGCCTTCGCCGGCATCGCCGTCTCACCGCTGACCCGGCACCCGCCGGTGGCCGCTCGCGCGCGGGGGCGGCCGAACTCCAGCAATACGTTGCCGGTGTGGCCGATGTGTTCGTGCATCGCACGCTCGGTGACCACAGAGTCCTGGCGGTGGCCGCGTCGTCACGGCCCTCGGCCATCAGCGTGAGCGCCTCGCGCTCGCGGGGCGTGAGCGGGTCCAGCGTCCGCGACGCTGCCCGCTGCCCGACAGGTACGGCACAGGCGCGGACCCGGGGCCCGGTCGGGGTTGACCTCAAGTCCGGTTGAGTTTCTAGGGTGGTCGCACCGATGTCGACGTGCTGGAAGGGGAACACCCATGAGGACACTGGTGCTCGGAAGGACGCCCGCCCGGGTGACGGCGGTGCTGGCCACGCTGCACACGGACGGCTTCGACGCAGAGGGGGTGAGCACGGACGACGAGGCACTGAAGCTGTTGGCGACCGAGGACTTCGGAGTGCTGATCATCGGCGGAGGCGTGGGACCCGACTCCCGTGCGGCGATCAAGGGATTCGCGGCGGAGCACGGGGTGCGGCACGTGATCGACGGCGCGCTGTCCGAGCCGTTCGACGTCTACGTGCGGCGGGAGTTCGAGCCGCTGATCCGGAAGGCCGCCGCCGAGAGGTGACGGCCCTGGGACACCCGGGCCGCGCCGGGTACGACTTGATCCGCGGGCAGCCCCTGGCTAGACCGCCCGGACCTGCTGCGCCTGCGGGCCCTTGGTGCCCTGCCCGATCTCGAACTCGACGCGCTGTCCTTCGTCCAGGCTCCGGTAGCCGCTGCCCTGGACCTCCGAGTAGTGCACGAACACGTCAGGGCCGCCGCCGTCCTGTTCGATGAACCCGAACCCCTTCTCCGCGTTGAACCACTTGACGCTGCCCTGAGCCATGCTTGTTTCCCTCGTCTCGTTGCCGCGACCTGATCGTCGCGGACCGCGACGATCCTCCCCCCGTACCGAAACGGGCAACCGACCCGGAGACCATCGCCACCCGGACGGGGGAGCCCAGCCGCGTCAGTTCTTCCCGGCCAGGCTCTGGGTGCCGAGCACCGAGATCAGCTCCAGCTTCTCGGCGGCCTCGGTGCCCGGCTCGGCCGAGTACACGAGGATACGCAGATCATGCTCCTCGACCCGGAGATGGTCGCAGTCCAGCGTGAGGGCGCCCACCTGCGGATGCTCGACCGTCTTGCGCGACGCCTCCAGCCGCCCCACGACCCCCGCGTCCCACAGCTCGGCGAACCGCCCGCTCTGCGCGCGCAACTCGGCGATCATCCGCCGCAGTTGCCGGTCGGCCGGATAGCGTGCGGCCGTCGAGCGCAGCTCGGCCACCATGCCGGTCTCGAAGGCCCGCCGCTCCTCGGGGGTGTGCCGCACCCGGCTCGGCCGGCCGAGGAAGTTGCGCCACACACCGTTGCGGTCGAAACCGCGCAGCCCGGACGGATCACCCATGAGCGCCGCGTACATCGGGTTGGTCACCAGCAGGGTCATCGCAGCGTCGGACACCGCGACGGGGGTGCCGGACAACCGGTCGAGGAGCCGCTGGACACTGGGGGTGATGCAGGCGGGCACCATGTCGGGACCCGGCGGCACCAGCCCGGCCAGCCCGAACAGGTACGTGCGCTCGTCCGAGGACAGCCGCAGCGCCCGCGCCAGCGCCTCGACGACCTGCACGGACGGGTTGCTCGCCCGGCCCTGTTCGAGACGCGTGACGTAGTCGACCGAGATCCCGGACAACAGCGCCAGCTCCTCCCGCCGCAGCCCCGCCGCACGCCGCTGGCCTCCGGCCGGCAGCCCCGCCGCGTCCGGGGCGACACGGTCGCGCCAGCGCCGCAGTGCCTGCCCGAGTTCCGTCGCCGTCATACCGCCAGTCAACACCGTCGGCCCCGGACGTGCCTGGTACCCGCGGTCATAGGCTGTCGGGTCCGCCACACCACCCTTACCCTGGCCAGCGCGTTGAACTGCTCTGTGTGCGCTCACGGGGTCGAATTGGGTGGGTAGGTCGTTCCACGGACCTTCTCACCCTCACGCCGCGGTGGTTAGCCTCAAGCTGATTCCGAGTCTTGCACAGGAGGGGCCGTTGGGGTCAAGTCCGGATCGGTATTGCTGAACCGGGTGCTGTCGGGCTGGACGGCTTTTGCCGAGCCGAAGAGTCCCCCGAAGGTGGTCACCGTGACACCATGCACGGCGACCGGCGGGTGAGCGTACGTGTCCCATGTCTCGGTGAACTTGGCATGGCGGCACAGGGCCTGGACGGTTTTCGGGTCGAACTCTCCGGGTCACGTCCCCTGTGATGGTGTAGGTGATCAATCGTCCGTAGCGTTCGGGGTGTTGGGGAGTGCATGGGTGGTGTGGTCGGCGTGTTCGGCGGCGTAGATGGCCGTCATGCTGCCTTCGGACAGGTAGCGGCGGGGAAAGGCGATCCATTCGTCGTGCATCTCGCTGAGCACGGCGGTGACCAGCCGTTCGAGGGCGGCCGGATCGGGGAAGACCTGCACGACGTCGGTGCGGCGCTTGATCTCGCGGTTGATCCGCTCCAGGGGATTTGAAGACTGGATCTTCTTCCAGTGGGAGATGGGGAAGGCGGCGAAGGCGGTCAGGTCCTCCTTGGCGTCCAGGAGCATCTGCCTGACCCTGGGGAACTGCTGCCCGAGCATGTCGGCCACCGCATCGAGCTGGTGATGGACGGCTTCGGCGGTGGGCTGGATGAAGATGGTGCGGATGGCCGCCGCGACCATTTCCCCGGACCCCCTGGGTATCACGGAGAACACATTCCTCAGGAAGTGAACACGACAACGCTGCCAGGCGGCGCCGAGCATGACCTTGCGGATCGCGGCCACGAGGCCGCTGTGACTGTCGGAGATGACCAGACGGACCCCGCCCAGGCCGCGTTCGCGCAAGGAGCGCAGGAACTCGCTCCAGAACGTCTCGGTCTCGCTGTCACCGACCATCACGCCCAGCACTTCACGGCCGCCGTCCTCGCTGATACCGGTGGCGATGACCACGGCCTGGGAGACGATCCGGTGGTTGACGCGCACTTTGCAGTAGGTCGCGTCCAGGCAGAGGTAGGGGAAGCGGCTGTGGTCCAGGGGCCGGCCGCGGAAGATGGTGAGCTGTTCGTCCAGGTCACCGCAGATCCGTGAGACCTCGCTCTTGGAGATGCCGCTGTCCGCGCCGAGCGCCTTGACCAGGTCGTCGACCGAGCGGGTGGACACCCCGTGCACGTACGCCTCCATGATGACCGCATACAGGGCCTGGTCGATGCGGCGCCGCCGTTCCAGCAGGCTGGGGAAGAAGCTGCCGCTGCGCAGCTTCGGTATCGCCAGGTCCAGATCGCCGGCCTGGGTGGCGAGGGTCTTGTCGCGATGACCGTTGCGGTAGCCGGTGCGGTCCTGGGTGTGCTCGCTCCACTGAGCGCTGATCCGGCCGCTGAGCTCGGCCTCGATCAGCTCTTGCAGCATGCGCTCCGCGACGTTGCGGACGAGCTCGATCCCGTCCGCCGTGCGTAGTGACTCCAGCAGGCGTTGTAGGTCAGACTGGGACAAGGCCATCGGGCACCTTGCGGGTTGAACTGGCCGTTCACCAGGGAGATTTGCACGGTGGCCTGCCCTATGCGCAGGGAGCGGAAGCCGTCACCGGATGCACGCCCCGGGCACCCGCCCGCGCACACCCACACGGTGATCGCCTACACCATCACGCGGGAGCCATCCCCCTTGCGACGGTCGGCGACTGCCGCATCCGCCGAGGCCGATCGCAGTCTTGTAGCCGTGATCGGATCATGCCGGGCCCGTCGGCGGCCGAACCGGGGCCCGGTGCCGGCCGCGGGCCGGTCCTCATCCGCTACAGCCCGGCGCATATGCGTCGTGCCGGGCGGCAGCGGACGTTCTTCTCTGTCAGGCCGGCAAGTGGAACTGCTGGTTGGTGCCGCCGGCGCAGGTCCAGATCTGCAGCCGGGCTCCGTTCGCCGTCGACTTGTCGGTGACATCGAGGCACTTGCCGGACGCGGGGTTCACCAGGGTGTCGCCGCTGCTCCGTTGCCAGACCTGAGCACCGGTGCCGTTGCAGTCGTACAACTGGACCTTCGTGCCGTTGACGGTGCCGGCGGCGGTGAGGTCCATGCACTTGCCGAGACTGCGGATGGTGTTGTCGGAACCTACGGTCCACTGCTGGGCTGTGGTGCCGTTGCAGTCATACATCTGAACGGCGGTGCCGTTGGCGCTGTTTGCCGCCGCGACGTCCACGCACTTGCCGCCGAGGCCGGTGATCTGCCCTGTGGAGCCGGTGGGTGGCGGGGGGGGCGTACCACCGGTCACGGTGTTGAGGATGCTGGAGAACTGCCAGGCACTCTGCGGTGTCCCGCTGCAGGTGTCGGAGAGCTGACCATTGGTGGCGCACGCCTTGTCGCGGCCGAGTGCCCAGAAGGCGAGTTCCTGGATGCCCTTGGACCTGGCGAGGTCGGCGAGCGTGGTGGCGTTGGCGGTGGTGAAGATCTCGCTGACGTCGTCGTTGACCCCGATCATCGGGGTGTTGCCTTCCATCGCCCACAGCTGGGCGTCGGACTTCTCGGGCCAGATGGTGCCGAGTTGGGTGCGCAGGGCGGTCGCGGCGTCGGTGGCCGCCTTGCCCATGTCCCGGGTTCCGTCGTAGTAGTCCATCGTCATGATGTTGACGAGATTGACGGTGAGCCCGTTGCTCTTGGCATTGGACAGCAGCTTCGTGCCGTTGTCGTCCAGGCCGTTCGGCATGGACGGCAGGGTGTACTGGACGTCCAGCTTGCGCCCGGCGGCGGCGTACTCCTGCTGGAGCTGGGCGAGGGCCTTGTTCCGGCGGTCGTTGGCGGCGGTGTCGGCGATCGCGCTGCCCTCGATGTCGAAGTCGACCCGAGTGAGGTCGAGGGCGTCGACGACCTTCTTGTACTGGGCCTTGAGCGAGGCCACGGTGGTGCAGGCCTGGGCCTCCTCGGTGCCGGAGGCGCCGCCGAAGGAGGCGATGACGTCGCCGCCCGCGGCGCGCAGGGAGTTGATCGCTGAGGTCCAGCCGGCGTCGGTGACGGGTGTGTCGCCGTTGAACATGGCGTTGCAGCCGCCGCCGTCGATGACGAAGGCGAGCGTGAAGTACCTCAGGCCTGTGGCGTTGCGGGCGTCGGTCATGGCCGAGGGCGAGTTCCACGTCTCGACGTACGGCGCGGCGTAGCGGGCGGGGAAGCCAGGGCCAGGGTTGGTCGCGGCGCTCGCGGAGCCGCCGGTGGTGAAGAGGGCGGTGGCGGCCGTCGCGAGGACAGCGGGAGCGGTGGTGAGGGCTCTGACAGCGGATCTGATCACAGGACGGCTCCTGTCATGAGCGCGGGACGCGCGAGGTGGGGGTGCCGAGGCAGAGCGTTCGGGAACTCCAGCGGAAGTTCACATAATTGAACGATGGTTCCTCTGTTGAACCGTCGATGGTTGACGACGGTATGGACTAGACCAGCTGCGCGTCAATACCTCGTGCATCGCGCGCAGTTCAGGAGGTCGTGTCTGAGACTTGCCCCGGCAGAGGCCGTCGGCGGCGGGCGAGGTTGCAGAGACCCTTCTCCCCGGTCGCTCCCCTGACCGCCGGCCTTGCCCCCCGCCGGCCTTCAGGCCACCGGCTCAACCGCCTACGACCTTTACGGAAGGGAGGAACCGCGGATCGCGATCGTCCTGGATCGCGAGGACCTACCACCGGCGCCGCAGACATGCCTCACTCGCCCGGCTGACCCCCATCGAATTCCGGACCGTCATGACCACCGGCCCTCCAGGCCGCGTGACGGAACATGTCCCCCAAACCTGCACCAGACCCGTGTCCGCATAGAGGCTGTGGATGACACGCCAGGTCTCGGGGAGATCACATGGCAGGTCTTCGACCGGAGCCACCTCTCCGAAGGCTCCATGGCCGAACTCCTCGACCCCGAACCGGGGATGACAGCCGTCTTCCCCCACCGGAACCGAACGTCTCGACCAGTGACTGCACCACGTGGCAGGACGTGATCCGTGTCCCGCCACGGATGTGCGGTCGCCCGCCGCCGTGACCCCCGTCGCGCACATCTCCCGGGGGCCGCAAAACCGGTGCACATTCCTCTGCGGGCATGATCACCGGCGAAAATACTTGCTCGCTCCGCGAACCTATCTGCCTGCACGGGCAACGCACTGAGGTGAGCGCGGCCTCGTCCGCGGCCGCCGACCAACCTGCAGGAGATGTGTGTTGCCCGTACCCCTCAGAGCCGGGCTGTCACTTCGCCACCGCAGACGGCCGTAGGCGTCTTCCTTCTCACCACTGTCCTGCTCGCGACGCTCGGCGCCCAGGCTCCCGCCCAGGCCACCGACAGCGGCAAGGTCGCGAAGCCGACCGCGGGCTCGCACGGCCTGCCCGGTCAGGCGGCGCCGCTGTGCGGGCCGGCCAAACCCCACCAGTTCACCTGCTTCGGGCTGCCGCGGAACCGACGTCGAGGCCCGCAAGGGACTGCGAAAGGCCGAGGACGCGCCCCAGGGCTTCGGGTCCACAGACCTGCGTGACGCCTACGGTCTTCCCTCCGACGGCGGAGCGGGCCGGACCATCGCCGTCGTCGATGCCTACGACAACCCCACCGCAGAGGCCGATCTGGCCGTCTACCGGGCTCAGTTCGGGCTGCCGTCCTGCACCACCGCCAACGGCTGCTTCACCAAGGCCGACCAGCGCGGCGGAACCGACCATCCCGCGGCGGACACCGGTTGGGCCAGTGAGATCTCACTCGACCTGGACATGGTCTCCGCCGTCGCCCCCGAGGCGCGGATCCTGCTGATCGGGGCCGACCGACCCCTGGCCGAGGACCTGGGGGCCGCCGTGGACCAAGCGGTCGCCCTGGGCGCCGGATATGTCTCCAACTCCTACGGCCCCAACTACCTGTTCTATCCGGAGGATCCGGCCGAGACGGCGGCGGACGCGCACTACGACCACCCCGGTGTGGCGATCGTCGCCTCCTCCGGCGACACGCGGCAGCCGTGCAGTTCCGCTTCCACTTCACCGGCCCCGGCATGCTCTGGGCCGTCGACGACGTGGCGCTCGACGAACGCGTCCTGACTCCGGTTCCAGGTGGCATCCTTACCGGCATCGTCTCCGACGACAACACCGGCCGCGGCCTGATCGGCGCAAGCGTGGCCACCCGCCCGGCCGCAGGGTCTGCCGTGCTGAGCGCGGCCACGGCGGGCGACCCGGAGGTCGGCGACGGCCTCTACCGGCTGTTCGTCCCCGGCGGCGGCCGGCACTCCGTCACCGCGGCGAAGCCCGCCTACCGCACGGCGTCCCTGACCGCCCGGGTGCCGAAGGGCCGGACCACGCCGGGTGCGTTCGTCCTCAAGGCAGGCCGTCTGTCGGTGGATCGGGCCGGTATCGAGGCCACCACCGGCCGACACGGCACCCAGACCCGCAAGGTCACCGTGCGCAACACCGGCACGGCCGCGGTCACCGTCCGTATCGGCGAACGCACCGGCACTGGACCGGGCAGCCCGGTGCCCGGCACGGCCTGGCAGAACCTGACCGACCTGCCCGTGCCGGTGATGGACAACGCGGTCGAGACCTACCAGGGCAGGCTGTACTCGGTCCTGGGCACCACCGACGGCAACACCCCGACCGGCGACCTCTACGTCTACGACCCTGCCACGGGCGCCTGGAAGCAGGGCGCGAGCGAGCGCGCCGCGGCCGCGGCAGGCCACCGCACACGGATTCATCGGCAGCCGCCTCTACACCGTGGGCGGTTGGGGCCCGGACGAGGCGGTCAGCAACACCCTGCAGGTCTGCGACGCCGTCAAGGGCACCTGGTCCAAGGGACCCGCCGTCCCCGAAGGCCACTACGGCGCGAGCGGCGTCGCACTCGGTGGACGCCTCTATGTGATCGGCGGGTGCACCAACACCGACTGCACGGACAGCGTCTACGTCTTCGACCCGGGCACCGGTACCTGGTCGAAGACCGCCCCGTACCCGACGACGATCAGCTGGGCGTCGTGCGGGGCGATCTCCGGCAAGGTGTACTGCGCCGGCGGCACCCACGACTACGTCGAGACGGGGCACGGCTACGTCTACAGTCCGGCCTCCGACAGCCGGCAGGCCATCGCCGACATGCCCACTGGCCTGTCCGCCGCCGTCCACGCTGCCGCCGACGGCCGGCTCCTCGTCTCCGGCGGCTTCAAACGCGTCCAGGAGAACAGGGTCCTCACCGGTGAGGGATACGCATACACCCCGGACACGGACACATGGAGCCGCCTGCCCGACGCCCCCAGCCCCGTCTACCTGGGCGGCGGCGCACCGGGGACGTACCGAGTCGGCAGCAGCCAGCCCCGCTTGCCCACCCCCGTGGCGAGCGCGATCCTGCTGCCGGGCTACGACCGGACCGAGTCGGACGTGTCCTGGTTGTCGGAGACTCCGCACCGGCTCGTCCTGCGACCGGGCCGGAGCGCCACGGTCACCGTGACGCTCGACGCGAACGGCGTCAGC
Organism: Streptomyces shenzhenensis; assembly: GCF_021462265.1. Taxonomy (GTDB): domain Bacteria; phylum Actinomycetota; class Actinomycetes; order Streptomycetales; family Streptomycetaceae; genus Streptomyces; species Streptomyces shenzhenensis. The sequence goes on along the minus strand of NZ_JAJONF010000020.1, from coordinate 93,519 downwards.
GGGCCAGGTGTGTGGACGGCGTCGCTCACTTTCGTCCACGACACTCCGTACCCGGTGAAGGCGCTGCCCGTCTCACTGCACGTCCGCTCCTGACACCGACTGACTCCGCACCCGCGGCAGGGCTCGCCCGGAGACGAATCGCCCTCTCCGGGCGAGCCCTGCCGCGCATGCCTTGAAAGTCGCCGGCCCGGCGTCGGTCGCCGGACCTCGGCAGAGGCGGCCCGGCTCACGGGCTCTTGATCTCCGGGTTTCTCGAAGAGCGGCTTGGCCTTGTCGGAGATGGGCACGGCGTTGGTTTCCAAGGCGTCGTTCGAGGTCGTACCCCGCTCGGAGCGCGCTACGGCTCTTCAGGCCAGTGCCTCGTCATCAGTGGCGGCAGTCCAGGCACGAGACTGGCTGCGGCCCGCGCCGCGGCGGCGGCTCGTCCGTCTGCCGGCCAGGAGCCCGGCTTCGCCCAGAACCCGGGCGGCGGCACTGGCTCACGACTCACCCGCCGCCGGCAAGTGCGCCCGCTCGCCGGTGAGGGCGGCCCGCACGCCCGGCTGCGCCCCCTCGGACCTCCCGAGCCTCGCCAGCGCCGCCGACACCAGCGCGGCCGTCCCCGTCTCCAGAGTGAGACGGACACTCGGCAGGAAGCGCGGTGAGTGATTGGCCGGCAGACCGCCCAACTTGGCGGCGGCACCGGTGCCGGGGGCGGCCGCCCACTGAGCGGGACCGGTGGCGCCGAGCATCCAGTAGGCACCGCGGATGCCGGGCCTCCCGTGGAGATGCGCACCGGAACCGGTGAGGAGCGGGAAGTCTTCGGTGGCGGCGGAACCCGGCCATCCGGTGACACGGGCGGCACCGAACAACGCCCCGTGGGCGGCACGTACGGCGGCGGTGACCTCCCGATCGGGCAAGGTGACCCCGGACCGCGAGAGCACGGTGACCGTGACCCGGGGCGGCACCGCAGCGGCGGCGGCCTCGGCACGCACCACACGTTCGACGGCGGCGGCAGCCCGATCCAGCGCGGCCTCCGCGAACGCACGAGCGGTGACCTGCAGCACTGCCCGGGTGGCGATCACGTTCCCGATCCGCCCGGTGTCCCCGGTCCGCAACGACGGGGCCGTGACCACGAGCCGCTCGGCCGGATCGGCCTCGCGGGCCGCCACGGCGGAGAGCCGTACCACGGCACCGGCGGCGGCGAGCAGCGGATCGGCGGTGAGATGAGGGGTGGCGACATGACCGCCGTCGCCCTCGAAGAGCACCTCCAGTGTCACGCTCCCGGCCATCACCGGCCCGTCGGCGTGCGCCACCATCCCCGCCGGGAACGGCGCGGTGTGCTGCGCCAGGACCTCGTCGGGCGGCGTGATCCGGTCGTACAGGCCGTCCTCCAGCAGGGCACGGGCGCCGCTGAGGGTCTCCTCGGCGGGCTGGCCGACGACAAGGAGAGTGCCGCGCCAACGGTCGCGCCGGCCGGCCAGCCAGCGGGCCGCCGCCGCCACACAGGCGAGGTGGGCGTCATGGCCGCATGCGTGCATCACCGGGACGGGCCGCCCGTCGGGCCCAGACGCCGTGGCGCTGCTCGCGTAGGGCACGCCGGTCTCCTCGGCCACGGGCAGGGCGTCCAGTTCGGCGCGCAGAAGGACGGCGGGTCCTGCGCCGTTGCGGAGTTCCGCCGCGACGCCATGGCCACCGACACCTCGCAGCACGCGGAAGCCGTCGGCGTCCAGCCAGTCGGCGAACCGGGCGGCCGTACGCCGTTCGGTGCCGGAGAGTTCGGGATGGCGGTGGAGGTCGAGATACAGCTCGACGGTGGGTCCCAACAGGCCCTCCAGGCCGGGGAGGACGTCTGCCACCCGTGTTGATCGCTCATGGTCGGCGGCACTGTCGGGCTTGTGGGATCGGGTGCTCACGGTCTGAACTCCTGGGTGGTGTCAGCGGGGTGACAGCGAACGGCGATGGCGGTGACCGCGGCGCCGCGTAGAAAGGACGTGTCGACAGGCCCGGAAGTCTCGGACAGGTTCCGCCCGCCGCCGGCCCGGACTGTCCCGTCCGGTGTTCCGTCCCCGAACGCAGAAGGAGTCGTCATGGCTGACACCACCCTCTCCTCCCTCGCCCAGGAGATCCTGGACCTCGAGTCGGAGACCTTCGAGATCACCGACTACTCGGACGCCAGCGAGGTCATGCTCGGCTCCTCCACGAGCTGCTCCTCGACGAGCACCTGTTCCAGCACCACCAGCACCACCTCCTGCACCGCCTGACGTCCGCGTCGGTCCCGAAGACCCCCGGTGCGCAAGCGTGCCGGGGGTCTTCGGCGTGCTGGGGCCGGTTCCGGCCCGGCCTTCACGGCGCGTCCCGGCCGACGACCGCTCCGGAGCCCCGCAACCCCCGGCCAGGGCACGGGGGGCTCCCGGGCCGCGACCCGGCAGGACCCATGCCACGACCGGTCAGGGGAACGGGTGCGGCACGCGCCGCAGATCCTCTTCCGCGAGCGGCGCCGGGACGAGCCCCGCGCGGTGCGGCGCGGTCCGCAGGCGCGGCATGTGAAGGGCCCGCTGCCGCAGCCAGCCGAAGTCGATCGGCAGCAGCCCGGGGGCGAGTGTGGCAACCGTGCGCAGTCCCATCCGCCGCTGCTCGGGCGTGGTCTGGTCGACGGCGATGACGTCGCACCCGGCGCCCACGAGCAGATCGCGCAGGAACAGCAGGTCGTCGAGGAGATCCCCGGTCCGGGGCTGCTGCTCCTCCCACCCGGCGAACAACTCATCGAGCGCGGCCGTGCGTTGCGGGTGGAGGTAGTTGTGGGCGTGCCGGCGCATGACGGGCAGGCCGAACAGCGCGGCATGGTCCGGCAACCGTTTCACCAGATCGAAGTCCTCGGCCATCGCCGCGAGTTCCGCGGGCCGTTCGGCCACCTGGCGGGGCAGGTGCGGAATGTAGGTGAGGATCTCGGAGATCGCGGACTCCACGGCCGTCTCCGGGTCGAAAGAGGCGCCGGCGGCGAACGCAAGGGTGCCCGGCTCGTCGTCGCGCCGGACCGCGAGGCCGGTCACGACGGGCAGCGGCAGGTCGACCCGATTGTCGAAGACGTGGACGTCGTAACCCTGGAGCGCGGCCCGCGCCACCATGGCCCGCACCCGCGGAGTGCGCACCGAGTCCAGGTCGATCTCCGGCAGCGGCAGATCGCCGTACCAGCCCAGCAGGAAGGCGTCCCGCTCGACCAGTTCCAGCAGCCCGAAGAGGACCGCCTCCTCCAAAGTCCCGCCGATCGCACAGCCGTTGGAGCATTCGAAGACGAAGTTGTCGTCGTGCGTGCCCGCGCTGTAGTAGACGAGCCGGGCCGGGACCAGCACCGGCCGTTCGTCGCGCAGGGACCAGCCGTTGACCCAGGGCATGGGCCGGGCCGGATCGAACGGCGCGACCATCGGATCCTCGGCATAGGTACGCGGCCCGTACAGACCGCACATGCGCGGGTCCAGGGCGCGATCGCCCAATTCCTCGAACGAGGCGGTGACGACGGGGGCACGGTGGCGGCGGTGGGTGCCCGCGTAGCGCTCCAGGCCCTCCAGCCAGGCGAGTTCGCGGCTACGGGAGAAAGAGTTGGCCTGACCGCTCCAGGTGACGTCGGTGAGCCCGGCGTATCCGCGCATGAACACGCTGCCCGCGACCGGCGCCGTCGTGGGCGAGGTGACGTCCGTCCAGGTACCGCCGCCGAGCACCCCGCACACCGGGTTGGCGAGGCCCTTGACGGGCAGCGCGTAGTCGGCGGGCCCGCGCAGCCGTTGGGCGTCCTGACGCGGTTTCGGGCGCGAGACCAGCGGCGCCACGGCGGCCTCCGCCTCGGCCCGGTGCGCGGCCTCCTCGGTGAACGGGCGGCAGTGCGGGCACATCGGCTCCGGAACCAGTGGGAAGGTGCGCACCCGCAGTGTCTCCAGGTCGAGTTCGGTGACCCGGGGCAGGGCGGCGTCCGCTCCGTCCGGAGTGTGCCGGGCACCGCCGGAGACGATGAGGCGGTGCAGCCACCAGACGGCGTCGACGACGTGATCGGGCAGGGCGGGCCAGGGTCCTGCGGCGATGGTCTCGATGCCGGTCTCCAGCGCCTCCCGCTCGGTGCGCGTGCGCAGCCGCTGGCGCCGCATGGCCAGGCAGACGCCGCACGCGGCCCCCGCCTCCGGCGCACCGCCCCAGGGGCCCAGCAGCACGGCCTGGGCGGTGAGATGGACGGACGCCGTGTCCGGGGGCACGGCCTGTCCGGGCGTTTCACCGAGGACGTTGACGTCACCGATGCGGGAGACGGCGGGCGCGGGCAGTCCGGCCCCGGCGGCACGCGCCGCCAGGCGGACCTGGAGATCCGCGCGGGCTGCCTCGAGGGGTGCCGCGGCCGGTGCCGGGGCGGTGGCAGTGGTCATGTGCGGTTGCTCCAGCGGAAGATCCGGGTGGCGATCAGGCCGAAGATCACTGCGAAGACGGCGAGCCCAGCGCAGTCCGCGGCGATGTCGCCGAGGCCGCCGCGACCGCCCATGGCGTCGGTGAGCCCGTCGTTGAGGTAGTGCAGCGGCAGTACCTTCGAGACCGTGCGCAGCCAGCCGGGCATGAGGTCGTCGGGGAAGAACGAGCCCGACAGGAAGGCCATCGGCACCATCAGGATGTTGGCGATGGCCGCGACAGCCTCGGGGGTGTTGGCGACGCTGCCCACCAGCAGCCCGAGGGCGAGGAACGCGGTCACGCCGAGGATCAGCAGGGGCACCGCCGCCCAGTAGGGGCCGTTCAGCTCGAGGCCGAAGAAGGGCAGCAGGGCGACGGCGGTGAACAGCACCGTCTGGACGCAGGCCACCGCCAGCGCCACCGTCCAGCGGGAGGCGAGCAGGGTGCGCAGCGGGGTCGGTGTGCGCCAGATGAGACGGAGCAGGTCGTCGCGGCGCCACTGCATGAGGGCGAAACCGACGGAGAAGACGGCGGCGTTGCCGAGGCCCCAGGAAAGGACACCCGGGGCGATGTAGTTGATGGAGCTCAGCCCGCCCTTGACCTGCTGGCCCTGGAAGATCAGCCCGAAGAGGACCAGGAAGGCCAGGGGGAAGGCGAAGGTGAAGAAGAGGGTCGTCTTGTCGCGCACGCTCGCGGCGTACGTGGCCCTGGTCAGTGCGGCGTACGCGCTCAACGGCTGTGCTCCGTTCCGTGTCCGGTCAGCGAGAGGTAGGCGTCTTCGAGGGTCGCGGTGCGGACGGTGACGGACTCGATGTCCATCAGGTCGCCGAGGCGTGTGAGCACGCGGTTTGCGGCGGTCGTCTCGATGACGAGGTCGTCGCCTTCGACGGTGGCCCGGTCCACGCCCTCCAGTGCGAGCGCGGCGTCGGGGCTGATCCGGCCGGCGGGGACCAGCAGCCGGGCGGGGGCGGCGAGGGAGCGGATGAGGTTGCGGGGCGTGTCGAGGGCGGCCAGACGGCCGTCGGCGATGATCGCCACTCGGTCGCAGAGGGCCTCCGCCTCGTCGAGGTAGTGGGTGGTGCAGACGATGGTGCGGCCCTCGGAACGCAGCGAGCGCAGCAGGTCCCACAGTTCGCGCCGGGCCTCGGGGTCGAGGGCCGCGGTCGGCTCGTCGAGGAATATCAGTTCGGGTTCGTGGAGCAGTGCGGTGGCGACGGCGAGACGTTGGCGCTGACCGCCCGAGAGGTGGTCGATGCGGGCATTCTCCTTGTCGGTGAGGCCGACCCGCTTCAGGGCGGTGGGGACCGTGGCGGGGTCCGTCCGGTAGAGCGCGGCCACGGTGCGCAGATGCTCGCCGGCGGTGAGGCGGGCGAAGAACGCCGAGGCCTGGGTCTGCACGCCGATCCGGGCCAACAACGTGGTGTCGCGCGGCCAGGGGCTTTGGCCGAGAAGGGTGACGGTGCCGGAGTCGGCCTCGCGCATTCCCTCGACGATCTCCACCAGGGTGGTCTTGCCTGCGCCGTTGGGGCCGAGGATTCCGAAGAACTCGCCGCGTCGCACGGTGAGCGAGACGTTGTCGAGAGCCGTCACCTCCCCGTAGCGCTTGGTGAGTCCTTCCAGGACGATGACCGTCTCGGTCGCACTGCCGCCGTGGACGGCCTCGGCTTCGCTGTCGGGTCCGCTCATCTCGCCTTTCCTTCGGTGGTACGTCGGATCCGGGCCGCTCTGGGGGCGCCCGGTGTCCGCTCCCTGCGGGGCGGGGCGCTCCGCAGGGCTGTCGGGGGGTGTGGTGGGCCTGGGAGGCCCACCGGGGATCTCGGCGGGTGCCGTGGGGGTCGTTCCGGGTGGTGGGGCGTTGCGGGCGCGCAGGGTGCGGGCGCGCGCGCCGAGGGCCCACAGCAGCAGTACGGCGGCGAGCAGGGCGGGCGGCAGCCACCAGCCGAGGGCCGCCTCGTCGTCCGGCAGGGCGGTGTGCAATGCCGCGCCGAGCAGCGCGAGAAGTGCGGCGCTCTGGACGGCGGTGAGCAGAGCGAACCCGCCGTAGGCGAGACGCAGTCGGGCCGGGTAGGCGGTGATGGCGGGTCCGCGGCGGAACAGCGCACGGACGGCGAGTACGGCGAAGGTGCGGCTGCCCTGGGCGAGTCCGGTGATGCCGAGGGCGTGGCCGAGGGCCTTGTAGCCGTCGAGGGGCGGTAGCGGCAGGAGGTTGGCGACGGCGGACACGGCGCCGAGGAACAACAGCGCGCCGAGTGCCGGGTGGGCCTGGGCGCCGGACGGGAGTAGTGCCCACAGGAGATAGAAGGGGACCAGGAAAAGGAGGTTGGCGAAGACCCCGGCGCAGGCGGTGGCGACCTTGCGGGCACGGCTGCCGAGGAACTGCACGTCCTCGATCTCGCAGTAGAGGTAGGTGGCGCCGAGGATCCAGCGCAGTCCGATTTCGGTGACGCGACCGCCCCAGGCCCGTGCGAACAGGCCGTGGGCGAGCTCGTGGAGGGCGAGGCTGCACCACAGGACGCATCCCACGGCGAGCAGCAGTACGGGCTGTCCGGCGGTGTGCTCGGTCTGCTGCCACAGGGTGCCGGCCTGAATCGCGACGGCGACGAGGAGCGCCGCGGCCAGGGCGGTGAGCAGGGCCAGGACGGTGGGGCGCCGCGCGGGTGCGGTGGCCCGGTGGAGCCGGTCCATGAGGGCGGGAGCGTCGGCGACCAGGCGGCTGCGGCCGGCGAGTAGACCGCTCGGCCGCTGGATTGGTGCCGATGGTGCGGACGCGGCCGGGGCGGGGGCGGGGCCGCCGTCGAGAAGGCGGCGGCCGTGCAGCAGTTTGAGCATCTGTGCCCACTGCGCCTGGCCGAGCCGCGCGCCGAACTCCCCCGCGTACTCGTGGCCGATCTCCTCGAGGCTGCGGGTGCCGTCCAGGCGGGTTATGAGGAAGTGCTCCTTGGGACCGATCTCCATCCGATGCCCGGTACGCGGGTCCTTCAGCAGATGGATGCGTGCCGTGCCGCGCACCAGGCTGGGGCCCATGAGGACCTCGGGGCGGACACGCGGCCGTGCCGCCAGAAAAGCGTCGGTGGTCATCCGCGGTCCTCCGGAGCGCCTGCGCGAAGGGCGCGGGCGAGGACGTATGACAGGAATGCCTCGTCGCGGATGGTCATGCTCAGCCGGTTGTTGGTCATGTGCATGTACGGAGAGAGCAGCATCGGCAGGACCTGCGCGGGGTCGGTCAGGTGGATGTCCCGGGTGTCGTCCCAGGAGCGGAAGGTCAACTCGCCCCGCCGGGCCAGTTCCTCTGCACGGTCTCGGAGCTCGGCGCAGTGCGCGGACCAGCCGCGCAGGAACGCGGGAAGGCGTCCGGGCTCCGCGTGGGCCACCGCGTCCCGGATGCGGGTGAAGCGCTCGGGAAGACTGGCGCCCATGGCGGTGTAGGCGCGGTCGTAGCCCTTGTCGGCGGTGTAGTCGGTGCCGCTGAACGCCTTGTTCCAGAAGGCGTGGTAGCGGTCGAGGAAGGTGAGCAGGGCCGTGTCGTCGGGGAGGAAGGTGCCTGACATGACCATCATGAGCTGGGCGGACAGTCCGAGCAGTACGGTCCGCAGGTGGAGGTTCATGCTCCGCGTGGCTTCGATGACCAGGTCGCTGGAGTGCTGGAAGTGCCATTCGGCGAGTGCTACGCCGGCCGGTCCGCCGTACTTGCCGTATTCGGGCTCGTAGGGGCGGTCCTCGAAGGTGTTGTTGGGCCTCAGCCGCATCCGCCCGTCGGAGCCGAGCAGTTGGGCGCGCTGGTCCTCGGTGTACTCCAGGGTGAAGAGGGTTTCGTAGAGGTCCGCGAGGAAACCGGCCTTGACCTCGTAGAGCGCCGGGCGTTCGCGCAGGAACGCGGCGAGCGCGGCATGCGTCCGCTCACGGACGACAGGGACGTCCGCGGCGCGTGCCGCCTTCAGACGCAGCCTCAGATGGGGGCCCTCGAGCCAGTAGTTGATGAAGAAGTACCCGTCGAGCAGGCCTTCTGCGGAAAGGGCGTCCACCAGCGGTCTGACGCACTGCAGGAGCAGCGGCCTCGGGCTGGCCGCGTAGAAGACATGCACGGCCAGCCAGTCGCCGGGCGCGTCCTGCGGGGTGGGCGTCCCGCCGTCGGCGGAGGCAGCGGTGGGTGCGGTCATCGGTTTCCGTCCTCTTCGGGCCTGCCGGGCGGGGCGGGCAGTATCTCGACGGCGAGTTCGGCGACATGCCGGCCGCGGGGGGAGGTGACGTGCAGTTCGTCCTCGCCCGGGAGCATCTCCTCGAAGACGGTGCGGGCGCGTTTGCCTGCGAGGAGTCCTTCGAGGGCGGTGAGTGAGAGAGGGCTTTCGAAGTCGACGTACTGGGGCTTGGATCCGCCGAACCAGCCACCGTCCTCGCCCTCGGCGGTCTCCTGGTGGACCGTGGCGAATACCCGGGCGGGCAGCCCGTGCCGAGTGCGCCAGCGGTGCCAGGCGAGGTACCACTCGCCGTCGGCGCTACCGGGGGCGCGCAGCGGGAGGCTGCCGTAGGCGGCCGTCCAGGAGCGCCGTTGGAGGACGAGGCTGTGGTGCCGCACTCGGGGCCGGTGAGTGACGCCTGCCTCGTCCGGCCCGGCCGGCACCCCGCGCCACACGTTCAGCACGGAGCGGGCCGTCGGGGAGAACAGCAGCAGGGTGCGCGGGATCTCGGGCAGCACCATCGGGACGAGGTAGCCGAGGTAGAGCGGTACGACCTCCTGGTCGAGGCGCTGGGAGCGCAGGACCAGGCGGTCGGTCTCGGCGTCGTGCACGGCGTACAGGTCGTCGAGGTGCAGACGGGCTTCCTCGGGGGCGGTGCTGTGCTCACCGGGGCAGACGATCTCGTAGTCGGTGAGCCGGCCGTGCAGGTTGAGGTTGGTGGTGACGGCACCGGCGGTGATCTCGGCGAAAACGGTACCGGGCGGGAGCACTCCGCGCAGTTCCTCGCGCAGTGCCGCGGTCAGCCCCGGTCCGTCCGGCCCGTCGAAGCAGTGGGTGAAGCGGGTGAAGGGGAAGCAGAGACCGCCGAAGGAGTTGTTGAGCACGGCGAGCGGGTCGCCGTCGCGACGGGCCAGCTGGAGGAAGTGGCTCTGTGGCTGGAAGGCCGGCGCGGCGCAGGCCAGTTCGGCGGCCACTTCGTCCACGACGGTGTCGTCGAGGACGAACTCCTGCGCCGGTTGCGGCAGTTCGGCCCAGGCTTCGCGCATGTGCGCGGTCAGCGCGGCTCGGGCCCGGTCGACGGCGGTGACCTCAGGCATGCCGAGCCAGTTCTCCTCGGGGGCGTGGCTGCCGTCGGGGAGGAAGTCGTCCTTGGCAGCGGTGAATTGGAGGTACTGGCGGAAGATGTCCTCATGGAAGTCGTGGACCAGTCGCAGCAGGTCCTCGCAGCGCCCGCCGCGCCCGAAGCGGGCGAGGAAGAAGCCCTTGAGGGTGAGCCGCTGGGGGAGTGCGACGTCGAAGGCCGGCAGGATGCGACCGATCGAGCGAAGCGGGGCGGCTGCGAGTGAGGCCCACTCCGTGAGGTCGGCGGAGGTGGTGCCGGCGGACACGTCCTCGTAGACCAGTGTCTGCGGCAGCGTCGGCCGCTCGGCACCGAGGTCGGCCTGGAGGTCCAGGAGGGCGGCGCGGATTCCGGCGAGAAGGCCGCGGCGTGTGGGCACGTTCGACTGCGGGTAGCGCGCGAGGGCGTCGGCCGGGCCGTCCAGGCGCGCGGCGAGGGCGTCGGCCCAGGGCCTTTCCAGCGCGCGCAGCGACCGCTGGAAGGCGCGCAGCGGATCACCGCTGTGGACGGCCGTGGCGAGGCTGGGCAGTTGCAGCATCCCGAGGTCGCGGAGCGCGGTGAGGTAGTGCCCGGCTTCCTCGTCCCCGGCGCCGGTGCTGTCGGCCAGCCAGCGGCACAGTTCGCCGTGGCGGAGGGTACCGCCGTGGTCCCGCAGCAGTGCCAGCATCCCGTCGAGTGCGCCTTGCCGGCGGAGGAAGAACAGGCGGTCCTGGGCGGCGTCGAAGCTGACCGGGGCGCTGTCGTCGCCGGCGGTGACCGCTCGCTGGACGTAGCGGACGCGGTCCTCGTCGACCTTCCAGCCGGAGGCGAGGGCGACCGGCAGGTCGGCACGGCGTTCCGGGTCGGCCGCCACGAGCTCAGCGAGACGGGTGAGGACGACGACGTTGAGGCGGGGGTGGCCCGTCCAGTCGTCGCCGATCCTGGTGCCCGACGGTGCGCCGTTCGCATCGCGGGTCTCGAACCCACCGAGTGCCACACCGGTGAGGGTGCTGAACGGACTGGTCTTGCAGGCGGTTCGGTAGAGGTAGGACAGCAGCGAGCGTTCCATCTTGCGGGCCCGTTTGCCCGGTACGGGCGCCGGGTCTGCGGCGAAGGCGTCGAGGCGCTCCTCCAGGGTGGGTGAGGCGAGCAGCAGGCCGCGCCGGAGCCGGTCGTCGTGTGCCAGGGCGCGCAGCGCGGCCCGGGTGCGGCTCAGTCCGGTGGCGAGGACGGTGTCGCCCTGCGCGCGCAGTTCCTCCCAGCGGGCACGGGCCTCGAGCCAGGCCGCGAGGTCCGCTCCGGTGGTGCCGCCGAGTCCGGCGGCGAGGGTGTGGGCCGCGGCGAGGTCGCCGGGCAGACGGTTGTTGAAGACCTGTCGGCGCAGGGCGAGCAGGCGGCGCCGGAGCGCGGCGTCCTCGGTGGCGCCGACCGCGTCGGACAGCGGGTCGCTCAACCGGGCGCCCAGGACGACGAGCCGGTCCTCCTCCGCGGCGGTCCGGGCGGCCCAGGCGGTGGCCTCCGGGGCGCGCAGGGCGACCACGGTGTCGGCGGGCAGTCCCGCGACGCGCAGCATGAAGCGGCTGTGCAGGGCCGCGGGAGCGCCGGCGGTGTCCGGGGCCTGCTGGCCGGTGGTGGCGGTGGGGCTCACGCCCTCCCCCTTTCGTGTCGGTTGCGCTGCCGTCGGGGAAGCGGTCGCCGCCGGCGCCGATGTGCCGGGGCCGAGCGGTGGGCTCTTCGGGTCACGGGGCGACGATGTCGTAGCAGTAGTCGGCGGGGCGGGGCCGCTCATGGCCGATCATCATGATCAGCAGCGGGATCTCGCCCCGTTCGGCCAGACCGAGCTCCTCCTCGAAGGAGACGCTGTCGAAGCCGAGCGCGACACCGCAGGCGGTGCCGCATGCCGAGGCGGCGGTGTAGACGGCTTGGGCGGTGGCGCCGACGGCCGCGTTGACCAGGCGGTAGCCGCGGTCGCCGACGGCGTCCAGTACGGCGTGGGTGCGGGCGAGAGGGACCAGGACGGCCGCGGCCTGCTCCACGTTGTAGTTGGCGAGGAAGTAGTTCTGCTGGAGGAAGGCGCCGTAGTCGCCGGCCTTCATCAGCGCCAACTCGCCTGCTTCCCGGTCGTATTCATACAGACCGGCGGGCACGCCGCGCACATGGTTCACGAAGACGCACAGTCGGGTGAGGGGCGCGCCGCCGGGCGACTCCGTGTCGCTGTCGAGGGTCCCCGCGGCGACGGCGGCGGCGAGGGCCGCGGACAGCCGGGCGGGGTCCAGGAGTGCGACGGCGGTGAACCGCCCGAAGCTGCTGCGGCGTTCGCGCAGCGCGCGCCGGACGGGCGTGTCGAGCGGTGCGGGCTCGGGCAGCGCAATGCGCTCCCCTGCGGCGGCCGGCGTGGCGAGGGCGGCGTCGAGGGCGCCGGGTGCGGGCCGGTCGGCCGCCCCCTCCAGCGTCGCGGCGTGGATGCGGTCCAGGGTCTCGAAGGACAGCACCCGGCGGGACTTCTCGTCGGGCACACGACGGACCCGGGCTTCGGGGGTCCGCGGGGCGGGCACGGCGGGCGTCCGGCCGGCCCAGCGCAGCGGTACGACGGCGAACACGCCGTCCTGCGAGGGGTCCAGGCCGAGCAGCCTGCCGAGGCGGGGTTCGTCGAACCACAGGGCGCTGCCCAGGTGGAGGCCGTGGGCGCGGGCCCACATCCGCCAGGTCTGCAGAAGCGCGCCGATGTCCATGGTGACGGCGTGGTAGCAGAAGCTGTTGTACTTGAAGGAGTTCTGCCAGAACGTCACCCCGAGGACGAGGAACTGGTCGGTGCCGGCGGCCTCCTCAAGGTCCCCGAGCGCGGCGCGGACCTCCCCCGTGACGTCGCCCGACAGCAGCCGGGTCAGACGGTGGCGAGGGGTGTCGTAGTAGTAGATCCCGGGTGTCAGCGGGCCGCTCGCACCGCTGATCCAGTGGACGCCGATGGGGTAGAGGCCTCCGCCTGAGGCCGTGCCGCGCGACCAGTTGGCATGGGACTGGAACGGCAGCGAGCCCATGTCGGTGTTGGCCTGGACGGCCAGACGCCGGCCGGTGAGGCCGTAGGAGTCGCGCAGCATCGCCCCGAGCAGCGGCAGGGTGAACACGCCGGTGCCGCGCTGTCCGAACAGGCCCCGGCCGAGGGTCGCGTCGTCGGCGCAGCCGCCGTCGGGCAGCGGGAAGGACGGCGCGCCGGGGAAGAACTTGCCCTTGCGGGGCCGGTCGGACCAGTCGGGTACGAAGTCGGCCGGCTCCATGGGGATCCGGCCCCGCCGCATCACCGCGGTCGCGTACTCATGGGCGTATCCCATGGTCACTTCCTCTTCTGCTCGTGTGGTGGGTGCGTGCGACGGTCCGGGACCCGGACCGCCGGTGAGCGGTGGTGCGGGGTCGTCAGGGAAAGGGGTGCGGTGCCGGGTTGACGTCGCGCGGTACGAGGTCGTCCTCGCGCAGACCGGCCTCGCGCAGCGCGGTGCGGGCTCGGGGCATCAGAGGGCCGCGCTGACGGCTCCATCCGAAGTCGATCGGGATCAGACCGGGGACGAGGACCTTGACCGTACGGAAGCCGAGGCCGACCTGTTCGGGGGCGGTCTGGTCGACCACCACCACGTCGAAGCCCCGTGCGGTGACGGCCGCGACACATGCCTCCACGTCGTCGCTCAGGTCTGCGGTGGGGCGCAGGGCCCCCGGCCCCGAGGCGAGCGAGGCCAGGGGCACCCGGTCCGAGCCGTCCCGGTCGCGCAGCAGGAAGTCGGTGTAGCGGCCCATTTCGGGCAGTCCGTAGAGCAGGGGATGGTCGTGGAGGACCTGCACCTGGCCGAAGTCCCGGGCCATGCGGCGCAACCGGCTCTCCTCGCGGGCGGTGCGGCGACGGACGTTGACCGAGTCGGTGGCGATCTCACAGAGTCCGCCCGCCAGCGCGTCCTCCGGATCGAGAGAGGCCCCCGCGCCGAAGCAGAGCAGTCCCGGCCCCCCGTCGACGCGTTCGGCGACCGCGGTCACCACGGGGACGGGGAAAGTGATCCGGGTGTCGAAGAACCGGGCCCGGTAGCCGTACATCGCCAGCCGGTCGACCATGGTCCGGGTCGCGGGACGATTGCTGCTGGCCGGGTCGATCTCGGGCAGTCGGGCGCGGCCGAACCACGCCAGCAGGAAGGCATCGCGCTCGAGGGTCTCCATCAGCCCGTGGTGGACGGCCTCCACGAGCGAGCCTCCGGAGGCGCAGCCGTTGGAGCTCTCCTGAACGAAGCGCCGGGGGAGGCCGCCGGGCGCGTGGTAGTACGCCACCACCTCCGGCACGAGGACCGGCCGGTCGTCGCGCAGGGACCAGCCCCACACCCACTCCACCGGGCGGTCCGGTGCGAAAGCCGGCACCTCCGGATCGGCGGCGTGGAACGCGTCGGAGTACAGGCCGGTGACGCGCGGGTCGACCGCGGTGTCACCGAGTTCGTCGTACGCGGCGGTGACGACGGTCCGCTTGGCGCGGGCCCGCATCCCGGCGAACCGTTCCAGGCCCTCCAGCAGTCCGACGCGAACGCTCGAACCGTAGGCGCCGGTGTGGCCGCCCCAGTAGCACTCCCGCAGGTAGTTGCCGGAGCGGGTGGTGAAGGCGCCGACCGCCGAGGAAGTGGATGCGGACGTCAGGTCGGGGGCGACGGACGGGCCGAGCATGCCGGTGACGGGGTTGACGAACACCTCCAGCGCCAGGTCGTAGTCGTCCAGCGGGCGCAGCCGGAAGCTGTCCGGGGCGTGTTTCGGGGTGGGTTCCAGGGTGATCCGGGCGGCCTCGGCCGTGTCGTCGGGGCGCGTCCCACAGGACGGGCACTCGCCGTCGGGCAGCAGCGGAAACCGTGAGACGTGCAGGGTCTCCAGGTCCAGCAGCCAGATCCACGGGTGGCGGTCCGGGCGCGGTCGTCCGGCCGCCGCGGCGACCAGTGCGGCGAGCGCGTCCCCCGCGAACGCGGCCTGCCACGGCGGGGTCCCGGTCGCGCGGGGCTCCCCGCCGCGCTCGAGGGCGTCCCGGAGGAAGCCAGCACGCACCGACTGCCAGCGACGGGCGAGGCACTGCGGGCAGCCCGCTACGCCCTCCGAGGGGACGGGACCGACCACCGCATGGTGCCCATAGAGGCCGATCGGTACGGCGCCGGGCGTGAACCGCCGTGCCTCGGAAGTCAGTTCGTCGCGGACGCCGAGCGGGTGCACCACGGCCGGCGGAGTGCCGGGGTGGCATCCCGCGCGGTCCGCGAGGGCTGTGGTGAGCGCGCTGCACACCGCGGCCCAGGGCTCGAGGGGCACATCACTCCCGGGCGTGTTGCCGGGGCGCGGCACCGTGGCGGTTTCAGCCGGCACGGCGCTCCCCACGGCTCAGCAGCACGCGCACGGCGTGGACGCGGCCCGTGGCGAGGTCGGGCGCGCTCACGGGCAGCGCGTACGCGTCGCGGCCCGCGGCGGCGAGGCTGTCCAGGACGGCGGCCCAGGTGGTGGCCTCCGCGTGCGGTGCGCCGTCGGCGGCGACAAGCGTGGTGGCGTCCAGGTCGGCCCAGAGCCCGTCCCCGGTGTCGGGTTCGCCTCCGGCGCGGCGCAGTTGCTCGGCGCCGAGGAGGTCCCGCAGCGCCTCCAGCACCGCCTCACGCGGGCGCAGCCCGCTGCCGGCGGCCCAGCGCACCGCACCGGATCCGGAGTCGGTGAAGCGTGCCACGGCGACGGGCAGGGTGTGACCGCCGGCGGCGGTGAGGTCGAGCACCTCCGGGACGACACCGAGGTGCTCCGCCGAGCGGACGAGGAAGAGGAGTTCGGGGTCGCCGGTCGGAGCGGCGAGGTCCACGGACGGCACCGGAGCGGTGCGGCGTACGGCGCCGTGCAGAGCGTCGTGGGTGAGCGCGGTGCGCAGGGCGCGGGTGAGGGCGGCGCGCGGGGCTGCGGCGGCGCCGGTGCCGGCCGAGGTGCGTTCGAAGAGGTCCTGCCCGTTCCAGCGGCCGAGGGTGCGCACGGCTCCGGCGGGAACCAGCACGGTCTGCCCGTCGAGCAGAGAGGTGGCCTCGCACCAGTGGGCGACCTGATCGGCGGGGACGTCGAGACCGCTGCAGACGGCGAGTTCGGCAGGGGCGACACGAGGCCACTTGCCGGCGGCCGCCTCCAGGGCGGCGGCCTCGAGCACGCGGGGCGGGACGACGTGTTCGGCGTAGACCTCGGCGGCGCGGAAGAGACCGCGGAGGCGGGCGCCGACGACATGGTGGATGTCGACGGCGGATATTTGGCGCACCCGGCCGGGCGCGATACCCATGCGCACGGTGCTGACCTTGAGCGGGGTCTGCTCCCAGTCGTCGTCCACGTACGCGGTGAAGACTCCGGCCGCTTCGTGGACGAGGACGTCGCGCTCCTCCAGCGCGGCGAGGGCGGCCCGGGAGGCGCTCTCGTCGGCGGCACCGTCGCCGGGAAGGGACACGGGCTCGTCGTCCGTGTGGGGTGTGCGCAGGGCGTCGCCGGTCACCGTGCCGGGCTCGGCGGCGTCGTTGCCGGCGGCGCAGAAGGGGCAGCGCGGATGCGGCAGCAGAGGCTCGGTGAGCACGTCCAGGGAGTCGAGGTCCTGGACGACGATCTGATTGCGGGTCTCGGCAGGCAGGGCCTCGGTGACGAGGCGGAACACCTCGAACGCGAGGAGGTTGCCGAGCATCCCGGCGAGTGGTCCGCCGAGGTCGGGTGCCGGTGCTCCGAGAGGGGCGGCGGGACCGATGGCGGCCCAGAGATCGGCGCTGTCGGAGGCGTCGGTGCCCGCACCGAGACGCAGGACGGCGCAGGACCAGCAGCCGGGGGTGCCGGCGGTCATCACCGGGCCCACGACGGCACGGTTGCCGAAGGTCCAGGCGCCGAGCAGCCTTCGGCCCTCCGGCACACCCTCGGTGAGCAGCCGGAGCATCTGGCGGTGCCCCGTGGTCCCTGCCGTGACCAGCACGGTGTCCCAGCCGTCCAGGTCGTCCCAGCCGTAGGTTCCGCCGACGGGCTCGGGGAGGCGGACCAGGCGAGGGACGCAGCCGGCGGCGGCGAGGGCCGCGGCCTCGGCGTCGAGTTCGGTGGTTCCCTCCACACCGTGCAGTTCACGACGCAGGCCACGGCCGGCATCGCTCTCCGTGACCGCGACCACGGCACTGCCGTTGCGGAGCAGGCCGAGCGCGGCCCAGCGCGCGAGGGCGTCGTCACCGAGGACGGCCACCGCGGTGGACCGGAAACGCAGGAACCGTCCGGGCGCGTCGTCCGCGTAGTGGTCCAGGTAGTCGAGTTGATGGGCGAAACGCTCTGCGACCTGCGGCGACAGCACGTCCGCCGAGGGTCTGGGCACGGCGTCCCGGGCGAAGCCACGCGCGTAGAGAGCGCGCACAAGTTGGACCACCATGTCGCGTTGCTTGTCCCCCAGGCCGGCGACCAGTTCCTCGACACTCCGCTCGCCGTTGAGGTGGGGCACGATCAAGGAGGCGAAGCGGTAGGCGGACTGGGTGACGACGTTGAAGCCTCCGTGTGCGTTGTGGAACAGCACACCGGACGGTGTCCGGGTGAAGAGCACATCCCTGCGGATGCGGGGCCGCGACTGCGCGATCTCCTCGTAGGACGCGGGCGTTTGGGCCATGGGTTCCGAAACCTCCGAAAGAGCGGCGGAGTGGTCAGCGGGCGACCGACGGGGGAAGGCCGGTCGGACCGTGCGGGGCTGCCGACGGAAGGGAGGCGCCGGCCGCCTGAGCGAAGAGGCGGAGCAGGTCGTGAACGCGGTAGCGGCCGGGCGGGCCTTCCTCGAGCAGCCCCGCGTCGACGAGGGAGCGAAGGACGAGGGCACCGGGCGCGGCGGGGGAAGCTCTGCCCAGACCCGGGGGTGTGTCCGCGGGGACCGTGGGCGGGGCGCCCGCCGGGGGGAGCGCGGGCCGACCATCGGGCGGATCGCCACGCAGCACGGCGAGTTGCAGGTCACGCAGCGCGGGCCCGGGTTCCACGCCCAGTTCGCCGGCCAGGTGGGAGTGGATCCTGCGGTACTCCGTGAGCGCTTCGGCGCGCCGGCCGGACCGGTAGAGCGCCTCGATGAGCAGGGCGGACAGCCCTTCGTGCCCGGGGTGCGCCTGGACGGCCCGACGGGCGTCGGCGATCATCTCGCGGTGCCGTCCGAGGCGCAGTTCGCCGTCGAAGACCTGCTCGACCGCGAGCAGGCGTTCCTCGGCGAGGCGCGGCACCTGGTCGCGGTGGAGGTCGTCGGACTGGACGTTGCCGAGGAGGGGCTCCTGCCACAGCCGTAACGCGGCCTGGGCCAGGCGCAGCGCGTCCTCCGGATCCTCGCTCGCCGAGGCCTGGGCGAGCAGATCGCGGAAGTGGAGCAGGTCGAGGGTGTCGGCATCGGCGTGGAGCCGGTAACCACCGGGGACCGCCTCGATCGCGTGATCCGCGATGCCGTACTTGGCGAAGAGCCGGCGCAGCCGCAGCACACAGGTGTGCAGGGCGGACTTGCCGCCTGCGGGTGGCCGACTGCCCCAGACCACGCGCTGAAGGAAGCCGGTGGAGACGACGGAGCCGGGGTGGAGCAGGAGCGCGGCAAGCAGTGAGGCGGGGCGGGAGGGCTGGAGCACGACGGTCTCACGGCCGTCGGTGATGGCGAGCAGACCGAGCACCAGAAACCGGGGGCGGCCCGGGAACGGTGCGAGGGCGGGTTGTCCGGGGAGCGGGTCGCTGAGCGTGGGGGCACTCGTTTTTTCCACAGTCTCTTCTCATCGCACAGGGGGTGGTGCAACAACGGACCTGCCGGAAAGAGGGTTGCGCACGCCGGGTCACGATTGTGCACAACGTCCCTGCCAGGAGGCGAACTTAGAAGCGAATCGGGGCGCCAGTCCAGTACCTGAAGTGAAAATGTGGATCGTGGGTGGACGATGTGTTCATCGGTCACCCACGACGTTGGCCTGCGGACCGTCAGCGGCTAGGCTTCCACCGGAGCGCACGCGTGCTCCCCCGGAATACCGCACAGGGGAGGATCCATGCCGTGGTGGGCGCTGATCCCGGTCGTCTCGATGATCACCGGGCCTGCTGCTCTGTACCTCCTGAGCAGGCGTAAGCGTCAGGCGGGCGGCGACGAGGCACGCTACGACGAACTCTCCCGGAAGTACACGGCGTTGCTCGAGGAGACAACTTCCGGCGAACTGCCCAACGGCCGGGCACGCTACCCCGATTCACATTGAGTTCGGGCAACTCACCCGTCTCCGCACGACGAGCGGCCGTGGAGCCCACTCGAAACCGGCCTCCAGGAAGGAACGTTGTGCCTCACGCTCCGGTCGACGCGCCAACCGTCGTGCTGGAGAGTCCGGTCACCGGACTCTCCGGGGCGCTCACGTCGGCGATCATGCGGGTCGGGAGCACCTGCGTGAACTCCTGCACGGCAGCGTTCTTGGGCCCGGCTTGTCCCACGAGTGGCTTCGGCGGAGTTGCCTTGCTGCGGACCTCGGCCGGGTGCGGCAGAGCAGGGAACCAGCAGACCTGATCGTGCTCTGTATCGGGGATGGGCTTTTGGCCGGAGGCCTTATGCGGTGGGCACGGTGGGGTCTGCTGGAGGGGGGGGCGTGGTCAGGGTGTTGTCCGCGGCTCCAGCATTCTTCTGGCTTCGGCGACCATCGCCGGGTCGGTGACGAACCGGGTGTCCTGCTCGGGGGACGCGCCGGAGGCGCCGAGGGGGATCCACGTGGCCCCGCTCCGGGGCTCGGCGCGGCGCTTCGCCGAGAGGTGGAGCGGCCACGCCGGCGGCTGTCAACTCCGGGATGTCGGCCGGGCGTACCCCGCCACCCGCCATCACCTGTACACCGGGCGCGGCTTCGACCATGGCGGCGAGGCGGGCCAGGCCCTGCGCGGCCGTCGGGGCGCCGCCGGAGGTGAGTACCCGGGTGAGTCCCAGGGCGGGCAGCAGCGCGGCGGTGGCGACAGGGTCCGCGGCCTGATCGATGGCGCGGTGCAGTGTCACCTCGACGGGGCGGCCCACGCCGTGAGCGGCGGCGGCGAGACGGGTGACGGCGGCGGTGTCGAGGCTGCCGTCGGCGGTGAGCGCGCCGACAACCACACCGGAGGTTCCGGAGGCGATCACGGATCGCACCTCGGCGACCATCAGCGCGGTCTCCTCGGTGTCGTAGACGAAGTCGCCCGGCCGGCAGCGGACCAGCACCTGAACCGGCAGGCCCACGGCGGCGACCGCTTCGACGAGGGCGGCCGAGGGGGTCAGGCCCCCCAGTTCCAGAGCGGTGCAGAGTTCGAGGCGGTCGGCTCCGTGGCCGAGGGCGGTACGGGCACCGGCTGCCGAGGTGACGGCGATCTCCAGCGCGGGCCGCGTGACGGGTCCGGCGGTGTGGGGCCGTCCGGGTCCGGGGACCTGGCCGTCGGTCGCCGGTGCGGCGGCCGGGCCCGCACCGCCGGTCGGATGCGGGCCGAGAGGCCGGGTGGCGCGCGCGCTCACTCGTCGTCTCCGGTGAGCGGTTCGTGGGAGGCGAGGATGACACGGGCTGTCAGGTCCGGGGTTGCCATGTCAGGGTCGAAGGGGAACATGGGGCGGCGGATGCGGCGGTGGCCGAGGCGGACCAGGTCCTGGTCGACGCCGCCGGGGGTGAGGGCCATTTTCCAGTCGGCCGACATGTCGAACAGCTCGGGTTCCAGGTAGCCGATCTTGACGATCACGATGTCGGCGGAGCGCGGGGCGAGGCCGAGGTCGGTGAAGTCGTGCTCGTGGTGGTAGGGCTTGCGCAGCCTGGTGAGGATGGCGTGCACGCTGCCGACGCGGATGACGACCTCGGTCTCTGCGTCCCGGTCGCCGTGCCGGATGGCGTGGACCACGCCGGTGAGGGTGACGGGGCCGGCGTGCCGGTGGTCGACGTCCGCGCCGGCAACGACGGTGACGGTGGCGCCGATCCCGGCGGCGACGGCGGTGTCGATCGCGGCGGGGGCGGGCACCGAGGCGTAGATGACGGTGGGCCCGTCCTCCTTGTGGAACTCGGGACGTCGCAACAGCCGGGTCAGGCCCCAGGTGACGTCGCCGGCGCCGCCCGCGGTGGGGTTGTCGCCGGTGTCGCTGATGAAGTACGGCCGCTGGTCGGAGGTGAGGGCCTCGTCGAGGAGTTCGTCGTAGGTGCCCGTCGGGGCGACGAAGTCGAAGTCGTGGCGGGCGTCCCAGAAGCCCCGGGCGAGGCGTTCGGCCCCGGCTGTCACCGCTGCCGTGTCGTCGCCGGTGACGACCACGACGGCGCGGTTGCGGGGCTCGTCCGCCCAGGCGTAACCGACCCAGACGGCGGTGTCCGTCACGCCGTCGGAGGCCTCGACCTCGTCGACCGCCGCGTACACGCTCTTCGCCGGTTCGATGCGGGTGGAGGTCTGCTCGCCGGCCAGCAGCACGGGGACCGGCACCCATGCCTTGACCGGGCGGGGGCCGCCGGAGACCAGCAGGTCGACCAGGTTGCGTACGGCGCGCTCCTTGGTCTCCATGTGGTCCTTCGTGCGGGGCCATCCGGTAGCAGGTGATCAGGTCGCTGCCATGGGCGAGTTCACGGGAGACGTTGCCGTGCAGGTCCATCGAGGTGGAGACGATCACGTCCGGGCCGACGGTGGCGCGGATGCGCTCCAGCAGGACGGCCTCGGCGTCGTCGATCCCCTCCACGGTCATGGCGCCGTGGATGTCGTACCAGAGACCGTCCATCCGGGGCAGCGTGGCGAGGCGTTCGATCAGTTCGTCGGTGAGCGCGGTCCAGGCGGCGGCGGTGACGGTGCCGCCGGGCAGCGACTTGCCGACCAGGGCACCGTGCCATTCGGCGGCCTCGCGCAGTTCCTGGCCCGGGGCGAGGAAGGGGTACCGGTCGAACACCTCGGCTCCGCGCGAGGGATGGAAGGCGGGCGCCTCGGTGCGGGCGGGGGAGAAGGTCGAGGACTCGATGCCGAGGCCGGCGACGGCGATGACGGGGCGGGCGACGGCGGTGCGGGTGTGCGTCATGGCTCCTCGTGCGGGGTGGTGCGAAATGGGCGGTGCCGGACTCTTTACGCGGTCCTCGGGCTGCTGCCCGGGTCCGGCCATGGGCGGCGGGGCCGGGATCCGGCCAGGGCGGACGGTTCCGGCCCCGGACTTGTTTCGCTTTCGCTTCCTTGAGGACTTCGTTTCCGGCGGGCGGGCTGCCGGAGGGCCCCGGCGCCGTGGGACGTGGCCGGGGGCGGGAGTCCGCAGCGGGGCGAGGGGGGGGTTCTGGCCGGTGTCAGCCCCCTCTGGGGGACACGACGGTGTGGAACCGGTGCGTGCCGGTGCCGCCGGCGTCGCCGAGAGCGCGGGCCAGGGCGCGCTGGAGGGCGAAGAGTCCGACTCCGACCAGTCCGGCGTCGGCGCCGAGGATGGCCCGTTCGATGGTGAGGTGTTCGGTCGCCAGCGGATGGCAGCTCTCGTAGAGCTGGCTGCGCACCGCGGCGACGAACGGTTCGAGGGTGGAGAGGATGCCGCCGAGATAGACGGCGTCCGGGTTGAAGAAGTTGACGTTGGCGGCGAGCACCTGGCCGAGGTGGTCGCCGGCCCTGCGGACGGCGCGGGTGGCTTCCGGGTCGGCGTCGGTGGCGAGCTGGACCACGTCCTCGGTGCTGGTGACGTCCAGGCCGCGTGTGCGCAGGATGCGGACGAGCGCGGCGCCGGAGGCCGCGGTCTCCAGGCAGCCTGTGTTGCCGCAGGAGCAGGGGATGTCGGCGCCGCCTCGGATACGGATGTGGGTGATGTCGCCGGCGGCTCAGGCCTCGTATCGCACCCGCAACCAATGCGCGAGCTTGTGCTGTTTCGCCCGCGACGCCGCGGAACGGATCTGGATCGTCTGCCGGGTAGTGCGCACCCGTCCGCCGGCCTCGATCAGCAGCCGCCGAGCAGCCGGTTTGGACTTGCCCGCGGCCGCCGCGAGGTCGTCGAGGGTGGCGCCGTGTTTGTCGTAGAGGGTGCGCAGCCTGGCAGCCAGACGGGCGCGGGCCTCCACGTCCTCACGCATCCGGCGGGTCTGCCACGACGTCCGCATCACCGTTCCGGCCGCACGCAGCCGGTTCTGGACCGTCCCATAAGGCAGGCCGCTGGTGGCCACGAGCTCCTGCACGGTGGCACCGGCCTCGTACTGCTTCCGCAGCGTCTGAGGGCTGGGCGGCTCACCCTTGGGCATTGCCGGGGGCGCTGGGTTCATGCTGCGGACTCCCATTCACTGAGGGCTTGGGCGTGGGCTGCGGCCAGCTCGTCGTAGGTGCGCTGGTCGGCTGGACCGATGAGGATCAATCGGCCGTCCGTGGCCACCCGCCACCCCTCTGCGGGCCGGCCGGTGGCGGGGTCGAGGACGCGTCCGTCGGGGGCGTGCCAGGCCGGGGGTATCTCGTCCGCCCGTACTGCGGGCACCAGGACCTGGCGGCCGTCGTGCACGATCACCACGGCACGGCTGCGGTGCTCGGACAGGTGTTCCAGCGCCTGGCGGTAGGCCGCGCGTTGGTCCGCATGCAGGGCTTTGCGCCGGGCCGCCGTGCCCGCTGTCCCGCTCTGTTGGGCGATCTCGTCCAAGCTCTGGGCGGCCCGCAGGCCTGCAGCGGTCTGGGAGGCGGTGGGCGAGTGGCCGACGCCGGGCAACGCGTGGGGGGTGAGGGTCCAGGTCTCGCCGTGGTGCTGGACGAGTCCATAGCGGGCCAGGCGTTGCAGGGTGCGGCAGGTGGTGGCGCGGGAGACAGAGGAACTGGCGATCAGATCGGTGACGGTCTGGCTGGGACGGGCATACAGAGCACTGATGATCATCAATGCGGCGCTGCCGAGAGCGTGGTGGGCGAAGGCGTCGTGGCCCATCAGACGGGCCAGGACGGCGGAGTCGATGTCGGCGTCCGCGCCGGTCTCAGGGGTGGGCCACTCAAGTGCCAGCCCGGGGGGGTACTGAGTGGTACGGGAACGGGACAGCACAGCGGTGCCCGCGTGCCGGTGGGGGGTGCCCAGGGCGAGGTACCAGGTGGAGCCTTCACGGCCGTGTCCCACCCGCAGGCGCCGCAGCCAGCCCTGGGGCCTGAGGATGGTCTCGTAGACGGCCCGCAGGGTCGTCCGGGAGATCCCGGCCTCCTCTGCGGTCTGCCGCTCGCTTGCGTGGTGCAGCGGGCCGCCGGCGGTCTCGGCGAAGGTCAGATGTGCTCGCAGAACCCGCAGTGCGGTCCTTGCACGCTCGCCGCGCCACGGTGTGGTCCCGATGCGGTCCCGCAGGGCGGCCAGGGCCTCGTAGGCGTGATCCCGGGAGCCGAGCACCATGCTGGTGCTCACGGTCTGCACGGCGCTGGCCCATACCCTGTGGATGTAGTCCAGCGCACGCGCCTGCCCGGAGCGCAGGGCGATGTGCCGGGCGTGGCGGCCGCCCTCGTGGTCGGGGTGGAGCAGCAGCCGGGTCAGCTGCTCGACGCTTCCGCCGGCGCGGGCCACGTGGCAGGCGATTGCCGCGGTGATCCGGTGACCGTGCTCCGATATGCCCTGGCGGTCGCCGCGCAGTTCCACCGTGCGGCCGTCGGGCCTGAGCCTGCTGTAGCTGCCTGCCGCGTAGCGGCCGGTGGGGTCGCCGAGAAGGACCAGGTCGGCGGCGGGCCTGGGGAGGGAGGCGAGTCCCTGCAGTGTGGTGTGGCTGCCTGTGGTTGCCTCTGGTGGGGAGAAATCCGGGCGTGAAGCCGACGGGGAGTAGTGCGGGTGGGCTGTGGGGTGTGGCATTCTTGGGTCGTCCCAAGGACATGGACGCCACCGAGGCCCGCTAAAATCGCAGGTGGTGTCCGGAACCGACTTCCAATCGGTGCCAGCGAAGCCTCCAGGATGGCCGTCCTGGAGGCTTTCGTGCGCTCTGGCACCGGTCGGAGGCAGGCGTCCCCATCGCGGCTCGACCGGAGACGACCAAGAGGCCCGTCAGAGTCGCCACCCTGGATCCGAACCGGTCAACGCCGGTCGCTCAAAGGGCAGTTTGGGAGGCCGATGCCTCTGACTGCCTCTGAGCGACCCGGGTCGAACCGGGGTCGAATCAGAGCGGTTTCCTCTGACTGCCTCCGATCGCCTCTGCAACCCGACCTGGCAGGTCACAGCCGTTTCGGCCTCAGTAAGCCCAGGTCAGAGAGGTGCGACGGTGGTACCCGCGGTCCCAGGAAGAAGGGTCTGCTGGCTGCCCCTCACGGACCGGGCGCAGTCTTGGGGCATGACGACAACACTGATCACCGGAGCCAACAAGGGCATCGGCCGCGAAACCGCCCGCCGGCTCGTCGCCGCGGGTCACACCGTGTACGTGGGCGCCCGGGACGCCGAGCGCGGCCGCCGGGCCGCCGAGGAACTGGGCGCCCGGTTCGTCCTCCTCGACGTCACCGACGACGCCTCGGTGGAGGCCGCGGCCGAGAAGATCGAGGCCGACGGCGGCCTCGACGTCCTGATCAACAACGCCGGGATCGAGCCCCGGAACGCGGACAACAGCGTTCCCACGGCCCGGACCGTGACCGCCGACCAGATGCGGAACACCTTCGAGACCAACCTCTTCGGCGTCGTCCGCGTCCTGCACGCCTTCCTGCCTCTGCTGGAGCGCTCGGCGGCACCGGTCGTGGTCAACGTCAGCAGCGGCCTGGCCTCGCTGACGGCCCTCTCCGACCCCGACCACCCCGCGCACTTCTACCCGGGTATCGCCTACCCGGCGTCCAAGACCGCGCTCAACATGCTCACCGTTCAGTTCGCCAAGGCGTTCCCGGCCCTGCGGATCAACTCCGTCGAGCCCGGCTTCACCAAGACGGACCTGAACGGCAACACGGGCACCCAGACCGCGGAGGAGGGTGCCGAGATCGTCGTCCGGATGGCGCAGACCGGCCCGGACGGACCGACCGGCGGCTACTTCGACGTCAACGGCCGGCTGTCCTGGTGAGCGACGGCTGAACCGGCTCAGCCTGCCCCACGGGTCGAGCGTGGTATCGAGGGCGAAGCCGGGTGCTTCCGCCGACGGCCCTGGTGCTCCGCCAACGTCCCGCGCGTCACCGGAAGGTCGTCCTGCACCGAGCCGTCGGCCAGGAGCCGTCCGGGTATGTGCCGCTGCTCGGCGGGCCGGGTGCGGCGGCACCGCGGACCGGTGTCAGCCGAGGCAGATGACCAGCAGGCAGAGCTGCGAGGGCGAGGTTGCGGACGCGGCCGGTGCGGGGCTCGCCGGCGATGCCGAGGCGCCTGCGCCGGTGTTACCGGTATTGGCGGTGGTGGTCGTGGTGGCGGTGGGCGTGGCCGTCGGCTCCGCGGTGGCGCCGGTGGTGCTGCCGGACACCGTGGCGGCGGAGTGCGGCCGGGCGGCGGAGGCCGCCGCGTGGGCCGGGGAGGTGGCGGTGCCCTGACCGGGCGCCGGCGTGGCGAGGGGCGCACCGGTGGTCTGTTCGTGCGGGACGTTCGCCGTCGCCGAGCGGGCGGCGGACGAGGTGTCCGGGGCCCGGTGCCGTCCGGTCGGCGCGGACGCCGCCGGGGCGTTGTCCGTGGCCTGTTCGTCGGCGAGTCCCATGGGCCTGTTGTCCGGGGCCGTGGCCGCCTGGACCCGGTCCGTGCCCTGCCGGTCCAGGGAGGCGACGGTCAGCCCGCCGCCGACCAGGGCGACCGCGGTGGCCACCACGGCCCGCCGCTGGTTCTTCTTCCAGCGGGCCCGCTGACGGCGCCGGGCCGCCCGGCCCTGCGGTGCGGGCGGGACGGCGTCCGGGCCGCCGAACGGGTCCTCGGCGGCCTCCGCGGCGTACGCGTCCGTGTCGAGCCATGCGGTGTCGGCCGGGGTCTGCCAGGCCGACGCCGCGACGCCGGTCACCGTCGGAGCCGCGACGGCGCGCGGGGCGATGTCCGGGGCGTAGGCGCCGCAGCCGGGGCACGCCAAGGCGCCGTTGAGGTGCCGACGGCACGAGGAGCAGTAGTCCATCCGCGTCTTCCTGACTCGACTGCGCCGGCGGCGTCCCGCGCCGTGGCCTGATCTCGATCGCACGTGGGATCGAACGGCCAGAACGGTAGCGAGCCTTTGGCCAGGCAGTGTGCAGCCTGTGTGTCGCTTCTGCGCAGATGCGGTCCGCGTCCTGCTCGCCCGGACCCGCGGACCCGGCCGGGGCTGCCCGCTTTGCGGCAGGATGCCGACCCCCGGTAGGTCTCCGCGCCGAAGTGCGGCGTGTGCGGTGTCAGTACTCGATCACGCGGCCCCGCGCCCGACCAGCGCTCAGCCATTCGTGCACCACTTATTAGTGGTCGATCTGTTAGTGCCCAATTTAATTGAGTGATAGAAGTTTGGGCCTCATGGGGTCGAGGGCACCGGAAAGCTAAGGTGGGGAACGGCCATGAACGCCGCAGGAACCAGGAGCCGCCCCGTGGACCGCACCGCCGCCGAGCCGGCCGAGGGCTCGCTCCTCCTCGACGACCAGCTCTGCTTCGCGCTGTACGCCGCCTCCCGCGCGGTGACCGCGCGCTACCGGCCCCTCCTGGACGAACTGGGGCTGACCTATCCGCAGTACCTGGTGATGCTCGTCCTCTGGGACCAGGACTCGGTGTCCGTGCGCGAGCTCGGCGCCGCGCTGCAGCTGGAGTCGAGCACACTCTCCCCGCTGCTCAAGCGGCTGGAGGCAGGCGGCCTGGTCACCAGGGAGCGGCGCCCCGACGACGAGCGGTCCGTCGCCATCCGGCTGACCGAGGACGGCGCCCGGCTCCGGGACCGCGCCCGCGCAGTCCCGGTCGCCATCGGCGACGCCATGGGTCTGACGCCCGAACAGGACGCCATGGCCAAGCGGTTGCTGCGCCTGCTCACCGTGAACGTCTCCGACGGCGGCTCCGGCGGCTGAGGGCACCCTCACCACACCGGCACCCCTCACCGTGCGCGGACGGCCTGGTCCAGCGCCGCCGGACGGCTCGGAGCCCGGCCCCGTCCCCTCGGCCGGCGCCCTACAGTGCCGGTGATCCGCACCCACCGCACGACGAGCAGGAGTTGCGACGATGACACAAGCGACCGGCAGCCACGGTGCCCCGATGTACGGCTTCGTCGGGCTCGGGGTGATGGGACAGCCCATGGCGCTCAACCTCGCCAGGGCCGGCACCCCGCTCGTCGTGTGGAACCGGACGCCCGCGCGGGCGGAAGCGCTGCGGGTGGCCGGGGCGCGGGTGGCCGCGAGCGTCGAGGAGGTCTTCACGCACGCGGGTGTCGTGATCGTCATGCTCGTCGACGAGACGGTGACGGACGCGGTCCTGGGCCGCGGCGGCCCGCAGTTCGCGAAACTGGTCGCCGGCCGGGTCGTCGTGTCGATGGGCTCGACGGCCCCGGAGTACGCGCGGGGACTCGCCGCCGACATCGAGGCCGCCGGCGGCAGCTTCGTCGAGGCGCCGGTCTCCGGATCACGCAAACCGGCCGAGGCGGGCGAACTGGTCGCGATGCTCGGCGGCGACCCGGACACCGTCGCGCAGGTACGGCCGCTGCTCGCCCCGATGTGCCGGGAGACCGTGCACTGCGGGCCGGCCGGCTCCGGGGTCCTGATGAAACTGGCCGTCAACCTCTACCTGGACACGACCCTCGCGGCGCTGGCCGAGGCCGTGCACTTCGCCCAGCGGCAGGGCCTGGACCTGGAGACCTTCCGCGCCGTCGTCGACTCCGGCCAACTGGGCAGCGGCCTCACCCGGGTCAAGGTCCCGATGCTCGCGGCCCACGACTTCACGGTGCAGGCCGCCACCTCCGACGCCTACGCCAACACCCGGCTCATCGCCGACGCGGCCCGCGCGGCCCGGATCGCCACCCCATTGCTCGACCTCAGCAGCGAGCTCTACGGCGAGAGCGTCCGGCTGGGCAACGCCCGCCTCGACATGTCCTCGGTCCTCACCGCGATCGAGGCCCGTACGGACGCCGCG
Organism: Streptomyces shenzhenensis; assembly: GCF_021462265.1. Taxonomy (GTDB): domain Bacteria; phylum Actinomycetota; class Actinomycetes; order Streptomycetales; family Streptomycetaceae; genus Streptomyces; species Streptomyces shenzhenensis. Next base: position 64,940 of record NZ_JAJONF010000020.1, on the reverse strand, counting down.
GCGCCGCCGCCCTCGACCGACTAGGCTCCCGGGCATGCGGATCTCCGTCTCCTCCGACATGGACGAACCCGTCGCCCGCCTCCTCGTCGAGGAACTGGTCCGTCGCGGCCACGAGGTGCGCACGTACGGCGCGCTGGAACCGGGGACCGACCCGCAGTGGGCCGTCTGCTCGGCGGCGGCCGCCCGGGACGTCGCCGCCGGCGCCGCGGACCAGGCGGTGGTGTGCTGCTGGACCGGCACCGGCGCCTCGATCGCCGCAAACAAGGTGCCCGGTGTCCGCGCCGCGCTGTGCGCCGACGCCTGCACCGCCGACGGCGCCCGCCGCTGGAACGACGCGAACGTCCTCGCCCTCAGCCTGCGCCTGACCTCGCAGCCGGTGCTCAAGGAGATCCTCGACGCCTGGTTCGCCGCCACGCCGAGCCAGGACGCCGAGGATCTCGGGAACGTGGCCCACGTCGGGCACCTCGACGCGGGCCGGGGGATTGTCTAGAGACTGTCCGTGGTCAGTGGGCGCCGAGCCCGCCGCCGCCGAACGAGCCGCTGGAGCCCTTGCTCCAGCGCGGCCGGTCCTTCGACGCGCTCGGCCTGGTCTGCTGGTTGCTGAGTTCGTACGGGGTGAGCGGACGGCCGCCCTTGGGAATCTGAGGAATCTCCTCCGACTCACGGTTCTCCCGGACCTCGTGCACCGCGCCCTCCGGCGGCAGCTTTGGCTGCTCCTCGGGACGCGGCCGGGGCGACTCGCGGTACTTGACCCGGTTGCCCAGCCAGAAGCCTCCGGCGAGCATCGCCAGCACGGCCACGGCCACCAGGAAGAGCGCGAGACTCAGTAGGCCGCTGGGAGCGGCCAGCTGCATCGGTTCCGTACTCATAGCAAGGGGATACCCCTCCCAGAATGGTATGAACCGGACGTCTTCGGTGGCTGACCGTACACAGCGGGCGACGGCGGCCGGTGCCGGCGGCTCAAGAGCGGGCCGCCTGGGCGGCAGCGCGGATCGCGCGTAACGAGACCTGGCGGAGGCGGCAACGGACGTCGGCCACGGCCTCCACCGGCGCGGGCCGACCGGCGCCGGCTCCGGCTCCGGGCTGTCGGTCCAGCCCGTCGATCCAATCCGGAGATCCAGTCCGTCGGAGTGACGATCCGCCCTCGGCGACCCCGGCCCGGATGTGGTCGGCGAAGAGCGGGAGGTGTGCCCTCTCGGATCCCGCCGGGCACAAGAAGCCGGGAAGGACGCCACCCGCTTCTCGCGGATCCTGATTGCGCGGTGCACGGCCGTGGCCGACCGTTTCTCCGCGTCTTCGTGGGCCCTTCCCGTCACCTTCAGCACACCACGGGAACGCCTGTGCCGCCAGGGCCGATCGGCCCGGATCTCGGCGTGCCGCGCGTGGGCGGCGGGAGCGGGCCGTGTCATGCCACCGGCCGCACTTCTGTGGCGGTGCGGCCGCCGGTCGCGCAGCGTGGAGGAGGGGGTCCGGCGAACGCCCGAAGGGGCCCGAGGAGTGGTGGCACGCATGGACAGGGACGTCACCGAGCGGCGGGTCGTCGTCGGCGTCGACGGGTCGCCGTCCTCGTACGCGGCCCTGCGCTGGGCCCTGCGGTACGCCGGCCTCGTCGGCGGCGTAGTGGAGGCGGTCGCCGTCTGGGAGCTGCCGGGGCTGTACGGCTGGTCGGGGCCCGCCGTGGACATGGACCTCGACATGGAGGAGGCCCGGGACCGGATGCGACAGGAGCTGACCGACGTGCTCGGCGCGGACGCGGCGGGCTCGGTCCGCTCCCACCTGGTGCACGGCAACACCACCGACGTTCTGCTGCGGGCTGCGGAGGGCGCCGAGGCGCTGGTCGTCGGCAGCCGCGGCCGGGGCGGCTTCGCCCGCGCCCTGCTGGGTTCCGTCAGCCAGCAGGTGTCCCAGCACGCCACCTGCCCGGTCGTGATCGTCCGGGCGGAAGAGGGCTGATCCGCGGGCCGTGCCGCGCCGCGTTTGTCGACGCCGCGCGCAGGCTACCCGGGCCGCATGATGTCGACGCCTTCGCAGCAGGATCTGTACCGGTTCCTGGAAGACCGGTTCACGTGCGCGCAGGCCTGCACGGAGTGCGCCCGGATGTGCGTGCTGCGTGCGGGCGTGCTGGATCCGGACGGGTCCGCCGAGACGGACCGCCTGCGCCGCACCGGCATCAGGTGCGCCGAGGTGTGCGACGCCACCTGCCGGGCGCTGACCGAGGAGACCGGCCTGGACGAGGACGCTCTGCGCGTCCAGCTGGAGTGGTGCCGCGCGGTCTGCCTCGACTGCGCGCGGGCCTTCGACGCCCGTCCGGGCGCCGAGCGGAGCGCGGCCGCCTGCCGGGCGTGCGCCGCGGCCTGCACCGACTTCATGGCGGCGCTCGGCTGACCCCAGGAGCCCGGCACCGGCGAACCGGGCGGCACCGGCACCCGACGCGGCGCGGCGCGTGCGCGGCGCAGGCGAGCGACCGGCAGTCCCCGAGCGGAAGGCAGGGCATGCCCCTGGGCAGGGGGCTGCCGGGCGGCTCGGGCGCGTCCGCGGTCGCCACGGCGGTGATGTCCGACCCGGCGACGGGCGAGCCCGCACTGTCCCCCACTTCTCTCGGAGCGGCACGAGTTCTCCCGGAGCGGCACGAGGCGAATTTGCTAAGGCTGCTTTATAAGCCTGCTTTATAAGGTAGCCTTAATATATGAACGATGATCTGGACCCTGCCGAAGTCGCCTCGGTCCTGCTGGCCGGTCTGAGCGTGCTGGTGCGGCGGGTGCGTCAAGTGCCCGTCGACGGCGGACTCACGATGCCCGAGCGGCACGCCCTGTCGCACCTGGACCGTTCGGGCCCCACCACCTCCTCGGCGCTGGCCCGCGAGGCGCAGATCACCGCACAGGCCATGGGAGCCACGCTCGGTGCGCTGCGGTCCCGCGGTCTGGTCGAACGCCACCCGGATCCGGACGACGGCAGGCGCATGCTGCTGTCGGTGACCGAGGCCGGTGCGCAGGCGCTGAAGGACAAGCGCAACGCGCGGGCCGACCTCATTTCCCGGGCCCTGACCAGCAGCGCGTTCACCCAGGCGGAGCTGGAGCTGCTCGCGGAGGCCGGGCCGCTGCTGGAGCGGCTGGCCCAGAGCATCTGACGCCGACGGAACACCGAGGAAGCGCACTGATGACGGATCCCTCCAGGACACGCGCCCCGGGCCGCTCGCCCGGCGACCGGTACAAGTGGACGGCGCTGACGAACACGACCGCCGCGGTCTTCATGTCCGCGCTGGACGGCTCCATCGTGCTGATCGCCCTGCCGGCGATCTTCCGCGGCGTGCACCTGGACCCACTGGCTCCGGGCAACATCGCCTATCTGCTGTGGATGATCATGGGCTACCGGCTGGTCCAGGCCGTCCTGGTGGTCACGGTGGGCCGCCTGGGAGACATGTACGGCCGAGTCCGGATCTACAACTGCGGGTTCGCGGTCTTCACCTTCGCGTCGGTCCTGCTGTCCTTCGATCCCTTCGACGGCGGGCACGGGGCGATGTGGCTGATCGCCTGGCGGGTGGTGCAGGCCGTCGGCGGTTCGATGCTGGCCGCGAACTCCGCCGCGATCCTGACCGACGCCTTCCCCGCGGAGCAGCGCGGCTTCGCCCTCGGCGTCAACCAGGTCGCGGGGCTGGCCGGGATGTTTCTCGGCCTGGTCGCCGGCGGGCTGCTGTCGGCCTGGGACTGGCGGGCGGTGTTCTGGGTGAACGTGCCTGTCGGCGTGTTCTTCACGCTGTGGGCCTACCGCACCCTGCGGGAGACCGGCAAGAGCGGTGGCGGCCGGATCGACTGGTGGGGCAACATCACCTTCGCGGTGGGCCTGAGCGCGGTTCTCATCGCGGTCACCTTCGGCCTGCAGCCCTATGGGGAGCACACCATGGGCTGGACCAACCCGCTGGTCGACATCCTGATCGTCGGCGGACTGGGCCTGCTGGCGGCGTTCGTGGTCATCGAGAACCGCGTCGCCGCGCCGATGATCCAACTGGGCCTCTTCCGCCTGCGGGCCTTCACTTTCGGCAATCTGGCGGGCCTGGGCATCTCGATCGGCCGTGGCGGAATGCAGTTCGTGCTGGTCATCTGGTTGCAGGGCATATGGCTTCCACTGCACGGCTACGACTACGGCGACACGGCCCTGTGGGCCGGCATCTTCCTGCTGCCGCTGACCGCCGGATTCCTCGCCGCGGGCCCGGTGTCCGGCTACCTGGCCGACCGGCTCGGCTCCCGGGGCCTGGCCACCGGCGGCGCGCTGCTGTTCGGCGCCAGCTTCCTGGGCCTGATGCTGCTGCCGATCGACTTCAGCTACTGGATCTTCGCGGTGCTGATCGCGATCAACGGGATAGCCAGCGGCATGTTCGCCTCTCCCAACTCCTCCTCGATCATGGGCAGTGTGCCCGCGCAGCTGCGCGGTGTCGCCTCCGGTATGCGCTCCACCTTCCAGAACTCCGGCACCGCCGTCTCCATCGGCGTGTTCTTCTCCCTCATGATCGCCGGGCTGGCCGATGCCCTCCCGCACACCCTCACCACCGGCCTGCAAGAGCAGGGCGTACCGGCCCACGTCGCCACTCGGATCGGCAGCCTGCCCCCGGTCTCGTCCCTGTTCGCCGCCCAACTGGGCGTCAACCCGATCCAGCACCTGCTCCAGCCCGGCGGCACCCTGACCCACCTGACGGTGGCGCAGCAACAGACCCTGACCGGACGTGACTTCTTCCCGAGCCTGATCTCCGGGCCCTTCCACTCCGGCCTGGTCGTCGTGTTCGCCTTCGGGGCCACCCTCGCCTTCCTCGCCGCGCTCGCCTCCCTGCTGCGCGGCACCAGCCCCACCGCCGAGACCCCCGGACCGCGAACGGCCGCCGACGACACCCATGACGCCGCGGCCGACGCCGGGACGGAGACGCCGCCGGCGGGGACCACCATGCGTCCTGACCCCGCAACTGGCCGAGATCCACAGGAGAAACACTGATGGCACTGACAGCGGTCGACCCCACGCCCGCGCTCGTCGTGATCGATCTGCAAAAGGGCATCGTGGCGGCCCGCACCGACAGTCAGGCGACCGCGGCCGTCAAGCAGGCGGCCCACCTGAGCGCCGAGTTCCGACGGCACGGCCTGCCCGTGGTCCTGGTCAACGTCACCGGACGCGCACCGGGACGCACCGAGGCCCAGCGGCCCGGGAGCGGCGTCGCACTGCCGTCCGGCTGGGCCGACCTCATCGACGAACTCGACGTCCGGCCGAGCGACCACCTGATCACCAAGCGGCGGCGCAGCGCGTTCCACGACACCGGCCTCGACACCCTCCTGCGGGACCTGGGCGTCACCCAGACCGTGCTCGCCGGAATCGCGACCAGCTCGGGCGTCGAGTCGACCGCACGCTCGGCCCACGACCACGGCTACCACGTCGTCCTGGCCACCGACGCCATGACCGACCCCGACGCCGACGCCCACCGCCACAGCGTCGAACGCGTCTTCCCGAAACTCGGCGAGACCGCCACCACCACCGAAATCGTCGACATGATCGAGGCGACGCGATGACCCTGCTGGGCCGCATCCTGGCAAACCGCAGAGCAGGCGACACCCACGCGGCATGGAACCTGCCCAATCTGCAAGGCCCCGAGCTGCTGACCCTCACCAGCCGGCATTTCGGTGACGGAGACACCATTCCGCTGGAGCACTGCCTGAAGAACATCGGCGGCGACAACCTCTCCCCGCACCTGGCCTGGACCCCGCCGCCGGCCGGCACCGCCGAGATCCTCCTGGTCGTCGAGGACGTCGACGTCCCCCTGGCCAAGCCCGCCGTGCACTGCGCCGCCCTGATCGACCCGGCAGCCGGACACCTTGAACCCGGTGCCCTCGACGCACGCGAACCGGCCACCGGAGTGCGGCTGCTGCGGTCCTCCATCGGGCGCGGATACCAGGGGCCCGGGCCCATCAAAGGCCACGGGCCACACCGCTACGTGTTCCAGCTCTTCGCCCTCGCGGCACCCGTGGACAGCACCCCCGGCACCGCGTCACCGGACCGGGTACGGCCCCGCACTCTCCTGCCCGCCGTCACCGCACCCGTCCTCGCCCGCGGCCGACTGACCGGCACAGTCGAACGCTGACCCCTGCCCCGGGCCGCCGCCAGCGGCGTGCCCGGGGCTACGGAGATCCCGTCACACGTCCCCGTCGCCCTTGGCGTCCTCGTCCCGGCGCCCGAGGAGACCCGAACGGGGGCGGGACCCGCCGGGAACCGCCCGCCCCGATGGCTGGCATCGCCGATCCGCGTTTCCGCCGGGGCGCGGGGCTGCCTAGCGTGGCGTGAGTACCGCCCCGTTCCCAGCTTCCCGTGTGCCACAAAGAGGAGCGCCGCCATGAGCCAGCCGCCCCGCCGGATCGTCACCGGTCACGACGAGACGGGCATCTCCGTGTTCCTCTCCGACGGCGAGCCGCCCGTCGTCCGCACCGCCCCCGACGGCGCCGTCTTCTACGAGATGTGGAACACCGACTCCGTACCGGCACCCGTCGCGGCGGACGAGCCCGAGCCCACCGAACGCGACCTGACGGTGCCCCCGGCCCCCGGCGGCACCAAGATCCGCGTCAACGAGTTCCCGCCGGGCTGTGTCTCCCCGACGCACCGCACCCAGACGGTGGACTACGGCATCGTCCTGGACGGCGAGGTCGTCCTCGTCCTCGACGACTCCGAGCGGGTGCTGCGTGCCGGGGACGTGGTGATCCAGCGCGGCACCGACCACCGCTGGGAGAACCGCACGGACTCGGCGGCCCGGATGGCGTTCGTCCTCGTGGACGGCGCCTTCACCGATCCGCTGCTGCAGGTACTGGGCCCCGGGGTGCTCGGCTCCCTGCACGGCAGCCCGCTGGGGCCCGGCCAGCCCTGACAACGGTCGGGGTGAGCCGCCGCCATTCCCAATTTCTGGAACACGTTCTACGGTGTGCGCCGTCAGGACCGCCCTTGGGGAGCCTGGAGGCGCCGTGCACCTCGACCACACGCCCGAGCAGCAGCGGCTGCGCACCGAACTGCGCGCCTACTTCGCCGGCCTGGTGCCGGACAACGCCTACGCCCGCTACGCCGACCCGGTCGCGCAGAAACGCTTCTACCGGGAGACCGTCCGGAGGCTGGGCGCCGACGGCTGGCTCGGCGTCGGCTGGCCGAAGGAGTACGGCGGCCGCGGCCTGACCGCGATGGAACAGTTCATCTTCTTCGACGAGGCCGCCCAGGCCGGCGTACCGCTCCCGCTCATGGCGCTGAACACCGTCGGCCCGACGATCATGCGGTACGGCACCGACGAGCAGAAGTCGTACTTCCTGCCCCGCATCCTCTCCGGCGAGATCGACTTCGCCATCGGTTACAGCGAGCCCGACGCCGGCACCGACCTCGCCGCCCTGAAGACCCGGGCCGTGCGCGACGGCGACGAGTACGTCGTCAACGGCCAGAAGATCTGGACCACGAACGGCGACACCGCCGACTGGGTCTGGCTCGCCACCCGAACCGACCCCGAGGCGCCGCCGCACAAGGGCATCACCATGCTCCTGGTACCGACCACCGACCCCGGCTACTCCTGCACCGTCATCAACACCCTCGCCTCGCACGACACCACGGCCAGCTACTACGAGAACATCCGCGTCCCCGTCTCCCGCCGGGTCGGCGAGGAGAACCACGGCTGGCGGCTCATCACCAACCAGCTCAACCACGAGCGCGTCACCCTCGCCGCCCACGGCACCATGGCCATCCGAGCCCTGCACGACGTGCAGCGCTGGGCCATGGAGACCAAACTCGCCGACGGCCGCCGCGTCATCGACCTGCCCTGGGTACGCCGCCATCTCGCCCGGACTCACACCCGCCTCGACGCCATGAAACTCCTCAACTGGCAGATGGTGAGCGCCGTCCAGGAGGGCACCCTCACCCCGCAGGACGCCTCCGCCGTCAAGGTCTACGGTTCCGAGGCGCGCCGCGACGCCTATGCCTGGCTGATGGAGGTCGCCGGCGCGGCCGGCCCGCTGAAGGAGGGCTCGGCGGGCGCGGTCCTCCACGGCGACCTGGAACGCGGCTACCGCTCGGCGGTCATCTTCACCTTCGGCGGCGGCAACAACGAGATCCAGCGGGAGATCATCTCGTGGATCGGACTGGGGATGCCACGGGTACGGCGTTAGCCTGCTGTGACGAGACTTTTCAGTTGGCACAAACGCGGGATGGTGAACGCCGCCGACTCGGGCTGGACCGCCCCTTGGACGCTGGTGCCGCTGGTGGCCGGCGTAGTGATGGCAGTCGCGGGCTGCGCTTCCCGGCCGATGCGCAGGTAGTCGGCGACGCGGTCGCGCTGCCGGGCCGAGATGAGCGGGCCGGCCAGCGTGCCCTGGTCCTGGGGGTCACCCCAGGACACCCGCTGGAACGCCTGCCTGAGGCCGGCGACGACCTGGTCGTAGACCTTGCGCTGCACGAGCAGCCGGGTCGGCAGTGCGCACCCTGGCCTGAGTGGGCGAGCGCGCCGAGCGCCTGCGGGATGGCCTGCGTGAGGTCCGCGTCGTCGAGGATGACCGACGCGCTCGTGCCGCCGAGCTCCAGCATCGTGCGCTTGAAGGCGGGTGCGGCGAGTTCGAGGATGCGCTGTCCCGTGGCCGTGGAGCCGGTGGCCGGCGTCGGCGACCTTGCCCAGAACGGTGCCGTCCGCCGGGTTGAGCACTTCGAACGTGGCGCTGCCCGCGGCGCCACGGAGCTCTCCGTCGATCAGCAGGCGCTCCTCGTGCGGGGACCCTGTCGACGGCGGACCTGATGGGGGAGTGGACATCGTCCGACTCCTCATGGGGGATGAAGTCGCCGGGGTGCGGTACGGGGCGGCTCGGGAGGCCAAGAGTGGCGGGGCGTCGTTGGACGGTGCCTGCACGAGACATCGGCTTCGAGCCCGGCGTATGTGCGCTGATCAGGCAACGAAGCGTCCCGCCGGTCGCCGCGTTCGCATGGATCGCAGGTCAGGACTCCATGGCCGGGACGGTGGTGCTCACGGTGTCGTGCCACGCCGCGCCCGTCGCGATCGCCCGCCGCCACTGGCGGATCGCCTTGGGCGGCATGCCGACGGCGAGGGCGCCGGTGACGCGGTCGCCGGTGCGGTACGCGGCGACGAACTTCCGCTCGGCCAGGTCGCCCTCGACGAGGGCGACCTCGGCGTGGTCGCGGAGACAGCCGTAGGCCTGGATCTTCATGTCGTACTGGTCGGACCAGAAGTACGGCACCGGCGCGAAGGGTTGGCCCGCCTCGGGGTGCAGCAGGTTTCGGGCGGCGGCCATGCCCTGTTCGGCGGCGGTGGTGCGGTGCTCGATGCGCATCGAGGTACCGAACAGCGGGTTGTACCAGCGAGCGACGTCACCGGCCGCGTACGCGTTCGGGGCGGCCTTGCAGTACTCGTCGCACACCACGCCGTCCCCGACGGTCAGGCCGGTGCCGGCGAGCCACTCGGTGTTGGGCAGGGAGCCGATGGCGACCAGAACCACGTCGGCCTCGATCCCGGAGCCGTCCGCGAGCTGCACGCCGTCCTCGGCCACCTCGGTGACGGTGACTCCGCAGCGCAGGTCAACGCCCCGCTCCAGATGGGCGTTCGTCAGGACCTTGCCGACCTCTGTGCCGACGGCGTGGGCCAGGGGCACCGGGGCGGGTTCGAGGAGGGTGACCTCGCAGCCGAGTCGCCGGGCGACGGCGGCGGCCTCCGCGCCGAGGAAGCCGGCGCCCACCACGACCAGCCGCAGGCCCGGCGTGAGCCGCTCCCGTAGGGTCAGCGCGTCGTCGAGAGTGCGCAGGACGTGCGCGCCCTCGCCGGGCAGCCGTCGCGGCCGGACCCCGGTGGCGATGACCAGTCCGTCGTACGGGAGGGCGGATCCGTCGGCCAACTCGACCGTCCGCCCGGCCGGTTCGAGGCCGGTGGCCGCCACGCCGAGCCGCAGGTCGAGGTCGAGCGCGGCCAGCGCGTCGGGGGTGCGCAGCGCCAGCCGCTCGGGCACCCACTCCGCGGCCAGGATCTGCTTCGACAGGGGCGGGCGGTCGTACGGCGCCAGTGGTTCGTCGCCGACCAGGGTGAGCGTGCCGTCGTAGCCCTCCCGGCGGAGGGTCTCGGCCGCCGCGAGTCCGGCGGCCGAGGCACCGACGACGACGATCCGCCTCACTGCTCGACCAGCCGGATGGCGGCGGCCGGGCAGACCGCGACGGCCTCCTTGACGTCGTCGAGTCGGTCGTCGCCGACCTGCTCTTCCAGGAGGATCGCGATGCCGTCGTCGTCCTGGTCGAAGACGTCCGTCGCGGCGAGCACGCACTGCCCGGAGGCGACGCACTTGTCGGCTTCCAGCTCCACCTTCATGGGATTCCCCTTCCTTGCTTCGCTCGTGGTTCTTGCTTCGTTCGCGGGACGGGGAGCCGTCACCAGGAGACGGGCAGCTCGTGCACGCCGTAGATGAACGCGTCGTTCTTGAACTTCACGTCCTCCAGCGCGCAGGCCGGCTTCAGCGTGGGAATGCGCCGGTAAAGGGTGCCGTGGACGACCTGGAGTTCCATGCGGGCCAGCGGCTGGCCCAGGCACTGGTGGATGCCGAAGCCGAAGGCGACGTGGCGGCGGGCGTCGCGGGTGAGGTCGAGCCGGTCCGGGTCGGGGAACACCTCGGGGTCGCGGTTGGCGATCTCGTTGGCCATGATGACGCCTTCGCCGGCCTTGATGACCTGCCCGGCGACCTCGATGTCCTCGGTGACTGCGCGGCGCCGCCCGAGGTGAGTGATGTGCAGGTAGCGCAGCAGTTCCTCGACCGCGCCCGCGACGAACTTCGGGTCGTCGCTGTCGCGCAGCAGGGCGAGCTGGTCGGGGTTCTGGAGGAGGGCGAGGGTGCCGAGGGCGATCATGTTCGCGGTGGTCTCGTGGCCCGCGATCAGCAGGAGCAGCGCCATTTCGGTGGCCTGCTGGTGGTCGATCTCCCCGGCCGTGACGCGCCCGGCGATGCCGGAGAGCAGGTCGTCCTTCGGCTCGGCGAGCCGCTGGGCGATCTGACCGGCCAGGTATCCGGCCATCTCCCGGGTCGCCACGCCGCGCTGCTCGGGGGTCGCGGTCGTGCGGACCATCGTCTTGGTGTTCTCCTGGAACATGGCGTGGTCGTCGTAGGGCACGCCGAGCAGTTCGCAGATCACGAGCGAGGGGATCGGCAGGGCGAACTCCTCCACGAGGTCCACCGGGCCCGGCCGGCTCAGCATCCCGTCGATCAGGTCGTCGACGATCCCCTGCACGGCGGGCCGCAGGGTCTCCACCTTCTTCACGGCGAACGGCGCCGTCACCATCCGGCGCAGCCGGGCGTGTTCGGGGTCGTCCATCATGATGAAGCTGAGCTTGCCCTCGCCGCCCTCGGGCGAGGCCTTGGTCGGGTAGCCGGGGCTGTCGGGGCCGGCACTGACCCGCAGGTCGCCGAGTACGGCGCGCTGGTCGGCGTACCGGGTCACGAGCCACGGTTCGCTGCCGTCCCACAGTCGCACCTTCGTCAGGGGCGTCTTCGCCTGGAGGTCCTTCAGGGCGGGCGGCGGGTCGAAGGGGCAGCGGGCCTCCCGGGGCATCGGGAACCCGGGGGGCGAGTCCGGTGCCTGGGGTACGGGTCCGGCCGGCGTGTCGGCCATGGTTCTCCTCGGTGGTGGGGCTCCGCTCGACGGGCGGGAGCGCCGGGGTGAAGGGGGCGAGGCCTCGATGAGCACATGCAAACAGAGCAGGCTGACGCCTTCCGATCAGTTCCCTGACAGAGAGCTGACGTGACCCAGATCACATCCGCGTCGGGGTGTCTGAACGCCTTGTTGTGAAAGGGAGTTGTGAGCACAGGCGCCGCCTGGTGCGGCAGGTCGGTGCTCGGCGTCGACGTACCCGAACCAGTGGCCGAACCCTCGGCGTGTGCGAATCAGGCCGGGCGCGTCACGATCGACCTTGCGCCGCAGCCGGGAGACGAGCTGCTCGCTGGAGTCGTCGCCGCGGTGGTCGCCCCGGACGTACCGGCCGATCTGCTCCTTGGTGAGCACCCGGTGCGCGTTCGGTGAGGCATGGACGGCTCCGTTCCCCGTCGCGCGGCGGGACACGGCGGTCATCGCGGGCTGCCTCCGGCGGCGCCCGCCGGCTCGGCTGCATGGATGAGCTGCCGGAGTGCGCCGTAGCAGACCTCGTGGTCGACGGCCGCGGGCAGGATCGCCGTGATGCGGCTGGTCAGCGCCGGGGCGTCCACGGCGGTTGAGGGACGGCCGACCTCAAGGTGTAGCGGACTACACCATCGGTTCGGGAGGCCGGTCCCTCGTGCCGACGAGAGGCCGGCGGGATCGTGGTCCCCAGAGATCACGACAGATCCGCACCTCGCAGTGCACCCCTCCGTCTCCCCCTCCACCGAAGGACACTTCCATGAAGTCGCTGCTTGTCGCCGTGCGATCATCCGTCGCCGGCCTGTTGCTCTGGTCGTTCTTCGTGGGTGGCCTCTCCGCGGGTTCCGCGTCCGGCACTGTTCTCGACGGCACGGCGAAGGACGTGGTCACCTACGCCGGTATCGCCGTCTCGCTCGTGGCGGGCCGGCGCATCGCGAAGAAGCCGAAGATCAAGGCGTTCTTGTCGACTCCGCCGGTGCTGTGGTTCCTGTTCCTGTTCAACGGCGGTGTGGCCGCGGTGTGTTACTTCACGATGGACGGAGCGAAGGGGGTCCTGGCCGCTGCCGGAATGGGCCTGGTCTCGCTGGGAGCGGCAGGCGGCCTTGTCGCAAACCGCGGGAAGCGGGCCGAGGCCGTGGCCCGGCCCAGGGTGTGACCCGCCGGGCAGCGGTTCGCCAGGACATCCGCACGAGCCCCGAATCGCCGAGCTCGTGACCACGTACGGGTCTTCCCGTACCCAGCCGCCCGGTTCGCTCCGGACTCCCTCCGCGTCACACCGGGCCTGAGCAGTGAGCCCCGGCAACCGAAAGGCAGGACACCTCCATGACCGCTGACCGCCGACCCCGCCGTAGTACCGCCGTCGCCACCGCCGTGGCGGCCGTCATCCTCACCACAGGACTGGCCACCGGATGCGATGCGGTTCCGCGGCCACCCCCGCACCGCCGCCGCGGCCTTCGACTGTTCCCTCCCCGGCAGCCTGGCCACGCTGCCGGGCCAGGCGCCGGAGGTTCCGTGGCGGCCGACGACCTGCCGGCCATGACCATCACCAACAGCGGGAGCACGGCGTCGACCGGCCCGGCCTCCCCCACAGCGGCTACGGGCTCATCGGCATGCGCGAGCGCGCCCACGCGGGCGGAGGCCGTCTGCGCGCGGGCCACCGGCCCCGGGGCGGATTCGAAGTCGTCGCGGAACTGCCCTCGCGCCTGCTCCCCCTCGAAGAGCCGTCGACGAAGGAGGACACGGCGCCATGAACCCGGTACGTCAGCGGCCCGCGCGCCCCCGAACGATCACGTCCGTTCCCCCAGGCCGTAGCCTTGCCGCCATGGGCAGAACGATCCGGCGGGCAGCGCGGGCCACGCTCCATCTGCTCGTGGCCGCGGCGCTGGCCTTCGGCCTTTACCTGTTCATCACCGTGCTGCTGATCACGGCCATCGGCACCGTCGCGGTGGTCGGGGCGTGGATGTTGCCCGAGACGGTGCTGCTGATCCGCCGGATCGCCGGAGCCAAACGCGCTCTGACGGCCGCCTGGACGGGCCGGCGGATCCCGGAGGCGTATCAGCCGGTCACCGGCACGCTGCGCGAGCGTCTGCGTACCGCCGTCCGTGACCCGGGCACCCTCACCGACCTGCGCTGGACGGCCGCCTCCTACGTCTATGGCGCCCTGCTGTTCGCGGCGCTGCCGCTGTGGCCGCTGGGCCTGGTCGTGGACGGGGTGTGGTGCGGGCTGCTGCGCCGCGAGGCGGTCGTCCTGCCGCTGATCGCCCGCCTCGCCGACCTGGAGGCCCGCTGGTCCCAGGCCTTGCTCAAACCCTCGCCCCAGGCGCTGCTGGCCGCGCGGGTCGAGGAGCTGGCGGCCACCCGGGCGGACGCGATCGCCGCGCACGGGGCCGAACTGCGCCGTATCGAACGGGACCTGCACGACGGGGCACAGGCTCGCCTGGTGGCGCTGTCCATGCGGATCGGGCTCGCGCAACGGGCGTACGACCGCGATCCCGGAGCCGCGCGCAAGCTGCTGGCCGACGCTCAGGACCAGGCCGAGGAGGCGCTGACCGAGCTGAGGCAGGTGGTACGCGGCATCCACCCGCCGATCCTCACCGACCGCGGTCTCGTCGGCGCTGTACGGGCGCTGGCGGCCGGGTGGGGATCCCCCCGCTCGAGCGAGGCCGAGAGCGGGGGAGGGCTGGAAGTGACCGTGCGGGTGGACGGCGGACTGGAGCAGGGGCCGCGGGCTCCGGCGGCGGTGGAGGCGGCGGCGTACTTCGCCGTCGCCGAAGCGCTCACCAACGCCGCCAAGCACAGCGGTTCGCGGCGCGCGACCGTTCAGCTGGAGCGCGTCCCCCGGGGATTGCGGGCCGTCGTCCAGGACGAGGGCATGGGCGGGGCCGACGAGAAGGACGGCACCGGACTGCTCGGCATCCGGCGGCGCGTCGCCGCTATGGACGGCGAGGTGACCGTGACCAGCCCCCAGGGGGGACCGACGATGATTGCCGTGGAGCTGCCGTGCGTGTGGTGACCGAGCCGGCGGGGACGAGGACAAGACCGCTGGGGACAAGGAGGGATCTGCCGTGCGAGTGATGCTCGCCGAGGACAACGCCTTGCTCAGGGAAGGGCTCGTGCTGCTGCTGACCTCGGCCGGGCACGAGGTCGTGGCCGTGGCCGGCAGTGGGCCGGAGATCCTGCCCGCGCTGCTGCAGCACCGCCCGGACGTGGCCGTGCTGGACGTACGGATGCCCCCCGGCTTCCGCGACGAAGGCCTGCGGGCGGCGCTGGAGGCCCGGGAGAAGATCCCCGGGCTGCCGGTGCTGGTCCTGTCCCAGTACGTCGAGGAGTCGTACGCCGCCGAGCTCCTGGGCGGCGGGGCGAGCGGGGTCGGTTACCTGCTCAAGGACCGGGTGGGCCGGGTCGACGAGTTCCTGGACGCACTGGAGCGGGTCGCCTCCGGCGGTACGGCGCTGGATCCGGAGGTGGTGACCGAGCTGTTGACGCGCCGCCGGGACTCACCGCTGGACTCCCTCACCCCGCGCGAGCGCGAGGTGCTGAAGCTGATGGCGGAGGGGCACGACAACGCCACCATCGCCAAGACGCTGGTCATCACCGAGCGGTCGGTCAGCAAGCACATCGGCAACGTCTTCCTGAAGCTGCACCTTCCGCCCAGCGACAGCGGGCACCGCCGGGTGCTCGCTGTGCTGGCCCACCTCAACGACCATCAGCAGAAGGAGTCTTGAGCGCTCACCGGAGGACATCCGGCACGGCGTCCGCCATCCCGCGTTCGCCGCGCGGGCTGGGGTGGACGGCTGCGGCCGGGCTGCTGGGGACAAGGGGTTCGATCCAGCGGGTGGCCGCGTCCGAGCAGGCGTCGCGGCCCTCGGACGGACGGTACGTGTCGACGTACACCGCTCCGGATGCCTGAGCCCGCTCCCGCAGCTCGCTGCTGAGCTGCTGCTCCTTTTCCCGCAGGTAGCTCATGTCGCCGGGGCGAGGGGCAGGTCGCCGCCGCAGCCGGTGCCGTCGGCGGGCAGGATTGCCGGACAGCCGACGACGCAGACCCGGGCCTGGGGCGCGCGGCGGTTGCTCTCCGTCAGCGCGCAGGCCAGCCGTTCGCCCGCGGCCTCGATCTTCCGCTCCACCTCGTCGGTGCCGCGGTCGACAGTGCCGTTTGCAAGGGGCGTCCTCGGGGATGTACTTGCCGCTGCCGAGGGCCTGGTACGCCACCCCCCCGTGACGCACCGCTTGATCATCGAGCCGAAGCCGAAGCCGAAGCCGAAGCCGAAGCCGAAGCCGAAGCCGAAGCCGATGTCGTTGCCGCCGATGCCGAGGGTGACCAGCCGGGTCTTCGGCGAAAGCGCCGCGGCCGGGGCGGGTTGGTGCCATGGCTCGTGAGCTGGGGTCTGGTGAGGTCGGCGATGGCGGCGCCACTGCAGCTGACGTCGCGGAAGCCGGTGTCCTGCACGCGTCGCCGCCCATGCCCGTCGGTGGAGGCGACGCGGTGCCGCGTCGCGGCCGCGGTGGCGTGGGCGGCGATGGAGGCGAGCGCCAGTACCACGGCGACCGTGATGTTCATCGCGGGGGCTCCAGTCGAGGGGCGTTGTGGCTGGTGAAGTCCGGCCCGCGCGGCGGGGCTTGCGGGGCGTCTTGCGGTGTCGTCCACGATTCCTCGGGCCGGTGGCCGGGACGGGGGAGCGCCCTCCCGAGGTGGGGGTGCAGCGGGCTCCACCCCGAGCCCCGGGCCAGGCCCACGGGCCCGGCGGCCGGAGCTGGGGGGAAGGCTCCGGCCACCGGGCCCTGGACCGCGCCGCCCTGTCCCCACGGGGGCGGCGCGTCGGGGCCGCCGCCGCTTCGGTGGCCCCGGTCGGGAGGCGGCCGCCCCAGGAGGGGGCCGCGCGGTCGTGCTAGCGGATGGGGACGGGCTCGGCGAGCGGCCGGTCGTCCGGGTCGGCGGTGGGACCCGTCGGTGCCGGGACCTCGCGGCTGAGCTTCTCCCCCTCGACGTCGATGTCGGGCAGCAGCCGGTCCAGCCAGCGGGGCAGGTACCAGGCTCTGTCACCGAGGAGGGACAGGACGGCGGGGACGATCGCCATGCGGACGACGAAGGCGTCGAACAGGACCGCGATGGCCAGCCCGAACCCGATCATCTTGATCATCGACTCGCCGGCCCCGACGAAGCCGGAGAAGACGGCCATCATGATCAGTGCCGCGGCCACGACCACCCGGGCACTGTGCTTGAACCCGGAGACGATCGCCGTCTTGGCCGCGTGCCCGTGGACGTAGGACTCGCGCACCCGCGAGACCAGGAACACCTCGTAGTCCATGGCGAGGCCGAAGACGATGCCCACCAGGAAGATTGGCATCATGCTCATGATCGGCCCGGTGGACTGCACGCCCAGCAGGTCCGCGCCGTGCCCATGCTGGAAGACCAGCACCACCGAACCCAGCGCCGCCAGCACGGACAGCAGGAACCCGAACGCGGCCTTCACCGGCACCAGCAGAGACCGGAACACGACCAGCAGCAGGACGATGGCGAGTCCCACCACGACCGCCAGATAGGGCATCAGCGAGGCCTGCACCCTCCCGGCGACGTCGATGTCCAGCGCGGTCTTGCCGGTGACCTCGAAGGAGGCGCCGGCCTTGGACTCGATGCCGGGGCGTTCGTCGCGGATGGCGGTGACGAGATCCTTGCTCCCGCTGGGCGCGCATCGTCGTACGCCACCCGCTGCCCGTGCTGCTGCTCGGCGTCGTGGGGCTGGGTGCGGTCGCCGCGCCCGTCATGGACCTCCGGCTCGGCATGCCCGGCGACGAGGCCAAGCCCACCTCCACCACCGAGCGCCGCGCCTACGACGCCCTGGCCGAGGGCTTCGGTCCCGGCTTCAACGGGCCCCTGACGATCGTCGTGGACGCCCAGGGCTCCGCGGACCCGAAGGCGGCTGTGGCAACGATCGCGAAGGACGTCCAGGCCACGGACGGGGTCGTCTCCGTCTCACCGGCCCGCTTCGACTCCGCGGGTGTCCTCGTTGCGCTGCTTCCTGCGGTAGCGCGGGGAGTTGCGGCGCCGCGCGAGAGAACGGCGTTCGGCCAGAAGCCGAGGACGGCCGGAACCAGTGTCAGGCACACCAGCACGGCGACCAGGACCGTGGCAGCGGCGGCGAGCCCCATCTTGGTGAGCAGCGGAACACCGACGACGGACAGCCCGGCCAGCGCGATGACGACCGTCAGGCCGGCGAAGACGACCGCCGAACCGGCCGTGCCGGCGGCGAGACCCGCCGCCTCCCGCGGCGTGTGCCCCTTGGCGCGCTCCTCCCGGTACCGGGAGACGACGAACAGGGCGTAGTCGATGCCGCAGGCCAGACCGAGCATGGTGGCCAGCGTGCCGGTGCTCTCGGACAGGCCGAACGCCTCCGACACGGTCATGATCCCGGCCATGCCGAGGCCGACACCGAGGACCGCGGTCAGCAGCGGCAGCCCGGCGGCGGCCATCGACCCGAAAGTGATCAGCAGGACGAGGGCGGCCACCGCGATGCCGGTCACCTCGGCCGTGCCGCCCGCCGAGGGCTGGGTGGCCAGCGCGTCGCCGCCGACCTCGACGGTCAGGCCCGCGTCCCTGGCCCCGTCGATGGCGCGCTCCAGGTGCTCTTTGCTCCCCTCGGTCAGCTCGGCGGCGCCGGTCTTGAAGCTGACGGTCGCGTACGCCGTCGTACCGTCCCTGCTCACCGCCTTCGCCTGGAAGGGGTCGACGGCGCCGGCGACCTGGGAGCCGTCGGCGGCCTCGTCGACGAGGTGCTCGACGGCCCTTCTGTTCCCGGAGGCGGTGACCTTCTCACCGCTCGGTGCCACGAACACGATCCGGGCGCTCGCCGCGTCGGCCGCCGAGCCGGGGAAACGCTGCTCCAGCAGGTCGAACGCCTTCTGCGACTCGATGCCGGGCATGGTGAAGCCCTCGTCCGCGGCGACGGGCGCCTTCGAGGCGGCGAAACCGGCGGCGCCCAGCACCGCCACCCACAACAAGGTGACGAACCAGCGCCACCGGAAGGACACACGGCCCAGGTGATAAAGGACAGTAGCCATGGCGGGATACGCCTCCACATCAGCGGTTCAGGAACGGCGAGAAGTCGAAGAACCACCTCTGCGGGGGATGTGCACCCAGTTCAGAAGGGAGCTGGGAGGGGTCCTTCCGTCGCCCTCCACGATTCCGTCGGCAGTGCGTCGCCACGAGGGAGCACCCTCCCGAACCGGAGGTGTAGCCCGCTACACCCGTCGAGACGGGACACGAGTGGGAACGGTGCGAGAGCCCACCGGCCGACGGCGCGCGGTGGTGCTGCATCACGAGCCGATGGCCCTCTGAGGTCCGTCGGCCGCGCACGAGGGAGCCTTTGCGCCCGGAGGGCAGCTGGATCCCATGCCCCGGTGACACGCCTTGTGACCTGCGCTGTACCAAAGCGCGAACCATGTCTCCGGTTCTGGGGCACCAGTTGCTGAAGCCAGTTGGCAACAGCGCAGGTCACCAACGTTGCCTTGTGCCGACTGTCGATCCTGGTCACACTGCCGGTATGGACGCCGACACGGGGCTCTTCACCCCGGACTCCGTGACCTGGCAGGTGCACGGCGATCCGATGATGTGGGTCGCCGGCGTCCGCGCGCTCTACCTGCAGGCGCTGCACCCGCGCGCGGTGCGCGGCGTGCTGGAGAACTCCGACTTCCGGCGTGACGCCTGGGGCAGGCTGTTGCGCACCGCCGACTTCGTCGGCGCCACGACCTACGGCACCAGCGAGGCAGCGGAGCGGGCCGGAGCCCGGGTCCGGAAGATCCACAGCATGCTCGGCGCGACGGACCCGGACACGGGCGAACGCTACGGCGTGGACGAGCCCGAACTGCTGCTGTGGGTGCACTGCGCCGAGATCGACTCGTACCTGCACGTCGTCCGCCGCTCCGGCTTCCCGCTCACCGACGCCCAGGCCGACCGCTACCTCGCCGAACACCGCGTCAGCGCCCGTCTGGTGGGGCTCGACCCCGCCGTCGTACCCGGCGACCGCGAGGAGATGGCCGCCTACTTCGAGAAGATGCGGCCGCGGCTCGCCGCCGGGGCCGACGCACGCGTCGTGGACGACTTCCTGCTCCGCCCGCCGACGCACCCCCTCCTGATACCGGCGCGCGAGGTGCTGTGGCGGCGCGTGGCACGTCTGGCGTACGCCTCCCTGCCGCCGTACGCCCATGAGCTGTACGGCAGGCCGGCCCCCGAACCCGCGGTCGTCACCCGCCGACTGCGCGCCACCGGCTCCCTGTTGCGC
This sequence comes from Streptomyces shenzhenensis, assembly GCF_021462265.1. Taxonomy (GTDB): domain Bacteria; phylum Actinomycetota; class Actinomycetes; order Streptomycetales; family Streptomycetaceae; genus Streptomyces; species Streptomyces shenzhenensis. The sequence goes on along the minus strand of NZ_JAJONF010000020.1, from coordinate 45,015 downwards.
TGCGTTCCCGCACGTCTGCGCTGGCAACTCCCGCCCAAACACATCCTGCGCGCCATGGCGAGACTGGGCCCGCACGCACGCCCCGCACCATACAGAACCGCGCGATAGGCCACCCTCTTGAACGAGTGGGCGGGTGCGGCGGACCCGCGACGAGCCACTCGGCCGGCAGGTCGCCGTGAAGCGACTCGGACCGCTCGGCCCGCACCACGACCGGGCGATCACCCGCGTCCTGGGGGAGCGGTTCAGGCGCGAGGCCAGAGTGGCCGCCGCGCTCTCCCTCCGCTGCGTCACCGTCGGCCACCGCATCGGCGAGCACGACGGCATCCGCTACCTGGTGACGGAGCTGCTGGACGGCGCGAACGGGGTGCCCATGGTGACGCAGGCGCGGCCCCCCAGCGGAGCGCACCGGCATGCCTCTTACCCGCCTAGATCATCATGTGTTACGAAGAACCATGCCCGCTGCCACCGAGACACCCCGCACCTACGACGCCATCATCGTCGGCGGCGGCCACAACGGCCTCGTCGCGGCCGCCTACCTGGCCCGGGCCGGCCGCACCGTGCTGGTGCTGGAGCGGCTGGGCCACACCGGCGGCGCCGCCGTCTCCACCCGCCCCTTCGCCGGCGTCGACGCGCGGCTGTCCCGATACTCCTACCTGGTCAGTCTGCTGCCGAGGAAGATCGTCCGCGACCTCGGCCTGGACTTCCGGGTCCGCGGCCGCACCATCTCCTCGTACACGCCCGTGGAACGCGACGGGCGGCCGACCGGGCTGCTGGTCGGCGGCGGCGAGCGGCGGATCCGCGAGGCGTTCGAACGGCTGACCGGGGGCAAGACCGAGTACCGGGCGTGGCAGCGGTTCTACGGCATGACCGGCCGGGTCGCCGAGCGCGTCTTCCCGACGCTCACCGAACCGCTGCCCGCGCGTGACGAACTGCGCCGCCGGATCGACGACGAGGCGGCCTGGCGGGCGCTGTTCGAGGAGCCGATCGGGGTGGCGATCGAGGAGAACTTCACGGACGACCTGGTCCGCGGGGTCGTCCTCACGGACGCCCTGATCGGCACCTTCGCCGACGCCCACGACGCCTCGCTGCGCCAGAACCGCTGCTTCCTCTACCACGTCATCGGCGGCGGCACCGGTGCCTGGGACGTGCCGGTCGGCGGCATGGGCGCCCTCACCGACGCGCTGGCCGCCGCCGCGCGCGCGGCGGGCGCGGTCTTCGCCACCGGGCACGAGGCGGTACGGATCGAGACGGACGGCCGCGCCGCCGAGGTCACCTACCGCACCGCCGACGGGGAGGGCGTCGCCGCCGCCCGGCACGTCCTGGTGGGCGCCTCCCCGCAGGAACTCGCCGCCCTCACCGGCGACCCGGCTCCGGAGCCCGCCGAGGGCGCCCAGCTGAAGGTGAACATGCTGCTCAAGCGGCTGCCCAGGCTGCGCGACACCGCCGTCGACCCCCGTGAGGCGTTCTCCGGGACCTTCCACATCGCCGAGGGGTACGAGCAACTGGCCACCGCCCACGCCCAGGCGGCGGCCGGCCGGCTCCCCGCCGCCCCGCCCTCGGAGATCTACTGCCACTCCCTGACCGACCCCACGATCCTCGGCCGTGACCTGGCCGAACGCGGCTACCAGACGCTCACGCTCTTCGGACTGCACACCCCGGCCCGGCTTTTCACCGCCGACAACGACGCCGTACGCGACGAACTCCTCAAGTCCACCCTCGCCCAGCTCGACGCGCACCTCGCCGAGCCGATCGCCGACTGCCTGGCCCTCGACGCCGACGGCCGCCCCTGCATCGAGGCGAAGACCCCCCTGGACCTCGAACGCGACCTGCGCCTGCCCGGCGGCAACATCTTCCACCGCGACCTCTCCTGGCCCCACGCCCAGGACGGCACCGGCCGCTGGGGCGTGGAGACCCGGCACGCCAACGTCCTGCTGTGCGGGGCGGGCGCGGTCCGCGGGGGAGGGGTGAGCGGGGTGCCGGGGCACAACGCGGCGATGGCGGTACTGGAACAGCGGGACAACTGACCGACCGCGACCAGGACGCGGTCACCGCGGTGGCGGACGAGCTGGACCGTGCCGGCCGGCAACTCCGCGATCACCACTGGCCCGGCGCGCCGGCACGTGATCAGAGAGACGCCCGTCGGGGGACGGACGGCGGGCCCAACGGGCAGGCCCCGGTCTCCGGTCCCTGACACGGGGCGCAAAGTAGCGGTCAGGGCTTCATGACCTCGGTCTTCCTCGGCTGACGGGGGACGGTCTTGGCCTTGTTGAGGTGCCCGTACACCGTCGACCTCCGACGGCTGCTTCGCGCCTCGGGTCAGAGGCAGGAGACCGGGGCCGGGAGTCCCGCGGGTCCACGGGGAGCGGCCTGGTCGAGAGGGCGGCGGTAGCGCAACTTGTTGAGAGAGGCGCCGCCGGTGCAGTCCTCCACGGCCGCGCCGTCCGCGCCCCAGCCGGCGGCTTCGTAGAAGCGCCGGGCACGTTCGTTGTCTTCCAGGACCCACAAGGTGGCCTGTGTGTAGTCGGCCTGTTTGAGAGCCGCCAAGGTGGCCAGCATCAACTGCTTTCCGATCCCCGTGCCCCAGACCTCGGGCATCGCGTAGAGCGTGCCGATTTCCGCGGTGGCAGGGATGTCCTGAGACGGGCCGAAACTTGCGGATCCGACGATCCCGGCCTCGGTTTCGGCTACCAGTACCCCCGACGACGGCCACCGTGTATCCGCGATCCGTGCCGTCCACTCGGGCTCTTCGCGGCTTGGGTCCATTGCGTCGAGGTGGTGCTGGGGAACAAGACCGGCAAAGGCCGCCCGCCAGGAGCGCACGTAGACACCGGCGACCGCTGACGCGTCATCAGGCCATGCCTGTCGAATCCGCATGGCCGTCATTCTTCAAGTCCCGTCAGTCCGGGCCAAGTTCTTTTCCCGGGCATCTCACCCAGGCAGGTCCATGCCGTATGCGGGAGGGAGGCTCGGACCGCGGGCCACCGCCGAGGAGGGTGCGAACCCAGGCTTCGACGGTGAGAGGGATGCCCGGGGCATCCCGTCGGGTTTCCAGCACGGCTCAGGGGAACTCGCGGGATGTCGCACGGTACCGGCGCCGGGCGAGGGCGCAAGGGAAATCCGGCCGGGCCAAAAATCTGACGGTGCATCAGAAAACCTCTTCCGGATGCCGCACGACTGCGGCATCCTGCGCCCATGCAGACGGAGTTGAGCAAGGCCCTGGGAGTCGAGCACGCCGTCTTCGGCTTCACGCCGTTTCCCGCCGTGGCCGCGGCCATCAGCCGGGCCGGCGGTTTCGGAGTGCTCGGCGCGGTCCGCTACACCGCCCCCGACGACCTCAAACGCGACCTCGACTGGCTCGATGCGCATGTGGACGGGAAGCCGTACGGACTCGATGTCGTCATGCCCGCCAAGAAGGTGGAGGGCGTCAGTGAGGCCGACGTCGAGGCGATGATCCCGGAAGGACACCGGCAGTTCGTGCGGGACACCCTCGCCAAGTACGGTGTGCCCGGGCTCGCCGACGGCGAGGCGTCCGGCTGGCGCATCACCGGGTGGATGGAACAGGTCGCCCGGAACCAGCTCGACGTCGCGTTCGACTATCCGATCCGGCTGCTCGCCAACGCCCTCGGCTCGCCGCCCCCCGACGTCGTCGACCGCGCCCACGACCAGGACATCCTGGTCGCCGCCCTGGCCGGCAGCGCCCGGCACGCCGTGAAGCACCGGGACGCGGGCATCGACATCGTCGTGGCCCAGGGCTACGAGGCCGGCGGCCACACCGGCGAGATCGCCACCATGGTGCTCACCCCGGAGGTCGTCGACGCCGTGGCCCCGCTGCCCGTCCTGGCGGCGGGCGGCATCGGCAGCGGGCGGCAGGTGGCCGCCGCGCTGAGCCTCGGCGCTCAGGGAGTATGGCTGGGCTCCATGTGGCTGACCACCACAGAGGCCGATCTCTCCTCGCCCGCCGTGACCCGCAAACTCCTCGCCGCCGGCTCCGGCGACACGGTCCGCTCCCGTGCCCTGACCGGCAAACCGGCCCGCCAGCTGCGCACCGAGTGGACCGACGCCTGGGACGACCCGAGCGGCCCGGGCACCCTCCCCATGCCCCTGCAGGGCCTGCTCGTCGCCGAGGCACTCACCCGCATCCAGAAGTACGAGGTCGAGCCCCTGCTCGGAACCCCTGTCGGCCAGATCGTCGGCCGCATGACCAGCGAACGCAGCGTCCAGGCCGTCTTCGACGACCTCACCCGGGGCTTCGAACAGGCCGTCGACCGCATCAACCGCATCGCCGGAAGGAGCGGCACGTGACCAGCACGCCCCCCGCCGGATTCTGGGCCCAGGCCACCCTGGACCCCGACCGCACGGTCCTCGTCGCACCCGACGGCGAGGAATGGACCGCCGGCCGTCTGCACGCGGCCACCAACCAGCTCGTGCACGGCCTGCGGGCTGCGGGCCTGGAACGGGGCGACGCCTTCGCGGTCGTCCTGCCGAACGGGCCCGAGTTCGTCACCGCCTACCTGGCCGCCACCCAGGCCGGCCTCTACCTGGTCCCGGTCAACCACCACTTCGTCGGCCCGGAGATCGCCTGGATCGTCGCCGACTCCGGTGCCAAGGTGCTCCTCGCCCACGAACGGTTCGCCGGCCCGGCCCGGCACGCCGCCGACGAGGCCGGCCTCCCGGCCACCCACCGGTACGCGATCGGCGCGGTCGAGGGCTTCAGGCCGTATGCCGAACTCCTCGACGGACAGCCCGGGTCGGCGCCCGCGGACCGCGAACTGGGCTGGGTCATGAACTACACCTCGGGGACGACGGGCCGCCCCCGCGGCATCCGCCGCCCACTGCCCGGCAAGCTCCCCGAGGAGGCCTACCTCGGCGGCTTCCTCGGCATCTTCGGCATCCGGCCCTTCGACGACAACGTCCACCTGGTCTGCTCGCCGCTCTACCACACGGCCGTACTCCAGTTCGCGGGCGCCTCTCTCCACATAGGCCACCGTCTCGTCCTCATGGACAAGTGGACGCCCGAGGAGATGCTCCGCCTGATCGACGCACACAAGTGCACCCACACCCATATGGTCCCCACCCAGTTCCACCGCCTGCTCGCCCTCCCCGAGGATGTGCGCGCACGCTATGACGTCTCCTCCATGCAACACGCCATCCACGGCGCCGCCCCCTGCCCGGACCACGTCAAGCGGGCCATGCTCGACTGGTGGGGCCCCAGCGTGGAGGAGTACTACGCGGCCAGCGAGGGAGGCGGCGCCTTCGCCACCGCCGAGGACTGGCTGAAGAAGCCCGGTACGGTCGGCAAGGCCTGGCCCATCAGCGAACTCGCGGTCTTCGACGACGACGGCAACCGGCTGCCGCCCGGCGAACTCGGCACCGTCTACATGAAGATGAACACCGGCGGCTTCGCCTACCACAAGGACGAGGCCAAGACGAAGAAGAACCGCATCGGTGACTTCTTCACCGTCGGCGACCTCGGATACCTCGACGAGGACGGCTACCTGTTCCTCCGCGACCGCAAGATCGACATGATCATCTCGGGTGGGGTCAACATCTACCCCGCCGAGATCGAGTCCGTGCTCCTCTCCCATCCCGCCGTCGCCGATGCCGCCGCCTTCGGCATCCCGCACGACGACTGGGGAGAGGAGGTGAAGGCCGTCGTCGAACCCGCCCCCGGACACGAGCCCGGGCCGGACCTCGCAGCCGGCCTCCTCGCCCACTGCGCCGGGCAACTCGCCGGCTACAAGTGCCCGAAGACCGTCGACTTCATCGCGGAGATGCCCCGCGACCCCAACGGCAAGCTCTACAAGCGGCGGCTGCGGGACCCCTACTGGGAGGGGCGCACCCGCCCGGTGTGACCCGCAACCGGCACCTCGGGGGCGCGGGCGGCGAAGGGCCTCCGGGAACCCGGCGAGACCGGCGGCATCGGTGCCGGGCTCGCGGCAGGTGCGGGACAGCAGCCGCCGTACGCCCTGCTCGGTGCGGCGCGGCTCCTCGGCGACCACGGCCACCGGGGGTCCATCGACGGTCAGTTCGGCGGTGCGCTGCTCCTCGCGCGGTCAGTGTGTCCGCCCGCGCGTACCGCAGCGGCGGTGGCCGCGGCCTCGCTGTCGAGAGCTCCTTACGGGCCCGGGCGGCGAGCGTCCCGGCGTCGCAGTGGACGGTCCCTCCAGCCCCTGGCAGAGCCGGTCGGCGGCCTCCTGGAGCCGCCCGCCCAGGGACAGCGCGGTGCCGCTTCCTCCGCGGACGCTTGACCTGTCCCGGCGAGGGGCCGAGGATCATGGGTCATGACGCAGGGACAGGGCAGCACAGTGGACGGGGTGCTGCGGCGCAGCGCCCGGCGTACGCCCGCGCGGGTGGCGGTGCGCTACGGCGAGCGGCGGTGGACGTACCAGGAACTCGACGCCGCCGTCTCGCGCGCGGCGAGCGTACTGCTCGGCCAGGGCCTCGACCGCGGTGACCGGGTCGGCACCTACGGCCACAACTCCGACGCCTACCTGATCGCCTTCCTCGCCTGCGCCCGCGCCGGCCTGGTCCACGTCCCGGTCAACCAGAACCTGACCGGCGACGACCTCGCCTACATCGTCGGCCAGTCGGGCAGCTCGCTGGTCCTCGCCGACCCCGACCTCGCCGGCCGGCTCCCCGACGGCGTACCGGCGCTGCCGCTGCGCGACGCCGAGGGCTCGCTGCTCGCCCGGCTCGCGGACGCGGCGCCGTACGACGGGCCCGAACCGCGCACCGAGGACCTGGTGCAACTGCTGTACACCTCCGGGACCACCGCGCTGCCCAAGGGCGCGATGATGACCCACCGGGCGCTGGTGCACGAGTACCTGAGCGCGATCGCCGCCCTCGACCTGAGCGCCGGGGACCGGCCCGCGCACGCGCTGCCGCTCTACCACTCCGCGCAGCTGCACGTGTTCCTGCTGCCCTACCTGGCGGTGGGCGCGACCAGCGTCATCCTCGACGGGCCGGACGGCGACACCCTCTTCGACCTGATCGAGGCCGGCGAGGTGGACAGCCTGTTCGCGCCGCCCACCGTGTGGATCGGGCTCTCCAACCGGCCCGACTTCGCCACCCGCGACCTCGCCGGACTGCGCAAGGCCTACTACGGGGCGTCGATCATGCCGGTGCCGGTCCTGGAGCGGCTGCGGGAACGGCTGCCGGGCCTTGCCCTGTTCAACTGCTTCGGGCAGAGCGAGATCGGGCCCCTCGCCACCGTGCTCGCGCCCGAGGAGCACAAGGGGCGGCTGGACTCCTGCGGCCGCACCGTCCTGTTCGTGGAGGCACGGGTGGCCGGCGAGGACGGCGAGGACGTGCCCGACGGCACCCCCGGTGAGATCGTCTACCGTTCACCGCAGCTGTGCGAGGGCTACTGGGACAAGCCCGAGGAGACCGAAGAGGCCTTCCGGGACGGCTGGTTCCACTCCGGCGACCTCGCGGTGCGCGACGCCGACGGCTACTACACGATCGTCGACCGGGTGAAGGACGTCATCAACTCCGGTGGCGTCCTGGTTGCCTCACGGCAGGTCGAGGACGCCCTCTACACCCATGAGGCGGTCGCCGAGGCCGCCGTGATCGGCCTGCCCGACGAGCGCTGGATCGAGGCTGTCACGGCGGTCGTCGTACCGCGCGGCGATATCGACGAGGCCGGGCTGATCGCCCATGTGAAGGAGAAACTGCCCGCTTTCAAGGCGCCCAAGCGGGTCCTGTTCGTGGACGCGCTGCCCCGCAACGCCAGTGGGAAGATCCTGAAGCGGGAACTGCGCGAGCGGTTCGGCCCCGCCTCCTGAGAAGCCGGGAAGCGACTCCCGCCGGGTCCGGGGCCGGGGCTCTCAGGTGGACCCGGGAAATCCGGACCCCTGCCTTGTGCGGTCCCGGCGCCACGTCCGCCGTTCACCGTCGGCGTGCACATGGGTACGCATGGGTGCACATAGCGGGCACGGGCTGCTGCCTTGCCGTCCCCCTCGGCGCACTCGCGGGCATCCCGGGCCCCCTGCGGGACGCCCCGCTCCGGCCACCTGCCGGCCGCCCGTGACCTGTCCGGCCCCGGCCGGCCGGTCCCGCCGACGGCGCACCCGTTCGCCCCAAGGGATGACGGCCGTCCCGAACGCCCGCCCGGAGGTGGCCTGAAGAAGGGGGCCTCCGTAACTTGGTGCCATGTCGACCCTGTGGGAACTCATGCGCGACTGCATCCCCGACGACCACGCCCGCCAGGTCACCTCCCGCTACTACCTCGACGAAGCCATGAGCTCGCCGCGCCGACCGGACCGGGTGGTCGACCTCGGCTGCGGGCGCGGCACCTCGGCCGAACTCTTCCGCAGGCACCACTCCGGCGTCCGGTGGGTGGGGGTCGACATCCGCGATTCACCGGAGGCCGCCCAGCGCGGGCCCGGCGACGACAGCGTGGTGTACTTCGACGGAGTCAACCTGCCGTTCCGCTCCGACGCCGTGCCGCTCGTCTACTCCCACCAGGTCTTCGAACACGTCGCCCGGCCCAGGGAACTGCTCGCGGAGGTGGGCAGGGTGCTGCGCCCGGGCGGGCTGTTCATCGGCAGCACCTCCCAGTTCGAGCCCTACCACTCCTTCAGTCTCTGGAACTACACGCCCTACGGCTTCCGGACCCTGGTCGAGGAGGCCGGGCTCGCCCTGGAGGAGATCCGGCCCTCCCTCGACGGCGTGACCCTGATCATGCGCACCTACCACGGCTCGCGGCGGCAGGAGTACGGTCGGTTCTGGCGCAAGGAGTCGCCGCTCAACACGGAGATCGACGCCTGGGCCCGCAAGGGCAAGCGGGGCACGGCCCTGGTGAACCTCCGCAAGCTCACGTTCTGCGGGCAGTTCGCGTTCCGGGTGAGCAAGCCGCAGGCGAGTCCCTGAGACCGGGGCCGGCTTGGCCAAATCCGTTGCGGCACCGCGCCGCCGTCCCCGAAGATCGGCGCCATGCCCACCTTCACCGCGGCGGACGGCACCCGCCTCGCCTGTCACGTCCGAGGCGAGGGCGAACCGCTCGTCGTACTGCCGGGCGGCCCCATGCGCGCCTCCGCCTACCTCGGCGACCTCGGCGGTCTCACCGCCCGCCGCCGGCTGATCCTGCTCGACCTGAGGGGGACCGGCGACTCCGCTACGCCCGCCGACCCGGCGTCGTACCGCTGCGACCGACTGGTCGACGACGTGGAGATGTTGCGGGCCCACATGGGGCTCGACCACATGGACGTACTGGCGCACTCGGCGGGCGCGAGTCTGGCGATCCTGTACGCGGCGGCGCATCCCGACCGGGTGCGGCGGCTCGCCCTGATCACCGGCAACCCCTCGGCTCTGGGCCTGCGCGCCACCCCCGAGGAGCGGCTGGCGGCGGCCCGGCTGCGGGCCGCGGAACCCTGGTTCGAGGGAGCGTTCCCCGCGCTGGAGGCATGGCTGACCGGCTCCGGGGACTTCGACGAGGTGTTCCTGCCCTTCTTCCACGGCCGCTGGGACGCCGCCGCCCGAGCCCATGTCGCGGCCACCGGCGAGCAGACCAACGACGAGGCCGCCGACCGGTACTTCGCCGAGGGCGCCTTCACCCCGGACACCACCCGGGCCGCCCTGCGCGCCCTCGCCGCGCCGGTCCTCGTGTACGCCGGAGAACTCGACGGCGGACCCAGCCCCGCCCTGGCCCGGCGGACCGCGGAGGCCTTCCCCCACGCCGAGGTCGCCGTACAGCGCGGCGCCGGTCACTACCCCTGGTTCGACGACCCCGAGTGGTTCGTCCGCCGTACCGTCGGCTTCCTGGACGGCTGAGCCGCAGTCGGGTCCTGCGGTCCGAACGCCGTCAGGAAGCGGTCGCGGAACTGGTTCATCGCCCAGACCGGCGCGTCGGCGGCGGGCCTGAGGCCCGGCGTCCAGCCCCAGCCGGCGACCCGGTCCAGGACCGCCGGGTCCCGGGCGACGATCGTGACGGGGACGTCCCGGCGCGGGCTGCCCGCGAGGACCTCCGGGCGGGGCTGGTGGTCACCGAGGAAGACCAGGACGGTGTTCCGGTGGGCGTGGCGCCGCATGAACCCGAACAGGCTGTGCAGCGAGTACTCGATCGAGGCCCGGTACTCGGCGCGCACGCGCCCCGTGTCCTTCCAGACCTCCGCCGGGTCCTTGCCCGCCCGCTGGATGGGCCCGAAGACCGAGCCGTCGCCGAGGTCCTTCCAGCCGATCATGCGGGGCAGGGGCGCCCAGGGCTGGTGGCTGGAGGCCAGGATGATCTCCGCCATCATCGGGCGCCGGTTCTTCCTGCCGTACTCCAGACGGTCGAAGGCCTCCAGCGTGAACTGGTCGGGGACGGGCGTCCAGCTGAAGTACGGGCCGTGGTAGCCGAGACGGGTGGAGTCGTAGGAGCGGTCGAGACCGAAGAACCGGGCCTCCGGCCAGGCCTTGCGGACGCCCGGGACGACGCCGACCGTGCGCCACGCGCCCGTCCTGCGGAAGTACGCGGTGAGGGTCGTCCGGTCGCCGGAGACCAGGTTGCGGTACCGCCGCTGGTTGTCGATCCACAGCCCGGACAGCAGCGTGGCATGGCACATCCAGCTGCCCGCCCCCAGCACCGGGGAGCGCAGCCAGCCGCTGCGCGCCTCGAAACCGGCCGCCTTGAGGGAGGCGGCGCCCTCGGTGAGGACCGCGCCGACCGGTCCTGCCATCGCCCGGTCCTCGATCGCCGTACGGCCGTAGCTCTCGACGAACGTGAACAGCACGTCCTTGCCGCGCAGCCCCGTCAGCAGCCGGTCCGGCGGAGTGTTCTGGAAGGCGTCGACGGCGGCCTCCGCGGCGAAGACCCGCGCGTCCGCAAGACCGGCGCGGACCGCCCGCACCCGCTCGTCCACCAACTGGGCGTCGAGCGCGGCGGCGACGGGTGCGCCGCCCGCCCGGAGGCCGAAGGTGGCGAAGGTGACCCAGGTGACGGCCAGGACAAACGTCGTACGACCGGCTCGGGGGCGCCGGCGCGCCATCCGCTCGGCGAGCCGCACCAGCGCGAGGACTGTCACGGCCGGCACGGCCGCGGCCAGGAGCAGGGCCCCGGCGATCGCGAGCACCTCACTGGTCCGGCCGAAGGACTCCCGCAGGTAGTCCGCCGCGTCGTCCAGCAGGCTCCAGTCGAGCACCAGGTCGAACGGCCGTTGCAGCACCCGGTAGAAGCCCATGTCCAGGCACTTCACCAGGGTCAGCGCGCCCAGCGCCGCACCCGTCAGCACCGCCGTGACGCGCCGCGCCCGCCCGGGCAGCACCAGCAGTACCGCCGCCAGCAGGATCCCCTCGGCCGGGAGCCGCAGGAAGGACGTGGGCCTGAGCTCCTCGAGCTGGTTCGGCAGCAGCAGCGCGGCCAGGAGCAGGGCGGCGGCCAGGACTGTCGTCCCGGCCGCGACGGTCCGGGCGACGCGCGGATGCCTCCGCGGCCGGCCGCCCTCACCACCCGCACCGGTCGGCGTGGCTCCGGTGTCCGGCAACCGGGTGGGCGTGGGGTGCGGCACCGGAGGTCCTTCCGTGCGACCGTCATGACAGCGTGTGCATGATCGACGCCGTATCGTACGCACAGAGTGCGACCCCGAACCGCCCGTGCCGCCCCGGCGTGCCGCCGGGGCGGCACGGGGCGGACATCTGACCTGCCGGCCGCCCGGGGCGAACTCAGCCCTGCGGTCCGAACGCCTTCAGGAAGCGGTCCCGGAACTGGTTCATGGCCCACTCCGGTGCGTTGTCCGCGGGCTTCAGCCCGTCCGTCCAGCCCCACCCGGAGACCCGTGCCAGGACCTTCGGGTCACGGGCGACGATGGTGATCGGCACGTCCCTGCTGGTGTTGCCGCCGCCCGTGACCGTCGGGACGGGCTGGTGGTCGCCGAGGAAGACGAGGACCGTGTTGTCGTCGCCGTAGCGCTGGACCCACTGGGTCAGGCTGTCCACGGAGTACTGGATCGCCTTGCGGTACTCGGTCCGCACACGCTGCGCGCTCTTCCAGACCTCCGAGGGGTTGGTGCCCTCCTTCTTGATCTTGTAGAAGATCCTGCCGTTCCCGAGGTCCTTCCAGTCGATGATGTGAGCGATGGGGGACCAGGGGTTGTGACTGGAGGCCAGGATGATCTCCGCCATGATCGGGTCGCGGTTCTTCTTCCCGTGCTCCAGCTTCTGGAAGGCCTCCAGGCTGAACTGGTCCGGCACCGGCGTCCAGCTGAAGTACGGCCCCTGATAGCCGAGGTGCGTGGAGTCGTAGATGTGGTCGAGGCCGAAGTACTTGCCCTCGGGCCAGGCCTTGCGCACGCCCGGCACGATACCCACCGTGCGCCAGGCGCCGGTCTTCTGGAAGTAGCTGGTCAGGGTCGCGCGGTCACTGGTCGTCAGGGTCCGGTACCGCTCCTGGTTCTTGACCCACAGACCGGACAGGAACGTCGAGTGGGCGAGCCAGCTGCCGGCGCCCGTGACGGGCGACCTGAGCCAGCCGCTCTGGGCCGCGAACCCGGCCGCCTTCAGCCGGGCGTTCCCCTCCTTGAGCGTCGCGTCCGTCTCCGGTGCCATCGCCGGATCGTCGATCGCCACCCGGCCGTAGCTCTCGATGAAGGTGAACAGCACGTCCTTGCCCCGAAGTCCGGTCAGCAGCTGGTCGGACGGCGTGTTGGCGTAGGCGTCGACAACGAGCTGCTTCTTGAAGACGTCGGCGTCCCCCAGCCCCTCGCGGACCCACTCCACGCGGTGCGCCAGGAACTGGCTGTAGCCCCGGGTGGCGAACGGGAGACCGGCGAACTGCACGCTCAGCGTGAAGCAGGTGATCCACACGACGCCCAGGACGAGCGTGGTGCGTACCGCCACCGCACGGTGCCGGGCCATCGCGTTCGCCAGCCGCACCATCGCGAGCGCGCTGAGCACGAGCACGGCGACGACCAGGACGATCACGCCGATCACCGCGAGCACCTCGCCCGCGTGGCCGAACGAGTCCTTCACCCAGTCCGCCGCGTCGGTCAGCAGAACCCAGTCGAAGACCAGGTCGAACGGCCGGGCCAGGGTCTGGTAGAAGCCCACGTCGAGGCACTTCAGAACGGTGGACAGACCGATCAGCGACCCCGAGACGACGGCCGCGACCCGCCGTGCCCTCGACGGCAGTACGAGCAGGAAGATCGCCAGGAAGAGCGCCTCGACGGGAAGGCGGAGGAGGTTCTGGAGAGCGATCCGGTCGAGGCGGTCGGGCACGAGGATCGCCACGTGCACGAACACGGCGGCCAGGACGGTCGTGCCCACCCGCACGAAGGCCGCGGCACGGGGGTGCAGCCGACGCCGCCGGAACCAGCCGGTACGGGCGGAGCCGGCGGCCGGGGCGCCCTGGACGGCTGTCCCGGTGCCCTCCTCGGCCGGGGCGGACCCGGCGGCCCCGGCCCCGGCGCGGTCGTCGACGGCGGGCGGGCCGGCGGACTCCTCGGCCGCCCCGGACGGCTCTCCGCCACCGGTCGCCCCGGCCTCGGCCTCCGTCCCGGGTCCGGGCTCGGGCCCGGCCTCCGGTTCGTCGTCGGTGGACTCCTGGGCCGCCCCGGAGGGCTCTCCGTCACCGGCCGCCTCGGACGGCTCTCCGTCACCGGCCGTCCCGCCCCCGGCCTCCGTCCCGGGCCCGGCCTCCGGTTCGTCGTCCGTCCGGCCTGTGTCCGTCTCGGCGCTCGGCCCGGAGCCGGTTGCCGCCGGTGCGGGTGGTGCCTCCTCCAGCTGGTCCGGGCCGGACGCGTCCGCGTCCGTGTCCAGTCGCTGGCGAGGGGGCGTGAGGTGCGACACCCGTACGTCCTTCCGTGCGAAGCCCCGTGCTGGCATGGCGGACCGGACCCTGCAGGCCACGACCGCCAACCTCGCGTACGGCTTCGCGTCACCCCCCGTTCAACCGCCCGGGTCAACCGCGCGCAAAGAGTACGCCCGGCTTGTCGCCCCTGCCCGCACAGGCGGGCGCTGCCCCCGAAGCCCTGCAGACCGAACCGCCCGCCCGGCGGGAGTCAGCGGTCCGCCGCGACCGCCACCTCCCGCGCCCACCGGTAGTCCGCCTTCCCGCTCGGCGAACGCTGTATCGCCTCCGCGATCACCAGCTGGCGCGGGATCTTGTAGCCGGCGAGACGGGTACGGCAGTACGACTGGACGTCCTCCAGGGAGAGTTGCTGCGCCCCCTCGCGCAACTGCACCACGGCGGCCACATGGCTGCCCCACTTCGCGTCCGGCACCCCGGCCACCAGCGCGTCGTACACGTCCGGATGCGACTTGAGGGCCTGCTCGACTTCCTCCGGGTACACCTTCTCGCCCCCGGTGTTGATGCACTGCGAACCCCGGCCGAGGACGGTGACGACGCCGTCCTCGTCGACCGTCCCCATGTCGCCGAGCAGCACCCAGCGGCGGCCGTCCTTCTCGAAGAACGTCTCAGCGGTTTTCCGCGGGTCGTTGTAGTAGCCGAGCGGTACATGGCCGCTCTGTGCGACCCGGCCGATCTCGCCCGCCGCGACCGGCTCGTGGGTGACCGGATCGACCACCCGGGTACGGGAGTTCACACGGACCCGGAACTCGCTGCCCGCCCCGGAGTCGTTGGTCGCCGTACCGTTGAAGCCGGACTCGGAGGACCCGAAGTTGTTCAGCAGCATGGCGTGCGGGACGAGTTCGGTGAACTGGCGGCGCACGGTCTCGGAGAGGATCGCGCCCGACGAGGAGACGCTGAACATGGAGGAGCAGTCGGTGCCCTTCATCGGCCCTCTCAGGGCGTCGATCAGCGGGCGCAGCATCGCGTCACCGACCAGCGACATGCTGGTGACCTTCTCCTTCTCGACCGTCCGCAGCACCTCCTCGGGCACGAACTTGCGGTGGATCACGACTCGTTGCCCGAAGTTGAAACCGATGAAGGAGGTGAGCGTGGACGTGCCGTGCATCAGCGGGGGAGTGGGGAAGAAGGTGATCCCGCTGCCGCCCGCCGCCACCCGCTCGGCCAGCTCCTCCGGCCGCTGCACCGCCTCACCGGTGGGCGCTCCGCCACCCAGCCCCGCGAAGAACAGGTCCTCCTGACGCCACATCACACCCTTGGGCATCCCGGTCGTGCCGCCGGTGTAGATGATGAACTGGTCGTCCGCGGAACGCGCGGGGAACCCCCGCTCGGGCGACCCGGCCGCCTCGGCCTCGGTGAAGGCGAGGGCCTTGAGCCCCGCGTCCACCGGCTCACCCACCCGCACCAGGTGCCGCAGCTTCGGCGCCCGCGGCAGGGCCGCCGCCACCCGGTCGTCGAACTCCGCGTCGAAGACCAGCGCGACGAGATCCGCGTCCCGGTAGAGGTACACCAGCTCCTCTTCGACGTAGCGGTAGTTCACGTTGACCGGTACGACCCGCGCCTTCAGGCAGCCGAGCACGGTCTGGAGGTACTCGACCCCGTTGTAGAGGTGCAGGCCGAGATGCTCGCCCGGCCGGATGCCGCTGTCGATCAGATGATGGCCGATGCGGTTGGCGGCGGCGTCCAGTTCCGCGTAGGTCAGCCGGCGTTCCGCGCCGGTGCCGGGGTGGTCGAGGTAGACGAGCGCCTCGCGGTCCGCGGCCACGTCTACGACCGACTCGAACAGATCGGCAAGGTTGTACTCCACCGCTCCTCCTGACCCCGGCGACCGTGACGAAGAAAGGCGCACCTGTCCGTTCGCCGGTCATCAGAGCAAAGGGCGCGGCAAGTGGGAAGGGTTCGCGCGAAGAAATCTGACTGTCTGTCAGAAAACCCTTGAAGTGCCTCCCCGGCTACTGCAACCTGTTCTCGTTCTGGTGGAGGGGAGACGATCCCTTTCGGAGGGGAGAGGGTCCATGGGTGGGACGGAACACCTCACCGTGCGGCGCGAGGGCGCCACACTCGTGCTCACGCTCAACAGGCCCGAGGCGAAGAACGCGCTCTCGATCTCCATGCTCGTCGGCCTGTACGACGGCTGGATCGAGGCCGACGAGGACGACGGCGTCCGCTCGATCGTGCTCACCGGGGCCGGGGGTGCCTTCTGCGCCGGGATGGACCTCAAGGCGCTGGCCGGCAAGGGCATGGCGGGGGAGGACCTGCGCGACCGGCTGAAGGCCGACCCCGATCTGCACTGGAAGGCGATGCTCCGCCATCATCGCCCGCGCAAACCGGTGATTGCCGCCGTCGAGGGGTACTGCGTCGCGGGGGGTACCGAGATTCTCCAGGGCACCGACATCCGGGTGGCGGGCGAGTCGGCGACGTTCGGTCTCTTCGAGGTCCGGCGGGGGCTCTTTCCCATCGGGGGTTCCACGGTGCGGCTCCAGCGGCAGATTCCGCGGACGCACGCTCTGGAGATGCTGCTGACCGGGCGGCCCTACACCGCCCGCGAGGCCGCGGACATCGGGCTCGTCGGCCACGTCGTCCCGGACGGCGGCGCCCTTGACAAGGCCCTGGAGATCGCCGAACAGATCAACGCGTGCGGACCGTTGGCGGTCGAGGCGGTCAAGGCGTCCGTGTACGAGACGGCGGAGCTGACGGAGGCGGACGGGCTGGCCGCCGAACTCAAGCGGGGCTGGCCGGTCTTCGACACCGCCGATGCGAAGGAAGGCGCTCGTGCCTTCGCGGAGAAGCGACCGCCTGTCTACAAGCGTGCGTAGCGCAGCGCCGGCCTGGGCCGGTCCGAAAGCCGCGGGCCGGCGGGGCTTGCCGCGCCCACGCGGCGCAAGCCGCACATGTCCGCGCCCCGCGCCCCTGAAGGAAACGGGCGCGGTCATCGACCTTCTCAAGGAGGCAAGGCCCCGATGCCCGAAGTCCTCAAAGCCCCCCTCGTCGTCGAGTTCCCCTTCACCCGTTCCCTCGGCCCCGTCCAGAGCGCCTTCCTCACCGGCCTGCGCGAGCGCGTCGTCCTCGGTGTGAGAACGGCCGACGGCCGCACCCTCGTGCCGCCCGTCGAGTACGACCCGGTCACCGCCGAGGAGATCCGGGACCTCGTCGAGGTCGCCCCCACCGGCACGGTCACCACCTGGGCCTGGAACCACGAACCCCGTCGCGGGCAGCCCCTGGGTACCCCCTTCGCCTGGGTGCTGGTCCAGCTCGACGGCGCCGACACCGCCCTGCTGCACGCCCTCGACGCGCCGGGGCCCGAGGCCGTGCACACCGGCATGCGGGTCCGGGTCCGGTGGGCCGAGGAGCGGTCGGGAGCCATCACGGACATCGCCTGCTTCGAGCCGTACGACGGAGCGGCGGCCGACGTGTCAGGGCACAGCGGCGATTTCGAGGACGCCGTCCACGGCATCGTCGCCCACGCCCGCCTCGACTACGTCTACTCGCCCGGCCGCGCCCAGTCCGCCTACATCAACGCGCTGTCGTCCCGGCGGACCTTCGGCGAGCGCTGCCCCTCCTGCCGGAAGGTGTACGTCCCGCCGAGGGGTGCGTGCCCCACATGTGGGGTGGCCACAACGGAACAGGTCGAGGTGGGTCCCGGCGGCACGGTCACCACCTTCTGCATCGTCAACATCAAGGCGAAGAACCTCGACATCGAGGTGCCCTACGTCTACGCCCACATCGCCCTCGACGGCGCCGGCCTCGCCCTGCACGGCCGGATCGGCGGAATCCCCTACGACCAGGTGCGGATGGGGCTCAGGGTCGAGCCGGTGTGGACCGAGGGAGCCCGCTTCCCCGACCACTACCGGCCGACCGGCGAGCCCGACGCGGACTACGAGACGTACAAGGAGCTGCTGTGACGCGTGACATCGCACTGGTCGCCTTCGCGCAGACCGACCACCGCCGCACCAGCGACGAGCTCTCCGAGGTCGAGATGCTCATGCCGGTGCTGCACGACGTGCTCGGGCAGACCGGCCTGAAGACCGCCGACATCGGCTTCACCTGCTCCGGCTCCAGCGACTACCTGGCCGGCCGCGCCTTCTCCTTCACCCTCGCCCTGGACGGCGTCGGCGCCTGGCCGCCCATCTCCGAGTCGCACGTCGAGATGGACGGCGCGTGGGCCCTGTACGAGGCCTGGACCAAACTGCTCACCGGGGACGCGGACACCGCGCTCGTCTACTCGTACGGCAAGTCCTCACCCGGCTCCGTGCGCGACGTGCTGACCCGCCAGCTCGACCCCTACTACGTGGCCCCCCTCTGGCCGGACTCCGTCGCCCTCGCCGCCCTCCAGGCCCAGGCCCTCATCGACGCGGGGGAGACCGACGAGCCCGCGCTGGCCGCCGTCGGCGCCCGCAGCCGGACGGACGCGCGGACCAACTCCCATGCCCAGCTCAGGGGTTCGGTCCCGCAGGGCGACTACGTCGTACGCCCGCTGCGTACCGGCGACTGCCCGCCCATCGGTGACGGCGCCGCCGCCGTGATCCTCGCGGCGGGGGAGCGGGCCCGGGAGCTGTGCGCCCGGCCCGCCTGGATCCGGGGCATCGACCACCGCATCGAGGCGCACGCTCTGGGCGTGCGTGACCTGACCGACTCGCCGTCCGCGCGGCTCGCCGCCGAGAAGGCCGGTGCCTTCGAACGGCCCGTGGACACCGCCGAACTGCACGCGCCGTTCAGCTCCCAGGAGGTCGTACTGCGCAAGGCGCTGCGGCTCGGCGACGACGTACGCGTGAACCCGTCCGGCGGGGCGCTCGCCGCCAACCCGATCATGGCCGCGGGGCTGATCCGCATCGGCGAGGCCGCCACCCGCATCCACCGCGGCGAGTCCGACCGGGCCCTCGCCCACGCCACCTCCGGGCCCTGTCTGCAGCAGAACCTGGTCGCCGTACTCGAAGGGGATCCGCGATGAGCAAGGAGCCCGTGGCCGTCATAGGGATCGGCCAGACCAAGCACGTGGCGGCCCGGCGGGACGTGTCGATCGCCGGACTCGTCCGCGAGGCGGCCCGACGCGCCCTTGAGGACGCCGAGCTGAGCTGGGCCGACATCGACGCCGTCGTCATCGGCAAGGCGCCCGACTTCTTCGAGGGCGTGATGATGCCCGAGCTGTACCTGGCGGACGCGCTGGGCGCGGTGGGCAAACCCCTGCTGCGGGTCCACACGGCGGGTTCGGTGGGCGGCTCGACCGCGCTCGTCGCGGCCAACCTCGTCGCCGCCCGGGTCCACTCCACCGTGCTGACCCTCGCCTTCGAAAAGCAGTCCGAGTCCAACGCCATGTGGGGGCTCTCCCTGCCCATCCCCTTCCAGCAGCCGCTGCTGGCGGGCGCGGGCGGCTTCTTCGCGCCCCATGTGCGGGCGTACATGCGGCGCAGCGGCGCCCCGGACACCGTCGGCTCGCTGGTCGCCTACAAGGACCGGCGCAACGCGCTCAAGAACCCCTACGCCCACCTCCACGAGCACGACATCACCCTGGAGAAGGTCCAGGCGTCCCCCATGCTGTGGGACCCCATCCGCTACTCGGAGACCTGCCCCTCCTCCGACGGCGCCTGTGCCATGGTCCTCAGCGACCGTGCCGGAGCCGCCCGCTCGGCGAAGCCGCCGGCCTGGATGCTCGGCGGGGCCATGCGCAGCGAACCCACCCTGTTCGCCGGCAAGGACGCGGTGTCGCCGCAGGCCGGGAAGGACTGCGCGGCCGACGTCTACCGGCAGGCGGGGATCGCCGACCCGCGCCGGGACATCGACGCCGTCGAGATGTACGTGCCGTTCTCCTGGTACGAGCCCATGTGGCTGGAGAACCTGGGCTTCGCCGAGGAGGGCGAGGGCTGGAAACTCACCGAATCGGGTGTCACCGAACTCGACGGTGACCTACCCGTCAACATGTCCGGCGGCGTCCTGTCCACCAATCCGATCGGCGCCTCCGGGATGATCCGGTTCGCCGAGGCCGCCCTCCAGGTGCGCGGCCAGGCCGGAGAACACCAGGTGGACGGCGCCCGGAAGGTGCTCGGGCACGCCTACGGCGGCGGTTCCCAGTTCTTCTCGATGTGGCTCGTCGGCGCCATGGCCCCCGACAACTGAAAGGACCCGTTCACGTGGCCTGTTGAGTGCCGGAACCGAAAGCTAGGCTGGCCGCGGACGACGAATTCGAAGAGGAGCACGGACGTGGCCGAGAGCACCATCCAGCAGCAGCGGGCAGCGGGCTGGGACAAGCCGGAGCTGGACCTCAGCGGAGCCGACTGGCAGTCCAGCAGCCGAGGCCTGGGGGATGTCCAGATCGCCTTTGTCGAGGGATTCATCGCGATGCGCAACAGCGGCCGCCCTCAGAGCCCTTCCCTGATCTTCACCCCCGCCGAATGGGGAGCCTTCGTGTCGGGGGCCCGGGAGGGCGAGTTCGACCTGACCTGAGCGCCTTCCCCCGTTCCGGCGGCAGAGAGGTGAACCAGGGGGCTTTCCGCGAGGATTTCCGGACACGTGACCGGCAGCGCCCTCCCGGGGCCGTCGCCTCAGCCAGGCTGGCCCCGGAAAGGGAAGGTCGTATTCCGGAGGTGAGGAACGATGAGCACTGCGCCGGTCATCGCCGCGGCGGACGGTTCCGACGACAGTCTGCGCGCCCTGGACTGGGCCGTCGCGGCGGCCCGGCAGCGGGACGCGCCGCTGCGGGTGGTGCACGTCCGCCAGTACGCCCCCTGGGGGCAGCCCGACGTCCTGGTCGCCGGGGAACCGGACGAGGGGGGCGACCCCGTGCTCGACGAGGTCCGCGACCGGCTGCGCGGCACCGCCGGGCTGACCGTCGAGTACGTCGCCCTGGAGGGCGCCCCGAGCGCGCTGCTGCCCGGACTGGGCGCCGACGCCCAGCTGCTGGTGCTCGGCTCGCGCGGCCGCGGTGGCTTCGCCGGCCTGCTGCTCGGCTCCAACGGCATGGCCGCCGCCCGTGACGCCGCGTGCCCGGTGGTCGTCGTGCCCCGGCCGGGGCGGGAGGTCCGCGAAGAGCTGCGAACGGAACCCGGTCCCCGGGTCGTCGTCGGCCTGGACGTGGACAGCCCCGACGACGCCACCCTCGCTTTCGCCTTCGCGGAGGCCGCCCGGCGCGGCGCCCGGCTCCAGGTGATCGCCGCCTACCCGTGGCCGGTGCGGAGCTGGGCCGCCGCCGGGGGACTCGTCCTGTCCGCCGTCGACCAGCACGAGGTCGAGCAGGAGACCCGGACCCTCGCCGAGGGCTTCCTCGACCCGCACCTCAAGGACCACCCGAACGTGGCGGCCGACGTCCTGGCGCTGCCCGGCGACGCGGCCGGCCGGCTGGTCGCCGCCTCGAAGGACGCCGTCCTGGTCGCCGTCGGCCGCCACCGCCGGCGCCTGCTCGCCCCCGCCCGCATGATGGGCTCGGTCACCCACGCCGTGCTGCTGCACGCGGCCGCCCCCATCGCCGTGGTCCCGCCTTCACCACCGCAGGAGTGATGTCAAGCCCCCTCGGTCAGTTACCGTCAGTAGGGAGCGGATCACCGCCGTGAAGCGTACGCTGAGCTGCCTGCAAGCCACGGTGCGCGCCCGCTCCCCGCGCTCGCGTACCACCGTGGCGGGGGGTGGTCATGGGACAGCGGGTGCTGCGGAACCGGCGGACGCTCTACGAGCGTGACAGCCAGCTCGCGGCCGTCGACGAGGCGCTGGCCGAACTCACCGGCCTCGGGACGGACGGCGCGGCACCGGGCGACCGGCCGCTCGGCGCGCTGCTCGCGTTCGCCGGGCGGGCCGGCATCGGCAAGACGACCCTGCTCGCCGAGGTCCGCCGCCGCGCCGCCGCCCAGGGCTGCACCGTGCTCTCCGCGCGCGGCGGCGAGCAGGAACAGCGCGTCGCCTTCCACGTCGCCCGCCAGCTCCTGCACCCCCGGCTCGCCGGCGCGTCGGAGGCCGAACTCCGCGCCTCGCTGGGCAGCTGGTACGACATCGTCGGCCCCGCCCTCGGCCTGTGCGCCCCGACCGAGGGCGCCCCGCCCGACCAGCAGGGCCTGCGCGACGGACTCGACTGGGTGCTCACCCATCTCGCCGTGCGCCGGGCCCCGATGGTCCTCGTCCTGGACGACGCCCACTGGGCCGACCCCGAATCCCTCGGCTGGCTGGCCGCGTTCGCCCCCCGCGCCGAGCAGCTCCCGCTGCTCGTCGTCGTCGCCTACCGGCCCGACGAACTCCCCGAGCACGCCGACGCGTTCCGTGGCCTGCCCGGACGGGCCGGCGGCCGCCCGCACGGCCTGGAACCGCTCAGCGCCGACGCCGTCGCAGGCCTGGTCCGCGAGAGCCTCGGCGACCACGCCGACGACGCCTTCTGCCACGAGTGCTGGGCCGTCACCGCCGGCAACCCCTTCGAGGCCGTGGAGCTGACCGCCAAGGTCCACGACCGGGGCCTCGACCCCACCGAGGCCGGCGCACCCCTGCTGCGCGACCTGGCCGCCGCCGTCAAGGGCAGCGGGCTGATCGCCCGCCTGGAACGCCTCGGCCCCTCCGCCGTCCGGTTCGCCTGGGCCTGCGCCGTCCTCGGCACCGAGATCCATCCGGCGCTGGCCGCCGCCGTCGCCGGACTCGGCCACGAGGAGGCCGCCGACGCCGCCGACGCCCTGCGCGGCGCCCGCGTCCTCACCGGCGCCGAGCCCCTGGAGTTCGTCCACCCGCTGATCGCCACCGCCGTCTACCGGGCCATCCCGCCCGCCACCCGGGTCGCCCTGCACGGCCAGGCCGCCTGGTGCGTGACCGACGACGGCCAGGGCGCCACCGCCGCCGCCCGCCACCTCCTGGAGACCCATCCCGAAGGCGACACCTGGGTCGTGTGGCAACTGCGCGCCGCCGCAGGCGAGACCCTCCGGGCCGGCGCCCCCGACACCGCCCGCGGCTACCTCGCCCGCGCCCTGCGCGAACCCCCGACCGCCGAGGAGCGCGCCGCCGTCCTCTACGAACTGGGCAGCGCCTCCCTGCTCACCGAACCCGCCACCACCGTCAACCACCTGCGCGCGGCCCTCCAGGAGCCCATCGCCGAGCCCGCGCTGCGCCACCACATCGTCTACCGCCTCTCCCAGGTCCTCGCCCACAGCGACCGCCTCGCCGAGGCGTCCGAGACCCTCGCCCGCGAGATCGCGGTGACCGGCGATGCCCGCGTACGGCTGCGCATGCTCTCCGAACAGTTCATGTGGGACGCCTTCCGCGCCGACGAACCCGACCACCCCTCCCGCTCCCGCCGCCTGGCCCGGCTCGCCGACCGCCTCCGGGGCCGCGACCTCACCGAGCGGTACGTCATCGGGCTGCGCACCTGGGACGCGATCCAGCGCGGCGAACCCGCCGACGTCGCCCTCCACCACGCCGAGCGCGCCCTGGCCGGCGGACTCGGCTGGGCGGAGGCCGACCGCGGGTTCGAGGTTCCCGTCCTCGTCGCCCTCGCCTTCATGTACGCCGACCGGCCCGACCGCACGGAGGAGCTCTTCGCCGCCGGGATCGCCGACTACGAACGCCAGGGCTGGCGCGGCGGCCACCTCTCCTTCGCCTACACCCTCCTCGGATACGTCCGTTACCGGCGCGGCCGGCTCGCCGAGGCCGAGGACCTGGCCCGCTCCGGCCTGCGCCTCGCCGAACGCGTCGGCCCCGGCACGCCGGCCCACTGGTACGCCCTCGGCACCCTGATCCAGAGCCTGCTCGCCCGCGGCCGCACCGGCGAGGCCACCCGCCTCGCCGAGGACCACGCCTTCCGGGAGCCCTTCCCTGCGGCCGTGGTCTTCCCCGACGCCCAGACGGTCTACGGCGAACTGCTCCTCGCCCGTGGCCGCACCGAGGAAGCGGCCGCCCAGCTGGCCTCGGCAGGCCGGCGCCTGGAACCCCGCGGCATCCGCAACCCCTCCTGGTGCCCCTGGCAGCTCCACCTGGCCCGTGCGCAGAGCGACGACGCCCCCGACCGCGCCCTCACCACGGCCCTGGACGCGCTGACCCGCGCCCGCCGCTTCGGCGCCCCGTCCGCGATCGGCCAGGCCCTGCGCACGGCGGCGGAGGTCTCGTCGGGCGAGGCCCGTCTGGCGTACCTGCGCGAGTCGGTGGCCTGCCTGGAGCGCTCCCCGGCCGCCTATGAGCTCGCCTGCGCCCTGGTGACGCTCGGCACGGAACTCCACGACGCAGCCCACCTCCGCAGGGGACTCGAAACCGCCGAGCGGTGCGGGGCGGACGGCTTGGCGGCCAAGGCCCGAACCGAGCTGGCGGCGACGGAAAGGGCGGCTCTGTAGCGACGTCGGCGACGTCGTGCCCGGGCGCGGGGGACGGCGGGGGCGGCTTCGCGGCGGGCGCCGACGACCACGTACCCCGGGGCCGAGGGGCTGATGATGTGCGGCTCCGCCGCGCGGGCGCGACAGGCCACGACGGCGCCGGCACTCGCCGAGCGACCGCCAGAAGTGCCGGCCCCCGCAGAGGCGCCGGCCCCCGTACGACGGCCGGCCGACCCGCACCCGCACTGAGCCGCATCCCACAACCCCGGCCCCGTACCATGGACCGCATGTCGTTCCTCCGCCGCCGCAGCGCCACTCCCGCCGGTCCCGAATTCGACGTACTGGCCATGGACCCGGGTGACTGGCCCGGCAACCTCGGTGCCGGGCTGCTGCCCGCCCCCGACGGCACCTGCCAGGGCGTCTTCCTGCGCTACGACCTCTTCGGCGGCCGCGGCCCCGCGATGATCATCGGCAACCTCCCCGAGGGCTCCCCGGCCCGCGAGGTGGCGGAGGACGAGGTCCCCTTCGAGGTCGGCCAGCTCCTCCTCGCCCTGGAGAACGACGAGGACGTCACCGTCGTCGGTACCGAGGACATGCCGGTCCTGCAGGGCGACAACCTGCTGATCGTGCGCCGGCTCAAGCTCTCCGAGAGCCGGATCTCCTGCGTCCAGTTCGACCGCAGCGACGGCGTCCTGGTGACCATCGCGGCGTGGGACCGCCCGATCACCGACGACCTGTACGCCCTGCTGAAGCCGCTCCCGGCGGAGCTTTTCCAGCAGGGCTGAGGCCGGCCGCCCCCCGTCGGCTACTTCCCGTGGTGCCGTCCGCCCTTCGCGGCCGGCACCACGTCCACGTCGGCCGCCCGCACGAACTCGACCCGGTGGCCGTACTGGATCTCGTAGTACAGGTCGTTGCCCACCACGACCTTGTGCGAGTCGGTGCTGAAGGTGACCGCGTAGTAGTACTCGCCCGGCACCTCGTCACCGGCCACGTACTCCTGGCCCGCGGGGATCGTGTACGGCAGCGGGGAGACCGACTGGGCCGGTACCCCCGAGGGGTACGCGGACGCCTCCGGGTAGGCGCGGCCGTACACCGGGATGCCGGTCCGGCCCGCCTTCGGCGTGATCACCAGCCCGGCCGCCCGCACCGCCGTCGGTGCCGCGGCCGGGTTCCTGAACCAGGCCTTCTGTCCGAGGTACCAGATGGCCGTCCAGTCCCCCCAGGTGTCCGCCACCGCGTACTGCTGGCCGGTGGAGGCCCGGGAGGAGAGGTCGTTCACGTCGGTCGTCGGTGCCGTACCGAGGCCGATGTCCTTGATCAGGGCCGAGTTCTCGTCGTGGTCGGAGTACAGCCGTACCTCGCTGGAACCGTGCGCGGCGCAGGGCTGGCCCTTGCTGACGCAGCCGGTGTACGCCGGCTGGTTCGTGGCGTAGTCCGGCAGGATCGTGACCACACCGCCCGCCGCCACCCGGTGCTTCCTGCCCGCCTTGTGCTTGAAGGGGTGATCCAGCAGCTCGAAGTAGTGCCGCCAGTCCCAGTAGGGGCCCGGGTCGGTGTGCATCCCGGGGATCGTGGACGTGGTCGGGCCGGGCACGGTGTCGTGGCCGAGGATGTGCTGCCGGTCCAGCGGGATGCCGTACCGCTCGGAGAGGTACTTCACCAGCCGGGCCGAGGAGCGGTACATCGCCTCCGTGTACCAGGCGTCCGGCGAGGCGAGGAACCCCTCGTGCTCGATGCCGATCGACTTGGCGTTGATGTACCAGTTGCCCGCGTGCCAGGCCACGTCCTTCGCCTTGACGTGCTGGGCGACCAGACCGTCGGTGGAGCGGATGGTGTAGTTCCACGACACATAGGTCGGGTCCTGGACCAGGTTGATGGTCCCGTCCCAGGAGCCCTCCGTGTCATGGATGACGATGTACTTGATGCTCTGGGAGGCCGGCCGGTCACCTAGGTCGTGGTTGCCGTAGTCGTTGTCCCCGAACTGCGCGTAGGCCGCCGGGATCCACTCGCATGACACCGTTGTCGGGCATTCCGTGCCGTCGTCCGCCGCTGTGCGCAGCCCGGTCAGCTTCAGCTGCGCGGTGTCGGCCCGCAGGCCCGGCTGGGCGGCGAGGGCGACGGACTGTCCCGCGTCGGTGGTGCGCTCCTCGCCCGTGCGGAGGACGTCGAACACGTCGTTGGCGTACGCCGCCGCGGTCGCCGTGTCGTCGGCGCCGGAGAACCGGGCGATCGCGCCGTACCAGCTCGCCGGACCGGCGCTGAGCGGCTGGTGCAGGCCCCGCTGGGCGGCCGCGAGCAGAGCGGCGCCGCCGGCCACGTTGGCCGCCGCGTCGGTGCGCAGGTCCTCGGCCGGGATCCCGGTCAGCGCGGCGGCCTTCGGCAGCGTCGTCAGACGGGCCGGGAGCGCGGAGTTCCGCGGGATTTTCGCGCTGGGGCGCAGGGCGGGGCGGGCGCTGTCGCCGCGGGCGTCCTCGGTGCCGTCGGCGAAATGCTCGGTGGCCGTGGCCAGCGCGGTGTGGGCGTCGGTGAGGTGCATCGGGCCGTAGCCGCCGGTCACGCTGGGCGCGCCGCCGTGCGTGTCCCAGCGCGACTGGAGGTAGGAGACGGCCAGCAGCACGCTCTGCGGCACGTGGTACTCGGCGGATGCGGACGCGAACGCCCGCTGGAGCAGTCCGGCGGACGACTCGCCGGTGTCCGGGGGCGGAGCCGCGCCCAGCAGCGGCAGCAGCAGAGCCGCGGCGGCGACGGCACCGGCCGTCCTGCGCGTACGTCTGCCGCTGTGCGGGGCAGTGGGCTCGGTGACGGATCCTCGCAATGCTGCCTCCTGGGGCGATGGCGCGCGACGGGGCGTGCGGGGCTGAGCGTGGCTCAGTGGTACCGGCTTGCCGGCGATCCGTCAATCATGCCCAGAAAGAGCGGAATTCCCATGTCATCCGATGGTCGTGGGAGTTTCGCGGTGGCGGCCCACCCGCCTGCGGGGCGTCAGTGGCGTACACCAGTGGGGGTCTGTGACACCGCCGGACACGTGAGGATCCGCGGTGCGCGGCTGCCCTGAGCGCACCGCGGATCCTCGCCCCCGTCAGCGAGTGCCGACCGCCGCGCGTACGGCCCGGCGGGCCAGCTGGCAGTCGTCGTGCAGCCGCCGGAGCAGCAGCCGCTGTTCCTCGCCGGTCGGCGCGGCGCTTGCGTGGGCCGTCCCCGGTGCCGCCGGGGGCGCGTCGTGCATCGAACGCTGCACGGCGGTCTCGTACGTCCGGATCTCCCGGGTGAGGACCAGCATCAGGTTCACCAGGAAGGCGTCCCGGGACGCGGGCCCCGCCGCCTGGGCGATCTGGCTGATCTGACGGCGCGCCACCGGCGCGTCGCCGAGGACCGACCAGAGCGTCGCCAAGTCGTACCCCGGCAGATACCAGCCCGCGTGCTCCCAGTCCACCAGCACTGGACCGGCCGGGGACAGCAGGATGTTCGAGAGCAGGGCGTCGCCGTGGCAGAACTGGCCCATTCCCTGGCGGCCCGCCGCGACCGCGATGCCGTGCAGCAGCTTCTGCAGGTCACCCATGTCCCGGTCGGTGAGCAGCCCCAGCTCGTGGTAGCGGGCGATACGGGCCGGATAGTCCACCGGGGCGTCGAAGGTGCCCGCCGGCGGCCGCCACGCGTTCAGCCGGCAGATCGCGCCCAGGGCCGCCCGGGTGTCCGCGCGGGGCGGGGCTTCCGCCGGGTGGCGCTGCACCGCCGCCACCCGGCCGGGCATCCGCTCGATCACCAGCGTGCAGTTGTCCGGATCCGCCGCGATCAGCCTCGGCACCCGGATCGGCGGCCGGTGCCGGACGAACGAGCGGTATGCGGCTATCTCCTGGCGGGACCGCTCCGCCCAGGCGGGGGAGTGGTCCAGTAGACACTTCGCCACGGCCGTGCTGCGCCCCGTCGTCCCGACGAGGATCACCGACCGCCCGGAGCGGCGCAGCACCTGCACCGGAGCGAACTCCGGGCAGATCCGGTGCACCGACGCGATCGCGGTGCGCAGCTGCGCGCCCTGGGGGCCGGAGAGGTCGAGCCTTCCGCTGAGGGGCTGGGTGCCGAGACCCGCGGCGCGCCGTTGCCGGCTCACGACCGGTACGGCGGCGCCTGGACGCGCGGGGTCGAGATAGGGTTCGCTCCCCGCCGGGCGGGGGCGCAGCGACCGGGGCGGAGCGGACACGGAGGACGATGCTGCGTACATGGGCGATACAGATCCCTTCGTGTACCTGCGGTGCCTGCCTGAGAAGTCCTTGAGAGGTTCTCGCGTCCAACCCGTCCCGGCCGCCCGGGCACACCCTGGGGAGTGTGCCCGTCGAGTGGTGACCGGGTCGGGGTGGCGCGTTCCTACCCGACACCCGTCGCCCAGTGGCACACCATCTGGCGCACCCTGGCGAACCGTGGCGAATAGTCGCCCGGCAACCGGCACGGGGCTACTGTCAACTCAGCCGAGAACCTGGGGGCTTGACGTGACCGGAGAACCCAACGCCCGTCTCTCGGACCTGTTCGGCCTGGCCGGCTGGTCCAAGGGCGAACTCGCGAGGCTGGTCAACCGGCAGGCGGCGGCCATGGGCCACCCCCAGCTGGCGACCGACACCTCCCGGGTGCGGCGGTGGATCGACATGGGAGAGATCCCGCGCGATCCCGTGCCGCGGGTGCTGGCGGCTCTGTTCACCGAGCGTCTCGGCCGTGTCGTGACCATCGAGGACCTCGGTCTGGTACGGCACGGGCGTACGGGAAAACGGCCGGACGACGGGAGAGCGGAACATCCCGACGGCATGCCGTGGGCGCCCGAACGAACCGCCGCGGTCCTCACCGAATTCACGGGAATGGACCTCATGCTCAACCGACGCGGCTTGGTGGGCGCGGGTGCCGCGCTCACCGCGGGATCCGTACTCAGCAGCGCCATGTACGAGTGGCTCCACACCGACCCCACACTCAAGGCCGACGCCCCCGTCCTCGACGATCCTCTGCACGCCGACCCCGCTGGGTTCGACCGCTACGAGGCCGCCCCCATCGGATCCGAGGAGATCGAGGAACTGGAGCGCTCCGTCGAGGTGTTCCGCGCCTGGGACGCCGCCCGCGGCGGCGGGCTGCAGCGCAAGGCCGTGGTGGGACAGCTCAACGAAGTGGGCGGCATGCTCGCCTACCGCCACCCCGAGCATCTCCAGCGGCGCCTGTGGGGCGTCGCCGCCAACCTCGCCGTCCTCGCGGGCTGGATGTCGCACGACGTCGGCCTTGAGCCCACGGCCCAGAAGTACTTCGTCATCGCCGCCCACGCGGCCCGTGAGGGCGGCGACCGGCCGCGTGCCGGCGAGGCGCTCTCCCGAGCGGCTCGCCAGATGGTGCACCTCGGCCGGCCCGACGACGCGCTCGACCTGATGAAGCTCGCCAAGTCCGGCTCGGGTGACGAGGTGCTGCCACGCACCCGGGCGATGCTCTGCACCATCGAGGCCTGGGCGCAGGCGTCGATGGGCAAGGGCCAGGCGATGCGCCGCACCCTCGGCCAGGCGGAGGACCTGTTCGTCTCCGACCGGGGCGACGTGCCGCCGCCGAGCTGGATGCAGATGTTCAAGGAAGAGGATCTGTACGGCATGCAGGCCCTCGCCTACCGCACGCTGGCCGAGCACGACCCGGCCGCGGCCGTGCACGCCCAGCACTACGCGGAGAAGGCCCTGGCCCTGAGGATCGACGGCCGGCAGCGGTCGAAGATCTTCGACTTCCTGTCCATGGCCTCCGCCTGCTTCATCGCGGACGACCCCGAGCAGGCGGACCGTTACGCCCGGCTGGCCCTGATGTCGATGGGATCGAACTCCTCCCACCGCACCTGGGACCGGCTGCGCCAGATGTACCGGCTCACCGCCGAGTACGCCGGCTACCCGAGGATCCAGGAGCTGCGGGAGGAGATCAAGCTGGCCCTGCCCAAGGCCCGGAGCAAGGGGAGCAGCAGCAGCGCACAGGCATAGGGGCCCGCGCGCGACACGAGCCGGCCGACCTCCTACTCACCCACCTTGGCGACGAGCACACAGGCCTCGTCCTCGCGTTCGTTCTCGCCGAACTCCTCGACCACGGCCCGGACAGCGTCCTGGGCGGTGCGCGCCGCCCCGAACCGGGGGGCCAGGTGGAGGAGAGCGTCCAGAGAGTCCGCTCCGCTGTGCCCGGGCACCACTCCGTCGGTGTGCAGCAGCAGCAGATCGCCCGGTTCCAGGGTCACTTCGGCCTGCCCGTAACCGGCTTTCGAGGTGGCACCGAGCAGCACGCCCTGCGGCGCGCTGAGCGCACACCCCGTCCCGTCGCGGAACAGCAGCGGGGCGGGGTGTCCTGCCTGTGCCCAGGTCAGGGTGCGGGTGGCGGGGCGGTAGCGGCAGCAGACGGCGCTGCCCAGGGCGGGTTGCACGGTGGCGTCGAGTAACTGGTTGAGCAGGCACATGAGCTGCCCAGGCCGGGTGCCTGCCATCGCCATACCGCGTACGGCGCCCAGCAGCATCGTCATGCCCGAGGCGACGGCGACGCCGTGCCCGGTGAGGCCGCCGACGCTCAGCAGGGTGTCACCGTCGGCCAGCTCCAGCGCGTCGTACCAGTCGCCGCCCAGCAGGCCGCGGGCCCCGGACGGCAGGCGGCGCGCGGCGACGTCGAGTGTGCCGGGCCCCTGGCGCGGCAGCCGCAGGGCACCGCGCCCCGGCGGCAGCACGGCCTCCTGGAGCTCGACGGCGAGCCGCTGTTCGGTCTCGGCCCGCCGGTGGTGCCGCTGCAGCGTGTCCCGTGTCTCGCGCACCGTCCGCTGGCTGCGCCGCAGTTCGCTCACGTCCCGCAGCACGGCCCACATCGAGGCGGTGCCGGCGTCGCCGTCGAGCACGGGCTCGCCCATCATGTGGACGGTCCGCACGTCCCCGTCGGGCCGCAGGACACGGAACTCGCCGTCGATCGGCTTGGCGTCGACCAGGCAGGCGGTGACCATCGCGGTCAGCCGGGGCCGGTCGTCGTCCAGGACGAGGGCGGGCAGTTCGTCGAGGGTGAGCGCGGGCGTGGCCGGGTCACGGCCGAGGATCCGGTAGAGCTCACCGGACCAACTGGCCTCGTCCGTCAGGAGGTTCCACTCCGCGCTGCCGACCCGGCTGAGCAACGAACCGGAGGCGGGCGCGGCGTGCCGGGCGGGCCCCGTCTCCACTCCGGCCGGCGGAGGTGCCGGTCCGTCCCGCAGCTGGGCCAGGTGCTCGTCCAGGTCGTCGAGTTGATGCAGGGCCAGGTCGTACAGGGCCCGCTGCCAGCGCTCCTCGGGGTCCGAACCGGAGCTCTGGGCGTCCCGCCGGACCGCGTCCACGTCGCCCTTGAGCCGCCGCGTCTGCGATATCAACGCCTCGACCGAGCCGCGTCCGGGCGGCTGGGCGGCGGGGCGGTCCGCAGAGACATGGGACGGCATGACGCACTCCGATGCGGGACTGTACGGCCAGGGCGAGCGGTGGGACCGGTTACGACTGTTGCACAGCCTGCGACGCCCTGTAAGGGATTTGGCAACACACGATACGGTGGTGCTTCTGGCATATGTCAGAGTCTTCACGGGCTGGTCGACCGCCATGAAAGGCGTACTCGATCGGGTGCGCACGTCGTAGTCGGACTACGCGACTTGGCGGACTCCACGGCATTTCCGTGTCGCGATCGGGCGATTGTTCGACGCCTCTGTGTTCACAGTGCCGCGGTCTCGGCCAACACCGGCAACTCTGTCCGGAATTCGCGTCATGCGAGGGGCCTTCGCGGAGTCCTAATGGCATGGACATCACTTTCGAGCAACCAGCCCGCGCCCGGCTGATCACCGCGGAGGACGCGGAGGTCCCGGTGCCCGCCACGCTCCGGTACACCTCCGGAGATCCGCTCGCCGTCTTCGTGGACTTCCCCGCCGAGGTCACCCTCGGCGGCGAGGAGGTCACGTGGACCTTTGCCCGATCGCTCCTCGACGAGGGACTCGGCGCCCCGGCCGGGCGCGGGGACGTCCACATCTGGCCCTGCGGCCCGGGGCGTACGGCCGTGGAGTTCCACTCGCCGCACGGGCTCGCCCTGCTCCAGTTCGACACCCAGGCGCTGTTCCGGTTCCTGCAGCGCACCCACGAGGTGGTGGCCCCGGGACAGGAGGACCTCGAAGCGGTGGTGGAGCGGGGTCTGAGCACGCTGTTCGGGGGCGTGTGAGGCCCCGGGGGCCACCGACCGTACTTTTGACTCTTGTTCACTCCCGCCTCACCGTTCCTGGCTGGAGCCTGCCGACCGCCTCGTGCACCCTTGCGCGCGGTGTGCCGCACGGGCGCACCGGTGACGAGGACGAGGCGAATGACACCGATCAGCCGAAGAGGCTTCGTGGGACTGGGTGCTTCCGTGGCGGCGGGCATGGCGGTGGGCGCCGCCGGCCCACGGACCGCGGCCGCGGCCGCGGCCCAGAGCACGGCGACCGGCACGATCTCGGACGTCGGGCACGTGGTGATCCTCATGCAGGAGAACCGCAGCTTCGACCACTACTTCGGACGCCTCAAGGGCGTCCGCGGCTTCGCGGACCGCAGCGCCATCACCCTGAGCGGCGGCTACCCGGTCTTCAACCAGCCGAACGGCCTCGGCCGCCAGTACCCCTGGAAGCTCAGCGCCACCCCGGACGCCGGCGGCAAGGACGGCGAGACCCTCGCCCAGTGCAGCGGCGACCTGCCGCACTCGTGGTCCTCCCAGCACTCCGCGTGGAACAAGGGCCGCCTCGACAACTGGGTCGCGGGCGTCGGCAGCGTCCGGTCCCTCGGCTATCTGGACCGTTCCGACCTCCCCTTCCACTACGCCCTCGCCGACAACTACACGATCTGCGACGCCTACTTCTGCTCCACCCTCAGCGCCACCGGCCCCAACCGCACCTATCTGTGGAGCGGCAAGGTCGACTCCAGCAGTTACGACGGCGGTGACGAGTCCGGCCTGACCTGGCAGAACTACGCCGAGGCCCTGCAGAGCGCCGGAGTGACCTGGAAGGTCTACCAGAACGCCCAGGACAACTACGGGGACAACGGCTGCGGCTACTTCAAGAACTTCGCCGGTGCCAAGGCGGGCAACCCCCTGTACGACCGGGGCATGGCCTCCGTCCCGGCGGTGACCGGCTCCACCCCCGACGACATCGCCGCCGCCATCAGGGCCGACGTCGTCGCCGGCACTCTCCCGCGGGTCTCCTGGGTGGTCGCCGACCAGGCCTCCTCCGAGCACCCCTACGCCCCGCCCGGCGACGGCGCCCACTTCGTCAACCTGGTCTACCAGGCCCTCGCCGCCGACGCGGACGTCTTCAACTCCACCGTCCTGTTCCTCAACTACGACGAGAACGACGGCTACTTCGACCACGTCCCGCCCCCGGCCCCGCCCACCGGCACGGCCGGTGAGTTCCTGAACGGCGTGCCGTACGGCTTCGGCTTCCGGGTCCCGATGATCGTCATCTCGCCCTGGACCCGCGGCGGCTGGGTCTCCTCCGAGGTCTTCGAGCACACCTCGGTGCTGCGTTTCCTGGAGACCTGGACCGCGGCCCTGGGCACGCCCGCCACCTGCCCCAACATCAGCGACTGGCGGCGCAAGGTCAGCGGCGACCTGACCGGCGTCTTCGACTTCGCCAACCCCGTCCACGGAGCCGTCTCCCTGCCCGCGACCGGCGTCATCGGCTACTCCACCTGCGGCCCGCTGCCCAACCCGGTCCCCACCACCAACGCCCTGCCCGCCCAGGAGCCCGGCACCCGCCCGTCCCGCGCGCTGCCCTACCAGCCGAACGGCTACCTGGACCACCTGGAGTTCGGGACGGGCGGCACGATCCGCGCCTGGTTCACCATGGCCAACCAGGGCACCCCGGCGACCCGGGCGGCCCACTTCTCCATCCACCCGAACGCCTACCGTGACACCACGCCCTGGCAGTACACCGTCGACGCGGGCTCCACCGCCTCCGACTACTTCAGTATCGGCACCGGGTACGGCGCCGGCAAGTACGACCTGACCATGGTCGGCCCCAACCGCTTCCTGCGCCGTTTCCAGGGCGACGCCACCAAGGCCGGCAAGTCGGCAGAGGTGAGCACCCGTTACGCCGTCGAGTCCGGCACCGGCAAGCTCGCCATCTGGTTCAAGATGACCAACTCCGGCTCGTCGCCGGTGAAGTTCACCATCACCTCGAACAACTACCGCACCGACGGCCCGTGGACGTACACCGTCGCCGCGGGCGCGTCGGCCGAGGACTACTTCAACGCCGTCGCGTACCAGGGCGGCTGGTACGACTTCACGCTCACGGTGGACTCCGACGCGACCTGGTCGCGCCGGTTCACCGGCCGCCTGGAGACGGGCGCCGCCGGCGTCAGCGGCTGAGGTCCGCGTACAGGTCCGGGCGCGGGGCGAGTCCGACGGTCGTGCGGCCGCCGATCTCCAGCGCCCGGACCCCGGCCTCGGCGACCACGGAGGAGGCGTAGCCGTCCCAGGCGCTCGGTCCGGTGACCCGGCCCCGCCGGGTGGCGTCCACCCAGGCCTGCACCTCGCGGTCGTAGGCGTCGGCGAACCGCACCAGATAGTCCTGCGCCACCTCTTCGCGGGCGCCGCCGACCGAGGTGACCAGCATGGTGTGGTCCTCGCCGATGCGGGCGCTGCCCCGCTCGCACACGGCCTCGCAGCGCACCTGGTAGCCGAAGCCGCAGTTCACGAACACCTCGACGTCGACGACCGCGCCCGCGTCGGTCTCGAAGAGGACCAGCTGCGGGTCGAGCAGCCCCTCGGGGGCGCCCGAGGAGGGCCGCGGCCGCAGCACGGTCACCGCGGTCAGCTCCTGGCCGAGCAGCCAGCGGGCCGCGTCGATCTCGTGCGACACCGAGCTGTCGATCAGCATGGCGCTGGTGAAGCCGGGCGGCGAGGACACGTTGCGGTGGACGCAGTGCAGCATCAGCGGCCGGCCCAGACTGCCGCCGTCCAGCAGCGACTTCAGGCGCTGGTACTCGGCGTCGTAGCGGCGCATGAACCCGATCTGCGCCAGCCTGCGCCCGAGCCCCGCTTCGGCCTCCACCACCCGCAGCGCACCGGCGGAGTCCGGCACCATGGGCTTCTCGCACAGCACCGGGAGCCCGCGCTCCAAGGCCGCGAGCAGTGGTTCCTCGTGCGCCGGGCCGGGGGAGGCGATGAGCACGGCGTCGACACCCGGCGCGGCCAGGGCGGCCAGCGGGTCCGCGTGGACGGTGACGCCGTCGAGACCGGCCACCGCATCCTCGGCACGGTCGAGGTCGGGGTCGGCGACCGCCGCCACCCTCGCACCGTTCACCACCTGGTCCAGCCGTCGTATGTGGTCGGCCCCCATGTGTCCGGCACCCAGAACCGCGACGCCCAGCAACTCAGCCACGCCCACACACTCCCTCTCGGCCGACGATCACGTTCATGAGCCTACGTCGGCCGAGCGAGGGGTCAGTCAGTAGCGCAGCACGCCGGCGATGCCGTTCTCGTCGCCCAGGGTGCCGTCCGGGACGAAGCGCACCTCGGCGCCGGTCTCCAGGCACTGTTCGACGATCTCGTCCACGATGTCGTCGCGGGCGTCGAGGTCACCACTCGCGGCCGGGACCAGGTGGTCGCCGTCGTCGCGGACCGTGGTGCGGTAGTTCTCCTCGACGGCGAGCAGCCGGACACGGCCCTCGCGGGCGTTCTGCCAGACCTCGTCGACGCCGGCCGCGAACGTCTTGTGACCGTGCGCGGCTTCGAGTTCCCGGGCCACCGACGCGGCGCTCCGGCGGGACTCCGCCTGGAGAAGCGGACTGATCGCCTGCCACACGGCCTCCGGACCGGCGTGCGAGAGACCGCCGTGCTGCACGGGGACGCTGTGCCTGGCGACGTTGCCGAGTTCCTCCCACAGGGAGAGGGCCGCCTGCTCGCCGGTGACGTAGAGCGGCCGCGGGTCGTCGCGCAGCAGCGCGGCCATCGCGGTGTTCGCGTCCCGCAGGAAGTGCTTGGTGCCCTCGTCACGGAAGGTGCTGGGCTGGTCGCCGATGCGTTGCAGGCGCTCGGCGTCGAAGTTCTCCTGGCCGCGGTGCAGCGGGAAACCGCCGGACCGGCTCTCGGTGACCCGGTCGGTACCGCCGTCCCAGAGCGTGATCCGGTCGGCGGAGACGGACAACACCCAGAACGGCCGCTCGGCGGCGTGTGCCGAGACCAGGTTGCGGGTCAGGAAGGTGTCCGAGAGCACCACACGCTCGGGCACGCTGCGGGCGAGCGACCACACCTGGTGCTCACCCGGCGCGGCGAAGATCGCCAGGCCGTCTTCGGTGTACGCCAGGTCGACCTCGGCGAGGGCCTGGTCGAGCTGCCTGGCGACGTCGGAGCGCCGGTCCCGGGTGACCGCGGGGTCGGCCTCCAGTTGCTTCTTCGCCTCGGCCACGACATTGCGCAGCCGGACGGGGTCCTGGGCGTTGTCGGGCCCACGGCGGTGCGTCGGCGTCAGCACCGAGACGGCGGGATAGGGACGCGGGCGGCGCAGTTCGGCAAGGGTCGAAGAACTGAGTGCGTGCTCCATATCAGCACCATAGGGCCGATTCGCCATTGCGGCATTTGGGGTAGTTCCGCGGCCCCCGATCCGGGCCGCGCCGTAACCGTGTTGAGGCCCGCGGCCCGGTGACGAAGGGCGGCAGTGCCGGTTACCGTACCCGGCAGTAACCGGATCTCGCCCCAGGAGGCCCCATGCCGCGGTTCGAAGTCGACGGAGCGGCGCTGGCGTACGACGACGAGGGCCCTCGTGACGGCGGCGCCGCGCCCCTGGTGTTCATCCACGGCTGGACCGCGAACCGGCACCGCTGGGACCACCAGATGGCGCACTTCGCCGAACGCCGCCGGGTGATCCGGCTCGACCTGCGCGGCCACGGCGAGAGCACCGGGGCCGGGGTGAGGACTGTCGCCGAGCTGGCGCGGGACGTCACGGCCCTCCTCGGCCATCTCGGGGTGGACCGTTTCGTCCCCGTCGGTCACTCCATGGGCGGCATGATCTCCCAGACGCTCGCGCTGGCCCACCCGGAGCGGGTCGAGCGGATGGTCCTGGTCGGCTCCATCGGCCGGATGACGTACAGCCGTGGCCGGGGGCTGCTGATGGCGGCCTCCACCCTGGTGCCGTACAAGGTGTTCGTCGCCGCCAACATCCAGCGTGCCTTCGCCCCCGGCCATCCGCGCGAGGAGATCCGGGAGTACGTCCGCGCGTCCGCCGCCACCCCGCGCGAGGTCGTCATGACGCTGTACGGCGCCATGCGGTCCTTCGACGTCCTCGACCGGGCCGGCGAGATCACCGCACCGACCCTGATGGTGCACGGCTACCACGACATCCAGCTGCCGGTGCGGCAGATGCTGCGGATGGCCAAGGCCTATCCGGACGCGGAGGTCCGGATCATCGACGCCGGCCACGAACTCCCGGTGGAGCGGCCGGCCGAACTGACGGCGGTCCTGGACCGGTTCCTGGGGCCGGCCGCGTAGCCCGGGCTCGCCGCGGCACCAGGTGGCCGGCGCCCGGCGAAAGCCGCGGCGCCGGCCCGTTTGGGGAACATTTTGCGCTTGGCCTGTTCCGGGCGGACCGGACCCGGGGTGCGGCGGCTCCGCGGGCCTGGTGCGGGCAAAACGCGTCCGAAAGTGACGGCGGGGTACTCCGTTCGTGTTACGGCCAGGTTGACCGGCCGAGGCCGCGGGCGCACGCTCGTCATATAGGTGCTGAATACAAGTGGTTCGCTCGGGCAATCGCCTGCGTCACGGAACCGCAGGTGGCGCGCGTGGCCCGGCTGACCCGCAGCAGGAGGTAACGCATGTGTGGCATCACCGGCTGGGTCTCCTTCGACCGTGACCTCACCACCGAGACGCGCGCATTGGATGCGATGACGCAGACGATGGCCTGCCGCGGTCCCGACGACCGGGGTACCTGGAGCGAGGGCCCCGCCGCCCTGGGCCACCGCAGGCTCGCGATCATCGACCTGCCCGGCGGCCGCCAGCCGATGACCGTCCGCACCCCGGCCGGCACCGTCGCGATGGTCTACTCCGGCGAGGCCTACAACTTCACCGAACTGCGCCGCGAACTGGTCGGCCGGGGCCACGAGTTCACCACCGACTCGGACACCGAGGTCGTGCTCCGCGGCTATGTCGAGTGGGGCGACGCCGTCGCCGAGCGGCTCAACGGCATGTACGCCTTCGCCGTCTGGGACGGTCGCCACGACAAGCTCGTGATGATCCGCGACCGCATGGGCATCAAGCCCTTCTACCTGTACCCGACCCCGGACGGCGTCGTGTTCGGCTCCGAACCCAAGGCGATCCTGGCCAACCCGCTGGTGCGGCCCCGGGTCGGCCTGGACGGGCTGCGTGAGTTGTTCACCATGGTCAAGACCCCCGGGCACGCCGTGTGGGAGGGCATGCGCGAGGTGGAACCCGGCACCGTCGTCACCGTCGACCGCGCCGGCCTGCGCACCCGGGCCTACTGGCGGCTGCAGACCCGCCCGCACACCGACGACCGCGACACCACCGTCGCCACCGTCCGTGAACTCCTCGACGACATCGTGCGCCGCCAGCTGGTCGCCGACGTGCCCCGCTGCACCCTGCTCTCCGGCGGCCTCGACTCCTCCGCCATGACCGCCCTCGCCGCCCGGCAACTCGCCGTGCACGGCGAGAAGGTGCGCAGTTTCGCCGTCGACTTCGCCGGCCGGACCGACAACTTCGTCGCGGACGAACTGCGCGGCACCCCCGACACGCCCTTCGTGCACGACGTGGCCCGCCTCGCCCGCACCGACCACCAGGACATCGTCCTCGACGTGGCCAGCCTCGCCGACCCCGCGGTCCGCGAGCGGGTGATCCGGGCCCGTGACCTGCCGGCCGGGTTCGGGGACATGGACACCTCGCTCCTGCTGCTGTTCCGGGCCGTCCGCGACCAGTCCACCGTCGCGCTGTCCGGGGAGTCCGCCGACGAGGTGTTCGGCGGCTACCTGCAGTTCTTCGACGAGGGAGCCCGCACCGCCGACACCTTCCCCTGGCTCGTCCAGTTCGCCCGGCACTTCGGCGACGACTCCGATGTCCTGCGCGCGGACCTCGCCAAGTCCCTCGACCTGGACCACTACGTCGCCGACGCCTACCGGTCCGCCGTCACCGGCATCCAGCGGCTGGAC
The DNA here is from genome assembly GCF_021462265.1 of Streptomyces shenzhenensis. GTDB lineage: Bacteria > Actinomycetota > Actinomycetes > Streptomycetales > Streptomycetaceae > Streptomyces > Streptomyces shenzhenensis. Next base: position 5,818 of record NZ_JAJONF010000020.1, on the reverse strand, counting down.
GGCGAGAGCGACTTCGAGTACCGGATGCGGCGCATGAGCCATCTGCACCTCACCCGCTTCGTCCGCATCCTGCTCGACCGCAAGGACCGGATGAGCATGGCCGTCGGCCTGGAGGTCCGGGTGCCGTTCTGCGACCACCGGCTCGTCGAGTACGTCTACAACGCGCCCTGGGCCCTCAAGTCCTTCGACGGCCGCGAGAAGACCCTGCTCCGCGAGGCCACCCGGGACGTCCTCCCGCAGTCCGTGTACGACCGGGTCAAGAGCCCCTACCCCTCCACCCAGGACCCGGAGTACGGCCGCGCCCTCCAGGACCAGGTCAAGGACCTGCTGGCCCGGCCGGGCCACCGGGTCTTCGACCTCGTCGACCGCGAGAAGGCCGACCGGGCGGCCCGCCGGACCGACCTGAGCACCCAGGCCGGCCGGCGCGGTCTGGAACGCACCCTCGACCTGGCCCACTGGATCGACCTCTACGACCCGGAGTTCACCCTCTCCTGAGCCTCAGTCCGGCGAGTCGGTGACGGCGCCCCCGTCACCGTCCGCCGGGCAGGAGCTGCCGTCCGGCGGCAGCGTGCCGTACAGGAGGAAGTCGTCGACCTTGGCGTGCACACACGTGGACGACGTGTAGCCGGTGTGGCCGTCGCCCCTGTTGTCCAGCACCACCGCCGACGGACCGAGCCGCTTCGCCGTCTCGACGGTCCAGCTGTACGGCGTCGCCGGGTCACCGCGCGTGCCCACGAGCAGCATCCGCGCGGAGGGCACGTCCTTGACCTCCTCGCGGATGAAGCCGGTGCCACGCGGCCGGCCGTAGCAGAGCAGGACCTGGGTGAGCCGGAACCGGCCGAAGACCGGGGAGGCCCGCTGGTACTCCTCGTCCAGCCGGGCGACGTCCCGGGTGAGCCGCTCGGCGCTCGGCCGGTCCGGATCGTCGGCGCAGTTGATCGCCATCAGCGCGGCCGACAGGTTGTCCGCCGGGATCTCCGAGCCGTCCACGAGCCCGGCGCCTCGCCTGTGTCCCTGCGGCAGCGCGTGGCCGCCGGACGCGAGGTTCTCCACCGCCCGGGTGTCCCCGTCCTCGACCAGCGTGGCCAGCGCCCGCTCCAGCGCCGGCCACAGCTCCTTGCCGTACAGCCCCTGCCCGATGGCCGCCACCAGGTCCTGACCGGAGAACGAGCCGCCGAAGTCGGAGGGCACCGGGTCCTTGTCGAGGGAGCGCACCAGCCTCACGACCGCCTCGCCGGCCTTGCGCCGGTCCTGCCCGAACGGGCACCCCAGGTCGGTGACGCACCAGTCCAGGAAGTCGTCCAGCGCCGTCTGCTGCCCCCGGGCACCGGCCACCCCCTGCTCGGCCAGCGACTCGGTCAGCGTGTCCACGCCGTCCAGCGCCATCCGGCCCACGTTGTGCGGGAACTGCGCCGCGTACACCGCGCCGAGCCTGGTGCCGTAGGAGAAGCCGAGGTAGTTGAGCTTGCTGTCGCCGAGCGCCTGGCGGATGACGTCCAGGTCCCGGGAGGCGTTCACGGTGCCTATGTGGGCCAGCACCGGCCCGGAGTTCCTGGTGCACCGCAGCGTCAGCTGCTTCAGCGCCTTCATCAGGGCCGGCGGACGGCCGAGGCCGGGTGGCTCCCCGGCGCTCGCGGCGTCCGGGGACCCCTCGGGGGCACCGCAGCTGACGGGGGAGGAGCGGCCGACCCCGCGCGGGTCGAAGCCGACCACGTCGTAGCCGTTGGTCAGGCCCAGGAAGTCCTTGCCCTGCTGGCCGAGCCCGCTGACGCCCGAGCCGCCGGGGCCGCCGAAGTTCAGCAGCACCGAGCCCCGCGACCTGCCGGTCGCCCGGTAGCGGGACAGCGCCAGATCGAGGGTGCCCGCGGCCGGTTGCGCGTAGTCCAGGGGGACGGTGACCCTGGCGCACTGCATGTCCTTGGGCAGCTCGACGTCCTTGCACGCCGTCCATCTGACCTTCTGCCGGTAGAACCGGGTCAGGTCCGGCTGCCCGCCGCCCGTGTCCGAGACGGCCGCGGGCAGGCCGGCGCCGAGCAGCGCCAGCGCGACGGCTCCGGCGTCCGCGCAGCGCCGCAGGGCGGGCCGGGTACGGGGCACGGCAGGCATCTAGGGCCTCCAGGGACGCTCCGCGACGGACCGGGTACAAGGGCTTGCGCTCACCATAAGCGGGCTCCGCGGGGGCCGCCTCCCGGCGGGCGGGGCGGCCGGGAGGCGGCTCTGTCCGCCGCGCGATCACCCGGTTTCAGGGTCCTTGCACACTTTTACTGTTGGTTCGAGTTCAGTATCACTCGATGAGGTGAAAGGTCGATTAGCCATAACTCAGATGGTTCGTCTGCGTTTTAACCAGTGCGGGCGAGCGCCCGTAATCACGTCTGGAAGGCAGGGAACCTATGAAACGGGTTACCCGAAACGGGGTGATCGCCATCGCCGCCGCCTCAGGTGCGATGGCTGTGGCGGTCCCGGCCTGGGCCGACTCGGGCGCGGCCGGTACCGCGGCCGGTGCGCCCGGGGTGATCTCCGGCAACGACATCCAGTTGCCGGTGCACGTCCCGGTGAGCGGGTGCGGGAACACCGTGAACGTGGTGGGGCTCTTGAACCCGGCGGCAGGCAACGCCTGCGCGAACCAGGACGGTGGCGACACCGGTCAGGACGTTCCCGGCGGCTCGGCCACGTCCGGTGGCGCGTCCGCGGGGGGCACCGAGGAGGACTCGCGCGGAGTGATCTCCGGAAACGACATCCAGCTGCCGGCCGACATCCCGGTGAACGTCAGCGGCAACAGCGTGAACGTGGTCGGCGTCGGCAATCCGGCCATCGGCAACACCTCCGGCGACCACCCGAGCCCCCCGCCGGCACCCACCCCCCCGCCGCCGACCGAGCCCCCGCCCGCTCCCCGGCCACCGGCCCCGCCGAAGACCCACACCGGGCCCAGGGCGCACCACCCCGTCGAGGCCAGCCTCGCCCACACCGGCACGGACCTCACCGGCGCCGCCGCGGCGGGCAGCGCGGCGCTGCTGCTCACCGGGACCGCCCTGCGCCGGCGCTTCGGCCCGGGCCGGACACGCTGAGCGCCTGCGGCCGGGGTCGGACACGCTGAGCGCCTGCGTTCCGGGCCGGACACGCTGACCGCCTGAGGTGATACCAAGACGGGCTGACGCACCGTGTGTCCGCAGGCCCCACCGGACCCGAACCGGTGGGGCCTGCGCCGCGACCGCCCCCGCTGCCGTGCCGGCCGCCGGTGTGTGCGCGGCGCCAGTGGCGCACGTCAACGGCTTGATCCCGTCGTGCCGCGGTGCCCGGTGATCGGGAAGGATGCTGCGGGCGCGCGGCGCCGCTCGCCGCGCGGTCGGACCCCGCCATGGAATGGAGCGCAGCGATGACCTCTCCGGCCTCCCAGGACCTCGTCGTCACCCAGGCCAGGCCGGACGACTGGCCGGTGATCGCCGGCTGGGCGGCGGACGAGGGCTGGAATCCCGGACTGTCGGACACCACCGCCTTCTTCGCCCAGGATCCTGACGGGTTCTTCGTCGGCCGCGTCGACGGCGAGCCGGTGTCGGCCGTCTCCGTCGTCAACTTCGGCGCCGACTACGCCTTCCTGGGCTGGTACCTGGTCCGCCCCGACCTGCGCGGCCGGGGGCACGGCCTCACCACCTGGAAGACCGCGCTCGCCCATGCCGGCCACCGCACCGTCGGCCTCGACGGCGTGGTCGCCCAGCAGGACAACTACCGCCGCTCCGGCTTCGAACTCGCCCACCGCACCACCCGGTTCGTCGGTGTGGCCCCCGCCGGCGAGCCCCCGGCCGGCGTGCGGCCCGCCCGCCCCGCCGACCTGTCCGCCATCACGGCCTACGACAGCGCCTGCTGCCCGGCCGACCGGCCGCGCTTCGTGGCCGCGTGGCTGACCACCACCGGGCACAGGGCGCTCGTCCGCCACGACGGCGACCGCCTCACCGGTTACGGCGTGATCCGCCCCGGCCGCGACACCCTGCGCATCGGCCCCCTCTTCGCCGACACCGCGGACGACGCCCGCGCCCTGTTCACCGGCCTCACCGCCGAGGCGGCGGGCGACCAGGTCGCCATCGACGTGCCCGAGACCAGCACGGCGGGTGTCGCCCTCGCCGAGGCGGCCGGTCTCGCCCCTTCGTTCGAGACCGCCCGCATGTACACGGGTCCGGTCCGCGACCACGCCGGCGAGCGGGTCTTCGGAGTCACGACGCTGGAACTGGGCTGACCGCGGGCCCCGGCCCCCCGGCACCCACCGGTCAATTGCGTTGCAACCGCCGTGCCCGGATGGTGGAGTGCCCGGATGGATCACCGAACAGTGCTCGCTCTGTACGACCGTGACATGCGCGAGGGCGCCCTGCCCGACGGACCCGGCGCCCGGGTCGAGCGGGCGGGCGCGGTGGTGCGCCAGGTGGCGGGCGCCGAGGGATGGAACGGCGTTGTCTGGTCAGGGCTGGACGAGGCCACCGCGGATCGTGCGATCGCCGAGCAGACGGCCTTCTTCGCCGCCCACGGGCGGGAGTTCGAGTGGAAGCTCTACGGCCACGACCTGCCGTCGGACCTGGGTGACCGGCTCACCGCGGCCGGGTTCGTGCCGGAGCCCGAGGAGACGCTGATGGTCGCGGAGACCGCCCGGCTGAGCCTAGACGCCGGGCCGCCGGACGGCGTACGCGTGGTGCCCGCCACCGACCGGGCGGGCATCGAGCTCGTGGTCGACGTGCACGAGAAGGCCTTCGGCACCGACGGTGCGCCTCTTCGGCACCGGCTGCTGTCACGACTCGCCGAGCAGCCGGACAGCGTGGTCGCGATGGTCGCGCTCGCCGGGGACCAGCCGGTCAGTGCCGCCCGTGTCGAGCTGGTGCCCGGGGCGGCCTTCGCCGGCCTGTGGGGCGGCGGCACGGTGCGAGGGTGGCGCGGGCGTGGTGTGTACCGTGCCCTCGTCGCCCACCGGGCCCGTGTCGCCGCTGCACACGGCTGCCGGTACCTCCAGGTCGACGCGTCGCCCATGAGCCGGCCGATCCTCGAACGACTGGGCTTCCAGGCCCTGAGCACCACCACGCCGTATCTCTCTCCGCGGTAACCGGCAAGCGGCCGGCGGTGCCGGCGAGTCGGCCGCGGGCGGCATCGGCCGGCGGTCGGCGGGCCGGGCGCCGCCGGGCACGCCCGCGCGGCGGGGCCGCGCCGCGCGACGCGGTCCCGCCACGTGTGAGGCGCGCTCCGGTCACCGGCGTGCCCTGCTGCGGTCCAGTGCCGCGATCCCGATCGCCGCCAGAGCGATCTGTATGAACCACTCGATCCAGTCGGGCCCCTTGGTGTCGGCCACTCCGAAGCCCGCCGCGATCGCCGAACCCAGCAGCGCCGCGACGATGCCGACGACGATGGTCCACAGGACGCCGACGTGCTGGCGCCCGGGGACGACCAGGCGCCCCAGCACGCCGATGACGAGCCCGATGATGATGGCGCTGATGATGCCCGAGATCTCCATGTCCGCCCCTCTTCGCCTGTACTCCGCTGCTGTCCAATCTGCCCGCTCAATGCGGCGGCAGTCCCACCCGGTTGTTACAGCGGCTTTCTGTTCACCGGCCGGACATGCCATGTACCTTTCAATGAGTCGACGCGTGTAGAAATCTCAAGCAGATTCTACGCGCGCAGAGTTGGCGCCGCCCCCCTCTACCCCACCCCCTCACGGAGGTTCGCCGGATGCTTGGATCCAGCAGATCCCGCCATGGACTCACCACCGCCCTGGCAGGGTTCGCCCTGCTCGTCACGGGAGCCGCCCTCCAGGTCGGCACCGCGGCCACCCCCGCTCACGCGGCCA
>NZ_JAJONF010000002.1 GCF_021462265.1 Streptomyces shenzhenensis | reverse complement strand
CGTAATTCCCCACCCCCGGGGGTTGGCGGCGTCTACTTGACCGTGGTCTTGACGGGCTTGTCGGTGGTGTTCTTGGGGTGTTTGTTCGGGCGGTAGCTGGGGCCGTTCATGATGGCTTGGTGGCTGGTGTTGATCAGTCGGTCGAGGAGGGACTCGGCAACGACGGGGTTGGGGAAGAGGGGATACCAGTCGCTGGGTGCCCGGTTGCTGGTGATGATCAGGGACCGGCCTTGCCGCTCGGAGACGAGTTCGTAGAGGTCGTCGGCCTGGGCCGCGGACAGTTGGCGCATGGCGAAGTCGTCGAGGATGAGCACGTCGGGCCGTACCAGTTCGCGGATCCGTTGCTGCCAGGTGCGGTCCGCGTGCCCGCCGGCCAGGTCGGCGAGGATGGGGCTGGTCTTGGCGAAGCGGACGTGGGCGAGCCGCCAGTTCCCTTCAGCCGACGGCCCGAGATCCTGGGGCAGTTCGACCCAGCGGTGGCCCGCCGGCAACAGGTTCGCGGTCCGCGTGGCCGGCAGCAGGGCGTGGGTGAGGCCACCGGCCCCGGACAGGATCGGGTTGCCGCGTATGGAACCGGTCAGGCCGGCGCCGGCCCGCACGGCCCGCTGCGCCGTCGCCGTGACGTCGGCACAGAGCAGGGCGATGTCCGCGACGCCCTCCCCGTGCGTGTCCAGGAACTTCCAGGTCGCGGGACCCGAAGTGATGACGAGGTGGGCGGCGCCCTGCCGAAGCAGCAGGGAACTGCAGTCCGGCGCCACCGAGTCCGCCACGCAGGTGAAGCCCAGCGAGACAAAGGAGTGGGCGGTCTGCTGCCTGTCCTTGGCGTACAGCTCGACGTAGGCGATGTCGCGCGCTGCCATGCCTGTCCTTCCTGGGAGCGGTGGGGCGGAGGCCGGCGGGCCGGGCGCTCCGGGGGATCCGCTGTTCAACTGTGGCCGTGCGGCATTTGAACAGGCGGCACGAGATCGGGCTGGGGCACCCCGGACGCGACGTCGGTGTCCTCGGGCGCCTGCTCGGCGAACTGGGTGCGGTACAGGTCGGCGTACAGCCCGCCCTGGCTGATCAGCTCCGCGTGGGTTCCGCGCTCACGGATCCGGCCCGCCTCGACCACGAGGATCTGATCGGCCTCGCGGATGGTGGACAGGCGGTGGGCGATCACGAGTGACGTACGGCCGGCCAGCGCGGTCTTCAGAGCTCGCTGGATGGCGGCCTCCGACTCGGAGTCGAGATGGGCGGTGGCCTCGTCGAGGACGACGACGGCCGGTGCCTTCAGCAGCAGCCGGGCGAGGGCGATGCGCTGCTTCTCCCCGCCGGACAGCCGGTACCCCCGGTCGCCGACCACGGTGTCGAGGCCGTCGGGGAGCGCCTGGACGGTGTCCCAGATCAGGGCTGCCCGGCACGCCTCCGTCAGGTCCTTCTCGTCGGCGTCGGGCCGGGCGTAGAGCAGGTTGGCGCGCAGTGTGTCGTGGAAGAGGTGCGCGTCCTGGGTGACCACGCCGACGGTGTCCCGCAGCGACTGGAGGGTCAGGTCGCGGATGTCGTGGCCGCCGATGCGCACCCGGCCCTCGTTGGGGTCGTAGAGGCGCGGCACCAGGTGGGTGATGGTGGTCTTGCCCGCTCCTGACGGGCCGACCAGGGCGGTGAGCTTGCCGGCAGGAGCACGGAAGGTCAGTTCGTCCAGGGTGAGGACGTTGTCGGCGCGTTCCGGCCTGCGCAGCGCGATGGTCTCCAGGGAGGCGAGGGAGACCTCCTTCGCGACGGGATACCGGAATGAGACGTGGTCGAACTCGATGTCGGGCGCGGAATCGGCGGCGGGCAGCGCGCGCGCCGTGGGGCTTTGGCTGACGATGGGCTTCAGATCCAGCACCTCGAACACCCGGTCGAAGCTGACCAGGGCGATCATCGCGGTCGACTGCATGGTCGTCAGCTGGTTGATCGGCCCGTACAGTCGAAGCAGCAGCGTCACCATGGCCACCAGGGTGCCGATCTCCAGCGTACCGCCGATGGTGAGGACGCCTCCGAGGCCGTAGACAAGAGCCGTGGTCATGGCGGTGAGGACGCTGACGATGATGAACAGGAGCCGCCCCCATACCACGCCGACCGCGGCGACGTCCCGCACCCGGGCGGCCTTGCCCGCGAACATCGCCTCCTCGTCCGTCGAGCGGCCGTAGAGCTTGGCGAGCATCGCCCCGGAGACGTTGAAGCGCTCGTTCATCATCGAGCTCATCTCGGCGTCGAGCTGCATCGTCTCCCGGGTGAGCCGTTGCAGGCGGCGGGCGATGAGCCGAACCGGCACGAGGAAGAACGGAATCATCACCAGCGCGGCGACGGTGATCTGCCACGACAGGTAGAACATCGCACCGAGCACGAGGACCAGCGTCAGGAGCGTGGAGACCGACTGGGACAGCAATGTGGTGACCGCTTGCCGGGCACCGATGACGTCGGCGTTGAGCCGGCTGACCAGCGCACCGGTCTGTGCCCGGGTGAAGAAGGCCAGAGGCTGCTCCTGCACATGGGCGAAGACCTGGGTGCGCAGCTCGTAGACGATGCCCTCGCCGACCCGGCCCGAGCACCAGCTCTGGACGTACACCGCCGCGGCGTCGACCAGCGCCAGTCCGGCGACCGCCAGGCACAGCCCCACCACGACTGAACGGTCCCTCGGCTCGATGCCGTCGTCGATGATCATTTTCAATATCAGCGGGGTGGCGACCGCGGTGCCCGCGTTGACGACCGTGGTCAGCATCAGCAGCAGCAGCGACCAGCGGAACTTCTTCGTATACGGGAAGATCCGGCGCACCGTACCCGGCCTGACCCGTTGCCGGGTGATCGACTCATCGTCCAGCCGCAGCCCTGCCGGGCCTCCGCCACCCATCATCGACACGGACATCCGCCTCGCTTCTCATGCAACCGCGCATGGCGCGCCGCCGCGTGCTCAGTACTTGTCGAAGAACTCGATGACGGCCGCATTGACCTCGTACGGGCGTTCCAGGTAGCCCAGGTGGCCGCAGTCCGGTATCTCCACGAAGTCGCAGCCGGGGATGGCGTCGGCCACCTCGGCGACCAGGTGGGGCGGGCTGATCAGGTCGTCGGCGAACGCGATGGCCCGGCACGGCACGGTGATGCCGCCCAGCGCCTCCCGGCGGTCGCCGAGCCGCTCGACGACCGCTGCCTGCCCCGCGGCGGTGTTCCCGCCTCCGGCCAGCTCGAAGAGTTCCAGCATCGGGCCGACGGCGGCGTCGTCGTTGAGCGTCGCCGGCGAGAACATCTCGGCGACCGTCTTGACCGCCTCGTAGTCGGCGGGCAACCGCACCCCGCTCTCCCGCAGCGCCTTGTCCGCGGCGAGCTGGGCCCGCCGGAAGGTGTCCGACCGGGCCCTGCTGGCGATCAACACCGCCGAACGGACCAGTTCGGGCGCGGCGAGCGCCAGCTCCTGGGCGACCATGGAGCCCAGCGAGGTTCCCACAAGGTGGCAGGGTCCCAGCTCGAGCCGCTCGATGAGGCCCTTGGTGTCGGCCACCAGGTCGGCGAGCGCGTAGTCGCCCCCAGGCGCGTCGGACGGGGGAACGCCCCGGTTGTCGAAGGCGACCGTCTCGTACCCGGCACGATTCAGGGCCGGTGTCTGGTGCAGGGTCCACACCCGGCCCGAGGCCGAGGACCCCATGATCAGCAGGACGGGCACACCGCTCCCCGACCGCTGGTAGGAGAGCCGGATGCCGTTGGTGCTCACGAATGGCATGACGAGCCCCTTCTCGTAGGGGGCGACACACAGGCCCCGCGCGGCGCGGGAGCGGTCCCGGGTGGCCGCTTCGCCGGTGGCCTCGTTCCAGCTCTGCTTCCAGGACAGGCTGTTGTGTGCGGCTCACCCCTGCTGCGCCGCGGCTCACGATGGCATCGCAGCGCTGCGGCGATCAAGCGTCGCCGACCGCGGACACCCGCCCCGCGGGTGTTCAACCGCCGCGGGGACGCAGTTGAGCACACACCGGGCGACACCCTTCCGTCCATGGGATGACGGCGGCGTTCCGTCCGCGGGATAACGCTTCGGCAGCGGCCGCCGCTCTGCTTTGAAAGGGCCAGTTCGCCTCCCCGGGGTGGGGTGCGAGCCATGTACCAGTGAGCTGGTCCGGAGATCCTGTCGCAGTAGGGGCAGATCCGGTCGATGATCAGGTCGGCGGTCTTGGTCCACTTGAAGGGACGGGCGGTCTCGTTCCAGATCTTGATCCATTCGTCGAGTGCGGACTTGAGATCGTCGAGCGCGACAGCGATCGCCGCGCCGTTCACCACGCGGTGGCCATGCTGCGAGGCGCCCTGAACCACGCGGTGCGGACGTGGCGGCTGCGCTGCACCCGGCCAAGCACTCCGTACCCCGCCAAACCCCGCGCCGCCGTACACCTCTGCTGACCCCCGATGAGGCCGCGGCGTTCCTGCGGCACAACGCGGAGCACTATGCCGACCGGCTCACCGACTTGTTCGAGGTCATGCTCGGCACCGGCATGCGCCGCGGCGAAGCGAGGAGGACCGCCGTTTCCTGGTGGCCCAGGCCTTCGACCGGTACTTCGAGACCAGCGGCATGTTCGGGACCGTCGAGGAGTGCATGGCTACGCTCAAGCAACTCGCCGACGCCGGCGTGGACGAGGTCGCGTGCCTGGTGGACTTCGGCGTGGCGACCGACCAGGTCGTGGACGGCTTCCAGCACCTCGCCCGGCTGCACGACACCTGGCGTGCGCACACCGGGCGCTGAGGGCGCCCGTGGGCCGACACAAATGTCCCGGGGCGTCTGAGCGGCCCCGGGACACTGTGCTGGAGACCGTCCGCCGTTGCAGACGGGGCACGCTGCCCGGCAGCCCCTCAGCCCGCCGCCACGGCCCGGTCGTAGGCCCGCGTCGCCAGCGGGACGACGGCGACCAGCAGGACCGAGAGCCAGGAACCCGCGGCCAGCCGACGGCACGTCTCCACAGTCCTGCAGCGGGTGTCTGCGCAATCCGGAGCTGACCGGCATGCCCGAATCGGCGCTGGACAAACTCATCAACCAACTGGCCCAGGATCTGCACGAGTTACGCGAACAGGGACGGCTCTGGCAGCGAGGAGGCGAGCGCATCCGTGCTCGTGGCGCCGGGGCCAAGGATAAGCTGACCACCGGCGACAGAGTCCTGGCCACCGTGCTCTACCAGCGCAAACTCGGCACCCGAGAACTGCTCGCCCAGCTCTTCGGAGTCAACGCCAGCACCCTCACCAGGGCCGTTCACCAAGTCCAGCCCCTCCTGGCCCAACGTGGCTACACCATTCCACCCTCCGCAGCCAGATTCCGGACGCCCGCAGACGTCACCGCGTTCCTCGCGAGCAGCAGTCCCACCGAGATCACATCAGCATGTTGATTCTCTGCGAGGCCTTAGCTCAATACCGGTAACTTAGGGCTTGCCGTGAAATAACTTGCGGGTTCTGCGACTTGACATCGCAGGTCAGCGCACCATGCGCCCGCATGTTGTTCCTCTGCAAACCCTTAGAACTCGTAACACGACCACTGGCTATGGGTATTGAGGCGTCGCCAGCAGATAACCGCGCAGGCGAGTGAGACGAGGGCGTTGTGGAGGTCGAGGCGTCGTTTCCCAGCGGACGGCGAGGCGCTTGAACTGGTGGAGCTGGGCGAAGGCCTGCTCGACGGCGTAGCGGAGCTTGCCGAGACCGATGATGTCCCGAGATCCCTTGCGGGAGATGATCGGCAGGATCCGGCGCTCTCGCAGCTCCTGGCGGTTGGGGTTGCTGTCGTAGCCCTTGTCGCCGAGCAGGGCGTCCGGGCGTTTGCGGGGGTGACCGACCTGCGGGCGGTCCGCTGTTCGAGCGGGCCCAGGAGGCGGGCGTGGCGCGCAAGGACATGGACATCGGCGATCTGCTGCGGCTGGTCTCGGGCGTCACGGGGACGACCTTCGTCGACGACGCCCAGCGCGACCGGGTGCTGGCCATCGCACTGGACGGGGTGCGCGCCGCCCGTTGACCGGGCGCCGCGGCGGCCGTCAGCGCCGCAAGCCGTCCGCTGCGCGGGTGCGCGGCGTGGTGCCCGCTCCCCCGGGGCGTCCGTGCTCGCGCAGCGGCCCGACCGACAGGCCTCGCTCCTCGCAGGTGTCGAGGATCCGTGGCAGGGCGCCGAGGGCCGAGTGCCAGGCGCCCGGTGCGGAGGTGCAGTCGGAGTCGTGCAGCAGGATGGTGCCGCCGCCGTCCAGGTCGCGGGTGACCGTGCGGTGGACGGATTCCGGGGTGGCCCGGGCCCTCCAGTCCTCGCCCCAGGCGGTCCACAGCACGGGGGTGAGGCCGAGGCGGCGGGCCGCGAGGTGGGCGGCGGTGGACATCACGCCGTAGGGCGGGCGGAACAGGCGCGGGGTGCGGCCGGTGAGGGCGCCGACCGTGTCGCGGGCGCGCGCGAAGTCGTCGTACGTGGCGCGCGGGCCGCGCAGCAGCAGGGGGCGGTGGAGCCAGCCGTGGATGCCGATCTCGTGGCCGGCGGCGGCGATCTCGCGGACCAGGCCGGGTGAACGGCGCGCCTGGCAGCCGAGGAGGAAGAAGGTGGCGGTGACCTTCCGGTCCTCCAGGGCACGCAGAAAGAACGGGGTGGACAGCATGTCGGGCCCGTCGTCGAAGGTCAGCGCGACGTGGTCGGCGCGGCCCCGGCCGGCGAGGCGGGGCATGGCACGGTTGCGCAGCGGGCCGAAGGTGGACAGCACCGGGGCCGCGTGAGCGGCGGCCAAGACCGGGAGGGCGACCCGGGCGGTCGTGCGGAGCAGTTGTGCGGCACTCACGAGCGGTGGCCCTCCGGGTGATGGGCGTGCGGCGGGCCGTCGAGGTCGAGGGTGCGGCCGATGGCGTGCATCACGCCGGTGCCGGTATCGGTGGTGGCGACCCCGGTGCCGACCGCGCACGCCCAGACGGTGCAGGCGGCTGCCGCGGTGGCGGCGAGCCGCCGTAGGGCCGGACGGGTTCGGATCCTGTCTGCGGCGGAAGGCGCAACGGCCGCACCGGCTCCCGCCCCACCTGCGGCGCAAGGCACAACAGCCGCACCAGCCCCCACCCCACCTGCGGCGCAAGGCACAACAGCCGCACCAGCCCCCACCCCGCACACGCCGGAAGCCGTCACGGCGAGCGGGACGGGGAGTGGTGCTCGGGCGCCGCAGGCGCGGGCTATCGCGTCCGCGGGTCCCCGGCCGGCGGCGGCGAACAGGGCGAGTCCCGCCTCGCGTTGCAGCAGTCCGCGCGGGCCGCCGATCAAGTCGCAGAGGACGTCCTTGAGTTCGGCCGCGTCCTGGATCCAGGCGGCGACGCCCGCCTCGTCGAGCGCGGCCGCGTTGGCCGGTCCGTGGCCCGGTATGCAGCGGTAGCTGGCGACGGGCAGGCCGGCGGCGAAGGCCTCAAGCGAGGTCAGTCCGCCGGCGTTCTGGACGAGCACGTCGGCGGCGTGCATCAGACCGGGCATGTCGTCGACCCAGCCGTAGGCGTGCTCGATGCCGTCCTCGCGCAGCTGCTGGGCCAGCGCCTCGTTGCGGCCGCAGACCACGACCGGCACGGCCGCGCCGCAGCCCTGCAGCTCCAGGGCCACCTGCCGGACCGGGCCGACCCCCCAGGAACCGGCGACCAGCAGGGCGAGCGGGGCGGTGGCGGGCAGCCCGAACCGCGCCCGGGCGGCGCTGCGTTCGCCCGCCTGTGCGGGCCTGAAGCGCGGGTCCACGACCGGCCCGCCCACCCGGACGTCGCCCGCGCCGAGAGCCCGGGCCTGCGCGGCGGGCACGGCGTGCGCGGCGAGGTGGACGTCCACGCCGTCGGCCACCCACAGCGGATGCACCGAGAAGTCGGTGAGGTAGGTGAACACCGGCACGTCGAGGCGGCCGGCCAGCCGCAGCCTGCCCAGCACCCGGCTGGCCCCGGGATAGGTGGAGACCACGGCGCCCGTGTCCGCGGGCAGGGCGCGCAGCATGCGGTCCTCGGCGGTGCGCAGCAGGGCGCGGGCCAGCGGGCCGCCGCCTCCGGCGCGCTCGGTGCTGCTGTAGATGCGCTGATAGACCCAGGGCGCCCGGACGAGCACCCGGTGATAGCCGTCGCGCACGGCCCGGCCCATCCGGGCCGGCAGCAGGTCGAGCAGGTCGTAGCGGTCGACGGTGACGCCCTCCGCCCGGAGCCGGCGGTGCAGCTCGTGCGCGGCGCCGTCGTGGCCGGCTCCGATGCTGGCGGAGACGATCACAACGCGTTCGGCCGGCGCCGTACGACGGGGTGCCGCCGCGCGCCGCGGGCTCAGCGCGGCAGCGGCAGCGGCAGCGGCAGCGGCAGCGGCAGCGGCACGCAGATACACCGTACTTCCGAGGTGGGGCATGGGCTTGTTCCTCCGCAGGTGGAGTGAGGCGGCGAAAGGGCAGGCGGCATCTGGCGGGCCCGGACCTCCTCGACGGTCGGCTCCCAGGAACCGATCTCGGCCTTGCCCTTGCTCCGGTCGATCACCTTGAAGCCCAGGACCGCGCGCCAGAAGGCCGCGAGCCGCTCCGGATCGTGGCAGTCGACAACCAACGCGGTGACCGGCCGGGAGCTGATCAGGCACCTGATCGCCACCGAGCTGTCCGGGCGGACCCGGCTGACCGGTGAGTGGCAGCGGGCCATCGAGGAGGCCGTGGGCCGGGAGCGGGGTGGGACCGCGTAGCCGCCTCCGGTGCCGTCCGTCCGGGGCGGTCGTGACCGAGCACTCGGTCGCGGCCGCCCCGCCGTGCGTCAGGGGTACGCACGGCGGGGCGGCCGCAGCCCGGACGCCCGCGGCTCGTTACGAGCGGCGCGGGATCCGGGCGGTCCGTGACAGCGACACGCAGATGACGGAGGTGGCGGCCCACACCAGGGGGACTGTCCACGGGCTCCACCACATGAGCGCCAGTGAGACGGCCGCGGCCGCCAGCAGCGCGACGGTGACCGGCAGCACGACGTCGCGCCGGTACCGCCTCAGCTGCTCGCCGAGGACCTCTTCGACGATCTCGGCGACCCGGTCGTCGATGGTGTCCCCGTAGTGCACGAGGAACTGCTCAATGTCGTCGGTCCTGCCGGCCGGGCAGGGGCGGCCGGCGGCGCTCGAGTGTCGATCGGTCATGTCCCCACGATGTCGCACCGGGCGGCGCGGGGTCGACAGCGTGAACCCACCGGCCGGACGGGGGGTAAACCCTACCCCCCGTTGGTGGGCTCTCCTCGCTGTCGACGGGTGGTCGGGTTGGGTACCGTCCCCTTGTCGAATCGAGGCGCGGACGGTGACCTGGTCGCCGCCTGCACTGCCCACGAGAGCGGGTCTGAAGCAGTTGACCGAGAACGTCGTCGGCCGTGCCACCGGCAGAGCCCGGACGGACGCCCGGCCACCCCGCGAGGCGGTGCCGGGCAATCCGCTGCGCGCGCTGGCCTCCCCCCTGCTGTGGCGGGCGTCGATCCACCTGGCACTTGACGGTCTGGTGGCGCTGGCGGGACTGGCCGTGCTGGTCGTGCTGGTCGTCGCCCTCTGCCTGGCGCCGGCAGGCCTGGTGGGCCTGCCGCTCACGGTGGTGGCGGGGTGGGCGCTGTTCCGGCTGGCCGCCGTCGAGCGCGCCCGGTTCGCCGTGACCTGCGGGCTGGAACTCGACGAGCTGCCGGCGCCGGTCTGTTCGTGGCGGCTGGCCAAGTCGCTGCAGTCGCTCATCCACAACCTCTGCACCTGGCGGCTGATCGGCTACTTCGTACTGCTGATGCCGGTGGCGGTGGTGACCGTGCTCGGGGTGGCGCTGATCTGGGCCGTGCCGCTGACCCTGGTGCTGCTTCCGGCCTACTACCGGGGCCTGCCCGGCGGGCAGGCCCAGCTCGGGCCGTTCGTGGTGGATTCCCTGCCCCGGGCGCTGCTGGTCGCGGCGGTGGCGCTGCTGGTCGGCGCGGTCCTCTCCCCACTGATCGTCAAACTCCTGCTGACGCTGGACACCACGCTGGCCGTCGCGCTGCTCTCCCGGCCCCGCGGCATGGAACTGGAGCAGCGGGTCAACGATCTGACGGACAGCCGAGCCCGGGTGGTGGACGCCGCCGAGGCGGAGCGCAAACGGATCGAGCGGGACCTGCACGACGGTGCTCAGCAACGGCTGGTGGCGATGTCGATCACCCTGGGCCGGGCCAGCTCGCGGTTGAAGAAGGCCGGTGACCACGAGACCAACGAGCTGGTCGAGGACGTCCGGCGGGAAACCCTCAGCACCATCACCGAGTTGCGCAACCTGGCCCGTGGCCTGCACCCGCCGGTGCTGACCGACCGCGGCCTGGAGGCGGCGCTCTCCGCCGTCGCCGCGCTGGCTCCGGTGCCGGTGCGCCTTGACGTCCTGGTGAAGCCGCGCCCCTCCTCCACCATCGAGGCGGTCGCCTACTTCACGGTGACCGAGGCGCTCACCAATGTGGCCAAACATGCTCATGCGACCCGCGCTTGGGTGGAGATCCGGCGGGAGGGCGCCCGATTGGACGTTAAAGTCGGCGATGACGGGCGTGGCGGAGCCGATCTCGCGGCTGGCACGGGTCTGACTGGTCTGGCGGACCGGGTGTCCGGGGTGGACGGGCGGTTCCGGCTCAGCAGTCCGGTGGGTGGACCGACCGTGATCGAGGTGGAATTGCCATGCGGGTAGTGCTGGCCGAGGACTCCGCGCTGCTGCGCCAGGGCATCGAACTGCTGCTCAGCGAACAGGGGATCGAGGTGGTCGCCGCGGTCGGCGACGGGGAGCAACTCCTGCGCGCGGTGGCCGAACACCGGCCGGACGCCTGTGTGACGGACGTTCGGATGCCGCCCACCTTCCTGGACGAGGGCCTGCGCGCCGCACTGGCGGTACGCGCCCGCTGGCCGGAGACCGGCGTCCTGGTGCTCTCCCACTACGTCGAGGAGCGCTACGCCGTCGACCTGGTCAACACCAATGACAACGGGGTCGGTTACCTGCTCAAGGACCGGGTGTCGGACGCCGAGGAGTTCGTGGACGCGCTGCGCCGGGTCGCCGCGGGCGAGACGGTCCTCGACCCGGAGGTGGTCAAGCAGTTGCTGGCCGGCAGCCGGCAGCGGGATCCGCTGTCCACCCTGACGCCGCGCGAGCGGGAGGTCCTCACGGCCATGGCGGGGGGCCGTTCCAACGCCGGGATCGCGGCCGATCTGGTGATTGGCACGGCGGCGGTGGAGAAGTACATCCGCAGCATCTTCGTGAAATTCGATCTGCAGCAGGAGGCGGGAGACCACCGCCGCGTGCTCGCCGTTTTGCGCTACCTGGGAGCTTGAGATCACTACCACACCGAAGAAGCGCCGCGGATGCCTCCTCCTAGGACTGGCCGTCCTCGTCACGGTCGTCGCCGTGGCCAGTTGGAGCGTGGTCGCCTTGCTTCCGGCGCACCACCCGTACAACGGCAACTGGCACCAGGACGCGGCCGGCGCCGGCCAGGTGACGGTCCAGGCCGACGGACTCGGCGTGACGCTGAGTCAGGACGGCTCCTCGCAGGTCACGGTGGCCATGAGCGGCAGCTACACGGGCCATGTCCCGCAGGTCTCCGTCACCCGGTCCGGGTCGAACGTCACGGTCACCGCCGGCTGCTCCAACGACTGCTCGGAGCACCTGCAGATCACGGTGCCGGCCGGCCTGGCCGCGCAGGTGAGCACCGGGGACGCCGGGATCCAGGCGAAGGGCCTGACCGGCCGGCTGGATCTGACCACCGGGCTGGGCGGGGTCGAGGTGGACCAGTCGTCCGGCCCGCTGACCGTGCGGAGCACGTACGGCGCGGTGACCCTCGCCGACAGCAGCGCCCCGAACGCCGAGGTGATCACCACCGACGGCGTGGTCAGGGCCTCCTTCACGGCGGCACCCGTCTCCCTGAAGGTCACCACGGGCTACGGCGGGGTCGACCTCAAGGTACCTCACGACGCCACCTACCACGTCGACGCGCAGAGCTCCTGGTCGTCGCCGAGCGTCTCGCTGCCGAACACCGCCACGGACGCGCCGCACAGCGTGGTGGTGAAGACCACGCGCGGCGGCATCATGGTCCACTGAACACGCCCGTGCCGCGAACGACGGTGGCGTCCCCGGGATCTCCCGGGGACGCCACCGTCGTTCGGACGATCAGCACGACCACGCCGCTGGACGACGAGGCCAAGTCGCCCTGGAGGTGTTGCGCGACGCCTTCCTGAACGTCTCGGCGACGTTGGTGCTGCAGCCCGGTGAGCTGGCCTTCGTCGACAACCGCCTGTAGGTGCACGGGCGGACCACGTTCGAGGCCCGCTACGACGGCCGGGACCGCTGGCTGCACCGCACCTTCGTGCACCCGACAACCGTCGCAACCGGCGCCACCGCGGCGAAGACGGCTTCGTCCTGGACTGACCGGCACGGCGGGAGACGGCCATGGATTAACCCGACAGCATCGACGTGGCCGCTCCCGCCATTTTCCCTTTCGGTACTGAGGAACTGACGCAGTACCGGCCGCTTTCTCACGCGATCCCGGACCTCACTCGACGACGCACATCATCATGGCCAAAATCGTCTTCCCATCGATCCGCCGCCCGGCGAACAGGTCCGCGACGGCCTGTACCAAGCCGCGGCGGTCGGCCACGGCCTGCAGCATGTCTTCGCCGATCGCCAGGGCGACACCGTGTTCGCCGTCCTCTTCGTCTCCCATGCCCGGCTGCGTGACGCCGAGGCGGCCGCACTCGCCGTCCGCACCGCCTACCAGCGCACGAGCGGCGGACGGCTGAGTCATCTCGCCGCCACCCTGGTGCCGGGGTTCGACGACCTCCCGCTCTCCGGCGACCAGCCGGACGACCAGAACTGACCGCCACGAGCCGGCGGCTCGAGGACGCCCCGGGGCTCCGGCACGGCAACACCCTGCCATGGCAACAGCATGGCGCCGGTATTCACTCACGTGCCCTCAACAACCTGTCGCCATGGAATCACAGGCCGATCAAGGCCCTGGGAACCAGAACCGAGACACTCGCACACCACGGCCTACGGATCACTCTCCACACACGATTCGAGGTAACAGCAGCACGAACACCCACACACGACGGGCCAACCTCGTGGCCGCGACCGCCGCCGCACCGGCGGCGATCACCCTCACCCTCGTCACGCCCGCCATCGCATCCGGAGTCAGCGCCGCCGCGCAGCCGCGGGCCGCTGCCGCCCCGGCCGACACCACCGGCACCACCACCCCGCCCGACAACAACGGCCGGGACTGACGGGCGGGTTATCCCTACCCCGGGTCGGTGGGCTGGCCACGTGTCCGGCCCGGCCGAACTCCTGTTGGCTGGAGGGCAGATGGTCGGTGCGGGGCGGCGCAGGTACGCCGCCCCGCAGCGTCACCGCGAACCACCGGGAAGGCCACCGGCCTTCCCGAGAACGAGGAGTGGAATGATCAATACCTCAAGCCGCACCGCCCGACGGTGCACCATGACGGCCGGCGACGGCGCGGTCGACCTTGCGGTGCCATCGAGCACCGGCTACCGGATCGACGCCCACAGCAGCAGCTTCGCGCCGCAGATCGACCTGCCGAACTCCGACGGCGCGTCGGCCTCCCTCACCGTGGCCGCCTCCATCGGCGGCATCCACATCCACTGAGCGGGCACCACCGCCCCACGCCGACGACCAAGGTTGGAGAAGAACCATGCGCCACCCCTCCTCACCCCTGCGCGCCCCGTTCGGCAAGGCCGGCATCTGGGCCCTTGCGGGCGCCTCCGGTTCGGGCTCCGGTGTCCCTCGGGTCCTTCCGAAGGCCGCGGCCGCTTCGGCGTTACCCTTGCTGCTTCGCCGGGCGGCCACGGTCCTCACCGTGCTCGGGCTGGCGATGATTCCCTGGCTGGTCTTCCTGTACACCGGGCTGCCGGCCACCGCTCAGGCCTCGCACTGGGCCTGGACATGGACGGGTCTGGACAGCTTTGAGGCGCTCGGCCTGCTCTCCACCGGACTGCTCCTCAGGCGCGGCGACTGCCGGGCCTGCCTGACCTCCGCCGCGACCTCGACCCTGCTGCTGGTCGACGCCTGGTTCGACACCATGACGGCTGCCCCGGGTCCGGACTTCAAGCTGGCGGTGCTGATGGCGGTCTTCGTCGAGTTGCCGCTGGCGGTGGCCTGCGCGGTTCTCGCGACCCGGACCTTCCCTCGGCCGGGCCGCTGAGCGGAAGAGCTCGTGACGTGATCGGCGCTTGCGGTCCGGTCTGTTTCGGGAAGTCCCCGGCCTGCCGCAACGGCGGTCCACGGGCGGTTCGTTCGGCCCGCTCGGGTCGACTGCCGACAAAGTCGGCGCTGACGCAAGCAGATTGCACACAAACACAACTGATTGTCCATCAGCGATGCTTCGATGGCCCAATCGGACATTTATGGAGGAATTATGAGGCATTCGCGGGCATTGATCGGCGCGGGCGCTGCCGCCGCCGTCGCCACCTGGTGGTTCACCGACTCCGCGCCGTACCCGTACTCTCAGCGCTGGCTGCTCGACCTGCCGCTGCCGTTCCTGACTCTGAAGCGTCTGGACCACATGCTGCAGGCCCGGGAGGGCGAGAGGATCCTGGAGATAGGCCCCGGAACCGGCCTGCAGTCGCTGCACGTCGCACCGCAGCTGGGCCCGAACGGCCAGCTGGACATCCTGGACATCCAGCAAGAGATGCTCGACCACGTGGGCCGCCGGGCCAAGGAGCAGGGCGTCGACAACATCGTGCCGAACTGCACCGACGCACATGAACTTCCTTTTACGGATGGCTCGTTCGATGCGGCTTACCTGGTGACGGCGCTGGGCGAGATCCCGGATCCGGCGCGTACGCTGGCCGAGCTGCGCCGGGTGCTGAAGCCGCTCGGGCGGCTGGTGGTCGGCGAGTTCTTCGACCGGCATCAGATCCGGCCGTCCTCGCTGATCAGCCTGGCGGAGGGAGCCGGGCTGCGGGTCGCCCGGCTGTACGGCCCGCCGTTCGCGTACTACGCGGTGCTGCGTCCGATCGACGCCTGACGCCGCTCGGGCGGTTCCCGCCCGTCCGAACCGTAGACAGGACGGCCGTAGCCGTAGCCTAAGCGGTTGGTGCTGCCCACCGGGCCGCGTGCTCCTGAACGAACTGACTGAAGGTGCGCGGCGGATGGCCCGTCAGATCGAGCACCGCGGTGCTGACCTCGTCGTCCCGGCCGGTACGGGCGCCGGCGTCGGCGGCGGCGAGGATCGCGGCGAACTGTGCGGGGATGCCCGCGGCCCGCAGATCGGCCGCCTGCTGGTCCTCACTGGCGTGGATCACCCGGACCGGGCGCCCGGTGCCGGCGGTGATGATCGCTGCCGCCTCCGGGTAACTCAGCGCCTGCGGGCCGGTGAGCAGGTAGTCATGCCGGTCGCCGGGAATGGCGTCAAGGTCGGACAGCAGGGCCGCGGCGGTTGCCGCGATGTCCCGCGCGTCGATCCAGCCCACCCGGCCGTCACCGGCGGCGGTGCGGATCTCACCGTCTCGCCGGATCCGCTCGCCCAGCGGGTGTGGGCTCAGGAAGTTCTGCATGAACCCGGACGGGCGCAGCACGACCCAGCCGGGCTGGGCCCGGACCTGGGCGGCCAGTTCGGGCGCGCTGGGGGCAAGGGGGATGGCGGAGCCGAGAAGCACCACCTTGCGCACGCCCAGGCGCTGCGCCTCGGCCAGGAACGGCCCGACCGACGGCATCGGGTCCCCGCTCTGCACCGGAGCCACCAGGAAGACCCGGTCCTGTCCGTCCAAGGCGTCCGGATGGGTGGCCGGATCGTCCCAGTCGAACCGGATCGCGTCCGGGTCCTCGGCGGCCGGGTTGCGACTGGCCACTCGAACCGGCACACCTCTGCCACGCAGCAGTCGTACCAGCTCGCGACCGGTTTTCCCGGTGCCGCCGGTCACGAGTACGCCGGTCATCGGGTCGGCTCCTCGAACGTACCGGGCACGGTGTCTCCTTCAATCAGGGCTGCCACGAACGTGCCGGCGGCGAGGACGAGCAGCCGCACCGCCGACACATCGTTTGATACTTGTCGAATCATCAAGGGATGCGACGGTAGGCTAAAATTCGATGCACGTCAAACGATGAGGAGGCGACGGATGCCGCGTGCACTGCCCGAACCCTCGGTCGACTCCTTCGATCTCACGGTGATTCTCAGCGCGCTGGCCGAACCGGGCAGGCGAGCGTTGATGACCGAGCTGTATCGCGGTTCGGAGCCGATCGACTGCGCGGTCATCGCCGAGAAGGCCGACCTCGGCCTGAGCAGCCCGACGATCTCCCATCACTACCGCGTCCTGCGGGAAGCAGGCCTCATCAGGACCGTCACAGAAGGACGCAAGCGGATCGTCACAGTGCGCCGCGGCGACATGGAGGCGCGTTTCCCCGGCCTGCTAAGCGCAGTGCTCACGGGGCGATAAGCGAGTCTTGTGCCGTCCTGCTCTTCGGCTTGGATCAGGATCGCCGATCGGCGGGGGCGGTCGGCGCGTGTGGGCGGGGCCGTGCGAACAGCCCGGGTTCGGTCTCGTCGAGGAAACCGAGGCTGACCAGGTGTTTTGCGGCGGCCGCGGACTTCACGCAAAAGCGGACTTCACATAAAAGTGGTCGGCGCTGCTGATCCCGCGAGCGCGTCGGCCGCACAGGTGGGGGTGCCCGGCGGAGCCCCGGTGGTGGGCGACGTGGCAGACCCGGTCGGTGTACAGCTTGGTGGTCGGCTGAGAGCCGCAGCCGCCGAGCAATCCATCGGCCGCGGCGGCCACAACACGTCTGAACGAACTGCTCCCCCGAGTCGAGCACTTCCGAGATCATGAATCATGCTCCCGGATGACTGGCAACTCGCTGAAGACGTCGACGACTTCCTCGCCCGAGCCGGAGACTTCCTGCGCTCACGGCCTGCCCTGCACAACATGCAGTTGACGGAACTCGAGAAGCTGCGGACTTGCCAGGGTGGCACGCGCGGTGCCGAAGCCGGCGTCTTCGGGCGGCTGGAGTCGGAGGGTGCGGTCCGTGCCATCTTTTGCCGCACGCCGCGCGGATACCTGTGGATCACTCCCCTTTCCGCCGAGCAGGCCGACACCCTCGCGGCTCACCTGGCCGGCCTCGGCCACTCTCCCTCAGGTGTCCTCGCGGACCACGACACCGCCACAGCCTTCGCGGATGCATGGCAACGGCAGACGAGCGCAGCACTGGTTCCTTTCTGGCGCACGCATCTCTATCGTCTCGGCACACTGACCCCACCGCAGCCGCAGGCTGAGGGACGAGGTCGCCTGACGGGCGCACAGGACCACGACCAAGTCGTGCGCTGGTGTCGTGAGTTCTGCGTCGATGTCGGGGAACAGCCCTCCATCGACTTGATTGACGCCGGCTCCTGGGCAGACTCGCGCTTCGGCGACAGACACTTCACGTTCTGGAAGACACCGGACGGCACTCCCGTCTCCATGGCGGCCGCGACATCGATCGTCGGCGGGATGGTCCGGGTGGACCCCGTCTACACCCCGGCCCACCTCCGGGGCCGCGGCTATGCGGGCGCCGTCACGGTCGAGGTGAGCAGGGCCGCGTTGGCCGCAGGCGCGACGGACGTCGTTCTGTTCACGGACCCGGCCAACCCCACCAGCAACGCCCTCTACCAGCGCATCGGCTACGTCCGCCTCGCAGACTTCACCGGATACAAGTTCACGTTCGGCACGCCAGAACCCGGTCACCGGTAGTACTCCAGCTGCAGAACGTGATCTCCATGTCTGATTCTCGGCTTGTCTGCGGTGATGGCCAGCTCGGGCTCGGGCCTGGTGGCGGCGTCACCAGTCGGACCAGCGGAGCCGGTGCGTCGCATCGTGCACGGGCGGGACGACCAGCGTCGTGAACAGTCGCTGGATCTCGTTGCATAGCAGGCGAGTTCACCGGTGGTGCGGTTGCGGCGGACCAGTAGCTGGTGGCTGCCGGGCCGAGGCTCGGCCAGGTCGATGACGGCCCATCGTAGAAGCGGTGCCCCTTGGCGCCGGTCCCCGCCGACAGCTTCTGCCAGGCCCGCTTCGGCACCTTCGCAGCCAGGGCATCCGCGCGGAACTTCCCCGCACTGGTCGTGACTTCAGCCGAGCAGGCGGCGGCGAGCACGTAGCCGGCCATGCGCTTTTCCGGTGCGGACCACAGCTCGAGTTGCCGCCGTGGACCTCGTCGCCTGCGCCCCACCCCACGCGGTGTCCGGCGTCAAGGAACCGGCCGATCATGCGGGCGGCCGGCTCCGGCTTGGTCGCGAAGACGGTGTCCTCGCCCAGGCCCGCGGCCCGGCAGCGGTCAGGATCGCACGTCCACGAGCGCGGGATGTACAGCTCCCGGTCCACCGCCGCATGTCCACGGCGGCCCGCATAGACGACATAGACCGCGACCTGCGCATTTTCGATCCTGCCGGCAGTGCCGGTGTACTGGCGCTGGACAGCGACGGTGTGCGTGCCCTTCTTCACGTCGCCGGTCTCGTCGACCACCAGCACCGCGTCCTCGTCGTGCAGACGCTCCAGCACGTACTAATGCACGTCATCACGCACATCATCACGCACGTCATCACGCACGTCATCACGCACCCGGTCGGCATCCCACCCGGGCCCGGCCGAGCAGGTGCTGCATGCCGTCCGGACTCGCCTCCCCGGCCCACTCGGCGATCGACCAGCAGTTCTTGGGTGGCAAGTCCGACAGCAGCCCCAGCACCAAGTCCCTCACCCGGCGCCCGGGCTCAACCCGCGTGAACCGGGCCGCCATTCGGCCCATCAGGAACTCGAACGCCTCCTGCCAGCGGGCGGGCTCTACGCTGTGACCCGCGGCCACGGCTTGATCTTCAGTCTTCACACACCGATGATCAATGATGGCCGCCCCCATATCCGCGATCCCAACGAAGGCCAACACCTGTGCCGGTGGAGTATCAGGCGGGGTACGGTGCCAGCCTCAACCGGCTGGGGGGCACATGCGAAGGCTCTATCGGAGGAGCGGGTGGTAACCCAGCGGCAGCGGCGGGAAGTTCTGTATCAACGGACCACCGCGCCGGGTGCCTGGCTGGGTTGGCTCACCATCTTCGCAGCGGCTGCGACCCTTCTGGTCAAGGATCTCGACTTCTGGGACTCCGCGCCCCGTTGGGACGTACTGATACCCCTGGCCGTGACTGCTACCACCGGACTGGCCTGGATGCGCGCGTACCAGTCGCGCGGCCCCACGCTGTCATCCGCCGCCCCCGGCGGCACAGCACGCTCGCCCCTCCTGCCCGCTGTATTGCCGCGAGTTCCGGGCCACGTGGGGTTCGTACGCTGCGTCAGGGTCACGCTGTCCATCTTGTACCTGTCCACCATGGCCACGCTTGCCGTCGCCCCACCGGACGCGGCACACGATCCGGTCACCCGGCTCACCCGGGCCGGGGGCATCACGCAGGACCTGGCCATCACCCGACTCGGACCCGTGACCAAGGTCCAGCAGCGGGACGGACGCAGTGTGCGGGCCTACTGGAAGACCGACATCAGTGTGAAGATCCCCTACTCCAGCGGACCACGCACGGTGCGTCTTGACGGGCAGCTGATGCGGGAGCGCCCGCAGATCGGCGACACGGTCAAGATCCTCTATGCCCCGGATCAACCCGCGCTGGGGATTCTCCGGGATCCGAAACAGCCCCTCGGCTTCGAAGGCTTCGGGCTCACCCTGTCCGTGCTCGGGCTCGTCAGCGCAGGTGTCGTCAGCATCATTTTCCGGCCGTGGGTCACCGCCGACAGGACGGAACCCCTGCGGAACGCCGCTCGTCAAGCACAGCAGGTGGCTGCTCTGCGATGCCGGGTGGTGGGTGCCGTGGCCACGGACGACACAGCTCTCCGGTCCCGACGTGACGTCCCCGACACCTGTCTGCGCTTGGTCACCGTGGACGAGCCCACGCAGATTGACGTAGTCGTCCCTGCCCATACCGATCCCCGTGATCCGGGCATGGACCTGGCAAGACAAGAGGGCTGGTTGTTCTGGGAGCGCACTGGACGCGGACCGGATCGGAAGCCCTATGCACTGGCGTTCGTCACCGACCAGGACGAACTCCTGTGGTGCGCGGTCCCCCTCGGGGAGGTCGTGGACCGCCTGGAAGGCCATCCAGCGCGCCGGATGGCGCAACCCGCCCCACAGCGCACTGTCCAAGAGGTCCGCTACAGCCGCTACCGGCCCGACATACATCCGAAGGTCGCTCTGCTACTCGGCGTCGCCGTACTGGTATCACTGCCGATGCTGGTACAGACCCGCACAAACGGCATACAGGACTTCGCTCAACTCTCGACCCTGGCTACAACCTCCATCGCGATCGCCGTCACCTGGCACTACACCCCGCTTCGCAGATCACGACCCAAGGTTCCTCACCGATCCCCCGCGAACATCGATACCGAATAAGGCAGCGATCACCTGTCTGCCCGAGCTCCTGTCCATGGAAACCGGTGGTGACGACCGACTGAACAAGGCTCCTCAACCAGGAAGTCACGATCTACGGCTGGAGTATCAGGGACACGGCCGTAGCGAAACGCACCTGCCGTCATGAGCTGATCCGCAGACGCCGCACTACCGGTCACAGCGGGGAGGAAGACAAACACCTACTACTGATCTTTTCGTAAGCTCGGTGGGTGTGGTGGCCGTGTGGGTGGGAGGCTGTCGGGGGGCATATCAACCTTCCCCTTCGGTTGCCGGCTCTTCCCTTCCTCCTTAGCCGCGGCCTCAGTTGGCGGAGGCGCGTCGTGTTCGGGCAGTCGAGTTGTTCGAGGGCGGCGTCTCAAATGGGGAGATCGCGAGGGCGGTGGGGGTGTGTGCCGAGAGTGTGCGGCGTTGGCGGCGGGTGTGGGAGCAAGACGGTGCTTCGGGCCTGCGCGGACGGGCAGCCACCGGACGGCCACCCAAGCTGGACGACGCCCAGGCCGAGATGGTCCGGGCCGCGTTGGAGGAAGGTGCCCAGGCTCATGGTTTCGAGGCCGACCTGTGGACCTGGAACGAGTCGGCGCGGTCGTCACCCGGACATGGGGGTGGTGTTGTCGAGGGCGTCGGTCTGGCGGCTGCTGACAGGCCGGCTCGGATGGAGCCTGCAACGGCCTGTCGCGGACGGCCCTGGCCGCGTGCTCCTTCGCACGGGTGTCCCTTCGAGTCGACCTTCGCCACGGTCCGGTTGCGGACGAAGGTCACCAAGGGCGCCGGCAGCCGGGGAGCCGCCCTCGCCATGGTCTTCAAGGTGATCGAATCCGCGCAGGCCCGCCGGCGCGCGGTCAACGCACCCCATCTCGTGGTGTTGGTGCGGGCCGGCGCCCGTTTTGAACGCGGCCACCTGGTCGAGCGCCCCGAGGAGGCCGCCGCGTGAACGGCCTCAACGGTGCCGATGACCGTTTTGCCGAGGACGAGCACCAGCGATTCGCCCGCTGCCTGCACGAGCTGACCGTCGTCCGTGACAAAAACGAAGCCGATCTGGTGACCAGAATCCTGCGCGACCCGGACACGACGATGGCGCAGTCGGTCATCGTCCGCCACCTCGACCGACATGCGGCGCAACTGCTGACCGACGAGGGGTTCACCGCCTGGGCCCGCGCGATGGCCGAGATCCAGCGCGGAGCGGGAGTTCCTCGCCCGCCGCCTGCGCGAATGGACCCTGCTTCGGTCCATCACCGTGGGCGAGCCGTGGGGCTCGGAGGAAGTCACCACCGGATCCGACTGGTTCCAGCGCAAGGCCGTCGAGACCCTGCCCTCACCCGCCGTCCTCACTCTGCTCGCCGAGGCCGGAAGAACCCGACGAGTCCGCGCTGACGCCGGCCGCCGACTGCGTCAGCGACACCACAGCGACTGACCTGATCCACAGGTCTTGACTATTCCGCGGCAACCCTGCCGTACAACCCCTCGGCATCTCATGGGTCTTGTTCACGAGGAGTTCGTCTCACCGGAGGTTGAACGACATGGTCTCGAAGCGGATCGCACTGGGCCTGGCGGCCGTCACCACACTGGCGGCGTCGGCCTGGGCCGCCGCGGCTGAGCCGCAGGCCTCCGCGGCCGTACCGACCGGTCCGCGGGCCGACTTCGATCGCGACGGCAGAGCGGACATCGCCATCGGCGCCCCTGGCGGGCAGGTGGGAGGCAGGGCGGGGGCCGGATACGTGTCGATCGTGTACGGCAACGGCGAGACCGCTACGTTCAGCCAGAACACGGCGGGTGTGCCCGGAGCGGCCGAGGCGAACGACAAGTTCGGCCAGACAGTGGTGCCCGTGGACCTCGACGGCGATGCGTACACCGATCTCGTGGTCGGGACACCCGGCGAGCGGATCGGCCAGGTACAGGCCGGCATGCTCATCGTTTTGTGGGGCGGGCCGGACGGACTCGGCCAGGCCACCGCCGTGGACACCGGCGCGAGGGGCGGCGGCGATGTGGGAGCGGTGGTCACGGCCGGCGGCTTCGACGGCGGCCGCCGGGTCGGCCTCGCGGTGAGCGCGCCCGGGGTTGTGCGCCTCCTGAGCGGGATCGGCCGGGACGGCAAGCCCGCCAAGGATTCCCTGTTCTCGCTGTACGACGCCGAGGGCGCCGCCGTGACCGTACGCGACCTGTCCTCCGGAGACGTCAACGGGGACGGGATCACCGACCTGGTCGTGACCGTCACCGACGACGAGGAGGGGGACTCCTGGCGCAGTGCTCTCTACCTGGGCGGCACGTCAGGTCTCACCCGGGTGGGCATCCTCAACGCGGCGAACGGCAAACGCCTCAACGGTCAGCACACCGCCGTCGGGGACGTGAACGGCGACGGCTACGGCGACATCGTGGTCGGCCACGGTGAGGAATGGAACACCGACTCCGGCCGGCCGGAGATCATGGGCGGCGCGGTCGGTGTCGCCTACGGCGGCCCGCAGGGCCTGAGCGACACCCTCGCCCCGGTCTGGGTCAACCAGGACTCCACCGGCGTGCCCGGCGTCAGCGAACCGGGTGACGGTATGGGAACCGGCCTGGCGGTGGCAGACGCCGACGGCGACGGCTACGCGGACGTACTGGCGGGAGTGCCCGGCGAGGACTTCGACGGCCTCACCGACCCGGGCTCCGTCCTGCTGCTCAAGGGCGGTCCGAAGGGACTGACCGGCAGTGGTGCCAAGGTGTTCACCCAGAACTCCGCGGGCGTGCCCGGCGTGGCGGAGAAGGGCGACGGCTTCGGCAAGAGCGCCGCCCTGGGCGGCCGGTTGGTCGTCGGCGCCCCGCAGGAGAACGCCGGCGACGGCTCGGCATGGGCCCTCAACCTCTCGGGGAACTCGACCGCCTACAGCCCCGGCTCCTTCGGCGCCCCGGCCGCGAAAGCCGGGTTCGGCGGCGCCGTGGCCGGCGGCTGACCGGGCGCAGCGACCACCAGGCGGTCCGGGAGTGCGAGCGGGTGGTCCTGGTCCGGGACGGCCTGTCCGCCCACTGGAGCCGGGCGATGCGGGCCTGGGCCGCCGGACAGGACTGGCTCACCCCGGAACGATCACCCGCCTACGCTCCCGAGCTGAACCCGGTGGAACTGCTGTGGTCCTCGCTCAAGAAGCGTGAACTCGCCAACCTCGCCCGCGACCACCTCGCCGATGTCGCCGACGCCACCGAGCAAGGCATCCACCGCATCAACGCCAACCCCCGACTGCCATGGTCATTCCTCGCCCATACCGGCCTGACCATCCGCCCACCGCTCCCACCGAACTTACGAAAAGATCAGTAAGGGCGTCCGCCAGTAGGTCATCGGATGCGGGGTGTGCGGGGCCGAGTGTTCCAACGGTAGAGGGGCCAGGCGCGGCGGATCAGGCAGCGGACGGTGATGATGGTTGAGGCCAGGGCGAGGAAGAACTCGATCGCTGCCTTGCGGCGTTCGGTGCAGCGTCGGAGCTTGCCAAAGTTGTTCATCCAGGAGTTCGTGCGCTCCACCACCCAACGGCCTCCGTTCTGGATCGGGGTCTTCGCGCCGCGTTCGGCGATGCGGGCGTCGACCCGGCGGACAGCCAGGTCCTCGTGGACCATGCGATAGTCGTATCCAGCGTCCAGGGGTGAGGCGCGGGTACTCCGGCAGCGGCCCCAGGGCCGCCTCAAGCGCGGTGAAGCGGTCGAGGGTGGCGGGCAGCAGGGTGTGGTCGCGGGTGTTGGCTGGCGCAGGCTCGATGATCAGCGGTATGCCCGCTCCGTCGGTCAACTGCGAGCGCTTCAAGCCGAGTTTGGCCCGATCGACCGGGCTCTTGCCAGCACACTCGCCACCGGAGGGCGCCTTGGTGATGCAGCCGTCGGCGCTCAGGCGGTCGAACTCAAGGCCGATCATGCGGTCGTAGGCGGCGAGAGCGAGCAGTCGCAAATCCTCCTCAACGTGGCGGCGATCCACTCGTCGCGGCGACGACGCAAGGTGGTGGCCGAGCAGTGCGAGTCTGCGACCCGTTCGTATCCGCAGCCGAAGACCAGCACCTGCACCAGGCGGTCGAAGACGACAGCGTCGCTGATCCGCGGGTTGTGACAGCCCAGCGGATGCAGGTCCTCGCGCACGGGCAGCAGCGCGAGGAATTGGTCGCGGATCGGGTCGAGAATGCATGATGGGACGGTAGGCACGGATCCCCCGGTGATCATGAAGCGTAGAGACTCTATGATCAGGCGAGTCTTGCCTGCCCTGCTGCCACCACCTACTGGCTTAATCGCTAGGGCCCGAAAGGGATTTTGCGTACGGTGCCCGGATGACTTCCAAGCGTGCCCTTCTGCCTCGCTCGACACCGGCCGCCTCGGGGATGTCGTCCCGCTCGATCGCCGCGCTGCTGGATCGGCTCGATGCACGATCCGTGGAGTGTCACTCCCTCATGGTCGTGCACCACGGTCACGTCGTCGCCGAAGGCTGGTGGGCGCCGTACTCGGCCGAACGCCCGCACCTTCTCTACTCGCTGACCAAGTCGTTCACCTCGGTCGCCGTGGGGCTCGCGATCGCCGACGGTCTGCTCTCCCTGGACGATCGGGTGGTGGACGTGCTGCCCGACCACGTCCCAGTCGACGTCTCGGAGCAAGGCAGCCGGATCACCGTTCATCACCTGCTGTCCATGACAGCAGGGCACCCTGCGGACAGCCTTGCCGAAGCCTGGCAACTGGAACCCGACGACCTGGTGAAGGGCTTCCTGCGCTTGCCCTTTTCCGCTGCTGAGGGAACGCGGCACACCTACGACAACTCAACCACCTTCATCCTGGCCCGGATGGTTGAACGTGTCACGGACCGCGGCCTTCCGGAGTTCCTCAACGAGCGCCTCTTCAAGCCGATGGGTGTCGACCACGCCGAATGGGACCGTGTGAAGAGCGGTGCCGCCTTCGGATTCCATGGACTGCACCTCACGACCGAGGCCGTAGCTGCCTTCGGTGAACTGCTGCTGCGTGGAGGCCGTTGGGGCGACCAACAGCTCATCCCGCGCGAATGGGTCGAGCTCGCGACGGGACGGCACATCGACTGCGTGCCGGCCAAGGACGGCGGATCGGACAACGCCGACTTCTCCCACGGTTACGGCTACCAGTTCTGGATGTCCCGTCACGGGTACCACGGTCATGGCGCCTTCGGACAGCAGTGCGTGGTGGTCCCCTCTCACAATCTCGTGGTCGCCGTGACCGCCCAAACGGAGGCTCAAGACCTGCTCGACGCCCTGTGGGAGTGCCTGCTGCCTGGCGTGGGCCATGCGGGAAGCGCCGAGGACGACGAGATCCTCGCCGATCGGCTACAGCAGTTGTCATTGCCGCCGGTGCCTGGTTGCACTGGCCCGGAGCGTTCGGTCACCGCGAGACTGGACGCCTGCGCGGAGGGCTCGGCCCTGCCCGACGGAACGACGGTAATCGTCGATCCCACCGACGGCGGATGGCTCGTCCGATTCGAGTCGCTCTTCGACGTCGAGGTCGGCCACAGCGAGTGGCGGGAAGGCTCCCCGCTCGGGCGACCTGTCATCGCAGCCGGAGGCTGGCAGGGCAGCGTGTTCGTTGCCGATCTTTACGTCATCACCACGCCGCACCGAGTTCGGCTGGTCATCGACGCCACTGCGGCGACCGCGACAGCGACATGGAGCACGCTGCCCCTGACCGGTCCCAATCTGTTGTTGCATGTGCGGTCGCCGCTTATGACACGGCCAGACGTCGCGTAGGAGTGCTATCCGTCGACGATGGGGGTGTGGGCCAGTTTGAGGAGGTCGCTGGGGAGTTCGAGGAGGCGGACGCCTTCCCGTTCCCTCGCATCCGACGACCTACTGGCGGACGCCCTAAGTGATCGAGGAAGTGCCGAACGGCAGGGCGAGTACCCACTGTTGGTTTTCACCGCCATGGCCGTTCCACATGACGGGTCGTGTCTCCCATTTGGCGTCCCAGGGACTGTCGAGGACGGTGCCTGTGCCCTCGCAGCCGAGCGTGTGGGCCCGGCCATCTGGTGAGGGGGTGAGCCGCCATCGCCTCCACGCCACGTCACTCTGCTCCCACATCTGTGGCTGATGCCCGTCCCCCATGCCTCGGCCGGCGTCAAGGACGAGACCGTTCGCGGCGGAGACAATGTGCACTTCTCCCGCGTGGCCTGACGGCCGCAAGTACCACAGCTGATGCGGTTTGCCGTGTGGCCCCCATAGGTGCGGGGAGGTTCCCTGGGCGGTGCCGAGCGCGGTGTCCAGGGCCAGTCCGCTGGTCACAGAAATGATCAAGAAGGGCCCGGCGGTGCGCCGATCACGTCGCCGAAACAACGATTGAATGCTTGTCGTGCCGATGGTGAGGAAAGGAAGGCGTATCTCAACGCTGATGTCACGATCTGCAGGAGCCACGGGAAACAGTATGGGGCGCACGTACTGGACCATGACCGAGTTCGGGGCTATCTGCAGGGAAACTTGGCTCTCAGTATCCCCGGCAGCATCACCTGCTTCGCCGAACTCCCGCCATCGTTGCGAGTCCGTACTGGCTCCTCTCAACGACCCCTTGTCGGGTGTCCTGCACAGCACCCCGGAAGGAGGTAGCGGGCCGGGAACACCTTCCCTCACAGGATGCATCTCCCGGCGGCGAGTGCCGTGATCGCGCACTCGGCGGCGTGCCGTGCCGCGAGCGCGGAGGGGAAGCGGAGGGGAAAGGGCCGCAGCCGTGGGAGGTTCGGCCGGCCGGTCCGTTCGTGATCCGCCACTGTCAGGCGATGCGGGCGGCAGGAAGCGAGCGGTGGTGCCAGACGGGCCGTGCGGCGGCGGGTGCGTTCTGCGCCTCATGGACCAACAAGCTGGCGGCTCCCGTTCTGGGCCCCATGGACCGCGCACTCGACGCCCTCCGCCACAGAACTTCCTGACGACGGGCTCCCGGACGGTGCGCATCCGTTCGCCCGCCGTCTCAGCGGCTCGGCTGCGACGTCTCTCCGCCCTGGACACTGCCGGAACCCAGCTCGCCGCCCCCGTACGGCAAGAGGAGGCCAGGACTCCCGGCAGGCTCTGGCGCGGGCTTCAGCGCCATTACTGGTGTGTCAGAAGCGACGCCCCGCATGCTAGGCAGATACAGGCAAGCGGGCGGCGAGAATGGCGACGTCATCGGCATGATCGGCAGCCAGGCCGGTGAGGAGTTCGTCGCAGAAGGCGTCCAGGGGCTCGCGGGCGAGGGCGGCGGCGTGCTGGCGCAGCCTGGTCATGCCCGCGTCCATGCTTTCACCCCGGCGCTCGATCAGGCCGTCGGTGTAGAGCAGCACGGTGGAGCGGGCCGCCACTACTTCGGCGGCGTCCGGACGTACCTCTTGGGGGTCGACGCCGAGGAGGAGGCCGTGGCCGCCGGCCGGGTAGCGGGTGTCGCCGTCGTAGGTGATCAGCAACGGTGGCGGGTGTCCGGCGCTGGAGAACTCCAGCCTCCACGTGCCGTCGTGGTTCTGGCCGAGCAGGCCGTACAGGCAGGTGGCGGTTGCCCGCGGGTACAGCGAGTGGTGGGCCACATCCAGGCGGCGCAGAATCTTCCCGGGCGGTTCCTGACGATCGCAGGCGATGCCGCGCAGCATGTTGCGCAGTTGGCTCATCGTGATCGCCGCCCGCAGATCGTGGCCGGTGACATCGCCGATGATCATCGTGGTGTGGCCGGTGGGCAGCGGGAAGCTGTCGTACCAGTCGCCTCCGACCTCGGCCGTGGCCGCGGCGGGCGTGTAGCGGGCGGCCAGTTGCAGCGGGCCGGTTGCCGGCAGGGCGGGCAGGGCGGGCAGGGCGGGCAGGGCGGGCAGCAGGGATCGCTGGAGGCGTTCGGCGATGTGCTGGGTCTGCTGGTGCAGCCGCGCGTTGTCCACCCCCAGCGCCATGCGGTGTGCCAGGTCCTCCACCAACGCCAGATCACTGCTGGTCAACGGTGCGCGCCCGGCGCTGCGGCCCACGGTCACCGCGCCCAGAACCTGGCGGCGTGCTCGCAGCGGAGCGACGATCGCGGTGTCCGTGCCCAGCAGCCTGAACAGCTCCAGCTGCCGCGCGTGGAGCGGGTCTGTCGCCCGCCGGCCGGCAGACATGTTCGCGCTCGTCAGCAGAAGCGGGCCCGCACCGGCCAGGACCCGAGCCAGTGGCCCCACGGGAACCTCCGGAACCGGAGGCAGCGCCCCGGTCAGGCCACCGACCGGCAGGACACCGGGATCACGGTGTACGACGCTGACACGGAACGGCCGGCCGTCGTCCTCCAGGAGATCCACCGCGGCCCAGTCCGCGAGCTGCGGAACCATGATTCGGCACACCCGGCTCAGGCTCTTTCGGGGGTCGAGCGTGCTGGACAACGCGGTGGTCGCCTCGGCCAGCAGCGTCAGCCGGTCCAGCGCCCGCTGCACCACGCCGTCGACCTCGAAGTCGTCCACCATCTCCGCCTTCCCCCTGCCGGGCAGCTCCTATCGCGTCACCGAGCCGCGCGGCGCACACGGCGGTATACGGATCGCACGGCCGCCGGTTGTTCCGCTGCCGACCTCCCCGGTTGGACGTCTCCATGGTTCGCTTCCAGCCGCGGGCCGGCGAGTGAGAATCCGATGGTCTGAGCTGGCGGCCGGGTCGCCGGTGCGTACGCCGTGGGCGCCGCGGGCTTCGGCGGTCCTGACGAAGTCGTCTCCGGCCGTCCGGCGGCCTGCCGCCCGCGCCGAGGCGACATGAGCGGCGCGCTGCGGGGCGGCGGCACTGGATCGCGGGGAACGGGGCGGGGCCGAGGCCGGGGGCAACGCGGGACAAGGTTCGCGGGAACTCGCTGACGGATCCCGGCGGGTCTGCCGGGCCGGAGTCGTCAGCGCCGTGTCGGGGGACGCTGCGTCAGTGGTGGGCCGGAGGCTCGGGACGCCGTTTGCCACTGGGCATGACCGGGTGCCGTCCGAGAACGATGACGCCGCTGACCGCCGCGACCACGCCGACCGCCTGCCAGGCCAGTGCGGCCGGTGTGGTGCGCAGCTCGTCGTGGAGGAAGCCGATGCCGCAGGCGATGCCGCTCAGGGGCTCGGCGACGCTCAACGCGGGCAGGGACAGCCGCAACGGCCCGGCCTCGAACGCGCTCTGCACCAGCACCAGCCCCACTACCGCCAGGGCCACGACGGCCCAGGGCTCCCACGAGACCAGCAGTCCGGCGACTCCCCTGGCGCCGACGATGTGACCGGAGACCCGGGTGAGGGCGTCCTGGAGCCCGTAGAGGGTCCCGGCCGCGGCGGCCAGAAGGGGCGGGCGGTACAGCAGTCGCAGGTGCTTGGCGATGACGACGAGGACACCGGCCAGAGCCAGCACGCAGCCGATCACGACCCAGTGCCGCACCACGCCGACCTGGCCCTGACCGCTGTACGGGCGCCCCGCCAGGATGATGGCCGCGACCCCGCAGCTGAGCGCGGCCGCTCCGAGCCACCCGGACCAGCCGAGGGGCTGGTCGCCCAGCCACCGGGCCAGCGCCATCGCGAAAAGGAGGTTCAGGGTGAGCAACGGCTCCACCTCGGCCAGACTCCCCCGAGTCAGTGCCAGTGCCCCCAGAATCTGACCCATGACCATGCACCCGATACCGGCCAGCCAGAGCGGCACCCGCGCAAGGTCCACCAGCAGTCTGAAAGACAGCATGAGAGACAGCGGTTCGCGTTCGGCCGCGTGCTGCTGGAGCACGAAACCGAAACCCAGCAGGCAGGCGGCGGGCACGCTGAGGAGATAGATCACGGTGTGCCATCCTCCTGCCCTTCCCGCGGCGCGGGGTTCGGGAAGGCGGGAGTCCGGTCTGGGCCGTTCGGCAAAGACACCCGGACGGCCCATCGCCCTTCGGCCTGGACGGCCCGTCGACCCGACACGGCAGGGCGCATCGGGGCAGTGCCGGTCCCGTTCGACGCGGTCCCGGGCCCGGCTGCCCGGAGAGCCGGGACGGCCCTCGACAGTCCGGAGCCGGACCGTTGGGCGGGCGGGGAGAAGGTTTGAAAGCGATACGTTGGGGCTACCCCTCGAACGTCTGGTTCTAGCCGTCGGAGACGTCGTCGGAGACATGGATACGGGAAGGCTCGCTCACGAGCAGGGCGGTTCGCGACTCCCGGCCGCCACACCGGGGCCATCGCTCCAGGAGGTCAGCTTGGGACGCGCCGTAGCGGACCCGTACCCGCCCCCGGCCCTCCCCCTGGCGGGTACCGCTTCCACAACAGGTGTGGCGCTCGTGACGGGTGCCTCCTCGGGGATCGGGGCGGCCGTCGCCCGCCGCCTGGCGAAGGACGGGTGGGACCTGCTGGTCTCTGGACGTGACCCCGCCCGGCTGGACGAGGTGGCGCGGGAGACGGCAGGCGTCGCGATCCCCTGCGATCTGGCCGCCGCCGACGGTGCCCGGATCCTCCTCGACCGGGCTCTTCACCAGGTGCGGCACATCGACCTGCTGGTCGCCGCTGCCGGGGTGGGCTGGGCCGGGCCGTTCACCTCGATGCCCGGCAGCGAGGTGGACCGGGTACTCACCGTGGATCTTGGCTCGGTGGTGCATCTGGTCCGGGAGATCCTGCCCCGCATGGTGGCGCGACGCCACGGCCGGCTGGTGCTGATCGGCTCCGTCGCCGGTTGCGTCGGAGTACGGGAGGAAGCGGTGTACTCCGCGGCGAAGGCAGCCCTGGGCGCTTTCGCGGACGCGCTGCGGTACGAGCTGGACGGCACCGGCGTGCGGCTGACGCATGTCGTGCCGGGCGTGGTGGACACTCCCTTCTTCGCCAGGCGAGGAGTGCCCTACTCGCGCACCCGTCCGCGGCCGATTCCGCCCGAACGGGTGGCCGCCGCGGTGGTCGAGGCCGTGGGCAGGGACCGCCCGGAGGTGTTCGTGCCCGGCTGGCTCCGCCTGCCGGCCGCGGTTCGTGCCCTCGCACCCGCGTCGTACCGTCGCCTGGCGGCCAGGTTCGGCTGAACGGTGTCCCGGTGTGGCAGGGCGAGATCGTGGGAGGAGCGGTTCCCGGATGAGAGGAGAAGGACGTGCGGGTCGGTGCCGGCCGAAGCCGGTTGTTCACCAAGGCCGTCGCCGCCGTCCCGGCACTCGTCGCCGCCGGCCACGTCGTGCCGGCCGGGACCTGGCTGGCCGGCCCGCGCCGCACCTGGCTGCCGTCCCTGGCCGGTGTCGGCGACACCGGCCATGTGGCCCTCACGTTCGACGACGGGCCCGATCCGCGATCCACCCCCGCTTTCCTGGACGCAGCCGACGAGATCGGGGTGCGTGTCACGTTCTTCGTGCTCGGAGAGCAGGTGATGTACCACCGGCGGCTGTGCCGCGACATCGTCCGACGCGGTCACGAACTCGCGGTCCACGGCTGGCGGCACAACCGCCCTTGGTGGCCGGCGCCGGCATTGGAGACGCGACAGCTGGCGCGCGCGGCGCAAGCGGTGGCCGACGTGTCCGGCACCGCCCCCACCTGGTACCGGCCCCCGTACGGCATCCTGACCGGCGACCGGCTGCTGGCCGCACGCCGCACCGGTCTGCGCCCGGTCCTCTGGACGGCCTGGGGCCGCGACTGGACCGCGCGGGCCAGCGCGGAGTCCGTGGCGGCGACGGTCCTCCGTGACCTTCGGGGCGGCGGCACGGTGGTACTGCACGACACCGACCGCCACTCCGCACCGGGCTGCTGGCGGGCCACGCTGGCCGCGCTGCCCACCGTGGTGAGCGCCTGCCGGACTGCGGGCCTGACCGTGGGCCCGCTCCGCGAGCACGATGTCGGGGGTGGGCCGGACTGCGACAGCAGCGCCGGGACGACCGGCGTCACCGGCACAGGTGCGGGCACCGGCGCCGCGCTCCGGTGATCCGGCAGCCGAAGGCAGGTCGGCAGCGATCGCTGCACATGGTGGAGATCGGTGGTCCGGCAGGGACGTCAGAGGCTTCCGGCCGCCAGCTGTTCGAGGGGACATACGACGTCGCCCTGGAAGAAGCGGCCGTCGGGGGCCACTCGACGAGCGGTTGTCTCTCCCACCGAGGTGAGACGGTCCAAAGACCGCACCAGCTCCCAGGGGTCAGCCGCGTGCTCGGCCAGGCCGAGCACGGCCATCCGCCGTACACCCTCCGCACCGTGACCGGGGATCGGACGGTACCCGACGACCGGGACGCCGACGGCGAGCGCCTGCAGGGCCATCTGCCCGGCGGCGTTGTCCACCAGTGCCCGGCCGGCCGCCAGCAGGCCCGGCATGTCGTCCACCCATCCCATGGCGAGCGTTCCCGGCACCTTCGACAGGAGGCGGCGCAGGCGCTCGTTCCGCCCGCACAGGACGACCGGCAGGTAGCCGGCCCCGTACAGCAGCCGGGCCGTCGCGCCGAGCCGGCTGCCTACCCCCCACGCGCCGGTGGACAGGACCACGACGGGGCGCCCGTGGCCCGCTGTGAGCCGCTGGCGCCAGGACGCCTCGCCGTCCGGGTGCGGGCGGAAACGGTCCGGCAACAGCGCACCGCAGGCCGTTGCGGGACGCCCCAGACGGTGCCGCACGTCCCGCGCGATCTCCGGGGTGAGGCACAGGTTCAGGTCGTTGCCCCGGTGCAGCCACTGCCGGTGGACGGCGAAGTCGGTGATCACCACCGCGCTCGGCACCGGCAGCCGTCCGTGGGCGCGCATGCGGCCGGTCAGCTGGGCCGCGAGGTGGAAGACCGAGACGACCGCATCGGCACGTTCGGCCGCCACCGCCGCCCGCAGCCGTCCCTCGGCGAGCGTGGCGAGCGGCGCGCTGCCCGGCCGCGCCCCGCCCCCGGCGCGGAAGAAGGCGGTGTAGATGCCGGCGTACACCAGGGGGGCGTGCCGGACCATCGAGCGGTAGAGACCACGCAGCGCGGTGCCCATGCGGGCCGGCAGCATCTCCAGCACATCCGCGACGACAGTCTCGTGCCCGGCCGCACTCAGTCGCCGGGCCAGTTCGCCGGCCACCGCGTCGTGGCCCGACCCCATGCTCGCGCTCAGTACCAGCAGACGGCTCACGTCAGACGCGCTCCGGCTCGACGCCACCGTATTCGAACGCGGGAACACGAGGGACAGAGCCGATGAACGGGACGCAAGCACGCATAAAGTTCATGATTGCGTTGTATCGGGCGGTGAGCAACAGGCGACCCCCACAGAGGTCGGCACCAGACACCCGCCCGTCATAGGTGGCGGATGAGAGGTTTTGTCCGTGCTCATGACGGACAAGCATGTGCGCGGCGGATCCTCACCGCCTGCCGCCGCCCGCCCGCCGGGGCTCGTCGGCTGTCGGCCGGATCCTTGTGAACGACGGGACTTCGCATGAACCTGCTCACCGTCGCCATGGCCCTGCTCTCCGCGCTGTCCAATGGGGCGGCGTCGGTCTTGCAGCGCCGGGCCGCCGTCGAGCCTGACGAGGTCTCCGGCTCTGGAGCCAGAGCGGTAGCGGCCCGGCTCGCGGGACTGCTCAGCCGTCCGTACTGGTGGGCCGGGGCGACGGCCATGATGCTGTCCGCCGTCTTCCAGGTCATCGCTCTGGACGCCGGACAGTTGTCGGTGGTGCAGCCCCTGCTCGCCAGCGAACTGCTGTTCACCCTGCTCATCGGGGCGGTCGTCTTCCGCCGCCGTCCCGACGGCCGGACGTGGTGGTCCTTCGTGATGCTCGCCGGCGGGCTGGCTGTCTTCCTGCTCAGTGCCTCCCCGTCGCCCGGGACGGTCGAGCGGGCCGGCGACTGGCGCTGGCTCGCCGTCGGAGGCGGCCTGGCCTGCGGCGTCGGCGTCCTGCTGGCGGCCGCGACTGCGGTACGCGGCCCCCGGCAGGCCGCGACGCTCGGCGCCGCGACCGCCGCCTGCTTCGCGGTCACCGCCGCACTCATCAAGGAGGTCACCGCACGTTTCCCGCAAGGCCCCGCCGCCGTCCTCACCACCTGGCACACCTACGCCGGTGCCGTCACCGGCCTGCTGAGTGTGCTGCTGCTCCAGTGGACGTTGCGGGCGGGCACCCTGGCCGCCTCTCAGCCCGCCCTGACTATCGGAGACGCCCTGATCAGCGTCGCCCTCGGCGGCCTGCTGTTCGGGGAGAGCATCGCGCTGGGCTGGCGTCTGCTGCCCGAGGCCGTCGGCGTCGGCCTGATGGCGACGGGCATCGTTGGCCTGACCCGGTCGCCCGTGGTGACCGACGGTGGTGGCTGGGACGAGGCGGAGCCGGAGCCACCAGGAGCCCGCCGTGACATGTGAGGCACGCGGGGGGGGCCAGGCAGCCGGCAGCACATCCGTGTGACAGACCGCTTCGGCCGCCCGCCCACGTCGGTGACGCGATCTGTCCGAAGGCCCCGACCACACCGCGGTCACGTCCGCTGGAGTGGTGTGTCGACGGCCACTCGGTGATGGCATCGCGCGCAACTAGTCGAATGCGTTGGACCGGGTGGGCCGCAGCGGCGGCGCCGCGCTCCATGGTGCTGCGGGCGACGCGTTCTGCGAGATGAAAGGGGGCTGTCACGAGGACGAAGTCCGAACGGCGGCCGAAAGTGAGTCGGGCATCGGCCGTCGCGGGCGCGGCATGCGCCGCCGAATCGGTCTGCCGGGAGGCACTCTGGGGCGGCTGCCTTGACCTCATGCCTCCGGGCACGGGCGTGCTCCCGCCCACCCGCCGCGCGCGCCGACCGCACATTCGCGGGTTGCATCACCTCTGTCCATACGCCTGCGGCGCAGACACACGTCACGATGCGGATCGGTCGATCACGGAACGGATCACAAGATATGTGGGTCAGGGGATCTCACGTGTTTCCTGCGTGCCTCGGAGACACATGACCCGGTGGCTGCGAAGTGCGAACATGTCACCGGCGCCGGGTGTGGTCACGCACGACCTGCCCGCAAGGTGTCCAGCAGGCGTCGCGAAGGCGGAGGCAACAGCACCTCCATGAGGCGCCGGAAGACACCGGCGAGGGGGTCCCTCCGCTCCGGCGGCCCGCACCACGTCCGCACACCACGGCCGACCGAGGTCGGCACGAGCGGTGGGACGACACACTTACCCGACAGTACGACCATCATGAATCCCGTGCGGACGGCACCGTCAGGAGCAGCCGGGAAGAGCGGGGTATCGCTCCGTGCGCAGGCATATCGGCGCTTATCGTGAAGAGCAGACATGCTCGGCGAAGCATCAGGCGTTGACACTTATCCGCACGGGCCCCTCGGCATGGGTACCATGCGCAACGTCATTCATATCGAGGGAGTAACGGTTGTGACCAGCCAGTCAGCCGACACACTCCGATCGCGGTATCTGGAACAAGCCGCGTCGGACCTGGAGGAGAATCATCGGCGCCAGCAGGAGTTGACGGAGCGGCTCTCGGCGTTGAAGCGGGAGGAAGCCCTCCTGGCGGACATCCTGAAGCTCGCCGAGCGATACGAGGGCTTGGCGGACGCCTCGCGTCTGCCCGAGCAGGTGCGGGACGAGCCTGCCGTCCCGCGCGAAAAGCGCACCCCCGCCAAAGCCACCGCGCGGCGCTCGACGTCCGCCAAGACCGCTCCGGCGAGCCAGACGGCGAAGGCCGGCACGAAGGGGAGGCCGCGCCGGCCTCTGCTCGCCGACCTCCTGGCGGATCTGCTCGGCGCACACGACGAGCCTCGTCCGGCGAAGGAACTGCGAGACGAGCTGTTGCAGAAGTATCCGGACCGCAACCCGACCCCCCAGGTGGTGCGCAACACCCTCGAGTCCCTGGTCGCCAAGGGCCGCATCCGGCGTCACAAGCAGCAGCGTTCCGTCATGTACACCGTCATCAAGTCCAGTCAACAGCAGAGCACGCCGACGGCCGACTGAACGCGACTGACGCTCGTCGTCCGCTCACGGTCACGGACGGTCAGGCCCACGGCGGCCGCCTCGAGCATGTACCGTCGGCCAGTTCACTCTTTACGATGACGGTGTTCAGGACCCCGGCCATAGAAACCGCCGGGCCGTACCCCGACAGCACCGCGCTCTCCGCCCGGTTCCATACCTGCGTACAGGTGGGGGTCACGGCTTACTGGGTTTCCCGAACCTCGGGACGGCCGTTTGGCCGTGCCGGCGGATGAACGGCGATGCCGACGGCACCTACGTGTGAGTGCGCCATGGAGGCCATGTCCCGCCCTTGTCTTCCGGTGTCTTCCGGTCGGCGCCGCGGGGGTGGAGGTGGGGGTTGGGGGGCGGGTCCCGCGCCGTGGCGTGGAAGGGGCACCGGACCCGCGGTCGAGGGGGCGGGTCAGGCCGCGGCAGCGACGTTGATGGTGACCGGGATGTTGTCGCGCGTGGCCTTGGAGTACGGGCAGATCTGGTGCGCGGCATGCGCGAGTTCCTCAGCGGTCGCCTGGTCGACACCGCCGAGAACGGGGTTGAGGACCGCGGAGAGGGAGAACTCGCCGTCGTCGCCGTGGGTGAGGGTGATCTCGGCCGTGATGGTCGTGCTGGTCAGCCGGATCCTGCGGGAGGTCGCGGCGCGCCGCAGGGCACCGAGGAAACAGGCGGCCCAGCCGGCGGCGAGAAGTTGCTCGGGGTTGGTCGCGGTGCCGGCGCCGCCGAGCTCCTTGGGCAGGGCGAGGTCGATCTCCAGCTGACCGTCGGAGGAACGGGCGTGTCCGCCGTTCCGTCCCTCTCCGTCGACGTCGACAACGGCGGTGTAGCTGACTGCCATGGCTGTGCTCCCCATCTGGGTTCGTTAGATCTTCAGAGGACTTCGATGCGCCCCGGTCGCCTGCCGACCAGGCAGCTTTACTGCGTCACTGGTTGAGGTGGTGACGAAATCACAGCATCCGTGCGCATCACCTGTCAAGACGGTGACTTGCGGCCGCCCCGCGATCCTCACCGCCGCCAATACCACGACAACTCACCAGAGTTGGCGATTCCGGGGAGTCGGACCGTCTGCCCGGGCAAGGCCGACAGCTCCTACACCGGTGCGCATGTACGTCATACGACTGCGCGACTACCGGACACCGCCAGGTGGCGGCACCCTCAGGCCGGGAGCGGCCAGGGCGCCACGCCGCACAGCGCGAGAGCCGGCGACACCTCTTCGTCACCGGCTTGACAGGTGACGAGCTGCGTGTCAGGGTCGTCTCGCCAAGTGGCACGGTGGTCTCGTACGCCCGATGCGAGGGTGGGCCTTCCCGGGCGCGGGCCGGTCACCGGAAACGCATGACGGAGGATTTCCCATGATCAACAGGCGCACTTTCAGCAAGGCCGTCGGCCTGGGCACCGGCGCGGCCGCGGTCTCGCTGGCCGGCCTGCAGGCCGGCGCGTCGGCCGCGACCGCCTCGTACAGGGCGGGCGGCGCTTCCGTCCCGACGGTGCCCGCCGTCACCCCGGGCACCCACACCGGGTTCAGCACGATCAAGCAGGTCACGGCGGGCCCGCTGGACATCGGTTACGCCGAGGCCGGCCCCGCTCACGGCCCGGTCGTCATCTGCCTGCACGGCTGGCCGTACGACATCCACAGCTTCGTCGACGTCGCCCCGCTGCTCGCCGACATGGGCTACCGCGTCCTCGTTCCCTACCTGCGCGGCCACGGCAGCACCCGCTTCCTGTCCCGGCACACCCCTCGCACCGCCGAGCAGTCTGCCGTCGCGCTCGACATCATCGCGTTCATGGACGCACTGAAGATCGAGAAGGCCGTCCTGGCCGGTTTCGACTGGGGCTCGCGCACCGCCGACATCATCTCCGCGCTGTGGCCCGAGCGCGTCAAGGCCCTTGTCTCCACCAGCGGTTACATCATCACCGAGGTCAGTGCGCAGCTCGAGCCGGCCCCGCCGGCCGTCGAGCACAACTGGTGGTACCAGTGGTACTTCGCCACCGAGCGCGGCAAGAAGACCATGGAAGACGTCGAAAAGCGCATCGCGCTGTGCCGCTACGTGTGGACGCTCGTCTCCCCCAACTGGAACTTCGACGAGGCCACCTTCCAGCGCACCGCCGAAGCGTTCAAGAACCCCGACTACGCCGCCATCGTCCTCTACAACTACCGCTGGCGCATCGGTCTCGTCGAGGGCGAACACCGCTACGACCGCTACGAGAAGCAGCTCGCCGCACAACCCCCGATCCACGTTCCCACGATCACCC
Organism: Streptomyces shenzhenensis; assembly: GCF_021462265.1. Taxonomy (GTDB): domain Bacteria; phylum Actinomycetota; class Actinomycetes; order Streptomycetales; family Streptomycetaceae; genus Streptomyces; species Streptomyces shenzhenensis. The sequence continues at coordinate 448,343 of NZ_JAJONF010000002.1, read as the reverse complement.
TCGACCCGGCCCTCGATCCGTTCACCCCGGCCGGCAACGGCACGGGCTACCGCGACCACTTCACCGGCCCCTACGAGCACCGCACCATCGCGGACATCGGCCACAACCTGCCCCAGGAAGCACCCACCACCTTCGCCCAGGCCGTGGTCGACGCCGACCACCTCTAGGAACGACAGCCTCGCGGAGCCGGCCATCTTGCCGGCCCTGCTGACGGTCTCCCCACGAATTCTGTCCGTATTGAAGGAGCGATCACCGGTAACGGTCTGATACAAGCGCATATCAATCCCCAGGATCTTTCACGCCGGAGAAGGAAACGGCGCTTTCCGCCGGCGGACTCCTGCGCCGTGTCCGCCGCATCGCCGTGAGAGCGGTATAGTTCAGCCGTCAACTGCTGCTGCTTGCACGCCAGTTCCTTTTCCTACCTCAGAGCGGAGGCCAGGTTGCCCTTCGTGCGTCTCGTGATGAGCGCAGATGCGACTCGGGCCGCTACGGGACTGCCCTGACAACCCACACGAGAACCTGCCGCAGCCTGGTATGTCTCCGCACGTGCATTTCCCCCGCAGGTGACCGGTATCTCTCGTCCCCCTCCCCCGATACGTCTCATCGAAAGCCTCCCCTCTTTCGTGGCCATCACCGTGCACGAGGACCGGCCTGTCGGTCGGCATGCCGCCGTTCCGTCGGGCAGTCTCTTCCGGCGAATCTATGCTCCACGCGCGAGTGACGCGCTGGCGTTTTCCATGGCGACGTACGCCATGCCGCTCCTGGTCCTGACAATTACCGGTTCTTCGTCTTTGACAGGCCTGGCATTCGCGTTGGAGTGGACTCCGCGTATCGCGGCGTTCGTCCCCGCCGGCAACGCGGTGGACCGCCGGGGCGCGGCGATCGTCTGCTTCATCGCCTCTCTCTCCCGGGCCGCGGTGGTGGCGGTCTCGGCGGTCGCGCTGATCATGCTTCCATCGGGCACCGCCGAGACCGCGGTCGTACTGGTTCTGGCAGCCGTCACCGGCACTCTCTCCCAGTTCGGTTTCGTTGCCAACGAGGCCGTCGGGGCGGTCGTCACTCGGCGGGACCAGGCCCGGCCTCATGGGATACAGGCGGTCCTCGTCGGCATCGACCAGACCGCCACGGTCATCGGTCCGCTGCTCGCCGGCTTCCTTGTCCTGGCCGGACCGGAATGGATGCTCGGGTGCCTGAGCGCGGTTTCCCTGGTCGCCGCCGTGCTCGGTCTCCAGCTTCCGCCGACTCCGCTGCGCGCGGCACGTGCCGACGCCGCGGGAAACGACAGTGCGCTGCGCTTGGGCCTGCGCACTCTGCTGGCGCTTCCCGCCCTGGGCTGGCTGGTGGCCGGGCTGGCCTGTTCCAACCTCGCCCTCGGGCTGCTCCAGTCCGCCAGCCCGGTGATCGTGGTGAAGAGTCTCGGGCGCTCTTCCGCCGATGTCGGCGCCATGTGGTCCGCTGCCGCCGTGGCGACTCTGCTGGCGATAACGTGCTGTCGGCTCGCACTGACCCGCCTCGACCTGTGGGGGGTGGGCGTGGTGTCCGCGACGCTCGCTTCCGCCGCGGGACTGGCCATCACCCAGGCTCCGTCCTACGTCTCCTACACCGTCCTGATAGCGATGTTCATGGCGGGCGACGGTGGCCTCACGGTCGTGTTGCGCACGGTGCGTTCGCTGATCATCCCTCCGACAGCACTCGGTGCCACGCTCTCGCTGACCATGCTTCTCCTGCTGCTGCCCTTCCCCGCGGCGGGGATCCTGGTAGCGCTCACCCCGCCCCCGCACCTCGGCAACGTCATACTGGCCTGCGGTCTCGTCCAGGCCGCCGCTCTGGTCACCATCTTCATAAGGCTCCGCACCGAACCCACCCTGCGCATGGTCGCCGCCCGACGGTGAAGAGCGGCGCGTTCGCCCACCGGCCAGCCCCCTTCACGCGCGTCCGCGCCCCCGCCGCTCCGGAAGCCCCCTGCCGGGATCGCGCGGGAGACCGGAGACCGCCCGTTCCACCGTGGCATCCGCGGCCGCCGGGGGCGGCTCGCGGAACCGGCATCCACTGGTCGGGGACCGCGGGCTGGCTCTGCCCCGCGCGGGCCCCCGCGCCGGGCGTGTGGGCGGGTTGTCGCGGGCGGTTCAGAGGACGGTGGGGTTGTCGGTTCCGGCGTCCGCGCGCAGGTGGTGGTCACGGGCGAGGAGCAGATAGCTGCTGGCGGTCCACGTGTAGGCCCGGTCGCGCAGGCCGGTGCCGGTGAGGGCGTCGAAGTTCTCGGCGAAGCCATGGTTCTCGCACAGGGCCCGGAAACGGGCGCTGATGTCGTCCGCGAGCCGCTGGTGGCCGGCGCGGCGCAGGCCGTCCTCGATGAGGACGGTGGCGGGGGCCCAGATCGGACCGCGCCAGTAGCCGTCGGCGAGGTAATGCGGGGAGCTGGGAAGTTCGGTGGCGAGGCCGTACGGGGTCAGGTGGGCCTTGATGTGATCAGCCAGCACGCTGCCGACCTCGGCGGGCAGGTGCTCGCCCAGCACGATGGGCATCAGGTCGAGGAGGCTGGCGCTGCTCCAGGTCTCCCCGGTGCCTGCCGAGCGGGCGACGAACCTGTCTCCGGTCCAGAGCTGGTCGAGCAGTGCCGCCTGGATCTCCTCGGCCGTCCGCGTCCACCGGGTGACGGCGTCACGCTTGCCCAACTCGGCTGCCAGTCCCGCAAGTTGGCGAAGCTGGAGGACGAGGAGGGCGGCGAGGTCGGCGGTGACGACCACCCGTCGGGCGGCGAAGGTGGTGGCGTTGTCCCAGCCGCTGTCGTTGCCGTGCTGGTAGTAGGGCAGTGCGGCGCCGGGAACGCGCCGGGCGGTGAGCCAGAACCCGGTCCAGCGCGCAAGCCGTTCGTACACCTCGGTCAGTTCGGCCCGGTCGAGGGGGCTCGGAAGTCTGCGACGCAGGTGGCCGAAGGCCCAGCCGTGGACAGGCGGCTTGACGAAGTTGTAGAGGACCTCGGAATGGGTGACCGAGTCCGGCAGCGCGCCGCTCTCGTCCTGGTGGTCGAAGGGCAGGTGGTACTGGTCCCAGGCCAGCTCGGGCGAACCCTCGGCCAGGGCGAGGGCGTTGAAGCAGTGGTCCCAGCTCCAGACCTTGTCCATCCAGTGCTTGGACATCAGCACGCTCGGTCTGGTGACCTGGCCCTTCGCCGCCACGGTCGCCGACCAGAGGACGTAGGCGGCGAGTTCGGCGGCCGGGGTCGCGTCGGAACGCCAGGGCGCCACGGCGTCCACGAAGCCCGCGAAGGCATCCCGCGCGGCGGCCACGACGGCGTCGAAGGGCGCCACGGACACATAGGGCGGGCGGGCCGCGTCGAACTCCTCGATCGCGATCTCCCAGCAGGCGTCCGCCCGCGCGGTCACGGTGAGACCACGGTCACTGCCGGCCAGGGCCTGGGATCCGGCGGTGCCGGCGAGGACACCGGACAGCACGGTGACGCGGTACCGGCGGCCGGTCTCGTACGAGGTGAACACGTGCGCGTCCGCCGCCGGGTCGTGGAAGAAGTACGTGCCGCTGAACGGGGTCAGGGTCCGCGCGGCGGCGAGCACGGCGAAGTCCAGGCCGCCGCCGCGCAGGCGAACGGTGTCCGGCGACTCGTAGGCCAGCTCGACGCGCCCGTTCCCGCCGGTCCAGCCGAGCAGGCCCGGTGTCGCCTCGACGCGGGTCCCGGCCCGCTCGCCGCTCGCCGGGTCCAGGGGGACCAGACGCAGGACGCCGTGCATGCCGTTCTGGTGCGAGACGAGGTGGAGGTCCTCGGCGTATGTCTTCTCCGCCACCACGGGGGAGATGCCGAACCAGGATCCGTACGTGCTGAACGGGATGTCGTGGACGGAGAAGGCCGGACCGGATCGGGCGGCGGTCATCAGGCGTGACTCGTTTCTGGAGCAGGGGCGACGACCGGCCGGCGCCGGCTGTCGTGAGGGGCTGCGGGGACTCAGTCCTTGACGGCGCCGGTGGTCACACCGGCCGCCACGTAGCGCTGGGCGAGGACGAGGACGAGCGCGGCGGGCAGTGACGCCACGACGGCGGTGGCCATGATGGCGTTCCACTCCTGGTTGTTGTTGCCGATGTAGTGATAGATGCCGAGGGTGATCGGCTCATGGGCGCCGCCGTTGACCAGGGTGTTGGCGAAGACGAAGTCGGACCAGGACCAGAGGAAGGCGAACAGGGACACCGTGACGACGGCGTTGCGGCTCATCGGCAGGACGATCGACCAGAAGGTCCGCAGGGGGCCGGCTCCGTCCATGTGCGCGGCCTGGAGCAGTTCGCCGGGGATACCCGACATGAACGCGGTGAAGATCAGCACCGCGAAGGGGACGGCCAGCGTCGAGTCGGCGACGATCAGGCCGGGAACGGACTGGAGCAGGCCGAGTTGCAGGTAGATGGCGTAGAAGCCCATCGCCATGATGATGCCGGGGATCATCTGGGCGGCCAGCAGGACGAAGCTCAGGATGCCGCCGCCGCGTGGGCGCAGCTTGGCCAGGGCGTAGCCGGCGGGCGCGGCCAGGGCCGCGGTCAGCACGACGGTGCCGAGAGCGACCACGAGGCTGGTGCCGAGGTAGGGCAGTTGCTCGTGGAGGACGGTGCGGTAGCCGGCCAGGGTGCCGTGGGCCGGGAACAGGTCCGGCGGGCTCTTGCGCATGTCCTGGTCGCGGGTGAGGGACACGTTGACCATCCAGTAGACCGGGAAGAGCATGACCCCGGTCAGCAGCAGGCCGATGACGGTCTTCCCCCGTGCGCGAGCGGTGCCTCGGTTCATGACTGCGCCTGCTTTCGCTGAGCCCGGACGTAGACCAGGCCGAGGACCAGGGCGGCGACCACGAGCAGGTTGCCGACGGCGGCCCCGGGTCCGAAGGCGGGCAGGAGGTTGCCGAAGCCGAGCTGGTAGGACCAGGTGGCGAAGGTGGCCGACGAGTCCGCCGGGCCGCCCTTGGTCATGATCCAGATGATGTCGAAGACCTTGAGCGTGTAGACGAGGCCCAGCAGCAACGTGATCGCGGAGACCGGGCGCAGCAGCGGGAAGGTGACGCGCCAGAAACGCTGCCAGGCGTTCGCCCCGTCGAGGGCCGCCGCCTCGTACAGGCTCCTGGGGATGGACTGCAGGCCGCTGTGCAGCACCACCAGGTTGAACGGGACGCCGATCCAGATGTTCGCGATGATCACCGAGGTCAGCGACCAGGACGGTGAGGTCAGCCAGTTCACCGGTCCGATGCCGGCCGCGTGCAGTACGGCGTTGACGATGCCGGAGTCGCTGTTGAGCATCCATGACCAGGTGGAGGCCGAGACGATCAGCGGCAGCAGCCAGGGCACCAGGAACAGCGCCCGCAGGGTGACCGACAGCCGGAAGTGCTGGTTGAAGAAGACCGCGAGGGCCAGGCCGATGGCGTACTGGAAGACCAGGCACACGGCGGTGAACACCACGGTGTGCAGCAGGGCGGGCGCGAAGGCCGGGTCGTCGAAGATCTTCCGGTAGTTCTCCAGGCCCGAGAAGGGCGCGTCGCCCTGGACGAAGGAGCGGACGGTGTAGTCGCGCAGGCTGAGGTCGACATTGCGGTACAGCGGATAGGCGTAGAAGAGGCCGAGGTAGAGGCCGACCGGGGCGAGGAAGGCCCAGGCGGCCCACTGCCGGGAGGGCGGACGGCGCCGTTCTCGCGCGCCCGGCCGGGGCGCGGGCCGGCGGGGAGAGACCTGTCTCGTGTCGTTCATCTGCGGACCGCGTCCCTGACTACTTGACGGCCGACTGGGCCTTGGCCAGCGCGTCCTTCGGCGACTCGGCGCCACTGAGCGCGGACTGGACGGCCTTCCACATCTGCTCGGAGATCGTCGGGTACTTGGTGCCCAGGTCGTCGCTGGTGCGGCCCTTGGCCGCCCTGACCGCCGCGACCCACGGCTTCAGCTCTGCGTTCGCCGCCACCTGCTTGTCCTGGACCTTGCTGGTGGGAGCGACGTAGGACAGGGTGGTGTCGGTGTCGTAGAGGTTGGCGGTGCTGGTCAGGCAGGTGGCCAGCCGTTGGGAGACGGCGTAGCGGTCGGTGTCCCGCTGGACCGGTACGGTGACGAACTCGCCGCCGGTCGGGGCCGCGGCGGTGCCGCCGTTCGCGCCGGGTATGGGCAGCACCCCGTAGTCGAGGCCGGCCTTCTTGGCACCCGCGAGCTGCCAGGTGCCGTTCTCGCTGAACGCGTAGTCGCCGCTCGCGAACTCCTGCCAGCTGGTGGTCTGGGTGTTGTTGAGCACCGAGTTCGGGGCGTAGCCCTGCTTCAGCCAGTTCTTCCACAACGACAGGGCCGAGACGGCCTTCGGGCTGTCGAGTTCGGTCAGCTCGGCGCCCGAGCCCCAGAACCACGGCAGGAACTGGAAACTGCCCTCCTCCGTGCCGATCGCGGAGAACGTGATGCCCTTCTTGCCCGCCTTCTTCACCTTCGCCAGCGCCGCCGTCAGCGACGTCCAGTCCTTGACCGCGGCGATGTCGACGCCGGCCGCCTTCAGCACCTTCTTGTTGTAGTAGAGGGCGAGCGTGTTGGCGCCGATCGGTGTGCCGTAGGTCTTGCCACCCGACTGGCCGGCCGCGAGCAGGTTGGGGTCCGCCTCGGAGGTGTCGAGCTCGTTCTCCTCGGTCGTGGTGAGCACGCCCGCCTCGGCGAGGGTCGACACGACCGGGTTGTCGACGATGAGGACGTCCGGGGAGTTGCCCTGCTGAGCCGCGAGCAGCGTCTTGGTGCCCAGGTCGCTGGTGTCGTAGCCGGTCCGCTTGATCGTCACGCCCGCCTTGGTGCCGCACTGGTCCAGCAGCTTCGCCCAGGCCGAGGCCTTGTCGAACTGCGGGTACGGGTCCCAGACGGTGTACGTACCACCGCCGGCGCCCCTGGTGTCGGTGCCGCCCGGGCCGGAGGAGCAGGCGGTGGCGCTGACGGCGACGGCGAGGGCGGTCAGGGCCGCCGCGGTCAGACGGCGCTGTCTGATGGTGCTGTGCATGGCAGGTCCTTCGCTTTTCGGCAGGGGTGTGCCGTGAGAGGGGTGACGGAGAAAGAGCCGGGCATGCCCGGCGGCGCCGGCGCCGCCGCGGGATTCGGGTGCTCGGTGCGGTGCGACTCAGCCGCCCGCATGTCGTGGTCGGTGGTGTGCCCGCCGGTCGTGGCCGGGAATGCGCCCGTGGGGCGTGGTCGGGGGTGTGGCGGAGCAAGGAGGCCGGGGGGCCTCGGACTCAGGCGGTGCCGAAGACGGGCCCGGTGCTGGCCCGCAGGGAGATCGGCGGGGCGAGCAGGTGGTTCCGGGGGGGCGTGTCGGGGTTGTCCAGCCGTTCGACGAGGAGGTCGACGGCGAGACGGCCCATCTGCTCCGCCGGTACGTCGGCCGCGGTGAGCTGCGGAGTCACCGTCTCCGCCCACCGGCCGGCCACGACTCCCGTGACGGAGAAGTCGCGCGGCACATGGCGGCCCGCCTGCGCGAGCCCCCGGTAGAGACCTCCGAGCGCGGCCTCGTTGAGCGTGACCAGACCCGTGGTGGCCGGGTCGTCCCGCAGGATCCGCTCCAGGCACGCCTGCCCCGAGGCGGCGTCGTCTCCGCAGTTGTACGTCCGCACGGTCAGTCCACGCTCGGCCGCGGCCTTGGTGAAGCCGTCCAGGCCGCGGTGCGCGGACTCGTACCCGGCCCGCAGCAGCTGCTCGGGACGGTTGACGAAGGCGATCCTGCGGTGGCCGAGGTCCGCCAGGTGGTGGACGCACGCCTGCGCCAGAGCGGTGTGGTCGAGACCCACCCACCAGCCGCGCTCCGGGTGGGCGGTGCGGCCGATGGCGACGGAGGGGAAACCGAGGTCGGCCAGGTGGTCGACCCGGTCGTCCGCCAGCCGGATCTCCATGAGGATGGCGCCGTCGACCCGCCGCTCCCCCAGCAGCCGCTGGAAGGAGCGGTCGCTGTCCACGCCGCTCGGGGAGAGCAGGACGTCGTAGTCGTAGGCCGCGGCGGCCTCCACCACGCTGCCGATGAAATCCAGCTGCATCCCGGTGTAGTGGGTGCCCGCCGGCGGGAACACCAGACCGATCGTGCTGGTCCGGCCGTTGGCCAGGGCACGGGCGCTGGCGTTCGGACGGTAGCCAAGCTCGTCGATGACCTCCCGGATCTTGCGGCGGGTGGCGTCCGAGACGGGGCGCTTGCCGCTCAGCGCGTAGGACACGGTGCTCCGCGAGACACCGGCCCTGCGGGCGATCTCACCGATGTTCACCGAGAACTCCTTGCTCGAACCGGTTCGATACCCCGCGAGGCAGAGCGTCCGACCCGTAGGGATGCTGGGCGAAGAGACAGAACGGTCACCGGTCGTCGAACCGGTTCGCGTGAAGTGAACGTAGGAACAAGCGGGGCGGCTGTCAACACCCCAAACGGTTGCCGCAGGGAAATCGGGGCGTTCCATGAACGTCGCCGCGTCCGCTCGTACCAGAGGTATTGCTGCGGAATTTTCCCGGTGCTAGCTTCTGCGAACCGGTTCGACACGCCCTCCCGCGACCGATACCCCTTCCGCACAGCCCGTCGCGTGCGGTTCGCCACCACCACCTGGGTCAGCCGCCTCGCCTCCGCGGGGCCATCTGATCGAACCGATTCGGCATCGTGACACCTCGGACAGGCCTCGCGGCAACGGCATGCGGACGAGCAGCCGGGGCGGAGGCAGGCAGACCGGGACCCGTTACTCAAAGGATCGAGGACGCCATCCATGTCATCCGCTGACCGACCGGCCCGGCGCCGGGCCCCGGCCGCCGTGGCCGTGGCCCTCGGCGCGGGCGCGCTGGTAGCGCCGGCCGTCCCCGCACAGGCGGCCGAGGCCCCCCGGCCCGTCGTCCACTACACCTTCGACCAGGACGACCTCTCCTCCGGAACCATCGGCGACAGTTCCGGCAACGGTCTGACCGCGACCCTGGTGAACTCCTCCACCGCCCGGTCCGTCGCCGGCGCCGTCGGCGGCAGGGCGCTGGACCTGCCCGGCGGAGCGCCCGGCTCCGACGGCGCATACGTCCGGCTGCCCCGTGAAGTGCTGGGCGACGCGAGCGATCTGACGGTCTCGGCCCGGGTGAGATGGAGCGGCGACCAGCCGGCCTGGCAGCGGATCTTCGACCTGGGCACCGACACCGGCAAGTACCTGTTCACCACGCCCAGCAACGGCAGCGTGCTGCGCACCGCCGTGACCACCGGCGGCGGGGGCGCGGAGGCTCAGGTCTCCGGTTACGCACCGCTGCCCGCCGACGGCTGGCGGACCGTCACCGTCACCCTCGACAGCACCGCCCGCCGGGTCACCACCTATCTCGACGGCGTGGCGGTCTCCTCCGCCGCGACGATCGTCAACGCCAAGGACCTGCTGGACAGTTCGGCCACGTCGGCCGGCTGCATCGGCAGGTCCTTCTACCAGGACCCGCTGTTCAAGGGCGCGATCGACGACTTCGCGGTCTGGCACTCGGCACTCACCCCCGAGCAGGTCGCCGGCACGGTCGCGAACGCCCCGACGCCGCAGGAGCTCTCGAAGGTGTCCTTCGACGTCCGTACGACGACCGGTACCGCCCCGTCCCTGCCCGGCACGGTGCGCTCCTCCTACTCCGACGGCTACGACCGCGACACACCGATCACCTGGGACGCCGTACCGGCCGGGAAGTACGCCGGGCCGGGCACGTTCACCGTGGCGGGAACGGCGGCCGGGCGCACCGTGCGGGCGACCGTCACCGTCGTCCGCGAGGGAGAGCTCACCGTCGATCTCTCCTCGGACACCGGCGCCTTCCACGGCGGCGCCTCCGGCACGCTCTACGGCGTGTACGGGCCGGGCGTCCCCACCGACAACCTCATCGAGGGCATGGGCCTGCGTACGGTCGCGACCAAGGCGCAGGACGGCCCGCAGCACCCCGGCGCCGACGCGCTGGACGTGGTGAGGCCGCTGGCCGACTCCACCGACGGCGACGTGGTACGTCTACATGACCGACATCCACCGGGGCTTCCCGTACGAGTGGCCGGGCGACACCCCGGCCGCGAAGCTCGAGCAGTACGAGGAGAAGATCACCCAACAGGTCGACCAGGTCCTGCGACTCCCGGAGAAGTACCAGGACAACGTCGTCTTCGTGCCGTTCAACGAGCCCGAGGGCAACATGTTCGGCACCGGTGAGTGGAGTTACGACAAGGTCAGCTGGCTGGACGATCCCCGGGCCTACTTCGCCGCCTGGGACGAGGTCTACCGGCTCATCAAGGCCAGGATGCCGAACGCGCGCGTCGCGGGCCCCAACACCAGCGTCCTGTACGGCCAGGTGAAGGGCTTCCTCAGCCATGCCCTGGCCGCCGGCACGCTGCCGGACGTGATCACGTGGCATGAGCTGAGCCACCCGGAGGCGGTGCGCCAGAGCGTCACCACGTACCGGACGTGGGAGAAGGAGCTGTTCAAGGGCACCGACCGGGAGGGCACCCAGCTCCCCGTCAACATCGACGAGTACGCCTTCAACTACCACACCTCGGTGCCCGGCCAGCTGGTCCAGTGGGTGTCCGCGATCGAGGAGTCCAAGGTGGACGCCGACATCGCGTACTGGAACATCGACGGCAACCTGTCCGACTCCGCGGTGCAGGCCAACCGTGGCAACGGCCAGTGGTGGCTGCTGCACTCGTACGCCTCGATGAGCGGGCACACGGTGACGGTGACCCCGCCGTTCCCCGGCCAGAACTACACCCTGCAGGGGGTCGCCACGCTGGACGAGCACAAGAGACAGGCCCGGCTGGTCTTCGGCGGTTCCGACGGCAAGGGGCACATCACCTTCGCGGGTGTCCCGAGGCAGGTCTTCGGGGACCGTGTGCACGCCTGGGTGAAGGAGATCGAGTGGAGCGGGCAGGTCGGCGACAGCTCCGGGCCGAAGCTGCTCACGGAGACCGACCTGAAGGTCAGTGACGACGGCAAGGCCGTCGTCGACTTCGGCGACGGCGCTCTGCCGCCGCTGAAGGAGTCCTCGGCGTACGAGATCGTCCTCAGCCCGGCCGGGAAGGCGAGAGCCACACAGTCGTCACCCGTGCGCTGGCAAGGGTCGTACGAGGCGGAGGACGCCGCTCACACGGGCTCCGGCTACTCCAGGAACGGCCCGGAGGGGTCACCGGGCGACGTGTCGAAGTTCTACACCTCCGGCGGGTACGACGTGGGCGGCCTGCGTACCGGCTCCGACGTCGCCCTCGACTTCACCGTGGACGTGCCCGAGGACGGCACCTACGACCTGAGCGTCTTCGCCAACTCCCTCAACACCTACGACAAGGTCAGGGAACAGGGCCCCACCAACGTCTTCCTGCGCGTGGACGGCAAGGCCGCCGGCGAGCAGGAGCTGTACCTGCCGCTCGGCTACAAGTGGGTGGTGTGGGACCACACCGACACCAAGGTCCGCCTCACCCAGGGCAGGCACACCCTCACGCTGGCCGCGCAGAGCCTCGACGGCAAGCGCGCCACCAGGGGCGACGCCATCGTCGACCGGCTCACCCTGTCCCTGCCCGCGGCATCGGCGACCACTCGGACATACGAGGGCGAGCTGGCCTGGCTGGGCGGCGGCGCACGGCCCGTCTACGACCTGCCGAAGCACACCGCGGCCCCCGCCACCGGCGCGGGCGCGGTCCGGCTCGCGAAGAACCAGACCGCCACGTTCTGGGTGTACTCCCCCGCCGACCGCGAGGCCACCCTCGGGGTCGACGCCCTCGCCGGCGCGGACGCGCGGCTGTCCGTCAACGGGCACGAGGTCATGCACGTGACCAAGGCCAGGCACAAGGTGGCCGTCTCCCTGTCGGGCGGCATCAACAAGGTGACGCTGACGGGCGGTTCGGCCACCACCCTGGTCGACCGGCTGACGGTCACCCCGACCGACGGCACCCTCACCTCGCGTACGTACGAGGCGCGGGACGCCACGCTCACGGGCTCGGCCACGCTGACCCCGCTGTCCCTGGCGACCGACGGCACGGCCATCACCGGGATCGGCGGCGACCCCGGCAACCACAACACCGCGACGTTCACGGTCGCCGCGGACAGGACCGGTCTGTACGCGCTGCGCATCCGCTACGCCAACCCGGAGCAGTCGCAGGCCACCCACTACAACCCGGACCCGCTCGCCCGGCACGCCGACATCACCGTCAACGGCGGTGACCTCCAGCGCGTCGGCTTCCCGCACAGCTTCCACCAGAACAACTTCTGGGAACTGACCGTCCCGGTCCACCTGAGGAAGGGGGAGAACACCGTCACGTTCCGCGCCGAGGAACTGCCGGACTTCGACGGCACCACCTACGCCTCGGACACCTTCCCGGGGATCCTGCTCCGCTCCCGCTGGGCGCCGCTGATCGACCGGATCGTCGTCGCGCCGTACGCGAAGGAGGTGCGATGAGGTGAGGGGCGGCGGGCCGCCGCACACCACGGTGGGCCCCCGCCGTCCCCGGCGCGGGCCCACGGTGGTGTGCGGTCAGCCGACGAACTCGCCGACCGCCGCCTTGAGTTCGGCCAGTCCGCGCTTCGCGTCGGTGAAGAACATCCCGGTCCTGGGACCGGTGTAGAGCTCGTTGTCGATGCCCGCGTAGCCGTGGCCCATCGAGCGTTTGATGACGACGACGCTCTTCGCCTTGTCCACGTCGAGGATGGGCATCCCGGAGATCGCGTTGCCGGGCCTGCGGGCGGCGGGGTTGGTGACGTCGTTGGCGCCGATGACCAGGGCGACATCCGCCTGCGGGAACTCCGGGTTGACCTCGTCCATCTCCTTCAGCTGGGTGTAGGGCACGTTGGCCTCGGCCAGCAGCACGTTCATGTGCCCGGGCATCCGGCCGGCCACCGGGTGGACGGCGTAGCTGACGTCGACGCCGTGGTCGGTCAGCAGCTTGGCGAGGTCGCCGAGTTCGTGCTGGGCCTGGGCGGCGGCGAGACCGTAGCCGGGGACGAAGACGACCTTCCGCGCATACGCCAGCTGGATCGCCACGTCGTCCGCGGAGACCTGGCGGACCTGGGCCGGGGCTCCGCCCGGGCCGGTCGCCGTCGGCACGCCGTCACCCGTACCGAAGCCGCCGACGACGATGTTGACGACGGACCTGTTCATGGCGTTGGCCATCAGCTTGGTGAGGATGCCGCCCGAGGAGCTGACCAGCATGCCGGCGACGATCAGGGCGGTCTCGTTCAGGACGAAGCCGGCCATCGCGACCGCGGATCCGGTGAACGCGTTCAGCAGGGCGATGACCACGGGCATGTCGGCGCCGCCGATGGGCAGCACCATGGTCACGCCGAACAGCAGCGCGACGGCGGTCAGTCCGTACAGCGCGGTACGGGAGTCGGGGGCCAGCACCAGCCAGACCGTGCCGGCGACGAAGGAGGCCGGCAGCAGTACGTTGAGCAGCCGCGCTCCCGGGAACACCACCGGCGCCCCGGACACGACGCCCTGGAGCTTGCCCGCCGCGATGAGCGACCCGGAGAAGGTGACCGCGCCGATGACGATGTCCAGCGCGCCGGGAAGGGACACCCGGGCGCCGAGCGCGGCCGCGTCATCGGCCTGAAGCAGATCGTTGACCGCGATGAGCGCCGCCGCGCCGCCGCCGACGGCGTTGAAGACGCTGACCAGCTGGGGCATGGCGGTCATCCTGACCTCGCGGGCGGCGTACAGGCCCAGCGCGGCACCGATGAGGCCGCCTGAAGCGAGCACGAGCCAGCCGGTCGTGGTGATGGTGCCCTCGTGGATCACGAGCCAGACGGTGGCGGCGATCGCCACGGCCATCCCGCCCGCGGAGAGGGCGTTGCCGCGGCGGGCGGTGCGGGGATGGTTCATCAGGTGCAGGCCGAGGACGAAGCAGACGGCCGTGGCGAGGAAGACGTAGTGGACGGCGTTGGAGACGGTGTCCATGGTGGTCACACCTCGGCCTTCGGGTTCTTCGGGGTCTCGGGCGGCCTGGCCCGGAACATCTCCAGCATGCGGTCGGTGACGGCGTAGCCGCCGACCACGTTCATCCCGCCGAACACCATGGCCACGAAGGCGAGGAGGTAGCCGAGCCAGGTGTGCGACCCGGCGGCGATCAGCATGGCGCCGATGACGACGATGCCGTGCACCGAGTTGGAGCCGGACATCAGGGGCGTGTGCAGGGTGGCGGGCACCTTGCTGATCACCTCGACGCCGACGAGGACGCTCAGCACGAAGACGGTGATCGCGGTGAGGAGGTCGAGGTCGTTCATGAGGGTTCACCTCCGAGGAGGGCGCTGGTGATCTCGTCGTCCGGGTCGAGGACGAGCGCGCCGTCGCGTACGAGGTGACGCAGCAGGGCGACGAGGTTGCGGGCGTAGGCGGTGGAGGCGGCGGTGGCCATGGCGGACGGCAGATGCCCGGCGCCGACCAGGGTCACGCCGTTCGGCAGGATGTCGGTCTTGTCGGGTTCGGAGTCCTCGACGTTGCCGCCGAGTTCGCTCGCGGCCAGGTCGACGACGACCGAGCCGGGGTGCATGCGGTCCAGTACGGCGGAGGTGACCAGGAGCGGGGGTTTGCGGCCGGGCACCTGGGCGGTGGTGATGACGATGTCGGAGCGGGCGATGTGCGCGTCCAGCGCGGCACGCTGCGCCTGCTGCTCCTCGGACGTCAGTTCCCTTGCGTAGCCGCCCCGTCGAGCGTCCGGTTCCTCCTCAGCAGGGCTCTGGATGTCGAGGAACCGGGCGCCCAGTGACTCCACCTCCCCTCGTGACGCGGGGCGTACGTCGTACGCCGTGACGACGGCGCCGAGGCGGCGGGCCGTGGCGACGGCCTGCAGTCCCGCCACTCCGGCGCCGAGGACCAGGACCTGCGCTGGACGCATGGTGCCCGCCGCGGTGGTGAGCATCGGCAGGAAGCGGTCGTAGGTGTCGGCGGCCAGCAGGGCGGCCTTGTAGCCGGCGACGTTGGCCTGTGAGGTGAGCGCGTCCATGGACTGGGCGCGGCTGAGGGTGCGGGGCAGCAGATCGAGGCTCACCGTGCGCACGCCGCGCCGGTGCAGGCCGGCGACCAGGTCGGGGTGGCGCAGCGGTTCGAGCAGGCCGATCAGGGTCTGCCCGGAGCGCAGGGCCTCGGCGGTCTCCGGGTCGGGCGGTGCCACGCACAGGACGGCGTCGGCCCGGGCGTACAGCTCGTCCGGGGGTACGACGGTGGCGCCCGCGTCGGTGTAGTCGGCGTCGGTGAACCAGGCACCCGAACCCGCCCCGGTCTCGACCAGGACGTCGGCGCCGGCCCGGCGCAGAAGGGTGACGGCCTCGGGGACGAGCGCGACGCGGCGTTCGCCGGGTGCCCGCTCCCGTACGGCGCCCACGGTGACGGTGGCCATGATCTGCTGCCTCTCCCCGCGGCCCGGCGCATCCGCCGGGCCGCGGAACTCTCAGAACCGGAAGACGAGCCGGGCCTCGGCCCGTCCGCCGAGGACCTCGTCGAAGGCGTCGTTGACCTGGTCGAGGCGCCGGGGTTCGGCGATGACCTGGGTGCGTCCGACGGCGTGCAGCGCGAACACCTCGGCCAGGTCCTGGCGGGTGCCGACGATGGAGCCGATCACGGAGATGCCGCCGAGGACGGTCTCGAAGATCGGCACGGTGACCGCCGCGTTGTCGGCGGGCAGGGCGACCATCACGAGGCGTCCGCCGCGGTTGAGCGACCGGTAGGCCTGCTCGAAGGCCTTCGGCGCGGCGGCGAGCACCACGGCGACATCCGCGCCGCCGGCCTTCTTGATCTCCTCGACCGGGTCGTGGGTGCGGGCGTTGACGATCTGGTCGGCGCCGAGCCGGTGGGCCAGGCCCAGCTTGTCCGGCTCCAGGTCGACCGCGGTGACCAGTCCGCCGACCAGCCGCGCGTACTGCACGGCGAGGTGGCCGAGGCCGCCGACGCCGAAGACGGCGACCCGTTCGGCGGGCACCACCCGGGCGACCTTGATCGCCTTGTAGGTGGTGACGCCGGCGCAGGTCAGCGGGGCCGCGTCGAAGGACGTCACGCCGTCGGGGACCGGAACGGTCGCGCCCGCGTTCGCGACGGCGTACTCGGCGTAGCAACCGTCGACGGAGTAGCCGGAGTTGACCTGGGACTCGCACAGGGTCTCCCAGCCGGAGACGCAGTAGCGGCAGGTGCCGCAGGACGAGCCGAGCCACGGGACGGCGACCCGCCTGCCGAGGAGGTCCTCGGAAACGCCGGCGCCGACGGCCTCCACGGGGCCGATGCCCTCGTGGCCGGGGACGAACGGCGGGTGGGGCTTGACCGGCCAGTCGCCGTGGGCGGCGTGGATGTCGGTGTGGCACAGCCCGGAGGCCTCCATGCGGACGAGCACTTCGCCGGGGCCGGGGGTGGGGACGGGCAGGTCCTGGATTTCCAGGGGCTTGCCGAAGTCGGTGACGACCGCTGCCTTCATGATCTGCTCCTCAACTGGTGTGGCGTTCGGGCGCCTTGGTCCGGGTGACGAAGCGCAGTCCGTCCCCGGCCGCGAGGGAGAAGCCGCCCGGGGTGCCCGGTTCGACGTCCAGGACGAGGCGGGGGCGGCCGAGCGCCTCGTACTGGTCGGCGTTCATGTGGAAGGTGCAGCCGTGCACCACGCCGACGAGCATGTCGCCCTCCCCCAGCAGGAACTCGCCGTTGGGGAAGCACATGGGGTCGCTGCCGTCGCAGCAGCCGGCGGACTGGACGAACATCACCGGTCCGCCCTGGGCGGCGAGCAGGGTGTCGATCGCCCTGCGGGCCGCCCGGGTGACGGTGATGCGTCCGGCGGTGCCGTTCTCGACGATCGCCGAACTGACGGACATGTCACCGCGCTCCTTCTAGAACAGCCCCATCGGCTTGGTGCCGTAGCTGACCAGGAGGTTCTTGGTCTGGCTGTAGTGGTCGAGCATCATCTTGTGCGTCTCGCGGCCGATGCCGGAGACCTTGTAGCCACCGAACGCGGCACCCGCGGGGTACTGGTGGTAGCAGTTCGTCCAGACCCGGCCGGCCTTGATGGCGCGGCCCATCCGGTAGGCGAGCGCGCCGTCGCGGGTCCACACGCCGGCGCCGAGGCCGTAGAGCGTGTCGTTGGCGAGGGCGAGGGCCTCCGCCTCGTCCTTGAAGGTGGTGACGGCGAGGACGGGTCCGAAGATCTCCTCCTGGAAGACCCGCATCCTGTTGTGGCCCTTGAGCACGGTCGGCTCGTAGAAGTAGCCGTCCGCGAACTCCCCTCCGAGTGTGGTCCGGTGGCCGCCGGCGAGAAGTTCGGCGCCTTCCTTCACGCCGATCTCGACGTACGACGCGATCTTCTCGATCTGCTGCTTCGACACCTGGGGACCGATCATGGTCTCGGTGTCGAGCGGGTCGCCCTGCTTGATGGCGCGGATCCGCTCCAGGCAGCGGCCCATGAACTCCTCGTAGATGTCCTCCTGGATCAGGGCGCGCGAGGGGCAGGTGCAGACCTCGCCCTTGTTGAACGCGTACAGGACGAGTCCCTCGACGGCCTTGTCGAGGAAGTCGTCGTCCTTGGCGGCGACGTCGCCGAAGAAGATGTTCGGCGACTTGCCGCCCAGCTCCAGCGTGACGGGGATGATGTTCTGGGCCGCGTACTGCATGATCAGGCGGCCGGTGGTGGTCTCGCCGGTGAAGGCGACCTTGGCGATGCGCTTGTTGGCGGCGAGGGCCTTGCCGATCTCGGCGCCGGGTCCGTTGACGACGTTGAGCACGCCGGGCGGGACGATGTCGCCGACGACCTCCATGAGCTTGAGGATCGACCACGGGGTCGGCGAGGCGGGCTTGATGACGGTGGCGTTGCCGGCGGCGAGGGCCGGGGCCAGCTTCCACGCGGCCATCAGCAGCGGGAAGTTGAACGGGATGATCTGTCCGACCACGCCCAGCGGCTCGTGGAAGTGGTAGGCGATGGTGTCCTTGTCGATCTCGGTGATCTCGCTCTCCTCGGCGCGGATCGCGGCCGCGAAGTAGCGGAAGTGGTCGGCGGCCAGCGGGATGTCGGCGGCCAGGGTCTCGCGGACCGGCTTGCCGTTGTCCCAGCTCTCGGCGACGGCGAGTTCCTCGCGGTGGGCGTCGATGGCGTCGGCCATCTTGTTGAGGACCGCGGCGCGCTGGGCGGTGGAGGCCTCGCCCCACTTGTCCTTGGCCGAGTGCGCGGCGTCCAGGGCGAGTTCGATGTCCTCGGCCGCCGACTTCGGGATGTCGCAGATGGGCTTGGCGGTGGCCGGGCACAGGTTGGGCTTGTACTCGCCGGTGGTGGGTGCCTCCCACTTGCCGCCGATGAAGTTCTCGTAGCGTGGGGCGACGTCCACGACGCTGCCCGGGGTGCCCGGAGGCTGGTACTTCATGACCGTCCCCTTCTCTCTCCCTGTCTCGTCCCGTTTCGAGCACGACGAGTGGTGGTGCTCTCAGGACGCTAGGAGCGGAAACGCTGCAACACCGCTGCATCCGTGCGGAGCTGGGGGAACGCGGGCGTCGCGGGGGCCAGTGCGCGAGCGCGGGCGGCCGCGGCGGCGCGCTGCGGGGAGCCGCCGGGAAGGGTGTGGGCGAGCGCCGCCCAGGCGCCCGTGTCCTCGGCGCCCCAGGTCGCGCCGACCCAGCGGCGCAGCAGGCCGGCGTCCCCGGCGGCGAGTACGGCTGCGCGCAACTGCTGCTCCAGGCACCTGCGTTGCTCTACGACGACGGGTGCCTCGGAGCACGGCAGCAGCGGGCCGCGATAGCGGTCGAGCGCCTCGTGGACGCGGCCCGCGGCCAGCAGCCGGGACACGTCGTCGGCGTCGGTGCGTGCGGGGCGGAGCAGGGTGTACGGGCGGGACCCGAGCAGATCCGCACCCAGCACGGCACGCAGCCGGGTCATCTCGGCGCGCAGTGTGGAGGCCGGGATCTCGCGCTCCGAGAGGTCCACGGCGAGCTGCTCCCCGGTCATGCCGCGGCCGACGAGCGCGAGGGCCAGCACGATCTCGCTGTGCCGCGGGCTGAGTCGGACCACATGGTCCCCGTACTCCAGCACGGCGTGGTCCCGGCCCAGCGCCGAGAGCCGCATCTCACCCGGAGCCGCGTCAGGCCCCGGGAAGGGTACGGAGGCGGGTGAGCGGGCGAGTTGCGCCTCGGCCGCCAGCGCGGCGCCGCGTACGGCGGCCAGGGCCGGGGGTGTGGCGATGGTGGCGCCGCCAGACAGGTCGACCACGCCGACCACCCGTCCGGTGACGGGATCGCGCACCGGGGCGGCGGCGCAGGACCAGTCGTGCACGGCGGCGCTGTAGTGCTCGCCGGTGACGATCTGCACGGGGCGCCCCAGCCGCAGGGCGGTTCCGGGGGCGTTGGTGCCTGCGGTGCGTTCCGCCCAGCCGGCTCCCGCGACGAACCGCATCCGCTCGGCCCGCCTGATGGCCTGCGCGTCCCCCTCGACCCAGAGCAGGGTGCCGTCCGCGTCGCCGACCGCGAACACGTGCCCGTCGTCGGCGGCGCCGGGACCCAGGAGGTCACGGAAGAGGGGCAGTACGGCGGCGAGCGGATGCGTCAGGCGGCAGGCGTCCAGCTCGGCGGGGGGCCGGAGCAGCGGGGGCGGGTCGCCGCCGTCGGGTCGCATCCCGCCGGCCGCACAGCGCCGCCAGGAGTCGGCCACGAGGCCTCGTACCTCCGGCCCCCGGCCGGCCGAGGTCACGAACCGTTCGTGAGCGGCACGCAGCAAAGCGACCGCGCCGGCACCGGAAGCGTCCATGGCTCCACCCTCTGCACGTCCTGCTCGACGGCTCGTGTCAAGGCTGCTCCTTGCCGGGAGCCGGCCACAGAGGCCGAACGGCACCTGTACGAGGGCGATCGGCCCCTGGGCACGGTCCCGCGCCCTGTGGCTCCGCTCGGAGTGGTCTGCGCTGGGCACCCGCACTGACTCGGCCCGGGTCCCGTCAGAGAGCCGGGCACAGGGGTGCCGCTCCGGCTGCGGTCGCGGCGGCCGGTGCGGCGGGCAGGTGCCGCCCGGACCGGACGCCGGTCCCGCAGGGCCGTTCGGCCCTGTGACCGAGGGCCGCCCTGTCCGAGAGTGGAGAAGTGAGAGAAGTGAGAGGAGGGGGACCGAGGTGCGGCCTGCCGGAGGCCTGGCACCCGGCTTCGTCGGCCCGGGCCGCGTGACGTGGCAGCCAGGCGGACGAAGCTGCGGCCGGCATCCCACAGGCGCGTGGAGGCAAGGAGAGAGCGATGTCGCACACAGAGCAGTGGAAGGTCCGTCTCCACCTCTTCGAGGACGAGGACGGGACGACGAAGGCGCAGGTGGTGCTGGACACCGGTACCACCGAGCTCATCGGCCGCGGGACCGCGCACTGCAACCCCGCGGACACGAATGTGCCGGAGATCGGCGACGAACTGGCCGCGGGCCGGGCCATGGAGGATCTCGGCCACCAGTTGCTGCACATCGCCGAGAACGATGTCCAGGGCGTGGCCGGCCCCCGGACGACCACCGCGCAGAGCGCCGGCTGGCCCATGTAGTCCGCACGGGTCCGCGGACCGGCCTGGCACCCGGCGCCACGCCGGGTGCCAGGCGCGCCGTGGCCGACGTCCGGTTCCCCACGCCCGCCGAACCGGGGCACAGGTCACAGCGAGGCCCATGGCGCGCCGTGGCCGGCAACCGGTCCCCCGCGCCGGTCGAACCGGGGCACGCGTCACAGCAGGCCCGTCGGCACGCCCTGGCCGACAGCCGAGTCCCCGTACCTGCCGAACCGGGGCATGCGTCAGCCGGGCACGGGTCGCAGTGGGGCCGTGACCCCCCTTGCGCCGCCGAAGCCGTTCGCGGGCTGCCGAGCGGCCCTTCGCAGAGAGGGAACCGGCCGAGGCCTCCGGCTCAGTCTCCGGGCCCCTGCTCCGCAGGCAGCGGGACCCGCCACGTCAGTTCCGTGCCGCCGTCGTCGCGACGGGACGCACTCAGGTGGCCGCCCCGCCGTTCCGCCAGCTCGGCCATGGCGCGCAGACCGCCCGCGCCGGCTGCGTCCAGGGCGCCCGCGCCGTTGTCCGAGACCGTCAGCACCACTTCGCGGCCGTCTGTCGTGAGCACCACCTGCGCGCGGCTCGCGCGGGCGTGCCGGGCGATGCCGGTGAGGGACTCGGCGAGCACGGCCAGAATGTCGTCGGCGACCTCTCGCGGCACCTGGGTATCCAGCAGGCCCTCGATCCGCAGGACCGGGGTGAAGCCCAGCTCGGGAACGGCCTCGCCCACCGCGTCCACCACCCGGGCCCGCAGCCCGTCGGCGGTGGCGCCCTCGTGCCGGCGCAGCCCGAAGATGGCCGACCGGATGATCTTGATGGTCTCGTCGAGGTCGTCCACGGCCCGCTGGACCCGGTCGGTGGCCTCCGGATGCGCGATGAGGCGTCCCGTGCTCTGCAGTGTCATCCCGGTGGCGAACAGGCGCTGGATGGCCAGGTCGTGCAGGTCACGGGCGATCCGCTCGTGGTCCCGCAGCAGGGCGACCCGCTCGGCGTCCTGCCGGTGCTCGGCCAGTTCCAGCGCGAGGGACGCCTGCGCGGAGAACGCCTGCAGCAACTCGGTCTCCTTCCGCGTGAACACCGCCCGGCCGGCCTCGCGGGCCAGCAGGACCACGCCCCGGGTGCCGCCCTCGGGCGTACCGACAGGGACGGCGACCGCGGGGCCGAGCCCCTTGAAGCGCGGGGGCTCCGGGGAGATACGCGGGTCGTGGGCGATGTCGTCGCTGGCGACCGGGGCGGCGGCGGTGTACGCCAGCCCCATCAGACTCTCGTGCAGGGGCAGCACGAGCCCCCGGTGGTTCTCCGCGTCGAGTCCGACGGCGATCTCCACGGTGAGAGCCTTGGTCTCCGCCATCGGGACGGCGAGCGCGGCCAGTGCGGAGCCGGTGATCTCCCGGCCCCGTTCGGCGATCAGGCCGAGCGTCTCGGCGCGCGGGCTGCCGGACATCAGGCTGTGGGTGATGTCGGCGTTCGCCCGCAGCCAGCGTTCCCGCAGCCGCGAGTCCGCGTACAGCCGGGCGTGGTCGATGGCCATGCCGGCGGCCACGGCCAGGGCGGACACGATCGCCTCGTCCTCCTCGCCGAACCCGGCTCCGCCGCGCTTCTCGGTGAGGTAGAGGTTGCCGAAGACCTGGTCGCGGACGCGGATCGGGACGCCGAGGAAGCCGTTCACCGGCGGGTGGTGGGGCGGGAAGCCGTACGCGGCCTGATGGCCGCCGAGTCTCGTCAGCAGCAGCGGCCGCGGATCACGGGCCTCGCCGGGAATGCCGTGCCCCTGCGGGTAGGGGCCGATCGCGGCGATCTGCGTCTCGGTCAGACCGGCGGTGTGGAACGCCGAGAGGGTCCTGCCGTCGGGTCCGATGACGCCGAGGGCGGCGTATTCGGCGTCCACGAGTGCGGCGGCCGCGTCCACGACGGTGTGCAGCACGTGTTCCAGATCCAGCTCGCCGCCGACGGCGAGCACCGCTTCCAGCAGACCGTGCACCCGGTCACGGGTGTGGCGGGCCGCGTCGACCCGCGCCCGCAGCTCGTCCAGCAGTTCGTCGAGCCGTAGCTGCGGCAGTCGGACACGGGAACTCTCCGGACTGGTCACCACGCTCCTCCTGGACCCGTCGGTGCACCGGCGAGGAGACGTCGAATCACTACGCATCCACCGTAGACCCGCGGCGCGGGACGGTCACTCCGGCCGCGGACCCACGCGGGGGGGGCGCCCGGGCCGGAGCGCGGTGGCACGTGCCTCGCCGGTGGCCTGGGGCCCCGGATCAGTCGGCGGTGAGGAGGTTCTTCACCTCGACGACGTCCGTGATCGCCTCGATCTCGGCCACCAGCCGGTCCGCCGTCGCCGCCGGCACCCGTCCCGTCAGCTCCACGCTGCCGTCGTGCACGGTCACCGTCACGGCCTGCCGGTCGGCGGGCGGGCACAAGGAGGCGATCCGCCCCTCGACCTCCGCCCGGATGCCCGCGTCGTCCCTGATCAGCGCCTGCAGCAAGGCGTCCCGGCGGACGACGCCGACCAGGCGTCCGTCGCGGTCGGTGACCGGTATCCGCTTCAGACGGGACAGGGCGGCGAGCCAGGCGGCCTCGGCGACCGTCGCACCCGGCAGCACGGTGATCGCGGGGCTCGTCATCAGAGCGGCGGCCGTCTCGCCGTGCGCCTTGCCGTGCATCCGCCGCTCGCGCAGCCTGCCGACCGGTCCGGGCCGGTGCCCGGACGCGTCGAAGGCGACCTTCGCCAGCAGATCGGATTCCGAGACGACGCCGACCACATGGTCCTCCGCGTCCACGACCGGGACCGCGCTGGTCCCCTCGCGGACGAGGAGCCGGGCGATGTCGCGGTACGGCAGGTCGTCGTGGACGGACACGGCGGGCACGTCCATCACGTCCCGCACCAGGGGCAGCGCGGCCCCGGGAGTGGCGGACGCCGTCGGGCGTGCCTCGGCGGCGGAAGCCGGGGTCTCGGTACCGGTCTGTCTGGCCGCGGCCGTGGCGACGGCGCCCAGGTAGCGGACGAGCGTGTCCTGCCGCATCTGCTCACCGGGGCTCCACGGACGGGGGGGCACGGACCGCCGGGCGTCGCTCTCCGCGGAGAAGTTCTCGTGCGTGTTCACGATGGCCTCCGGAATCCGTCGAGTTGCCTACGGTCCCAGTCTTCCGTTGTCCGCGCGCCCGCCAAGAGCCGAACGGCCCTGGTGTGGCGGCTTGACGGCCCTACCCGGTGCGGGGCGGACCGGGAACGGTGAGACTGGAGAAGCCAGCCGAGCCGACCGTCAGGAGGCCGGACGATGGGTCTGCGGGACTTCCTGGAGCGATTCCGCCCGGTGGCCGCACCGGGTGCGTCGGCCGTCGGCGTGCCCGCCGATCGCAGGGCGGAACGCGCGGCCGAACTGGAGCCCGCCCTCGCGTCGTTGACGGATGTCCAGCGGGAGGCGGACAGCATCCGGGCCGCCGCCGCCGAGAGGGCCGACGCCGTCCGGCGTGCTGCCGCCCGGGAGGCGGCCCGGATCGTGGCGGCCGCCCGGGAGCGCGCCCCCGAAGTACGCCGACAGGCCGCGGAGCCGCTGCTGCGGACGGCCCGGCAGGAGGCGGAGGCGCTGCGGGCGGCCGGGAACCGTACGGCCGCCGCGGTCCGGGCACAGGCCGCGGTGCGGATGCCCGACCTGGTGCGGCAGGCGGTGGCCGAGGCGTTGCGGGCCGCCGAGGACGGAACGGCCCCCGCGGTCCGGGAACAGGCTTGGGCGCGGGCGCCCGGCCCGGTGGAGCGGGCCGTGGCCGGGCCGGACGGAGGGCCATGAAGGCCGGCTGGGTCGCCGGAACCGTGCGGGCCAAGGGCCTGGTCGGCCGGCACCCGGGAGCCGACGGGGCGCGGGAGATCGCCGCGGAGCCGACGCTCGACGACGGCCTGCGGCGCCTCGCCACGACGCCGTACGCGAGGTACGCGCGGCCCGCGACCGACCTGCCGGAGGCCCAGCGGGCGGTGTCCGCCACCCTGCTCTGGCACCTGCGGGTGCTGGCCGGGTGGCTGCCGCCGGGCGGTGCTCGTCTGCTCGTCCCGCTCGCGGCGGGCTTCGAGATCGCCAACGTCGTCGACGTCCTCTCCGACGGCCGCCGCACGGACGTACCCGCGCCGTACCGGCTCGGCGCGTTGGAGACCGCGTGGCGGACCCTGGCACGCGCGGACACCCCCGCACAGGTGCGGGCGGCGCTGGCCGCCTCGCCCTGGGGCGATCCCGGTGCCGACACACCGTGGGCGCTGGTCACCGGCATGCGCATGGCCGCCGCCCGCCGCACCGCCCTCACCGTGCCCCCCGCACGCCGCTGGGCACAGGGCCGGGCCGCGCTGCTGACGGCCCGTGAGCGGTTCGTCCAGGGGCGGTCGCTGCCGGATCCGGTACGGCGTGACGCGGCCCGGCTGCTCGGAACGCGGGCGCCGGCCGCCGCCACGTACGAGGAGTTCCACGGCCGCCTGCCCGCGGCGGCCCGCTGGGTCCTGTCGGGTGTCGAGGAGCCGGGCGGGCTGTGGCGGGCCGAGGCCCGCTGGTGGCGGACCGTGCTGCGGGACGGGACGGCGCTGCTCCGCGAGGGCCGGTACGGGCCGCGGGTGGTCGTGGGCGCGGTCGCCGTGCTGTCGGTGGACGCGTGGCGGGTGCGGGCCGCGCTGGAGTCGGCGGCGCGCGGCGGCCGGCCGGGCGAGGTGTTCGATGCCCTGGCCTGAGGCGATGACGCCGGTCCGGATGCGCCGTGTCGCACTGGTCGTGCCGCAGGCGGCCCTGCGCGACGCGCTGGTCCGGATCGCCCGGGAGGGCTGTGTGGAACTCGACCGCGCCGAGGAGGCCGCTCCGGGGCCCGCGGCGGTGCGCCTGCAACGGCTGCGCGGGCGGGGCGGGGCGGACGGGCCGCGGGGTGACACCACCGCCGTGCTGGCCGCCGTCGCGCCCGACCTCGACCTTCTCGAACAGCGGCGCGGTGCCGGACTGCTGGCGGGCGAGGCCCAGTTGGAGGAGCGCGCGGACGGCGCCGTACGGCGTGGGGAGGTGACCGCGCTGGCCGGGTGGTGCCCGGCCGGTGAGGTGGCGCGGGTGGCGGGCCGGCTGGCCGCCGCCGGTGGCGCGCTGCTGACGCTGCCGACGCCGCGCGGCACCGATCCGCCGACGCTGCTGCGGCCCCGCGGGCCGGTCTCCTTCACGCCGCTGGTCACGACGTACGGCACCCCGGCCTATGGGGACCTGGACCTCTCGTGGCCGGCCGGACTCGCCTACCTGGCGATGTTCGGGATCATGTTCGGCGACGTGGGGCACGGCGCGCTGCTGCTGCTCGGCGCGCTCGCCCTGCGGTTCGGGCGGCCCCGGCGGCTGGCCCGGTGGACCCGGCTGTGGCCGTTCATGGCGGGCGCCGGGCTCGCCGCCATGCTCGCGGGCGCCGCCTACGGCGAGTTCTTCGGTCCGACCGGACTGCTCCCGGTGCTGTGGCTGAGCCCGCTGGACAGCCCGGCCCGCCTGCTGGTCGCCGCCGTGCTCTTCGGGGCGGGTCTGCTGGCCCTCGCGCATGCCGCCGGGGCAGTCAACCGGGTCCGGGAGGCCGGTTGGGGCGTGGGGCTGTACGCGGCGTCCGGCTGCGCCGGGCTGCTGTTCTACGTGGGACTCGCGACGGCCGCGGCGGGCCTCCTCACGCACCGCCCGGCCGTGGCCGTGACCGGGGCCGCCCTGGCCGGCGCCGGGCTGGCCCTGGTGGCGTACGGGCTGTTCCGGGACACGGCGGGCGGCGGTGCGGGGCTCGCCGAGACGGCGGTCCGGCTGTTCGACGTGGTGGTCCGCACGGGCACCAACACGCTGTCCTTCGCCCGGCTCGCCGCCTTCGGCCTCACCCACGCGGCCCTGGCCGACGTGGTGTGGCGCGGCACCACCGGGCTGGCCGCACGCGGTGGTGCCGCCGTCGCGGGCGCCGTCCTGGTCTTCACGGTGGGTACGGCCGTCTCCTTCGGCCTGGAGGTCCTGGTGGCCGGTGTGCAGGCGCTGCGGCTGGAGTTCTACGAAGTGTTCTCCCGGCTCTTCGAGACGGAGGGCCGCCCGTTCCGTCCCTGGCACGTTCCCCCGGCGGAACCCGCCGACCGCGACACGAAGGTGGTCCCATGCTCACCTGGCTGATCGTCCTGCCGGTGCTGGCCGCGGCGCTCGGTGCCGTCCGGCTGCTGCGGCGGCGCCGCACCCGGCACGCCTTCCGCTGGCTGCTGGCCACGAACCTGGCCCTGCTGGGCGGCGCCGGTGCCGTCCTGGCCACGGCGCTCGCGGCCCCCGCACACGCGGCGGCCCAGGCCGCCGCGTCCGGCGGGAGCAACGGGACCGCGCTGATCGCGGCGGCCGTCGCGGTGGCCGGGGCGTCCATCGGGGCCGCGATCGCGGTCGCCTACACGGGGGCGGCGGCACTGGCCGCGCTGAGCGAACGGCCGGAGCTCTTCGGCCGGGCCATGGTGATCGTC
This sequence comes from Streptomyces shenzhenensis, assembly GCF_021462265.1. Classification (GTDB taxonomy): domain Bacteria; phylum Actinomycetota; class Actinomycetes; order Streptomycetales; family Streptomycetaceae; genus Streptomyces; species Streptomyces shenzhenensis. The sequence goes on along the minus strand of NZ_JAJONF010000002.1, from coordinate 421,438 downwards.
GGCCTGGCGGAGGGCATCGCCGTGTACGGGCTGGTGGTCGCCGTCCTGCTCATCGGGAAGGCCTGACGATGGCGACCGTGGCCGCCATCGGCGCGCACGTCCGCGTGAGCGGTCTGGCGCTGGCCGGGGTCGACGTCCGCGTGGCGGAGGATCCGGACGCCGTCCGGCGGGCCTGGCGGACGCTTCCGGAGACGGTCGGGCTGGTGATCCTCACGGCGGAGGCGGCTCGGGCGCTGGGGAACGTGGGGGCCCCGGACCCGTCCCGGCCGCTGACGGTGGTGATGCCCTGATGGCCGCGCCCCCGGACGCGCTGGAACCGGTGCGCGCCGGACTCCTGCGGACGGCACGGGCCGAGGCGGCCGCCGTGCTGGACGGCGCGCGGGCCGAGGCGGAGGAGGTCCTGCGCGCGGCCCGCACCACGGCCGAGGAGTCCCTGGCGCGCGCCCGGGACCTCGGCACGGCCGACGGGGCCGCCGCCGCGCGCCGGGAGCGGACGCGGGCCGTACAGGACGCGTGGACGGCGGAGCTCGCGGCCCGCGCCGAGGTGTACGCCCGGCTGCGCGACCAGGTCCGCGCGGGCGTCCGCCGGGCGCTGGCCGAGGACACCGGCCGGCAGCGGCGGCTCACCCGGACCGCGCGGGCTCTGCTGGGCCCCGGGGCCCGGGTGGCGGAAGCGCCGGGTGGCGGGGTCACGGCGGAGGTGCCCGGCCGCCGCGCCGACCTGTCGGCGGACGCCCTCGCCGACCGTGCCCTGGACCGGCTGGGGGCGCGGGCCGAGACGCTGTGGGGGCCGCCGTGACCCGTGCCCCGGCGGCCGGCCCCGCGCCGGAGGCGGCCCGGGTGCTGCGGGTCGCCGGCCCTCTCGTGGAGATCTCCTGCCCGGCCCCGGTGGCCATGCACGACCTGGTGGAGCTGGGCGGGCACCGGCTGACCGGCGAGGTGGTCGCGATCCGCGGCGACACGGCCGCCGTCCAGGCGTACGAGTACACCGGCGGACTGGCCCCCGGGCACCCGGTCGAGCCACAGGGCCGGCCGCTGTCGGTACGGCTGGCCCCGGATCTGCTCGGGGGCGTGTACGACGGGCTGCTGCGTCCGCTGGCGGGCGCCGGGGACCTGCTCCTGGGCACCGCGCCGGACGCCGGACCCGGCCGCCGGACCTGGCGGTTCACACCGGCGGTGACCGAGGGGACGCGGGTCACGGCCGGTGCTGTCCTCGGCGGGATCGGGGCGGGAGTGGCCCTGCGGCTGCTGGTGCCCGCGGACGTGTCCGGCGAGGTGACCCGGCTCGCCCCGGCGGGCGAGTGGGGCGCCGACGCCGTACTCGCCGTGGTGGGCGGGCACGAGGTGCGGATGGCGCAGTACTGGCCGGTGCGCAGGCCGCGTCCGGTCGCGCGGCGGCTGCCGGCCGAGGTGCCGCTGACCACCGGACAGCGGGCCGTCGATCTGCTCTTCCCGGTGGCCCGGGGCAGCACGGTCGCCGTGCCGGGGGGCTTCGGCACCGGCAAGACCATGCTGTTGCAGCAGATCGCCAAGTGGTGCGACGCCGACGTGATCGTCTACGTGGGCTGCGGCGAGCGCGGCAACGAGATGGCGGACGTCATCGAGGAGCTGGCGGAGCTGACCGATCCGCGCACCGGCGGCCGGCTGGCGGAGCGGACCGTGACGATCGCGAACACCTCCAACATGCCGATGATGGCCCGCGAGGCGAGTGTGTACACGGCGGCGACGGTCGCCGAGTACTTCCGCGACATGGGGCTCGACGTCGTACTGATCGCCGACTCGACCTCGCGCTGGGCGGAGGCGCTGCGCGAGTTCGCCTCGCGGATGGGCGAGCTCCCCGCCGAGGAGGGCTATCCGGCGGGACTGGCCTCGCGTCTGGCCGCCTTCTACGAGCGGGCCGCCGCCGCGCGCGTCCTCGGCGGCGCGACCGGTTCCGTCACCGTGATCGGTGCCGTGTCCCCGCCGGGCGGTGACCGCACCGAGCCGGTCACCGCGCACACCGAACGGTTCGTCCGGTGCCTGTGGAGCCTGGACCGCGACCTCGCCTACGCGCGGCACTATCCGGCCGTCTCCTGGGCGGACTCGTTCTCCCGCGACGCCCCGGCGCTGGCCGCCGCGCACGCGCGTGCCGGGGACGGCGAGTGGGCCGAGCGGCGCGGCCGGGTGACGCGGCTGCTGGCCGAGGCGGACCGGCTCGCCGACCTGGTCGAACTGGTCGGCGTCACGGCCCTGCCGCCCCGGGAGCGGATCAGCGTGCTCGCCGGGCGGCTGCTGCGGGAGGCGCTGATCCAGCAGAACGCGCTGTCGCCGGCCGACGCCTACAGCGCCCCCGAGAAGACCGCGGCTCTGGTCGAGGCCGTGCTGACGGTGATCGACCGCTGTGCGGAGCTGGCCGACGCCGGTGCCCGGGTGGAGGACGTCGAGGGGGTCGACTTCACCCCGCTGCTGCGGGCCCGCGAGACGGCGGGGCCCGCGCAGACGGCTCCGGTGGCGGCGGCCCGCGACACCGTGCTGGGTCTGCTGAAGGGGGTGCCGGTATGAGCGGTCCCGCAGACGTCGAGCACGTCGAGCACGATGAGTACGTCGAGTACACGGACGTCCGGGAACTGCGCGGCCCGCTCGTCGTGGTGGCGGGCGTGCGCGGGGTGGGCTGGGACGAGTTCGCCACGGTCGCTCTCGACTCCGGGGAGCGGCGGCACGGGCTGGTCCTGGAGGTGGACCGGGATCTCGCGGTGGTGCAGGTGCTGGAGGGGACGGCGGGCATGGGCCGGGCCGGCACCCGGGTGGCCTTCTCGGGCACCGCGCTGCGGATCCCGGTGGGCCCCGGATGGCTGGGGCGGGTGTGCGACGGGCGCGGCGAGCCGGCCGACGGCGGGCCGCCGGTGCTGGGCGGGTCGTACGCGGCGGTCGGCGGCGCGCCGATCAACCCGGTGCGCCGGGAGCCGCCCGACGAACCGGTGCTGACCGGGGTGGGCGCGGTGGATGTGCTGACGACGCTGGTGCGGGGCCAGAAGCTGCCGGTGTTCTCGGCGGCCGGGCTGCCCCACCTGGAGCTGGCCGTGCAGATCGCGGCCCAGGCGACGTGCGGCGGCGAGCCGTTCGCGGTGGTGTTCGCCGGCATGGGGCTCACCCACGCCGACGCGGCGTTCGTCAGGGACGGGCTGGCGGAGCGGTCGGCGGCGCGGGACCTGGTGCTGTTCCTGAACACCGCCGACGATCCGGTGATCGAGCGGCTGCTCACTCCTCGCCTCGCCCTGACGGTGGCCGAGGACCTGGCGTTCACGCAGGGGCGTCACGTCCTCGTGGTGATGACCGACATGACCGCCTACTGCGAGGCGCTGCGCGAGGTGTCCGCGGCGCGCGGCGAGATCCCGGCCCGCCGGGCCTACCCGGGCTATCTCTACAGCGACCTCGCCTCGCTCTACGAGCGCTGCGGCCGGATCCGGGGCAGGCCGGGCTCGGTGACCGTGCTGCCGGTGCTCACCATGCCCGCGGGTGACATCACGCACCCCGTGCCGGACCTGACGGGGTACATCACGGAGGGGCAGATCGTGCTCTCCGCCGAGCTGCACGCCACCGGCACCTATCCGCCCGTGGATCCGCTGTCCTCACTGTCGCGGCTGATGCGCAAGGGCACCGGGCCGGACCGGACGCGGGCGGACCACCCGGCCGTCGCCGCCCAGCTGATCGCCGCGCTGGCCCGGTCCCGGCAGGTGCGGGAACTGGCCGATCTGGTCGGGCGGCAGGCGCTCAGCCCGACCGACCTGCCCCACCTCGACCTGGAGGACGGCTTCCGGCTCCGGTTCCTCGCCCAGGGCACGACGGAGAACCGCCCGCTGGACGAGTCGCTGGACCGGGCCTGGGAGGTGCTGCTGACCCTGCCGGACAGCCAGCTCGGCATGATCCCCGCCGAGTTGCTCGACGCCCACCGCCCGCCGCGGAACGAAGAGCGCGACGAGGAGCGGTACGAAGTGCAGGAGGAAGAGCGGGAGGAAGCCCGGTGACCGGGCACGGGCGCCGGGCGCCGACGGGCCGCGCCGGCCGGCTGCGGTTGCGGCGCAGTCTCACCGCCGCGCGGCGCGGGGCGGACCTGCTCGAACGCAAGCTCCGGCTGCTGCTGGAGCGGGAGCGTACGGCGCGGCGGGCCGCGGAGGAGGCCGGCCGGGTGTGGCGGGACCGGCTGGCCGACGGCGACGGCTGGCTGGTGCGCGGAGTGCTCCTCGGCGGCGAACGGGCGCTGGCCGAGGCGGTGCCGGCAGACCCGGCACACGTCGAGATCGGCTGGGAAGCCCTCATGGGGGTGCGTCACCCCGCCACCGCGGCCTGGACGGCCCCCGTCCGCTCCGCGGCGGAGCGGACTCCCCCCAACACCGCCCTGGCACACGCCGAGACGGCCTACCGTGCCGCCGTCCGGGCCGCCGCCGAGCACGCCGTCCACCGGACGGCCGCCGAACTGCTCACCGCCGAGGCCGCCCGTACCCGGCAGCGGGTCCGGGCCCTGCGGCGGCACTGGATCCCCCGCCTGGAGCGCGAACTCGCCGTGGTGGAACTGGCACTGGAGGAGGCCGAACAGGAGGAGGCGGTACGGCGCAGCTGGGCCGCCGCACCCGGCCCGGCCGGTCCGGCCGGGCGGTCATGAGGCGCGCGACGGGCCGAAGAGCGCGGGACGACGGGCCTCGACGAGGTGGGGCCCGGGTCCGGCGAGGGCTCGGCGGTCTCGGCGGCCCGCACCGGCCGCAGGGCGATCGGCTTCCTGGCCGCCGCGGTCCAGGACCGCTTCGTCGGCGGGGCCGGGAAGACCGACACGGCCGACGTAGGACCGGGCCGGCCGAGCGCCGAAGTCCGCGGCGCTACCGGCGCGAGAGGCGTACGACCGGCCCGGCCCAGCGGCGAAGTCCGCAGCGCTACCGGCGCGAGAGGCGGGCAGGCACCCCGTGTCCCCGCGCGAGCACGGCGAAGCCGAGGCCGGGACGGGGCACAGGTCCGGCAGGTCCCGGTGGGCCTGCGGGTGGGCCGACAGGCCCGGGAGGGGGACCAACGGCACTGGCACCCCGGCGCTGTCGGCGTTTCCATGGAAGCGGCGGCCGCAGCGCCGCGCCGCCCCGAAGGAGGCGAGGACGATGACCGCTCCCGCACCGAGCAGGAAGACGGATCCGGGGACCCGCCAGGAGGCGACCGGCGGTTCGATGCACGCCCGGGTCGGCGACGAGATCGTGGTGCGCGGCACCGCGGACGGGGTCGTGGCCCGGGACGGCGAGGTCGTCGGGGTGCACCACCCGGACGGCAGCCCGCCGTACGACGTGCGCTGGGCCGACGACGGACGGGTGACTCTCTACTTCCCGGGCTCGGACGCCTTCGTCCGGCATCTGACCGACGGAGGCCGCCATGACCCGGACAGGTGACCGCCGGCCGGTCGTGGTGGGGGTGACGCCGGAGCCCGGCCTGCGGACGGCGCTGGCCTGGGCGGCCGACGAGGCCGCCCGCCGTCGGCTGCCGTTGCGCGTGGTCCACGCCGAGGGTGTGCCCACCAGGGGCTACCGGGGGCGGGAGGTCCCGCCGTCCTGGGAGGAGTGGAACGCGGCACTGCACAAGGCGGGGCGGCGGCTGCTCGACGAGGCCGCGGCCTTCGTCACGGCCCGGCACCCGGACGTCGTGACCGACACCCTCCTCGCCGAGGGCGACCCGGTGTGGGTGCTGCGCGAGCAGAGCCGTGAGGCCGAGGCCGTCGTCCTCGGCTCGCGCCATCTGAGCCGGGCCGAGGAGGTGTTCGGCTCCGCCTCGGTCGCCGTACCGGTCGTGGCCCACGCGCGCTGTCCCGTGGTCGTCGTACCGGAACCGGAGCACGTCACCCAGGAACCGGCGTACTTCGTCGTCGGCGTCGACGGCAGCGAGCACTGCGCCGCCGCCGTCGACCTGGCCTTCGCGGAGGCGGCGCTGCACGGTGCCGAACTGCGGGCCCTGTACGTGTGGCAGCCGGGACCGCTCAGGATCTTCGACGAGCACGAACCGCAGCAGGAGGCGCGCCGCCTGCTCTCCGAGATCGTGGCCGGACGGCAGGCCCGCTATCCCGAGGTCGACCTGCGGCACGAACTGGTGGTCGGCCATCCCGTGCAGGTGCTCACCGACGCCTCGGCCCACGCGCTGGGCGTGGTGGTCGGGGCCCGTGGGCGCGGTGGTTTCGCCGGCATGCTGCTGGGGTCGGTCAGCCAGGGCGTGCTGCACCATGCCCGCTGCCCCGTCCTCGTCGTTCCGCCGGCCGCCGCCTGAGCGGCGGCTGCCGTAGGTCCGCTCGGTCCCTCGCCGGGTCCATGCGGCCCATGCCCCGCCGCGGTGGTGATCGTCCACGCTGGAACCGGGGCCCGGCGAAGGGAGTCACCGTGACCGCTCCAGACGACGTGGACGCGAACGCGCTCACCGCACTCGTGGCCGACGCCACGGCGGCGCCGTCGCAGCACAACGCGCAGCCGTGGCGGTTCCGTCATCTCGCCGCCGAGGGCGTCCTGCGCCTGTACGCCGACGAGTCGCGTGCGCTGCCGCGTACCGACCCGGACACCCGTGGCCTGCACATGGGCTGCGGTGCCGCCCTGTTCAATCTGCGCGTGGCCGCCGCCGCGGCGGGACGCGCCCCGGTCGTCCGGCTGCTGCCGGACCCGGCGGACCCGGCGCTCCTCGCCGAGGTGGCCCTGAACGGCACCGGACCGCCCGACCAGGCTCTCGCCGCCCTGCACCCGGCGATCCCCCGGCGCCACTCCAGCCGTCACCCCTACAGCGAGCGGCCGATACCGGCCGGCCTGCGGGAGGAGATGTGCGAGGCCGCGGGCGCCGAGGGTGCGCAACTGGTCTTTCCCGGCACCTGGCATGTGCAGGAACTGCTGGAGCTGGTGGAGGACGCCGAGGGTCGCGAGGAACTCGACCCAGGCCGGCGCGCCGAGACGATCCGCTGGACGCGGACCGGGCCGGCGGGCGACCAGGGGCCGTCGGACGGGATACCCGTCGAGGCGTTCGGCCCCGGCCGGTACGGCCCGGCGACCCCGGTGCGCGACTTCGCCGCCGGACGGCCGGTGCCCGGACGCGGCTGGGCGGTGTTCGAGCGGAACCCGCAGCTCGCCCTGCTCGGTACCGGGCACGACGGACCGGCGGACTGGCTGCGCGCGGGTCAGGCGCTGGAGCGGGTCCTGCTGACGGCCACGGCCGGCGGGCTGGTCACCTCGATGACGTCCCAGACCCTGGAGTGGCCGGAGCTGCGCTGGGTGACCCGCGACCCGAGTTCCGGCATGGCCCATGTGCAGATGGTCATCCGGTTCGGCTACGGCCCTGAGGGCAGCCCCAGTCCCCGGCGTCCGGTGCCCGAGGTGCTCGACGTCGTCTGAGACGCGGTGCGCCTACCGTGCCCGCGTTGTTCCCTTCCCACCATGAGGAGCTGTCGTATGAGGATCTCCGAGGCGATGACCGCGCCGCCGGTGACGGTCGCACCGGACGTGCGGCTGGTGGAGGCGGCCCGGCGGATGGCCGAGGCCGCCGTCGGATCGGTCCTCGTCGTCGACGACGCGGGGGCGCTGGTGGGCATCGTCACCGACCGCGACATCGCCCTGCGCGGTCTGGGCGGCGGCCTGGGCCAGGACGCGGAAGTACGCGCGGTCATGTCGGACCGGGTGGTCACCGTAGACGCGGGCGACGACCTCCAGGCGGCCTACCGGGCGTTCAGCCGCACCGGGGTGCGCCGGCTGCCGGTCCTGGAGCTGGGCCGGGTGACGGGCGTGCTGACGATCGACGACCTGTTCCTCGACGTCTTCCGCCGGCTGGGCGACCTGCTGGGGCCGCTCGCCCGGACCGTGCTGCAGGAACCGTCCGGGCCCGACTCGGCGGGCGGGACGCCGCATGGGCTCTGATCCGGCTCCGGGGACACCCGCGGTGCGCGAGCACCACGTCTCCCCGGCGGATCCGGGCAGGGCGGCGGTCGGGCGGCCCCGGACCGCCGGACCCGTCGCCGCCGTCCCCTGTCTGCCGGCCGCGGACGTCTTCGCCGCCCTGGCCGGCAGCCCGCGCGGGCTCACCCCGGCCGAGGCGGCGGCGCGGCAGGCCCGGTACGGCGCCAACGACCTGCCGGCCGCGGTACGCGGCGGGCTGGGGCGGCGGCTGCTCGCGCAGTTCACCGACCTCTTCGCCGTCGTCCTGCTGATCGCCTCGGCGATCACCTTCCTCGCCTACCTGCTCGGCCGGCCGCGGGACGCGGCCACGCTCGAGCTGGCCGTGGCGATCCTCGGCGTGGTGCTGCTGAACGCGGGCATCGGCTTCGCTCAGGAGTACTCCGCCGAGCGCACCGCGGAGTCCCTGCAGGCGATGGTGCCGCACACCTGCCGGGTGCTGCGGGGCGGTGAGCCCGGGGAGCTGCCCGCGCGGGATCTGGTGCCGGGTGACGTGGTGGTCCTGGAGGCGGGGGACGCGGTGCCCGCCGACTGCCGGCTGGTCCGGGCGCAGGAGGTCGCGGTCAACAACGCGGCGCTGACCGGCGAGAGCGACGCCGTCGCACGGGTCGCCGACCCGGTACCCGCGGGCGCCGTGCTGGACGCCCGCAACTGTGTGTTCATGGGCACCGACGTGGTGGCCGGGACTGCGGAGGCCGTCGTGTTCGCCACCGGGACCGCCACCGAGTTCGGGCGGATCTTCCGGCTCACCGCCGCGGCGCCCCGGCAGCAGACCCCGCTGCAGCGTCAGGTCGCCGCCATGGCCCGGCGGGTGGCCGGTGCCGCGCTGGCGACGGGGGCCGTGGTGTTCGCGCTGCGCGTCCCCAGCGGGCAGCCGTTCGTGGACACGTTCGTCTTCGCGCTCGGCGTGATGGTCGCGCTGGTGCCGGAGGGACTGCCGGCGACGCTGTCCGTCTCCCTGGCGATCGGGGTGCGCCGGATGGCCCGCCGGCACGCGCTGGTGAAGCGGTTGCTGGCGGTCGAGGCGCTGGGCTCGACCAGCGTGGTGTGCACCGACAAGACGGGCACGCTCACCCAGGCCGAGATGACCGTCGTACGGCTGTGGGCGAACGGGGTGCCGCACCCCGTGACCGGCGTCGGGTACGCGCCCCAGGGCGAGGTCGCCGACGCGGCGCCCGTACGGGAGCTGCTGCGGGCCGCGGCGCTGTGCGGCAACGCGCGGCTGGTGCCGCCGGACGGGCGGGACGCGTGGCGGGTGCTGGGCGACACCACCGAGGGCGCCCTGGTGGTGGCCGCCCGCAAGGCCGGCCTGGATCCGGCGGCGGAGGAGGCCCGTACGCCCCGGGTCGCGGAGTATCCCTTCGACTCGGTGCGCAAGCTGATGAGCACCGTGCACCGCGCCGCCGACGGGACGTACGTCGCGTACGTCAAGGGGGCGCCGCTCGAACTGCTGGCCCGCTGCACGGCCGTCGGCCGGGACGGCGCGCCGGTCGCGCTCACCGATGCCGCCCGCACCGAGGTGGCCGCCGCCGCGGACGGCATGGCCGGGCAGGGGCTGCGCGTGCTGGCGGTCGCCGCGCGGCGGGTGGCCGGGCCGCGCCCGCCGATCGGCGACGTGGAGTCGGAGCTGACGTTGCTGGGACTCGCCGGGATGTACGACCCGCCGCGGCCCGAGGTCCGGGACGCGGTGGACGCGTGCCGGCGGGCCGGGATCCGGATCGTCATGGTCACCGGGGACCATCCGCTGACCGCGGAGGCCGTCGCCCGCCGCGTCGGGATCGTCCGCGGGCCGGATCCGACCGTGGTGACCGGCGGGCGGCTGGACGCGCTGGACGACAGCGGGCTGGACGCGCTGCTGGCCGGCTCCGCCGAACTGCTGCTGTGCCGGGTCAGCCCCGAGCACAAGATGCGGGTGGTCACGGCGTTCCAGCGGCGGGGCGAGGTGGTCGCCGTCACGGGGGACGGCGCCAACGACGCGCCCGCGCTCAAGCACGCGGACATCGGGGTGGCCATGGGCGCCTCCGGCACCGACGTCGCCCGGGAGGCAGCGGTGATGGTGCTGCTGGACGACTCCTTCGCCTCCATCGCCACCGCCGTGGGGCTGGGCCGTTCGGTCTACCGGAACATCCGCAAGTTCCTGATCTACCTGTTCAGCCACAACATCGCCGAACTCGTCCCGATCCTCGCGGCCACCTTCGCCGGCTTCCCGCTGGTGCCGATCACCGCCGTCCAGGTCCTCGCCATCGACCTCGGCTCGGACGTGCTGCCCGCGCTGGCGCTCGGCGCCGAGCCGGCGGAGCCCGACGTGATGGACAGCCCGCCGCGGCCCCGCCGGGAACGGCTGTTCTCGGCGGCCGTGGTGGGCCGCATCCTCTTCCTGGGCGGCATCCAGGCCCTCGGTGTGTGCGCCGTCTTCTTCTGGCACATCCACGCGTCCGGCATCCCCTACGCGGACTTCACCAAGGACACCCCCGCCTACCGGGAGGCGATCACCCTGGTCCAGGCCGGCATCGTCGTCAGCCAGTTCTTCAACGCCCTCGCGGTGCGCACCGACCGGCAGAGCGTGTTCCGGGCCGGGCTGCTGAGCAACCCCTGGCTGCTGGCCGCGGGCGGTTTCGGCATCGCGCTGATGGCCGCCGTCAGCTACGCGCCACCGCTCCAGGCGGTCTTCAACACCGCCCCGCTGACGGCCGCCGACTGGGCGGTCCTGACCGGCTTCGGTGCCCTGCTGCTGGCCGCCGAGGAGTGCCGGAAACGGCTGCTGCGGCGCCACCCGGCGGCCGCGAAGGAAGGAAAGCGATGAGAGTCGTCATCGTGGGCTGCGGCCGCGTGGGGGCCACCCTCGCCGCGCAGCTCGCCACCGAAGGACACGACATACGGCTGGTGGACCGGCGGCCCACGGCGCACCAGCTGCTGCCGGTGGGCTTCCCCGGCGCCTTCCACGTCGGCAACGCCTTCGCCCGTCCCGTACTGGAGACGGCCGGCATCGGCGGTGCCGACGCCTTCGTCGCGGCGACCTCCGCCGACAACACCAACATCGTCAGTGCGCGGACCGCCAAGGAGACCTACCGGGTCCCGATCGTCCTCGCCCGCCTCCACGACCCCCGCCGCGCCGACATCTACCAGGATCTCGGCATCCCGGCCGTCTCCAGCGTCCGCTGGGCCGTCAGCCGCATCCACCAGATGCTGCTGCACCGCCACCTCACCCCGGAACTCGCCTTCGGCAACGGCGAGACGCTGCTGGTCCGCTCCGAGATCCCGGACTACCTCGCGGGGCGTCCGCTCACCGCGTTCGACGTCGACGGGGAGATCCGGGTCGTGGAGATCACCCGGGCCGGCCGCTCCCTGCTGCCCGCCCACGGCGTCGCGGCCGAACCCGGTGACCTGGTCACCTTCGCCGTCGCCGCGACCGCGCTCGGCAGGCTGCGCGGCTTCCTCGACAAGGAGCTGGGAACATGAAGGTCCTGATCGCCGGTGCGGGCCGGCTCGGCACCCAGATCGCGCGCGTGCTGGCCGCCGCGCACAACGAGGTCACCCTCGTCGAGCGCGACGGCGGGCGGCTCGCGGAACTCGACGGCATGCCGCAGGTGCGGCTGGTGGCCGGGGACGCCTCGGAGCCCGGCCTGCTGGCCGGGGCGGGGGCCCGCACCGTCGACGTCCTCATCGCCGTCACCGGCCGCGACGAGGACAACCTGGTCATCAGCCTGCTCGCCAAGGAGCGGTTCGGCGTGGCGCGGGTGGCGGCCCGGGTCAACGACGCGGAGAACGCCTGGCTGTTCGACCGCCGGTGGGGCGTGGACGTGCCGGTGCCCGCGGCCACCCCGCTGGTCTCGCTCATCGAGGAGGCCACCGGGGCCACGGACACCGTGGCGCTGCTGCGCCTGAGCAAGGCGGGCGTCGAGGTCATCGAGACCGCGATCACCGCGGAGTCCAGGGCGGCCGGGCACACCCTGGGCGAGATCACGCTGCCCGCCGGCACCGTCGTGGCGACCGTGGTGCGCGAGGGCCGGCCGACCGTCCCGGGCCCGGAGATACGGCTCCGGGCAGGCGACGAACTGCTGCTCGTCTCACACGAGGCCACCGAGCAGGAGATCCACGCGGCCTTCCAGTGACCGGTTACCGCGTGCCCGGTTACGGCGTGCCCGGTTGCCGCGTGCCCGCTGTCCGGGCCGTCCGGTGTCCGGGGCTGTCCGCTGTCCGGGGCCGTCCGGTGTCCGGGGTCGTCCGGTGTCCGGGCCTGTCCGCTGTCCGGGGTCGTCCGGTGTCCTGGCGCCGGGCGCCGTCAGGGCTGTCCGAGCCGTCCAGGCGCCGTCGCCGCTGTCGCCGTCGGGGCCGTCACCGGGCAGTCAGGGCCGTCAGGGCCGCCGGGACCGTCTCCGGACCGTCAGGGCCGTCAGGGATGACCGGGCTGTCCGGGCTCTCCGGGCTGTCCGGGCTGTCCGGCGCGGACGATCACGACCGGGCAGGTGGCGTGCTGGGAGACCTGCTGGCTGACCGAGCCGAGCAGGGCGCGGGCGAAGCCGCCCCGCCCTCTGCTGCCGACGACCAGCGCCTCGGCGCCCTCCGCGGCCCGCAGCAGGACGTCGGAGGCGTTGCCGTGCACCAGGCGGGAACGGACCGTGCTCACCGCGTCCGCGCCGAGTACGTCGGTCAACTCCTGCCGCATCCGGTCCCGGGCGTCCTCCGCGTCGATCTCGAAGTCCACGGCGGGCGCCGACCAGCCGTACAGGCCCGGCAGTTCCCAGGCGGCGACCGCCTCCACGACGCCGCCGACGAGGCCGGCGTACCGCAGGGCCCAGCGCAGGGCCGCGTACGAGGACGGCGACCCGTCGACGCCGACGACGACCCGTCGCTCGGAGGCATCCCTGTCCATGCGTTCGTCCATGCGTGCCACCTCTTCTCCGGCTGCCCGGCCGCCCCCTCCTCCACGCTGCGCGCCGCCCGGCGCGGGCGCCAGGCGGCGGGACGGGGGGCTTCCGGCCGCCTCACGTGTGGGGAACGACGGCCACCGGGCAGCCGACATGATGGATCACGGCATGGGTGACCGGGCCGGTGCGCGGACCGACCGGCCGCTCGGTGAGCCGGTGCCCGACGACGAGCAGGCCCGCCTCGGCCGCGGCCCGGACCAGTACCGTCGAGGCCTTGTCCTCGGCCACCGTCTCCAGCACCGCCACGTCCGGGTACTTGTCGCGCCACACCCGCAGCACGGCCCTGAGGAAGCCCAGCCACTCCTCGGCCTGCCGTGGGTCGTCCACCAGGCCGATCTCACCGGCGCCGAGACTGAGCGGACCGGGCCGGTGCCAGGCGTGCACGGCGCGCAGCCGGGCGTGCCGGAGCCGGGCCGCCTCGAAGGCGAACTCGATGGTCTCGTCGCAGGCGTCGGCCACGTCGACGGCGAGGACGACGTCCCGGTAGCCCGTGCGGGTCGAGGCGCTGCCGTCGGTTGCCGGAAGGTGTTCGTCCGCCGCGTCCTCGTCCGCCCGGATCAGGACGACGGGACGGGTGGCTTCGGCGACCACGCCCAGCGCGACCGAGCCGACCAGGAAGCCGGTGAAGCCGCTCAGCCCGCGCGAGCCCAGCACCAGCAGCTCCGCCCGCTCGGCCTCCTTGACCAGAGCCGTGACGACCGGCCCCTCCACCAGTTCGTCCTGGAGCCGGACGTCCGGACAGGCGGCCCGCACCCACTCCTCGGCCTGCCGCAACGTCCGGCGGGCCAGGTGGCGCCCCGCGGCGGCGGCGATCGCGCCGTCCTGCCGGCGCGGATGCCAGTCCCAGACGTGCACCAGCCGCAGCGGCAGGTCACGCCGTACGGCCTCACGGCCCGCCCACGCGGCGGCGGCCAGACTCTGTTCGGACCCGTCGACTCCGGCGACCAGGCACGGCACCATGACGACACCTCCTCGTAAGGGTTTCTCCTGTTGCCAGCTCATGCGGCGAGCCGTCGGCGGGGCAGGGGCCGCAAGGGCCTCAGCCGGGGCCGACCGGCCCGCCGGTGCCCCCCCCTGGCAGCGCGGGGCAGAGCGCCCGCCGGGCACCGGGCCCGCCGGGTCGGTTCATCCGGTTCAGTGGTGGACGGGGGTCGGCCGGTCGTGCGGCACGCGCGGACGCGGGATCCGTGGCGTGGCGGGGTGCGGACGCCGGCCGCGCAGCCGGGCGGTGAGCGCGTCGAACAGCGCGGTGAAGACCGCGGTGAGGATCGCCGTCATGGCCAGCGCCAGCACCAGCAGGACCGAGAAGCGCTCCCAGAACTCCGTCGTGAGGCTCGTGCCCACTGTTCTCGCCCTCCCTATGTCGGGGTCGTTCCCCTCCCTTACAGCCAACTCCGCCGGCCCCGGGGGCGCTTGAGCCGAGCGGTCCGGCCGACGGTGCGGACCGTCCTGACCCGGGGGGCCGACCGGCCCACCTCCCTCCTGCCTCCTCCCGCCTCCCGCCGGTCGTCCGCCGGGCCGGGGCCCGCGCCGCCGGCCGACGAGCCGGGCCGCGGGTCTCTCCGGCGTGCGGGGGTACCGGCGGGCCGCCATGGGGCCGAAGAGTCCCTCCGGGAGGGTCTGGGCGGCCCTTGGCCCCCGGCCCGTGCCGGGCCCACGCTGGGACGGGGAGGATCCCGAGGAGGCAGAGGAGGCAACCATGCACGGCAGTCCGCACACCGTCGGCGACGTGATGACCCGCGCCGCCGTGGCCGTCGGCCGTGACGTCCCGTTCAAGGACGTCGTCGCGCTGCTGGACCAGTGGAAGATCAGCGCCCTTCCCGTGCTGGAGGGCGAGGGCAGGGTGATCGGTGTCGTGTCCGAGGCCGATCTGCTGCCCAAGGAGGAGTTCCGGGACAGCGATCCGGACCGGTTCGTACAGCGGGAGCGGTCGGCCGATCTGGCCAAGGCCGGCGGCCTGACCGCCAAGGATCTGATGAGCGCGCCCGCCGTGACCGTGCACGCCGACGCCACCCTGGCCGAGGCCGCCCGCATCATGGCGCGGCGCCGGGTCAAGCGGCTGCCGGTCGTCGACGGCGTGGGCCTGCTCCGAGGCGTCGTCAGCCGCGCGGACCTGCTCAAGGTGTTCCTCCGCGAAGACGAGGAACTCACCGAGGAGGTCCGCCGGGAGGTCGTCGAGCGGCTGTTCCCCCTGTCGGCCGACCACATCCAGGTGGAGGTCACGGAGGGGGTGGTCACCCTCACCGGATGGGTCGACGGCATGGATCTGGTGCCGGTCGCCGAGCGTCTGGCACGCGCCGTGGAGGGCGTGGTGGACGTGCGCTGCCATCTGTGCCCCGTCCCCGTCCGCAGCGACGCCGACTGACGCGACACCGGGCTCCGGTCCCGCACACCTCGCGGGACCGGAGCCCGGTGCGTATCCGCGCGGACCGGTGTCCAGCGGGCAGCCCTCGCGCAGGGGCTGTGCGGGGGTCAGCCCTTGCCGCCGCTGAAGTTGCGCCACTGGGGGCCGACTCGCCGCCACTCGTCGTCCCATTCGGCGAGACGGCGCCCGAGCAGCCGCCGGCGGACCAGCCGGCCGCCGCCGTAGACCGCGGTCACGGTCAGCTGCCAGCCGAGCACACCGGCCGCGACCGTCTCGAAGGTGGCCGCCGCCTTGCTCGGCGGAGCGCTGACCAGCTGCTCGCGACCGTTCACCCGGACCTGGACGTGGCTGCCGGCGGCGGCCGTGGGGACGGCCTTGGCCCGGCCGGTGCGCACGGTGCCGTCCGCGGCCGTCCACCGGACCGTGACCCATGTCCTGCCGATGTCGTAACCGGCCGTGACGGGCGTGCCCTCCGCCGCGTCCTCGGTCAGTACGGCGGACACCGAGCGGGTGTCGGCCCGCCGTTCGGCGAACGTGTGATCGACGGTCTGGGCCACGGCCCAGCCGGCGAGCACTCCGCCGAGCAGGGCGACGGCCCAGATCGCGAGCACGATCCAGGCCTCCACGACGTCGCTGTGCCGCCGCAGCGGATTGCGCCGCCATCGCCACCACCACGACCGGCCCCGCCTCCGGCGGCTGCCGGCGCCTGCCTGCTTCCGGGAGCTGTCGCGGTTCATGATCGGGCGCCTCCCCGCGTGGTGACGGCCGGGGTGTTCATCAGCCACCGCCGCCTGGCCTCGGCCTCGGCCATGCACTTGAACGCCGCGTCGCGGCGCAGGGCGGCGACATCGCGGGGCGTCACGTCGCGCACCGCGGACGAGGTGCCGGTCATGGCGGCCTCCAGCAGTCAGATGCCGTACTTCGGCACCTTCAGCCTCGGCCACCCGGCCGCGCCGGGGCATGGGCCGAGCGGCCCCGGGCAGCGGTCCGGATTTCCTCAGGCCGGCGGCCGTCCACGGCGCGCGGCACCCCCGGCGGCCGTGGTCGGCCACGGCCGGGCTCCTGACAGCCGGAGCCGTGGTGGGCGTCCGCCCGCAGCAGGCGGCCCCGGCCGGTGCACCGGTGCATAAGGGCCGATCGGCCCCCGTCGCGGGACCAACGGCACCTGCGCCGGAGCACGTCCGGGAAGAGAGTTGAGCCAGGAGCGGCGCCGATCCCCCGCGGTGTCGCTCCGTTCACCCGACCTTCAGCACCTCGACGAGGCACGTCCGCCGCGCCGGGGGACGACTCACCGACGGAACCCCGCCATGGTCAACGAGGACAGCGCACCCGCCCGTGTCGCCGGTGCGCGCCGGAGTGTCGAGCTCGACAGCTCGGAGGCGCTGCGACTGCTGGGCACGGTGTCGCTGGGGCGGATCGTCTTCACACGGCAGGCCCTGCCCACCGTCCGCCCGGTCAACCATGTGCTGGTCGACGGCGACATCGTCATCCGCACCCACGAGGGCGCCGCCCTGACCTCCCGCACCCGGCAGGCCGACGGCACCGGGGTGGTGGTCGCCTACGAGGCCGATGTCATCGATCCGGACACCCACCTGGGCTGGAGCGTGGTGGTCACCGGCTTCGCGCACCTGGTGACCGACCCGCGCGAACTCGCCCGCTACGAGTCGCTGTTGCGTCCCTGGCTGGACCGGACCATGAAACACGCGGTGCGCATCCACCCGGACCTGGTGACCGGCATCGCCGTCGTCGGCGACGAGGACTGAGCGGTCACCCGTGCGCCGCGACCGCGACCGGCGCCCCGCAGCCCGGCCCGGCGCGGGGGCCGACCGGGCTCGCCCGGGGCCGCGATCGGCTTCGCCCTCGACGGCGCCCGCGGGCGGGGCGGACGGCCGCGAAGCGGTGTCCGGCCGGAAGCTGCCCCGGCTGTTCGTCGGGATCGCGTACCGGCGCCCCTTCCTGCCGCGGGGCAGGGCCGGTCGGCCCCGTGGCTGCCCGCAGTGGCCCATCGGACGGGGTCGCTCGCCTCATGGTGCGGCCGGTGGACGTCCGCGAGGCTTTGTGCGGCGGCAGGCGCCACCGAGGCCGGGGCCACCGGTGGGCCCGGGCACCGCATCCACCATGCACACAGGGCCGTGAGCCCGTGAAAGACGAGGCGAGCCGATGGAAGAGACGCTGTCACTCGGCCGGATCGCGGGGGTGCGCGTCGGCCTCCACTGGAGCGTGCTGGTCATCGTCGTCCTGGTGACCCTCGCGCTCGCACAGGGCCGCTTCCCCGCCGCCCATCCCGGCCATTCCGCCCTGCTGTACTGGGCGCTGGGGCTGTTGACCGCGGTGGTCTTCCTCGCGTCCCTGCTGGCACACGAGCTGGCACACGCGGTGGTCGCCCGCCGCAACGGCGTGCCGGTCGAGGGCGTCACTCTGTGGATGCTCGGCGGCGCCGCCCGGCTGAGCGGCGAGGCTCCCACGCCGGCCGCCGAATTCCGTATCGCCAGTGTGGGTCCGCTCACCAGCCTGCTGGCGGGTGGCCTCCTGGCCGGCGCGGCCGTGGGGCTGGACGCGCTGCACGCGTCGGCGCTGCTGGTGGAGGCGGTCGCCTGGCTCGCCGCGATCAACGTCCTACTGGCCGTCTTCAACTCGCTGCCCGCCGCCCCGCTCGACGGCGGCCGGCTGCTGCGGGCGTACCTGTGGCGGCGCACCGGTGACCGGCTGCGGGCCACGCGGGGCGCCTCGGCGGCGGGCCGGGCGCTGGGCTGGTTCATGGTGGTCACCGGGTTCGCCGCGGTTCTCCTCCGCGGTGACCTCTCCGGGCTGTGGGCCGCCCTGCTCGGCTGGTTCCTCATCGCCGCCGCCACGTCCGAGGCCCGGCAGGCGGAGATCCGGGGGGTCCTGGACGGCGTCCCGGTGAGCCGTGTCATGACCGGCGGCCCGGTCACCGTGCCGGCCAACGCGACGCTCGCCGGTTTCCTGGCCGAGGGACCCTTCGGCCACTACCGTCATTCCACGTTCCCCGTCACGGCGGCGGACGGAACGGTGATCGGGCTGCTGACGATTCGGCGCCTCGATGCCACACCGCCCCAGGAACGTGCGAGGACCACGGTCCGCGAGGCGATGCTCCCCCTCTCCGAGTGCGTCGTCGCCACTCCGGAGGAGCCGGTGCTGGACGTGCTCGCCCGCTTGGAGGCGAGCCCGGTCCGCCGCGCCCTGGTCCTCGCGGACGGCCGTCCCGCCGGCATCCTCGCCCTGTCCGACATCGCCCGCGCCCTGACCTGGCCGGCCACGTCCGGCCGGCCGGGGCCGCAGCGGCGGTGAGCGCACCGGTCCCCGCGAGCAAGGGCCGCTTCACAAAGATGCCGGAGGACGTCGTCTTCACCGTCGCGTACTCCGTGCGCGGCGCCGGGCACGCCGTCCACGGCCTGCCCGGCGTCGACCGCGAGATCCCCGGCGTCCACCACGCCCTCGCCGGCGGTTCCCGGCACCGCACCGAGGACCGGACCGGTGGGGGTCCGCGCGGGCAGGGGCCGGTCAGAGACCGTCGTGCGCCGCGTGTGCCTCTTCGAGGGCGAGGCCGACCCAGCAGGTCCAGCCGATGGGTTGCAGCGCCCAGTAGCTGATGACGCGGTAGAGGAACGTCGCGGCGATCGCCTGCGCGGCCGGCAGTCCGCAGAGGGCGAGCAGGGCCGACAGCGTCGCCTCGGCGATGCCCAGGTTCCCCGGTGTCAGGTGCAGGCTGCCGGCCAGCTGGGTGAGGGCATAGGCGAGAAGCAGTCCCCGCCAGGGCACCTCGATGCCCAGGGCCGACATCCCGGCGGTCAGGGCCGCCGCATCGAACACCCAGTTCAGGAAGGCGTACCCGAGCGGCCACAGCCAGGGCAGCGGCCGGGGCTGTGCCGCGCGGGCCTGGCGCAGTACTCCGGCGAAGTCCGACTCCGCGCGGCGTACCCGCGGGAACCGCCGGCCCGTGCCCGCCCAGAGGCGGCGCAGCAGGCGGCGGAAGCCGCCGTAGCGGGACAGGGCGAGGAGCACCAGCGCGGCGAGGAGAACGGGCAGCAGCGCGTCCACGACCGGGCGCACCAGGGCGCCGGGGCCGGTCCGGCCGGCCACCGCCACGCCGAGGGCGAAGACGAGGAAGAGGCCCGCCGCCGACGCCGCGCCCGCGGTCACCAGGACGGCGGCGGCGAGCACCCCGCCCGCACCGCGCCGGGACAGGTGGCGCAACAGCCAGGCGGCCGAGAAGGCCGCGCCGGCCGGCAGCGCACCCGACATCGCGTTGGCGGCCACGGTGGTACACGTCATCCTGGCCATGCTCCACCGCACGCCCCCCACCGCCAGCAGCCACCGCGGCACGGCCGCGAAACACAGCAGGGACATCACCTCGAGTGCGACGGCGGCGCCGAGACCGGCCGGCCGGACGCGGGCGACCAGGTGGTACGCCTGCGCGATCTCACTCCGCCGGAAGACGGCGGCCACCACCGCGGCCGCCACGACGAGCACCGAGCAGAGCCACCAGATCCGGCCCGGCCGGGTGACGTCGCCCGGCTCCGGTCCGGTGTCCCCGGCTGGGGTCCCCGGCTGCGGCATGGAACCCCTTCGAGAGTCGGCGCGAGCGGCGGAGCCGGTCGCGGCAGCGGGATCGGTACGCCGTCGCATGTGGTCACCCCGCTGCCACGGACCACGATGCCGCCCGGCGCCGGCGCGCGCAGCCGGGTGCGGCCTGCCGGGCGTCACCCGCCCGGGACATCGCAGGGGACTCCTGAGGCCGGGTGGCCGCGGAGACGGTCTGTTCGGCCCTGGTGGCCCGGGGAGTGACGCATCTGTACTGGGAGGAAGAAGGGCGGACGACGCCACCCGCCGCCGGACGCCGGGAGGCGCCTCGTGTCCGGCCGGTGACCGCGGTTCCGAACGCGGAGCCACGCGGCGCCCCGCGCGCCTTTGAGGGAGGACGAACGATGAGTATCAGCGGAGACTGGTACAACGAGATCGGCTCGCACATGCGGATCACGGTCGAACCGACCGGGGGTGTCAAGGGCACCTACTTCTCGGCGACCGGTCACGCGGTGGGCGGGTACCCGCTGGTCGGGCGCTACGAGGCGGCCGCGGTCCCGGACCGCGGGACGCCGCTCGGCTGGACGGTGGCCTGGCGCAACGAGCGGACCGACGCCGAGTCGGTGACCAGCTGGAGCGGCCAGTACCACGAGGACGGCGAGGAGCGGATCTGCGCCGCCTGGCTGCTCACGGTGTCCGCGATCGCGGCCAACACCTGGGAGGCCACGGCCGTCGGACAGGACGTCTTCACCCGCCGGCCGCCCTCCCCGGAAGACGCCGGTCGGCGTCTGCGGCACGCCGGGACCGCCTCCCGCCCCGGCCCGGCCGGCACAGATGCCGGCACCGGCATCGGCGAGGTGACGCCGGTCTGAGGCGCCCGGGACGCCCGCTGGGCGCCGGGCCCCCGGCCACCCCGCCACGTCAGGCCCGTCAGGCCCGTCAGGCCCGTCAGGCCCGTCAGGCGACGGTGACACTCTCGTCGAGGTAGACGTCCTGGACGGCGTGCAGGAGTCCGACCCCCTCCTCGGTGGGGCGCTGGAAGGCTTTGCGGCCGGTGATGAGGCCGGTGCCGCCGGCCCGCTTGTTGATCACCGCGGTCCGTACCGCCTGGGCCAGGTCCCCCTGGCCGGCCGACGCGCCGCCGCTGTTGATCAGACCGACGCGGCCCATGTAGCAGTTGGCGACCTGCCAGCGCGTGAGGTCGACCGGGTGGTCGGTGGTGAGCCGGTCGTACAGCAGCGGGTGGGTCTTGCCGAAGTCCAGCGCGCGGTAGCCGCCGTTGTTCTCGGCCTGCTTCTGTTTGACGATGTCGGCCTCGATCGTCACACCGAGGTGGTTGGCCTGGCCGGTGAGGTCGGCGGAGACCGCGTAGTCCACGCCGTCCTTCTTGAACGCGGAGTTGCGCAGGTAGCACCACAGCACCGTGAACATGCCCAGTTCATGGGCCCTGGCGAAGACCTCGCTGGCCTCCCGCAGCTGGCGGTCCGACTGCTCCGAGCCGAAGTAGACCGTGGCGCCGACGCCGACCGCGCCGAGGTCGAAGCACTGCTGGACGTCGCCGAACAGGATCTGGTCGTAGTGGTTCGGGTAGGTGAGCAGTTCGTTGTGGTTGAGCTTGACGATGAAGGGGATCCGGTGCGCGTAGCGCCGCGACACCGCGCCGAGCACACCGAGGGTGCTGGCCACCGCGTTGCAGCCGCCTTCGAGGGCGAGTTCGACGATGTTCGCGGGGTCGAGGTAGCGGGGGTTGGGGGCGAACGCCGATGCCGCGGAGTGCTCGATGCCCTGGTCGACCGGCAGGATCGACACGTATCCGGTGCCGGCCAGCCGGCCCTGGTCGAAGAGTGACTGCAGGTTGCGCAGCACCCGGGGCGAGCGGTCGGTCCCGGACACCACCCGGTCGACGAAGTCGGGGCCGGGCAGGACCAGGTCGTCCCGCGGGATTCCCTGGGCGGAGTAGGTCAGCAGGTCCTTCGCCTCATCGCCCAGCAGCTCTTGGATGTCGGTCATGGTCTCCGCCTCTCCTGTCCCGCGGAATGCCGAGGGAGACGGCCGCACACCTGCGGGCAACGGGACGTGCCACGGGCCGTGCGGCCGTGTCGCGGGTTCCCTGCCCATCATCCGCGCGGGCGGACCGTCCGGCAGAGCCGGTCGGGTCCTTCGCCGGGGCCGAACGGCCCGCGTGCGGGCGAACGTCCCGTCCGCCGGGACTTCCGAGGGCTCCGCGGTGGAACAGTGCGGGAGCGCGTGAACGGGCCCGGCGGGCGAAGGAGGACACGATGGGTCAGCCCGTACTGGCGGGTGTCGACGGATCCGGGCACAGTCTCGCCGCGGCCGAGTGGGCGGCGCGGGAGGCGGTGCTGCGGGATGTTCCCCTGTACCTCGTGCACGCCACTCCGCCACTGCCCGGCGGTGAGGTTCCCGACCAGGCCCGGGAGACGCTGCGCCGGGTGGGTGAGCGCATCGTCCAGGGCGTGATCGCCGACCTCGGTGCCCGTCACCCGGAGCTGCGGGTGCGCGGCGAGCAGAGCGCCGGCGCCCCGGCCGAGGCGCTGCTGTCCCTGGCGGCCGGTGCCGGGCTGCTGGTGGTCGGGGCACGGGGCTCGGGCGGCTTCGACGGCCTCGCGGCCGGCTCGGTGGCCCTTCGGGTGGCGGCCGCGGCCGACTGCCCGGTCGTCGTGGTGCCCGGACGGCGGCTCGGCGGTTTCGGGAACGGCACGCGTCCGGCGGGCGCCGTCCCTCCGGTGGTGGTGGGGTTCGACGCGCATCGCCCGGTCGCGGAGGTGGCGGACTTCGCGTTCGGAGCGGCCCGCGGGCGCGGCGCGGTCCTCCGGGTGGTGCAGGCCTGGGTCTTCCCCGCCGAGGCCGTCTCGCCCAGGACGCTGTTCGTGGCCGAGGAGGACCGTGCCACCTGGGAGGACCAGGAGGTTCTGCGGCTGTCCGACGCCCTGCGCGCCCCGCAGGAGAGGTATCCGGAGGTGACGGTCCGCGCGGATGTCGTGCTGCTGCATCCCGCGCAGGCGCTCCTGAACTCCTCCCGCGAAGCCGGTCTGCTGGTCGTGGGCCGGGGCGGCGGGGGCCGGCTGGGACCGGTCACGCACGCCGTACTGCACCACGCCGGCTGCCCGGTGGCGGTCGTACCGCACGGCGGCTGACGCCCGCGGACCCGGCCGGCCGGTCCAGGAGCTCCTCGGCCGTCAGCCGAAGAACACCTCGAACTCCTCGTACAGGGACGGATCGACCACCTTGGTCGGCGTCTCGGCGTCGGGGATCGGGACCCGGACGATCCGGGTGCCGTTCAGGGCGACCATCGTGCCGAAGGCGCCGTCCTTGACCGCGTCGACGGCGTGCAGCCCGAAGCGCGTGGCCAGCCACCGGTCGAAGGCGCTCGGCGTGCCGCCGCGCTGGACGTGGCCGAGCACGGTCGTACGGGCGTCCGTGCCGGTGCGTTCCGAGATCTCCCGGGCCAGCCAGTCGCCGATCCCGGACAGCCGCACATGGCCGTACTCGTCCAGCGACCGGTCCTTGAGGACCATCTGCCCCTCCTTGGGGACGGCTCCCTCGGCGGTGACGACGATCGGCGCGTAGTGGAACTCGAAGCGGCTCTTCACCCAGGCGCACACCTGGTCGATGTCGAACGGCCGTTCCGGGATGAGGATCACGTTGGCGCCGCCCGCGACACCGGCGTGCAGGGCGATCCATCCGGAGTGCCGCCCCATCACCTCCACCACCAGGGTGCGCATGTGCGACTCGGCGGTGGTGTGCAGGCGGTCGATGGCCTCGGCCGCGATGCCCACGGCCGTGTCGAAGCCGAAGGTGTAGTCGGTGCCGGGCACGTCGTTGTCGATGGTCTTGGGCACGCCGACGATCGGGATCCCCTGGCGGCTCAGCTCGGCGGCGACGCCCAGCGTGTCCTCGCCGCCGATCACGACCAGGGCGTCGATGCCGTGCGCGGTGAGGGTGTCCCGGATGCGGCGCACGCCGTCCTCGTGCTTGAACGGGTTGGTGCGGGACGACCCGAGGATGGTTCCGCCGCGCGGCAGGATCCCCCGCACCTCGGGGACGCCCAGCGGCACCACATGGCCCTGGAGCGCCCCGAGCCAGCCGTCCCGGAGGCCGGCGAACTCGAAGCCGTACTCCTGGACGCCCTTGCGGACGACGCTGCGGATCACGGCGTTGAGACCGGGGCAGTCACCGCCGCCGGTCAGTACTCCCACCTTCATGGTTTTCATGGTTCCCTCCCCCTCTGTGCCTGGGTGAGGTGCTCTGCCGATCGTGAGATCCATTCTGGGCGACGGCGCTCGCGTCGGCGACTCGCGCGACGCGCGCATCGGGGGCCGTACGGCGACGGGGACCGGCCCGAGGAGCCGTGCGGGCGCCACGACAGGCCCGGTGCGAAGGCAGGCCGGAGCATGGCGAAACAGGCCTGTCCGGCGGCTCCCGGCAGGTAGCATCAGCCGCGCCGGTGATCGGGAACACGTGTACGATCATGGGGACCGGTCTGCGGATCGCTGATAGGTGAAGGGCGGGGCCTGGGGATGACTGCATCATCGGCGGACGGACAGGATCCGCAGCCGAGGCTGCGCGATCTGGAGGCGATGCTGGACGCGCTCGCCGATCACGCCGTGATCAAACTGGGCCCGGCCGGTGAGGTGGCGCGCTGGAGCCGCGGCGCTCAGGCGCTGACCGGCTACACCGAGGCCGAGATCCTGGGACGGCCGGTGTCGGTGCTGCAGACGGCGGAGGACCGGGACGCGGGGCTGATGGCCCAGGAACTGGAAACGGTACGGCAGCACGGCCGGCGCGAGTTCGACGGCTGGCGGGTCACCAAGAGCGGTGAGCGGTTCCTGTCCCACATCACCCTGACGCCGGTCGTCGGGGACGACGGTTCGGTGACCGGGTTCGTCAAGGTCCTGCGGGACGTCACCGAGTCGGCGCGGACCGAGTCGCTGTTCCACGCGCTGCTGGAGTCGGCCCCGGACGCCATGGTGATCGTGGGGCCGGACGCGCGGATCGTCCTGGTCAACCGGCAGGCCGAGGCGCTGTTCGGCTTCGAGCGCGACGAACTGGTCGGCCAGGAGATCGAGGTGCTCGTCCCGACGCGCTTCCGCCGCGACCACTTCGGCCACCGCAGCGGGTTCCTCGCCGCCCCCCAGGTGCGGCCGATGGGCGCCGGTCTGGAGCTGTGGGGGCTGCGGCGGGACGGCACCGAGTTCCCCGTGGAGATCAGCCTGAGTCCGCTGGAGACCGCCGAGGGCCGGCTGGTCGCCGCCGCCATCCGGGACGTGACCGAGCGCCGGGAGACCGAGCAGCGGCTGCAGCGCCAGCGCGACGAGATCCTGGAGCTGTCCACGCCGGTGATCCAGGTGTGGGACAAGATCCTGGTGCTGCCGATCATCGGCACACTGGACACCCTGCGCGCCACCCGCCTGACCGAGGGACTGCTGGACAGCATCGCCCGGTCCCAGGCCGAGGTCGCCATCCTGGACATCAGCGGCGTACCCACCATCGACACCCAGGTGGCCCAGCATCTGCTGAAGACGGTGCAGGCGGCCGCGCTGATGGGCACGGTGAGCATCATGAGCGGGGTCCGCCCGGAGACCGCTCAGTCCATGGTCCACCTGGGCATCGACATGGGCCGGCTGCGCTCCCGCGGCACCCTGCAGGACGCACTGCAACTGGCACTCACCGTGCTGGCCGAACGGTCCGGGACGGCGCAGACGGCCGCGCGGACGCTGACGTCCGGGGAGCCGCGGTGAACGAGGACGTGGTGCCGGTCATGCGGATCGGCGACACGCTGCTGGTGGCACTCCAGGGCGACCTGGACGACACCACCGTGATCAGGATCGAGGAACAGCTCACCCGGGAGGTCTCCCGTACGGCCGCGACCGGCATGCTCATCGACGTCAGCCGGCTGACCATGGTCGACTCCTTCATCGCCCGGGTCCTGGCCCGCATCGTGGCCATGGTCCGGCTGCTCGGGGCGCAGGCGGCGGTGGTCGGGATCCAGCCCGCCGTCGCCATCACCCTGGTCGAACTCGGCGTCCCCATGGGCCACCTGGACACCGCGCTCAACGCCGAGCAGGGCCTGGCCCTGCTGGAGCGGCTGCGCCGCGGCGACACCGGTTTGGACTGACCATGCCGACGGAGACGGAAACGGGCCGCGGGCCGGCCGTGTTCGACATCGTCGACGAGTCCGATCTGATCCGCGTCCGCAAGGTGCTGCGCACCGAGGCGGAGGCGGCGGGGCTCAACCTCGTCGACACGACCAAGCTGATCACCGCGGGCAGCGAACTGGCCCGCAACATCCTCAACTACGCCACCGGCCGCCGCGGGCGGGTCCGCGTCGAGCAGGTGCGGCGCCAGGGCAAGCTCGGGGTACGGGCCACGTTCGCCGACGACGGCCCGGGGATCGACGACGTCGATCTGGCCATGACCGACGGCTTCAGCACCCGCGGCAGCATGGGGCTGGGGCTGCCGGGCGCGCGCCGGCTCGTGGACGAGCTGACCCTGACCTCCGCGACCGGATCAGGCACGACCGTGGTGATCGTGAAATGGCAGCGGTGAGCGAGGCCGCGCACCGGCTCTGCGTCGTCGGACCCGAGGAGGACGTGGGCGCGCTGCGCCGCACGGTGGCCCGGCTGGCGGCCGGCCAGAGCGGGCTGCGTCCCGGCACGGCCGAGCTGGTGGCCACCGAACTGGGCACCAACCTGGTCCGGCACGCCCATCCCGGCGGCTATGTGCTCGTCCGCAAGGCCGGCGACGGGATCGAGCTGATCTCCGTCGACCGTGGTCCTGGGATGCCTGCCGGAGCCCTCGCTCCCGCCGCCGCGGCCGCTCCCCCCACCCGCGGGCGCGGGCTGAACGCGGGACTGAGCGTGGTACGCCGGCAGGCCGCCGAGTTCGACTGCTACTCCTCCAGGCGCGGTACGGTCGTCTACGCCCGGCTCGGCAGCGGCGACGCGTCCCCGGCCGGCGGCTGGCGGTTCGGCGCCGTGAACGTCCCCCTCGGCGGCGACGGCGAGTCCGGGGACGCCTGGGCCGTCGCGCCGGGCCGCAGGCCGGCCGCCATGGTGGTCGACGGCCTCGGGCACGGTCCGGCCGCCGCCGCCGCGGCCCGCGCCGCGGTCACCGTGTTCGGGCGTGACCCGGCCGCCGACCCGGACACCCTGGTCAAGCGCGCCCACGAGGCGATGCGGGGCACCCGGGGTGGTGTGCTGGGCACCTGCCTGATCGATCCCGAGCGCGGCGAGCTCACCTACACGGCGGTCGGCAACATCACCGGACGTGTTCTCACCGCGGGCCGCAGCGTCCATCTGCTGGACCGCCCCGGAACCCTCGGCACCCACTTCCCGCCGCCCACCACCCGCTCCCAGCACTGCCCGTGGGAACCCGGCAGTGTCCTCGTCCTGGCCAGCGACGGGATCCGGTCCGGCTGGCACCTCGACGAGCACCCACGCCTGCTGGAGCACCACCCGGCAGTGGTCGCCGCGGTGCTGCACCGCGACCACTGCCGGTCCACCGACGACGCCACCGTGCTCGTGGTCCGCGCCGACGGCACGGCATGATGGAGCAGCCTCAACCCACCTCAGCCGAAGGACGGTCAGCCATGGGGAACCCCGACGGCCTCCGCCCGCTCGACGACTCCCACGACACGCCCCGGCAGACCGGTTCGGCACGTCAGGCGCACCTGATCGACGAGCTGCGCCAGGAGCTGGAGGACACCAACCGGGGCCTGATCGCCCTGCACACCGAGCTGGAGAACGCCCGGCGGGCCGAGGCCCGGCTGGCGGCCATCGTCGCCTCCTCCGACGACGCCATGCTCTCCCTGGACTCCGAGCTGCGCGTGGAAACGTGGAATCCGGGCGCCCGCCGCCTGCTGGGCCACACCGAGGAACAGATCGCCGGGGAGGCGGTCGGCACCCTCATGCCGGACGCGGCACGCGCCGAGTTCCGCACGGCGGTGGAGCAGATCCGCTCCGGTGGGCGTGCCGAGTCACACCAGTGCCGCTGGCACCGCGCGGACGGCACGGAAGTCGACGTGGCCGTCACCGTGTCGGCGCGGCGGGACGCCGACGGGGCGCTGGTCGGATACTGCGCCACGGCCCGGGACATCACCCACCAGCTCGCCGCCCAGGCCGAGCTGGCCTCGGCCCGGGCCGACCGGGAGGTGATGGCCGAACGCGACCGTATCGCCCGTGATCTGCACGACATGGTCATCCAGCGGGTCTTCGGCGCCGGACTCGCCCTGCAGAGCACCGCCGCCCGGCTGCACGGACCCGATGCCGACCGGATGCACACCGTCATCGACGAACTCGACGCCACCATCCGCGAGTTGCGCACCACCATCTTCGATCTCCACCAGCCCGCGCAGAAGGCGGCCAGCCTGCGCGCCCAGGTCCTCGACGAGGCCGCGGCCGCCCAGCCCCGGCTCGGCTTCGCCCCGGCCGTCGAGTTCGAGGGCCCGGTGGACGCGTCCCTCCCGGACGCGACCGCCGCCCATCTGCTGGCCGTGCTGCGCGAGGCCCTGTCCAACGCGGCCCGGCACGCCCAGGCCTCCGCCGTCACCGTCTTCGTCCGTGCCGACGCCGAACTGCTGCTGGAGATCACCGACGACGGCCGCGGGATCGACCCGGCCGTCACCCGCAGCAGCGGGCTCACCAACCTGCGCCGCCGCGCCGAGAAACTCGGCGGTACGTTCGCCGTCGGCCGCGCCCCGGCAGGCGGCACCCGCCTGCGCTGGCGCATCCCCCTGGCCGGCGCCCGCTCGGCGGCCACGACCTGACGCGCCGCGGGCGGCACCGCGGGAGCGGTCCCGGGGCCGCCGGTACCGGGAGGGCGCACCGGCCCCCCGGATGGGTCGTTCGGCCCCTGTGAGACCCTCGCGGCGCGCCGCACCGTGGGGGCCATGAGGGAACGCGCGCGCGTCACCGTGGTCGGCGTAGGGAACGAGTTCCGGCGCGACGACGGCGTGGGCTGGGCCGTGGTCGCCGGGCTGCGGGAGCGGGCCGGCGAGCGGTCGCTGCCGCCCGGCACCCGGTTCGCCACGAGCGACGGCGATCCCGGGCGGCTGATCGCGCTCTGGGAGGACGCCGGTCTCGCCGTGGTCGTGGACGCCGCCCACGCGCACCCGGGCTCACCCGGGCGGGTGCACCGGCTCGAACTCGGTTCCGGGCACGTGGTGCCGCCGTCGGCCACCAGCACCCACGGTCTGGGGCTGGGCGAGGCGGTCGAACTCGCGCGCGTCCTGGGCCGGCTGCCGGAGCGTCTGGTCGTGTACGCCGTGGAGGGCGCCGACGGTTCGTTCGGCACCGGCCTGTCGCCCGCCGTCGCCGCGGCGGTGCCCGGCCTCGTCGCAGCGGTCGAGGGCGAGATCGCCCGTCACCTGGGCGCGGTGTCCGGGAGCCCGGTATCCGGGGAGCGGTCATGACCGTGCGGCACTTCCGGGTGGACGGGATCGTCCAGGGCGTGGGCTTCCGGCCCTTCGTCTACCGCACCGCGGCCGAACTGGGGCTGGACGGCTGGGTGGCCAACGTCAACGGGCACGTCGAGGGCGAGGTCGCCGGTCCGCCGGGCGCCGTCGACGTCTTCGCCGCCCGCCTGCGCCACCGCGCGCCGACGCTCGCGCTGGTCCGCGAAGTGCGGCTGACGGAGAGCACCCGTCACGCGCCGCGCACCCCGGGCTTCCGGGTCCGGCACAGCCCGCCTGCCGCCCACGACACGGCCCCGCGGGAGATTCCGCCCGACGCGGCGATCTGCGCCGCCTGCCTGCGCGACCTGCGTGACCCCGCCGACCGCCGCTACCGGTATCCGTTCGTCAACTGCACCGACTGCGGTCCCCGGGCCACGATCATCGAGGATCTGCCCTACGACCGGATCCGTACCACCATGCGCCGCTTCCCGATGTGCGGTAGGTGCGCGGCCGAGTACGCCGACCCGGGCGACCGGCGCTTCCACGCCGAGCCCGTGGCCTGCCCCGTCTGCGGCCCGTGCCTGGCCTGGGAGGACCTGCGTGGTGAGGAGGCGCTGCGCGCGGCGGTCAAGACCGTCGCCGACGGCGGGATCGTCGCGGTCAAGGGGCTCGGCGGCTACCAGCTGGTGTGCGACGCGCGCGATCCACGCGCCGTGGCCGAGCTGCGGCGCCGCAAGCGCCGTCCGGCCAAACCCTTCGCCGTGATGGTGAAGGACGTGCGGGAGGCGGCCCGGCTGGCGCGGATCGGTGCCACGGCCCGCAAGGCGCTCACCGCCCCGGAACGCCCCGTCGTCCTGCTCGCCCGCCTCCCGTGGCACGGCACCCCGCCCCTGGCCGACGGCGTGCATCCCGGCCTGCCGCGGGCCGGTCTGTTCCTGCCCACCACGGGCCTGCACCACCTCCTCCTGGACGACCTGGACCGCCCGCTCGTGGTCACCAGCGGCAACCTCGGCGACGAGCCCATCGCCGTCGACGACGACGCCGCCCGCCGGGACCTGGCCGGTGTCGCCGACGGCTTCCTGACCCACGACCGGCCGATCCGGGCCCGCTACGACGACTCCGTGGTGCAGTTCGCGGGCCGGACCCGGATCACCGTCCGCCGCGCCCGCGGCCTGGCCCCGGCCCCGCTGCCGCTCGCCGTACGGGAACCGGTGGCCGGGGCGGGCGCACACCTGAAGCACACGTTCACGCTGGCCGCCGACGGCCGGGCCCACCTCGGCCCGCACACCGGCGACCTCTCCGGCCTGGCGGTCTTCGAGGCGTTCCGGGCGTCGTACGACCATCTGCGGCACCTCACCGGCATCAGGCCACAGGTCCTCGCGCACGACCTCCATCCCGGCTACCTGTCCACGCAGTGGGCGGCGCGGCAGCCGCTGCCCCGGATCGCGGTGCAGCACCACCACGCGCACGTGGCCGCCTGCGCGGCCGAGCACGGGGTGCGCGGGCCGTTCACCGGGGTGGCCTACGACGGGCTGGGCCTCGGCGACGACGGCACCCTGTGGGGCGGCGAGATCCTCGTCGCCACACTGAGCGGCTACCGCCGCGTGGGCAGGTTCGCGACCGCGCCCCTGCCCGGCGGCGACGCGGCCGTGCGCCGTCCTTCCCGGACGGCCCTCGGGCACCTGTTCGGCGCCGAGACGCCGTCCGGCCCGCTCCCGGACCCCCGGCTCGTCCGCGGCTTCACCGACCGCCTCGACGCGGCCGAGGTCGCCGCCGTGCGCGCCATGGTCGTGCGGAACGTCAACTGCCCGCGGGCCTCCAGCGCGGGGCGGCTCTTCGACACCGTGGCCGCGCTGCTCGGCCTCGCCGACCGGGTCTCCTACGAGGGCGAGGCGGCCGTACTCCTCGAAGCCGTGGCGGGCGAGGAACACGCGGTGCCGCTCGCCCACCGCCTGGTCCGCGCGGACGGGTTGTGGGTGTACGACAGCACGGCCACCCTCACCGATCTGCTGGAGCGGCGGCTGAGCGGGGAACCGGTGCCCCGGCTGGCCGCCGCCTTCCACCTGACCCTCGCGATCGTCACCGCCGGACTCGTCGCCCGGGCCGTGGCCGACGGCGCGCCCCGCACGGTGTGCCTGGGCGGCGGCTGCTTCGTCAACCGCCGGCTGCTGACCGAGGTCAGACGCCGGCTGCACGCGCAGGGGCTCCGGGTGCTGGTCGGCGAGCAGGTACCGGTCGGGGACGGCGGCATCAGCTACGGCCAGGCGGCGGTCGCGGCCGCGCGGCTGGCCGGGGAGAGGTGAGTCCGCATGTGCCTGGGCATCCCGGGACGCGTCCTGGAGATCCACGACGACGCCGGTCTGCGCATGGCCACCGTCGACTTCGGCGGCGTCCGGCGCGAGGTCTGTCTCAGCTGCACGCCCGACGCGGACGTCGGCTCGTACGTGATCGTGCACGTCGGCTTCGCGATCACCCGGGTGGACGAGGCCGAGGCACGCCGAACGCTGGACGTGCTGCGTGCCATGGCCGGGGCGGTGGAAGGAGAGCTGGGTGAGCCGCTCCCCCGACGGTCCTGACCGGCCCCCGCGAAGGGCCGGTCGGCCCCTGCCGCGGCCGCCGTGGCAGCCGGAAGCTGACGGTGGACGAATCCGGCACCGCCGCCGACGAGGAGGACCGCCATGACCGTCTCCGCGCCCTGCGCCGTCATCGACAAGGAGGGGCTGGACGCGCTCGTCGCGGCTCTGGTGGCCGAGGGCCGGACGGTCGTCGGACCCACGGTGCGTGACGGCGCGATCGTGCTCGCCGAACTGACGTCCGCGGACCGGCTGCCGTACGGCTGGGGAGTCGAGCTCGACGCGGGCCGCTACCGGCTCGTGCCCCGTGCGGACGGCGCGGCCTTCGCGCACAGCAGCGGACCGCAGTCCTGGAAGTCCTTCCTGCACCCGGCCCGCGAGCGGCTGTGGAGCGCCGACCGGACACCGCAGGGGGACCTGTCCTTCACGGCCGACGACGCCGAGCCGCCGTCGTACGCCTTCCTCGGCGTGCGCCCCTGTGACCTGCGGGCCATCGCGATCCAGGACCGGGTGCTGACCGGCGGGCGGTTCGAGGACTCCGGATACGGCCGGCGCAGGCGGCGGGCGCTGCTGATCGCGGCCGAGTGCACCGAGCCCGGCGCGACCTGCTTCTGCGTCTCCGCCGGCGGCGGGCCCGCGGCCGGCCCCGGGTACGACCTGGCCCTCACCGAGGTCGTGGACGGCTACGGCCACCGCTTCCTGGTGCGGGTCGGCAGCGAGGAGGGCGCCCGGCTGCTGGCCGAGGTGCCGCACCGCTCCGCCGACCAGGTCACCGAGGCCGCCGCCTGCGGCGCGGTGGACGCCGCCCGGGGTCGCATGGGCCGCGCCCTGCCCACGGTTGACCTGCGGACGCTGCTGGGCGCGAGCTTGGCGGCCGAGCGCTGGGACGATGTCGCCGCCCGCTGCCTGACCTGCGGCAACTGCACGATGGTGTGCCCGACCTGCTTCTGTACGACGACCGAGGAGGTCACCGACCTCACCGGCGACCACACCGAGCGCTGGCAGCGCTGGGACTCCTGCTTCGACCTGGACTTCTCCTCTCTGCACGAGGGCCCGGTCCGCTCCTCGGGGCGGTCCCGCTACCGGCAGTGGCTCACCCACAAACTGGGCACCTGGCACGACCAGTTCGGCAGTTCCGGATGCGTGGGCTGCGGGCGGTGCATCGCCTGGTGCCCGGCCGGCATCGACATCACCGAGGAAGTCGCCGCGCTGCACACCGAACTCGGGGCGGAGACGGAGCGATGACCCCCTCGATCACGCTGCGCGTGGAGCACGCGCTGCCGGCCGAGCATCGCGACCGGCTGCTGCGCCTGGCCCGCGAGGTCGAGCTGGGGCCGGGCACCCGGCTCTTCGAGGAGGGCAGCGACGCCGACCGCTTCTGGATCGTCCGCGACGGCACGGTCGCCCTGGACCTGCACGTTCCCGGCCGTCGCACCCCGGTGATCGAGACCCTCGGCACGGGCGACCTGGTCGGCTGGTCCTGGCTGTTCGAGCCGTACGTCTGGCAGCTGGGCGCGCAGGCGGTGACCCGGGTGCGGGCGTACGAGTTCGACGCGGTCGCCGTCCGGCTGATGTGCGACGGCGACGCCGAGTTCGGCCGTGACGTGTGCCGCTGGGTGGGCCGGGTGGTGTCCCACCGGCTGAACGCGGCCCGTGCCCGGCTCGTCGACCTGTACGGTGCCACCCCGGCGGGCGGTACGTCATGACCGCCGTTCCGGTGCCGTACCGCGTGGTCGAGCGCCGCCGGGAGACCGCGGACTCGGTCACCCTGCGGCTGGAGCCGGTCGGTGACGCGCTCGCCGAGTTCGCGCCGGGGCAGTTCGCGATGGTGCACTGCTTCGGCCGCGGCGAGATCCCCCTCTCGGTGAGCTCCGTCCAGGCCACCGGCGGTCTCGCGCACACGGTGCGGGGCGTGGGGGCCGTCTCCGACGGGCTGTGCGAGACCCGCGCCGGAGACGTCCTCGGGCTGCGCGGGCCGTACGGCACCGGCTGGGAGCTGGAGCGGGCCCGCGGCCGGGACGTGCTGGTGGTGGCCGGCGGCATCGGGTTCGCCCCGCTGCGGCCGCTGATCCTGCGCGCGCTGGCCGAACCGGAGGCCTACGGCCGGGTCAGCGTGGTCGTGGGCGCGCGCACCCCGGCCGACCTGATCTCCCGCGAGGAGCTGGAGCGGTGGCGGACGGCGTACACCGGGGTGACCGTGGACTGGCCGGACACCGCGTGGCGCGGGGACGTCGGGGTGGTCACCCAGGTGATGGGCCGGGCGCCCTTCGATCCCGGCGACGGCTGGGCGTTCGTGTGCGGACCCGAGCCGATGATCCGGGCCACCGCCCGCGATCTCGCCCATCTCGGAGTGCCCCCGGAGCGCATCCGGGTCTCGCTGGAACGCAACATGCGCTGCGCCACCGGGCACTGCGGGCACTGCCAGCTCGGCCCGGTGCTGGTGTGCCGCGACGGGCCGGTCGTCGGCTGGGACATGGCCGAACCCCTGCTGTCGGTGAGGGAGTTGTGACATGAGCGCGCAGCCCGAGCGGCCTACGCCCACACTCGCCGTCTTCAAGCTGGCCTCCTGCGACGGCTGTCAGCTCACCCTGCTGGACTGCGAGGACGAACTCCTCGCCCTGGCGGGCGCGGTGGAGATCTCGCACTTCCTGGAGGCGTCCAGTGAGATCCGTCCCGGCCCCTACGACCTGGCACTCGTCGAGGGCTCGGTCACCACGCCCCAGGACGCCGAACGCGTCCGCGCCGTCCGGGCGGCCGCGCGCCACCTGGTGACCATCGGCGCGTGCGCGACGGCCGGCGGCATCCAGGCCCTCAGGAACTTCGCCGACGTCGACGAGTACCGGCGGGTGGTCTACGCGCACCCCGAGTACATCTCCACGCTCGCCACCTCCACCCCCGTGTCGGACCACGTGGACGTCGACTTCGAGCTGCGCGGCTGCCCGATCGACCGGCGGCAGCTGCTGGAGGTGCTCACGGCGTTCCTCGCGGGCCGCAGGCCGGACGTCCCGAACCACAGTGTGTGCTTCGAGTGCAAGCGGCGCGGCACGGTCTGCGTGACCGTCGCGGAGGGCACGCCCTGCCTCGGGCCGGTCACGCACGCCGGCTGCGGGGCGCTGTGCCCGGCCTACCGGCGCGGCTGCTTCGGCTGTTTCGGCCCGTCCGGGTCGGTGAACCTGCCCGCGCTGATCCCGCTGCTGCGCCGCGACGGCCTCGACGAGGACGCCGTGGGGCGCTTCCTGCACACCTTCAACGCGGCCGCCTTCGACGCTTTCGACACCTTCGCCGCCTTCGACAAGGAGCAGAACCCGTGACGCACCGAGGATCCCGTGTCCTGCACGTCGGCTCGCTGTCCAGGGTCGAGGGCGAGGGCGCCCTCAGCCTGCGCGTCCACGACGGCACGGTCACCGAGGCCCGGCTGGAGATCTACGAACCGCCCCGGTTCTTCGAGGCGTTCCTGCGCGGCCGCTCCTACACCGAGCCGCCGGACATCACGGCCCGGGTGTGCGGAATCTGCCCGGTGGCGTACCAGATGAGCGCGTGCGCGGCGATCGAGGACGCCTGCGGGATCACCGTCGACCCGGCGGTCCGGGAGCTGCGCCGGCTGCTGTACTGCGGCGAGTGGATCGAGAGCCAGGCACTGCACATCTACCTGCTGCACGCCCCGGACTTCCTGGGGCGGGCGAGCGCGATCGAACTGGCCCGCACGGACCGGGCGGCGGTGGAGCGGGGGCTCCGGCTGAAGAAGGCCGGCAACTCGCTGATGGAGCTGCTCGGCGGGCGCGCGATCCATCCGGTGAACGTCCGGCTCGGCGGTTTCCACCGGGTACCGACGCGGGACGAACTCCGGCCGGTCGAGGCGGAGTTGCGGCGCGCCCTCGACGACGCGTGGGACACCGTGCGCTGGGTGGCCGGCTTCGACTTCCCGGACGCCCGCACCGACGCCGACCTGCTGGCGCTGGCCGCCCCGGACACGTACGCCGTCGAGAGCGGCACCCCTACGGTGCTGCGCGCCGACGGCACCACGAGCTCCTTCCCGGTCCGGGACTTCTCCGCACACGTCCGCGAGACCCACCTGCCGCACTCGACCGCGCTGCACTCACGGCTCGACGGGCGCCTGCACCTGACCGGCGCCCTGGCCCGGTTCGCGATCGGCGGGCGGCGGCTCACGCCGGTGGCCCGGCAGGCCGCGGTCGAGGCGGGGCTCGGGGATCCGCACGAGGGTGCCGTGTGCCGCAATCCGTACCGGTCCATCCTGGTGCGGGCGGTGGAGGTGGTGTACGCGGTCGACGAGGCGCTGCGGATCATCGCCGGGTACGAGCCGCCCGCGCACCCTTACACCGAGGTGCCGCCGGTCGCCGGCGTCGGCCACGGCGCCACCGAGGCACCGCGCGGTCTGCTGTACCACCGCTACGCGCTGGACGCCGAGGGCATCGTCACGGACGCCCGCCTGGTGCCGCCCACCGCGCAGAACCAGGCCGCGATCGAGGACGACCTGCGCCGCCTGGCCCAGCAGGCGATCGGCGAACGCGACCCGGGCGACGACGAGTTGACGGCACTGTGCGAGCGGGTGATCCGCAACCACGACCCGTGCGTCTCGTGCTCCACCCACTTCCTCGACCTGACGGTCGTCCGCACCTCCTCGTCCGCGCCCGGAGGCCCTGATGCCTGAACACCGGCCCCGGGCCGTCCCCGCGTCGCCGGACGTGAGACACCGATGAAGTACCTCGACGAGTACCGCGACCCCGTTCTCGCCCGGCGGCTGCTGGACGAGCTGCGGGACACCGCCACCCGCCCCTGGCGGATCATGGAGGTGTGCGGCGGCCAGACCCACACCCTGGTGCGCCAGGGCATCGACGAACTGCTGCCGGCCGGGATGCGGATGATCCACGGGCCGGGCTGCCCGGTCTGTGTGACCCCGCTTGAGACCCTGGACCGGGCCATGGCGATCGCCGCGACGCCCGGTGTGATCCTGACCAGCTTCGGCGACATGCTGCGGGTGCCGGGCACCGGCACCGACCTGCTGTCGCTGCGGGCGCGGGGCGCGGACGTGCGGGTGGTGTACGCCCCGATGGACGCCGTACGCCTGGCGGCCGCGCACCCGGACCGCCAAGTGGTGTTCCTGGCCGTGGGCTTCGAGACGACCGCCCCGGCCAACGCCACGGCCGTGCTGCACGCGGCCCGGCTCGGCCTGGCGAACTTCTCGATGCTGGTCAGCCATGTCCTGGTGCCGCCGGCGATGACCGCGCTGCTCGACGACCCCGACTGCGAGGTGCAGGCCTTCCTGGCGGCCGGGCATGTGTGCGCGGTGATGGGCTGGCGCGAGTACGAGCCGATCGCCGCCCGCTACCGGGTGCCGATCGTGGTCACCGGCTTCGAGCCGCTGGACCTGCTGGAAGGCGTGCTGATGGCGGTACGGCAGCTGGAGTCCGGGCGGTACGAGGTGGCGAACCAGTACGCGAGGGCGGTGCGGCGCGACGGGAACACCGACGCCCAGGACGCCGTCCGCACGGTCTTCCGGACCACCGACCGGGCCTGGCGCGGGATCGGCACCCTGCCCGGCAGCGGGCTCGAACTCGCCGAGCCGTACGCGGGGTTCGACGCGGCCCGCCGCTTCGACGTCGGCGGCCTCAGCCCGGTAGAGGACCCGGAGTGCATCGCGGGCGCGATCCTCACCGGGGCGTCGGTGCCCACGGACTGCGCCGCGTACGGCACCCGCTGCACCCCCCGTCATCCCCTCGGCGCCCCCATGGTGTCGTCCGAGGGCACGTGTGCCGCCTTCCACGCGGCCGGACGCGTCAGGAGTGAGTCATGACCACCGAGTGCCCCACTCCCCGGCACGAGGACGAGGTGGTGCTGCTCGGCCACGGCGCGGGCGGCCGGCTGACCTCGGAGCTGCTCGACCGGCTGATCCTGCCCGCCGTGGACACCGAACAGGGCCCCCTGGAGGACGCCGCGCTGCTGCCCGGCTACCGGGAGCTGGTGATCAGCACGGACAGCTTCGTGGTCAGCCCGCTCTTCTTCCCCGGCGGGGACATCGGGTCCCTGGCCGTGCACGGCACGGTCAACGACCTCGCCATGCGGGGCGCGCGGCCGCTCGCCCTGACGCTCTCCCTGATCGTCGAGGAGGGGCTCGCGCTGGCCGAACTCGGCGCCGTCATGGACTCCTTGGGGAAAGCGGCCCGGGACGCCGGGGTGCCCGTGGTCACCGGGGACACCAAGGTCGTGGGCCGCGGCGCCGCCGACAAGCTGTTCGTCAACACCACCGGTGTCGGGCAGCGGCACGGCGGACTGCACCCGTCCGCGGCGCTGGCCCGCCCCGGTGACGCGGTGCTGCTGTCCGGCCCGGTCGGGCTGCACGGCACGACCGTGCTCAGCACCCGCGAGGGCCTCGGCTTCGAGAGCGCCATCGCCTCCGACTCCCGGCCGCTGCACCGGCTGGTGGCCGCGCTGGCACCGCTGGGCCCCGCCGTCCACGCGCTGCGCGACCCGACCCGGGGCGGGCTGGCGGCCGCCCTCAACGAGATCGCCCGTGACTCCCGGGTCGCCGTCGAGGTCGAGGAGGCCGCCGTGCCCGTGCCGGAGGCCGTCGCGGGGGCCTGTGACCTGCTCGGTCTGGACCCCCTGGTGGTGGCCAACGAGGGCTGCATGGTCGCGTTCGTGGCCGCCGACGCCGCCGACGCGGCGCTGGCGGCACTGCGTTCCCTGCCGGAGGGCGCACAGGCGGTACGGATCGGGGAGGTGCTGCCGCAGGGGCCCGGCGGACGGGTGACGCTGCGGACCCTGGTGGGTGCCCGGCGCATCGTGGACATGCCGCTCGGGGAGCAACTGCCCCGCATCTGCTGACGTCTGCCGCCCCGCGGCCGGGCCGCCCGGCACCCCGGCCCTGGTCAACGCCCCGGTGCCGGTGCGCTCTCGCGCACGAGCAGACCGTCGAGCGGACGCCGGGGCAGCCGCGGAGTGGGTGCCCCGTGACCGAGCCGAAGCACCATCTGCGGGAACCGGCGCGGAGTGAACCACGTCCGCAACTCACCGCGCAGGGCGGGCAGTTCCAGGGGCTGGGTGTGGAAGGCGGCCTTGACGTCGCGGGCGGCGGCGTACAGCAGGACGCGCTGGAGCGCCTGCCCGGCCCGCAGCCAGTCCGCGCGGCCGTCGCGCGGGGTGGAGAGCACGAGGACGGACCCCGTCCCCACGCCGCGGCTGCGGACCGGCACGGTGTACCGGTGGGCCAGGCCGAGGTAGTCCCGGCCGGCCAGCAGTGTCAGGTCGGGGTGGCCGAGGCAGGCCTCGGCGGGCAGTCCCCACGGCCCGACGCAGCGCGCGAGTTCGGCGGCGTGCCCGGGATCCGTACGGTGCCGGTCCTCGGCGCCGCGCACGAGATCGGCCAGCAGCTCCAGCCGGTCCGTGCTGTCGACCGGCTGGAGTTCGGCGCCCTCGGCCCGGGCCTGAGCGCACAGGTCGTCGAGCAGGGTCTCGGACAACGCCCCCGACGCGAACCGGCCGCGGTGGGTGCGCCGCTGCCCGATCGCCCGAACCAGCCGCGCCTCACCGCGGGTGACCGGCGCGTGCGCGCCGAAGTCCACGCGGGCGAGGAACTCCGGCCGTCCGGACACCGGCAGCACGTCCACCACGGGCCGGAAACCGAGGTGCCGTACGGCGATCCGCACGTTGAACAGGGCGGCTCCGACGGCGATGACGGCCTGCCGGCCGTCCGGGTCGGTCAGCGGCAGCCGCCTTCCGGTGTCGGCGTGCAGCTCGAAGCCCCGGTCGTGCCCCACCTCCGCGAAGAACCACGGCTGGACGTTGTGCGGCGAGGGCGCGAGGGAGGCGGCCCGTGCCAGATGGTGAGCCGCGTGGCCGGGGTTCCGGTACGGGATCCGGTATGCCGTGGTCATGGTCGGCACCGCCTTTCGGGAAGATCTCGCCGCCGGCATCCCCGGCCCCGTTCCCACGCCGCACGGGCTGTCCGGCCCCGCGTCCGGTCCGGGTGCCGCGACCCCGTGGCCGCATCGGTCATGACAGGGCGGTACCGGAGCTGACGTGCGGCCGTCACAGCCGGCGCAGCCAGCCGTCGGTCACGCCGTGGAAAGCCTGCTCGTCGGGCTGCGTCCGGGAGTCGTCCAGCCGGTAGCCGAGCTTGTCGACGACCGCGACGACACCGTCGACCCGGCCGGTCATGGCGACGGCGATCTCCGCGTCGCTCCTGCGTTCCAGTTGCCCGGAGAGCGTCACCACGCCCTCGGTCACGGAGACGTGGACACTGCCCCTGGGCACCCACAGCCCGCGCACCAGCACCTCCTCGACGACCTCCTCGCGGATCTCCGCGTCCGGACGCAGGAAGACCTTCAGCAGGTCGCCGCGGGTGACGATGCCCACGAGCCGGTCCTCCTCGTCGACGACCGGCAGCCGCTGCACATGGTGCTCCGCCATGATCCGGGCCGCCGCCACGACGGTCTCCTCGGCGTGGACCGTGACCGGCGGCGCGCTCATCAGCCGGTTCGCGGCAAGGGCCCTGGCCTTGGCGGCCCGCCGACGTCCTCCGGGTGTCAGGCCCGCGAGCCGGTGGCGCCTCGCGGGCAGCCAGGGGTCCGGAGTCTCGGCCTGACGGAACATCAGATCCGTTTCGGACACGACCCCGACGACCCTGTCGGCCGCGTCGACGACGGGCACTCCGCTGATGCGGCCTTCGCCGAGCAGGCGGGCCACCTCCTTGAACGGGGTGCCGCGCTCGGCACGGACGACCTCCGTGGTCATCACGGAGCCGACCTTCCGGTACTTCATGATCGCGCCTCCTCCGACTCGACTCCTGCTGAATTCACCGCACTTCGAGCGTCCCGCGGACACGGGCCACGCTCCTATGGGCTGTACGGCGGTAACTCGGGCCGGTCGGCCCCGAGTACGCGGCGAGTGGCCCAAGTCCGTGGCGGGTGGTTCGAGTACGGAGCGGGCGGGCCAAGCCCGGGGCGGGTGACCCAAGTCCGGGGCGGGTGACCCAAGCCCCAGGCGGGCAGCCCAAGCCCCAGGCGGGCAGCCCAAGTCCGGGGCGGACGGGCCAAGTCCCGGGCAGGCGGGCTGGTTCGCGCGCCGCTGCGCCATCCCCCGTACGGCACGGCGCCTGGGCCCTTCGGCCCCTCCCCGACCCGCCCCCAAGAGCCCACGCTGGACAGGTCGCCCGACGGCCCGCCGACGACCCGGCGCCGGACGCAGAGGAGGCCTCATGCAGACCACGGCCCTCGATCGCACGACCCTGGAGCAGTTGCTCTCGGCGGCCGTGGCCGCGCCCTCGGTCCACAACACGCAGCCCTGGCGGTTCCGGCTCACCCCGGACCCGGTCACGCTGGAGATCCGCGCGGCCGTCGGCCGCACCCTGCGCCGCGCCGATCCGGCCGGGCGCGCGCTGCACATGTCCCTCGGCTGCGCGCTGCTCAACCTGCGGGTCGCGGTGGCGCACCGCGGGTGGGAGCCGGTCACCCGGCTGCTCCCCCGGCCCGGCGAGCCGGATCTGCTGGCCACCTTGCGCATCGGCGGCCCGGTACGGTTCCCGGTCGATCCACGGCTCTACGACGCCGTGTGGCACCGCCACAGCAGCCGCCAGCCGTTCTCCGGCCGGCCTCTTCCCGCCGCGCTGTTCGCCGAACTGGCCGAGACCGCGCACGCGGAAGGGTCCCTGCTGAGCCTTTCGGAGCCCGCCGAATGCGACCGTCTGCTCCGCCTGACCTGGGAGGCCGAGCAGCGCAACCGGGTGGATCGCGCGCGGGCGGCGGAAAGCCGCCGCTGGGTGCACGAGCCGGACGGTTCGGGCCTCGGTGTGCCGCCCGGGGCGATCGGGCCGCAGGACTACCGGGACCGCGTCCCGATGCGGGACTTCGGCGCGCACCGCCGTCCCGCGGTGCTGCCCGCCCGCTCCTTCGAGGCGCGTCCGGTCCTCGCCGTGCTCTCCACCGCGCACGACCGGCGGGCCGACTGGCTGCGGGCGGGCCAGGCGCTGGAACGTGTCCTGCTGCTCGCCACCGCGCACGGCGTCCGCGCCTCGCTGCTGCACCAGGCGCTGGAGTGGCCCGACCTGCGCGCACAGCTCATCCGGGTCCCGGACGACGGACGGGTGCACGCCCAGATGCTGGTCCGGCTGGGCTACGGCCCCGAGGGAACCGCGTCACCACGGCGCAGGGCGGGTCGGACACTGGAGGAACGCGTCCCCGAGGACTGAGACCCGGACCGCCGCGCCGCACGCCGCCGGCCAGGAGGCTTCGAGCGCTGGGCACGCGCGCCGCGCGCCGGCCTGCCGCGCTCGTCGAGGAGGAGGGCGGCGCGCGCGGGTCCCCCGAAGGGCGCGGCCGTGGGCCGGTCGCCCACGCGGGCCGTCGCGGCCCGCCCCTTGCCTTTGTCCGCGGGGCCTGTGCCCGCTGCACCGGGACCGGGACCGGGACCGGCGACAGCGTGCGGCCGGGCGGCCACCCTCCGCGCGGTCCCGGTGCCGCCGTCCGTCTGACCGGCCCCGCCCGCACAGGGCCGTACGGTCCCGGCAGCGCACCGACCGGCCCTCCCGCGGAGGCTGTGCGGGCACGGAGGCTGGGATCGGAGACCACTACGCGGCGTGCCTGCCCCGGCCGTCGCTCCGACACGGGAGGTGTGCGTCATGACCGGTTCCGCGTTCGCCGGGTCCGACGGCTGCCACGGATCGCGGCCCGTCCGCTCGGCAGAACCGAAAACGGCGGCCGCCAGCTCCTCGTACCGAACCGCCCCCGGCCCGTGCCGCGCGTCCGGTCACCGTCGTCCCACACCGCTGAAGGCGTGTGGTCACCCGAGCGAGGCCCGCCGATGAACCACGCACCGCGGAACAGGCCGTTCAGGCTCCCGGGCGCCGAACCGGCTCTCCTGGCGGTCACGACCGTCGCGCTCGCCGCCGGCGCCATCGCCTGGCTGATGGACGCCCGTGGCCTCGCCGACCTGTGCTGGGCGCTCGGCACGGTCGCCGCCGTCGTCCCCGCCGTCGCCTGGGTCGTGCAGGCCCTGCGCCGCGGACAGGCGGGTGTGGACCTGATCGCGGTGGTGGCGCTGGGCGGCACCCTGGTCGTCGGCGAGTACCTGGCCGGGGCGCTGATCGCGCTCATGCTCGCCACCGGCCGCACCCTGGAGTCGGTGGCACAGCGACGCGCCTCCCGGGACCTGCGTGCCCTGCTGGAACACGCGCCCCGTACCGCACGGCGGCGCACCGGCACCGAGGTGCGCACCGTGCCGTCGGCCGACGTGGTGCCCGGCGACCTGCTCGTGGTCGGCCCGGGTGAGGTCGTCCCGGTCGACGGCCATGTCGCCGGAGACACGGCGGTGCTGGACGAATCGGTGCTCACCGGGGAGCCGCTGACCGTGCGGCGCCCGTCCGGCGAGTCGGTGCGCAGCGGTGTCGTGAACGCCGGCGGCGCGTTCGAGATGCGCGCCACGGCGACCGAGCAGGACAGCACGTACGCCGGCATCGTACGGCTGGCCCGGCAGGCCGGTGCCGAGTCCGCGCCCGTCGTCCGGCTGGCCGACCGGTACGCGGCCTGGTTCCTGCCGCTGTCCCTGGCGGCCGCGGGGCTGGCCTGGCTGGTGTCCGGTTCCGCCGTGCGCGCGGTGGCCGTCCTGGTGGTCGCCACGCCGTGCCCGCTGCTGCTGGCGGCTCCGGTGGCCATCGTGTGCGGAATGTCGCGGACCTCGCGGCTCGGTGTGCTGGTCCGGGACGGCGGGTCGCTGGAGGCACTGGGCCGGGCCCGGACCCTGCTCCTGGACAAGACCGGCACGCTCACCGAGGGACATCCCCGGGTTCTCGACGTGGTCGCCGCGCCGGGCTGGCAGTCCAGCCAGGTGCTGCGGCTGGCCGCCTCGATCGACCAGTACTCACCGCACGTGCTGGCGCAGGCGGTGGTGGACTCGGCCCGGGAGCGGGGCCTGCGGCTGTCCGTGCCGGCGGACGTGTCGGAGGAGCCCGGCCGGGGCGCGACCGGCACGCTCGCGGGCCGGCGGATGGCGGTGGGCCGTCTCGGCGCCGTCACGGAGAAGCCGGAGTGGGTCCGCGCGGTGGACAACCGGGCCCTG
This sequence comes from Streptomyces shenzhenensis, assembly GCF_021462265.1. GTDB lineage: Bacteria > Actinomycetota > Actinomycetes > Streptomycetales > Streptomycetaceae > Streptomyces > Streptomyces shenzhenensis. The sequence goes on along the minus strand of NZ_JAJONF010000002.1, from coordinate 377,624 downwards.
CTCGACGGGGCCGCCGTTGCCTGGCTGAGCGTCGACGACCGCCCCGTCGGTGCCGTCCTGCTGCACGACCCGCTGCGCCCCGACGCGCCGCGCACCCTGCGCCGGCTGCGCGCGGCTGGCGTCGAACGGCTCGTGATGCTCACCGGCGACCGGGCCGAGCCCGCCCTGGAAGTCGGCGCCGTGCTCGGCCTCGACGAGGTGCGGGCCGGGCTCGCCCCGGCCGACAAGGTCGCCGCGGTCCGCGCGGAACGTGCCCGAGCCGTCACGGTGATGGTGGGCGACGGCGTGAACGACGCCCCCGCCCTCGCGGCGGCCGACATCGGGGTGGCGATGGGGGCCCGCGGCGCCACGGCGTCCTCGGAGGCCGCCGACGTCGTGCTGACCACCGACCGGGTGGACCGCCTGGCCGACGCGGTCGCCGTCGCCGTACGGTCCCGGCGCATCGCCGTGCAGAGCGCGCTCGGCGGGATGGCGCTCTCCCTGGCCGCGATGGCCGCGGCCGCCGTCGGTCTGCTCCCGCCCGCCGCCGGCGCTCTCCTCCAGGAAGGGATCGACGTCCTGGTGATCCTCAACGCCCTGCGGGCGCTGGGCGACGACCGGGCGGCGCGACCGGCTCTGCAGCCCGCCACGGAGGCGCTCATCCACCGCTTCGCGGCCGAGCACGACGACCTGCGGGACGTGCTGGAGGCCGTGCGCTCCGCCGCCGACCGTCTCTCCTCCGACGCCGGACCGGACTCCCTCGCGGCGGTGGCGGAGGTCCACCGGCTGCTCACCGAGCGGCTGCTGCCGCACGAGCACGCGGAGGAGCACGAGCTCTACCCGGCGCTCGCCCCCGCTCTCGGCGGCCCGGAGGCCACCGCCACGATGAGCCGCGCCCACGTCGAGATCGAACGCCTCGCCCGCCGCATCGCCACCCACCTCACGCTCGCCGGTACGGCGGGCCCGCTGGCCCCGGAGCAACTCGACGACCTGCGGGCCTGCCTGTACGGGCTGCACACCGTGCTGCGCCTGCACTTCACCCAGGAAGAGGAGAACTACTTCTCGCTGGCGCCGTGAGGCGACGGCGGTGACCGGCCGGGCGACCCGCATCGCATCGGGGAAGGCCCCGCTGGTCCGCCCGCCGGCCCTGAGGGACCTTCGGCCCGCTCCCGGGGCCGGAGAGCCCCTGCCCGGGCCGGCGCCGCGCGGATAACGCTGGTGCTACGGAGCCTGCACCACCCGGACGCGGGCGCGGATCCGAGAGAGGTGAGGGTCGTGCTTCGCCCTGTAGTCGTAGGACTGGACGGATCGCGGGAGAGCCTCACCGCCGCCGACTGGGCGGCGCGCGAGGCCTTGCGGCGCGGCTTGCCGCTGCGCCTGGTGTACGCGGCCGAGGTACCGGTTGGCGGTGAGTCGGAACTGCCGGAACTCTCGGTTCCGCGCCACTGGGCCCGCCGGATCCTGCGCGACGCCCTGGCCGAGATCAACGAGCGGTATCCGAAGCTGTACCTCAGCGCGGAGCAGATCCCCCGGCCCGCCGCCGAGTCACTCCTCGCCGCGGGTGACGCCGGGGAGATGCTGGTGCTCGGCAGCCGGGCGTTCAGCGGGTTCGGCGGGTTCCTGGCCGGTTCGGTGGCGCTGCAGACGGTGACCCGGGCGGAACGGCCCGTGGTGCTCGTCCGCGCTGACCATGCCCTCGAGGACGAACACGTCCTGGACACCGGGGGGCGCCGGTCGGCGGACACCCCGTACCGTGCCGTGGTCGTCGGAGTCGACGCGGTGCGGCCCGCCGAGCAGGTGCTCGCGTTCGCCTTCGAGAACGCGGCCCTGCGCGGCGCGCCCCTGCGGGCGGTGTACGCCTGGCGGCTGCCGCTGATGCGGGCCACCGCGGAGGCCGGGGCGCACCGGGAGGCGGAGGACGCGGCCCGGCAGGCCCTGCACTCGGTGCTCGCCCCGTGGCGGGAGAAGTTCCCCGCCGTGGAGATCGTCGAGCAGCCGGAGGAGGGGCACCCGGCGCAGCGGCTGCTGTGCGCCGCGCAGGACGCCGGTCTGCTGGCCGTCGGCCGCCGGATCCGGCCGGCCCGGCTGGGCCCGCACACCGGACCCGTCGCACACGCCGTCATGCACCACGTCCGCTGCCCGGTCGCGATCGTGCCGCACGAGTGACTTCCCCGGGGCCGGGGCCGGGGCGCAAACGCGCTCGCCTGCGGACCCCGCGCCTGCCAGGGCCGCGGCGGGGCGCTCTGCGCCCGCTGGTCCTGGACGCGGCGCTGTGCGCGGCGGACGGCAAGGGGATCGCGGTCGACACGACGGGCTGCCTGGAGTCTTCCGCACCCTGTGCGGGGCGATCGGCATGTCGCCCGAGGAGTGACGTGAGCGCGTCGCCTCAGGCCACCGGTACGACACGGCAGGCTTCGGCCACCGGTACGACAACACGGCAGGCCCCGTCGCGGGGCCTGCCGTGTCGCTGGGTGTTCCCGGAGTTCAGAGCAGCCAGCGGTTGCGGTCGACGAAGGGCAGCCGGGCCCAGACCTTGCCCAGGCCCCAGACCGTGCCGGCGCCCGCGGCCGCGAGGGCGACGAGGACGACGGCGTAGATGAGGTGGTAGTCGGCGAACGGGTTGCTGGACATGCTCGCCGAGCCGTCCGAGAGGTGCTTGGCCGGCGGCCACTCGGCGATCCACATGAACGCCATCATCAGTGTGCCGGCGAGCGCGGTGAGGCGCAGGCCGATGCCCGCGATCAGCGCGAGGCCGATGCCGAGCAGGCCGAGCATGAACAGCCAGTCGGCCCAGCCCTGTCCGGCCCAGTCGTGGAACGTCGACTCCATCGGGCCCGCGGCGACACCGCTCAGGAAGCCCTTGGTGGGCGAGCCGCCGTCGATCCAGCCCTTGCCGGACGGCGTCGCGTAGCCGAACCCGAAGGTCTTGTCCAGGAACGCCCACAGGAAGACGAACCCGGTCAGCAGGCGGAGCCCGGCGAGCGCGTACGCGCTGGTCGCCGTCGCCGCGGCGGTCGCCACCTCACCGGACGCGGGCGCCGTCCCGGTCCCGCGGAGCGACGGGAGGTGGAACCCGAGGTGCCGGCGGGGGTGGTCGTGGTGGACTGCCATGATGGTCATCCCTTCCAGGGGGTGGTGCGTGGGAATCTGACGACTCGTTGCACCTTCAATGTCCCCCTGTCGCGGCCGCCCCGCAGGGGGCCGCACCGCCCGCCGTACGGGGCCGAACGTCCCTCTTGGCGAGGGACGTTGAGTACCCGTCAGCTGGCGCAGGGAACCTCAGTCGTCCGCGTCTCCGTGGGAGGCGGTCTTGGAGAAGCCGTCGTGCCATGCCGCCTTGGCACCCGAGTCGCCGATGCGGTAGACGTCCACCACGGCGCCCGCCGCCACCACGACCGAGAGGACCATCGCCGCCACGCGCACCGGCGTGCCGGACCAGAAGCCCGCGCCCTTGGCGTCCTGCCGAGCCTCGGAGGTGGCGCGGGCACCCCACCAGACCAGGGCCGCCAGGACGAACAGGCCCAAGGCCCAGGGGAGCAGCCCGTCCCCGAGCTCGGCGTGCCGTTCCACCAGGGCGTTGTCGTCGACGTGCCGCTCCAGCCATTCGCCGGCCTGGGTCGTGAGCGGCACGCAGACCAGCGCGACCAGGGCCAGGACCGGCAGCACCACGCCCATGCGCCGGGCGACTCGCGGAGAGATCGCCGCGGCCACGAGCGCCAGCGCGGCCAGCGGGACGAGCACCACGACGATGTGCACGAACAGGACATGGGCGGGCAAGCCGTTTATCAGGGACATCAACAAATCCTCGGATGAGATGGTCACGATGGATACACGGGCGTCTCAGACTTGCACAGGAACCTCTCAGTCCCCTCTGAGACGGTTCTCTCACTCCTCAGGCACCGTCCGCAAGGACCAGCCGGCAGGTGTCCCCGGCCTCCACGCGGATCGCGCGGTCCGGGAGGCGGACGCAGATCGACGACCGGTCCGAGGCGGGCACCAGCATCTCCAGCCGTCCTCGCCGCAGGCGCAGCCGTACGCCCCAGTGCCCCTGGTAGCGAAGGGACACCGCGTACGAGGAGAGTTCCGGCAGCGGCACGGGGTCGAGCCAGAGCGCCCCTTCGCGGGTCTCCAGTCCGGTCAGTCCCCGCTGGACGAGGTCGAGGGTGCCCGCCATCGCACCGAGGTGGATGCCTTCCCCGGTGGTGCCGCCCTGGAGGTCGGCGATGTCGCCGCGCAGGGCCTCCTGGACGAAGGCCCACGCGTTCGCGCGCCGGGCGCGGGCCAGGACCCAGCCGTGGACCAGGCCGCTGAGGGTGGAGCCGTGACTGGTGCGGCGCAGGTAGTAGTCGACCGTGCGCACCCAGGTCCTGTCGTCCAGCGGGTGCCCCAGCCGCTCGAAGAGGGAGCGGAGTTCGGCAGGTGAGAAGAGATAGCCGAGCATCAGGACATCGGCCTGCTTGGACGCCTTGTAGCGGTTGACGCTGTCGCCTTCCGCCTCCAGGATCCGGTCGAGGCGGCGGATGTCGTCGTAGCGCTCGCGGTAGCCGGCCCAGTCGAGTTCGGCGAGGTCGCCGTAGCCCTCGAACTGGCTGATGACGCCGTCGTGGAAGGGGATGTGCAGGGTGTGGGACACCTCCTCCCAGCGTTCGAGTTCGCCGTCGTCCAGGCCGGTGCGGCCGGCGAGTTCACGGCGACGCGGCTCGGGCAGTGTCCGCAGCAGTTCGAGGGCGCGGCTGAGCACCCAGGCGGCGGTGACGTTGGTGTAGGCGTTGTCGTCGAGGCCGGGTTCCGGTGCGTCCGGGTAGGCGTCGTGGTATTCGTCGGGCCCGACCACACCGCGGATGCGGTGGCGGCCGAGCCGGTCGTCCCAGGTGGCCGAGTCGGCCCAGAAGCGGGCGATCTGCAGGAGCGTCTCGGCGCCCTCGGTGTCCCGGAAGCCGGTGTCGCCGGTCGCCTCGCAGTACTGCCACACGTTGTAGGCGACCGCCGAGCCGACGTGCCACTGCAGCCGTGAGTGGTCCGGGAGCCAGCGCCCCGAGCGGGGGTTGAGGTGCAGTTCCTGGGACTCCTCACGGCCGTCGCTGCCGCTCTGCCAGGGGTACAGCGCACCGCGCCGGCCCAGCGCGGCGGCGGCCGCGCGGGCCTGGCCCAGACGCCGGTACCGGTAGCGGAGCAGCGCGCGCGAGACCTCCGGGAAGTGCAGGTTGAGGAAGGGCAGGACGAACAGCTCGTCCCAGAAGACGTGGCCGCGGTACGCCTCGCCGTGCAGTCCACGGGCCGGTACCCCCACGTCCAGGTCCGCCGTGTGCGGGGACAGGGTCTGCAGTACGTGGAAGAGGTGCAGCCGCAGGATCCGGCCGGCCCGGCCGGGGACGTCCAGCTCGGCCTGCCGCCAGAGGTGTTCCCACGCCTTGCGGTGCGATTCGAGGAGAGAGCCGAAACCGGGAGCGGCGGCGACCCGGTCGACGGCGGCCCGCAGGGGATCGCCGATCGCGGGGTCGCGTGAGGTGTGCAGCGCCGCGATCTTGTCGACGACGAGGGTACGTCCGGGAGTGAGCGGGAGCAGGAGGTGCTGTACGGCGCGCAGCGGTGTCGGGGCCGCCTCAATGATCGGCGCGTCGGTCACCAGCCGGGCCGCCAGGCCGATCCGGATGTCCGAGGTACTGGTACGGCAGTGCAACCAGACGGTGTCAGGGGTGGCCACTCCGCTGCGCACGTCGGTCAGATGGCGGCCGTCGAGGTCGCGGTAGCGCGCTACCCCGGCGTTGGTGACGCTTCCGTCGAGCGCGGCCTCGACCTCCAGCTCCCCGGCGTAACCCTGGGCGGTGAACTCGGTGCGCAGGGCGGCCAGATGCGGGTCTGCCATGTGGACGACGCGCTGCTGACGGACGTAGAGCACGCCGCCGTCGCCGAGGGCGAAGCGGGTCCGGCGCTCCAGGAGGCCGGTGGCGAGGTGCAGGACCTGCCGGTGGTCGAGCACCGTGGCGGTGTCCGGGGTGAGCCAGTCACCGCCCGGCAGCCGGAACCGGAGCGGCAGCCAGTTCGGGACGTTGACCATGTCCTCGTTCTCGACCCGGTGTCCCGCGACCTCCGAGGTGAGCCGGTTGTAGCAGCCGGCCACGTAGGTGCCGGGGTAGTGCACCTCGTCGACGGCGCACTCGGGCAGGGCGCCGCGGGTGGCGAAGTAACCGTTGCCCACCGTGCACAGCGCCTCCCGCAGCCGTTCGTCGGCGGGCAGGTAACCCTCGTACTCCCATGTCCAGCCGCTCACTCAGGCTCCCGGCCCTCGAACTGCTCTTCCGGATGCGGTACGGCGATCCGCGCCGCAACGATCACACCGGCTGCGGCACGATCGCCACCGGGCACGCCGCGTGGTGGAGCAGGGTGTGGGCCACCCGGCCCAGCTGAAGGCCGACGTGTCCCTGCCGGCGCCTGGCACCCACGACGACCAGGTCGGCGGCGGCCGTACGGTGCACGAGGATCCGGTGGGCCGGTCCCTCGGCGGTCACGCTGCGGACCCTGACCTTCGGATGGTCCGCCATGGCTTCGCCGAGCAGCGTGTCGAGCAGCGCCGACGCCTTCTCCTCGTACCGGCGGGCGGCCTCCGCGTGCGACGCGCGGTCGGTGATCTCGTGGGCGGGGCAGCGCCAGGCCCGGACGACGTCCAGGACGCTCGCGCGGACCTCGGCCTCACGGAAGGCGAACCGTACGGCCTCCGCCGCGGTGGCGGGCTCCCCCGCGCCCAGCAGGATCCGCTCGTGGCCGCCGGCCAGGCCGATCCTGTCGCCGCGGACCACGATCACCGGGCAGTGCGCCTTGGCCGCCACCGCCAGGCCGACCGAGCCGAGCAGCAGCCCGGTCAGCTCACCCCGGCCGCGTTCCCCGGTGACCAGGGCGTACGCCTCGTCGCCCGCGTGCAGAAGGGCGCGCACCGGGTCGTCGGCGAGGATGTCGGTGGTGACCTTCACATCCGGGCCGCGCTGTGCGGCGCGCTCGGCCGCGGAGGCGACGATGTGTTCGGCCAGCACACGTTCCGAGGGCCGTTGCGTTCCGTCGAGCGGCACTCCGGCCTCGTACCGCTCCCACCGGGAGGCGTACACCAGCCGGAGCGGGATGTCGTGGCGGGCCGCTTCCTGAACCGCCCAGTCGACCGCGAGCAGGCTCGGGTCCGATCCGTCGACGCCTACGACCAGGGGGAGGGTCATGGTCCCCACCGCCTTTCGTCGGACTGCCACGTCGTGCAGCAGGGGGCTCCACTGTCACCGTGCCACCTTCCGGCAACGGGTTGGAGGGGCCACTCGGCCCGTTCGCGTACCCGGTCAGCCCCTGTCGGCGTGGAGCCGCGCGCCGCAGGCTGTGGCCCGGCCCGCCACAGTGGAGGGCTCCCGGTACGGCCCGTCCCGGCACGGGTCATGGCCCTGAAGGAGGCTCGGACATGAAGCCCACGAAGGTCGGCGCCGTGATGGTGACCGACGTCGTCACGGCGAGGTACGGCACGCCGTTCAAGGAGCTGGTGCGGCTCCTGGAGGAGCACCGCGTCAGCGGCGTCCCAGTGGTCGACGAGGACGGCAGGGTGACCGGCGTGGTCTCCGCGACCGACCTCATGCTGCACCAGACCCTCGACCCCGGGCACGATCACGCGCACCTCATGGGGCGCGCCCGGCGTGCGGCCGTCAAGAGCAACGCGACCACGGCGAGCGGTGTCATGTCTGCGCCGGCCGTCACCGTCCGGTCCGACGCCACGGTCACCGAGGCGGCCCGGCTGATGGCCGCACACCGTGTGGAGCGCCTGCCCGTGGTGGACGTACAGGACCGGCTGGTCGGCATCGTCACCCGGGGCGACCTGCTCCGCGTCTTCCTGCGTTCCGACAAGGAGATCGTCCGGGAGGTCCGGGAGGAGGTCCTCGGCAACACCCTCTGGCTGGCTCCGCAGGCCGTCGAGGTCACGGCGCGGGACGGCGTGGTCACCCTCAGCGGTCAGCTGGAGCGGCGCAGCGAGATCCCCGTCGCGGTCGGCATGACGCGCCGCCTGGACGGGGTCGTCGATGTCGTCGACCACCTCTCCTACCGGATCGACGACAAGCACCTGCGGCCGACCGAGCAGAAGCTGCACGGCGTGGCCGACGACTGGCTCCGCGGACTGTGACGGCGGGACCCGCGCTCCGCGCCCGGCGCGACCCCCGCGGGGTGGTGCCGGGCGCGGAGCGCGGGTCGCGGCGGGACGGGTGACGCCGGCGAGCGGCCGCCGGTTCCGGCGACTCCCGGGTGAACCGGTCCGGTTCCGCCGCCGGCTCGGCGACCGGCTCCAGGCCCCCCAAGTCCGTCTCCCGGGGCGGGAGCGGTTCGCCGTCCGGGAACCCGGTGGGGCTGAGCGGCCTTCGGGCAGCAGACACGGCTGAGGCCGTACGCCCCCTTGCCCGGCCCGCGGGACCCGTGGCGGCCGGGTCCCACCGCGCACACCCTGGGATCAGGGCCCCACGGCCTCGCCCGTCCTTCCCAGGCCTTCCCAGGAGGAGACCATGCCCGGCAAACCGCACACCGTGAGCGACGTGATGACCCGTACCGTCGCCGCCGTCGGCCTCGACGCCCTGTTCAAGGACGTCATCACCCTGATGGAGGAGCGGAAGGTCAGCGCCCTGCCCGTGCTGGAGGGTGACGGCCGGGTGATCGGCGTCGTCTCCGAGGCCGATCTGCTCCCGAAGGAGGAGTTCCGGGACAGCGACCCGGACCGGTTCACGCAGCGCCGCCGCCTCGACGACCTGGCGAAGGCCGGCGCGGTGACCGCCGGGGAGCTGATGAGCACGCCCGCCGTGACCGTGCACGCGAACGCCACGCTCTCCCAGGCGGCGCGCGTCATGGCCCGGGGCGGGGTCAAGCGGCTGCCCGTCGTCGACGACGACAACCTGCTCGAAGGCGTCGTCAGCCGCTCCGACCTGCTGAAGGTCTTCCTGCGCGGCGACGGGGAACTCGCCGAGGAGGTACGGCACGAGGTCGTCGACCGCCTCTTCCCGCTCTCCGCCGACCACATCCAGGTGGAGGTCGCCGAAGGCGTCGTCACCCTCACCGGGTGGGTCGACGACAACGGGCTGGCCCGGGTGGCCGAGCGGCTGGCCCGTACCGTCGAGGGCGTGGTCGACGTCCGCTGCCGCCTCACGCCGATGTCCGTGCGAAGCGACCCGCGCTGACGGTCCTGCCCCGCGGTCGCCCCGGTGTGTCCGGGCCCGCCGCCGGGCAGGACACGGCGGTGTGCGCGGCCGGTGGGCCACCGGCCGCGCACACCTGATGTGGGATCGGCTTCCCCCCCGAGGCTCAGCCGGTCCGCACCGGAATGGTCCTGGTTCCCGTCTTCTGCTCCGGAACCGGGACCGTGATCGTCAGCACGCCGTCCTTGTACTCCGCGGCCGCCTCCTCACCCTTCGCTCCGGCCGGCAGCCGGACGGACCGGGCGAACGTGCCGTAGCGGAACTCGGTACGGTGCTTGTCCTTCGTCTCCTCGGTGCGCTCGGCCCGCAGGGTGAGCACCCCCTCCGTGACGGTGATCTCGACATCGCCGGCGGGGTCGACGCCCGGGAGCTCGGCCCGCAGGACATAGGTGCCGTCCTTGAACTCCTCCTCCACACGGATGCCGTGCAGTCCCGGAGTCCCGTGCAGACCGGGGAAGCCGGACTCGGCCCAGCCGAAGAGGTCCTCGGGCAGCACCGGCCAGCCGCGCAGTCGCTCGATCATGCCGCTCATGCGCTTCCTCCTTTCGGATTCTCATCTCCAGCCTCGCGCAAGGGCGTTGGGACAGCAGTGGGCCGACCGGCCCTGGCCTGGCTCCGGTCGGCCCTTATCCTGACGCCATTCGGCTGACGATCCGTCACATGAGCGGCGGCGCCGGTGATTCGGGGCTACGGCTCCCCCACCGGCACCCGCCGCACCAGCGTCGTACCCTCCCGGCACCCGCGGCCGGGCCACCCGGCCGCGCGCAGCGGAAGGGTCAGTCGTGCGGTACGACCGCGACCGGCGCGGCCGCGTGCCGCAGTACGGCGTGGGCGACCGGGCCGATGTGCGAGCCGAGCGCGGCCCGGCGGATGCGGCGGCCGACCACCACCAGGGAGGCCATGTGCGAGGCGTCCGCCAGGTGTGCGCCGGCGTCGCCCACGACCGACTCCTCGGTCACCTCGACACCCGGGAACTTGGCCCGCCACGGGCCGAGAATCCGCGTGCGCACGCCGGCCTGCTCCTCCCGGGGCTCCGGACCGCTCCGGCCGTGCACCACGCGCAGCCCCGCGGCGCGCCGGGCCGCCGCGGCGAACGCGAAGCCGAGCACCGTGTCGTCGGCGTCGCTGAGGTCCAGCCCGACCACGACCTCCCGGTAGGGGGTCGCCTCGGACGGTGTCCCGGAGGCATCGGCTAGATGCTCGTCCTCGGCGGCGGCTCCCGCGGGGACGAGGACGACCGGCTGTTCGGCACGGGCGACCACCGCGGACGCCACCGAGCCGGGCAGGAAGTCCACGGGCGCGCCCGGGCCCCGCGTGCCGAGCACCAGCAGCTCCGCGTCCCGCGCGGCGCCGACCAGCGCCGGCACCGGCTGTCCCGGGAGCCGGGCGGCAGCCGCCCGCAGGCCGGGGTGGCGGTCGTGCAGCCGGGCCGCCGTCTCCCGCAGCAGCGCCGCAGGGTGGTCGGCCTCCGCCGGGGGCAGCGGCTCGCCCGTGAACGGCACCTGCTCCTGCGGCTGTTGACCACCGACGTGCACCAGTCGCAGCGGAAGGCCGGACATCAGGGACTCACGCGCGGCCCAGTCGGCTGCGGCGAGGCTTTGCGGTGAGCCGTCCAGGCCCACGGCGACGACACGCGTCATGAGGAGACCTCCTGTTTCACGGATGTGCTCCCACTCTGGTCACGTGCGGCGCGCGGCAGGAGTGCCGTAGGTCCTCGCGGTGGGTCCATCGGTCCCTGATGCCGTCGGTGACGAGGGTTCAGGAGACCCCGATACGGCGCCCGGACAGGGAACGGGGCTCGATCCGCACCCACAGGTCGCGCTCGCCGCCCGCCCACGGGGTGCTGTGGACCGCCGCGGTGAGCCGCTGCACCTCCTCCGCCTCGGTCACCCGGCTCGCCGGCCCGCGCACCAGTACGCTCCAGCCCTCGCCGAAGGCGTCGTCGATGCGGTCGACCTCGAAGGCCACCTGGTGGCCCTGGGCCAGGGACGGTGTGGTGTCGTCAGCGGTCCTGAAGACGATCCTGCCGTCGACGATGCTGTAGTTGACCGGCACGATGACGGGGCCCGAGGCGGTGTCCACGCCGAGCCGTCCCACACCATGGGAGCCGAGCAGGTCCCTGCACTCGGCCGGGCTCAGCTCCGTGAACCGGGGATGGTGTCCCGCCCGGCCGCCACCGGGCGGAGCGCCGAGGTCGCCTCCCGTGAGGTGCGACACGGTGGTGTGCAGGACGTCGGCGAGCCTGAGCAGCGCGCCCGTGCCCGGCGCGGCCTCGGAGTGTTCCTCCAGGTACCGCAGGTACCCGGCCGCGATGCCGGCCTGCTCGGCGGTCTCCTCGCGGGTGAGCCCGAGTTCCTTGCGACGGGCCGCCACGCGGCGCCCCAGGTCCCCCAGCGGCGGTCGTTCTGCCGTGTGCGGCCGTACCTGTTCGGCCATGACCGGTCACGTCCTCTCGTCGGTCAGGTCCCGCGGACGGCGACCTCGTGCTGCTCCCCGCCGAGCACCACCTTGAGCGCGCCGGTGTCGGCGGCGCGGCCGAAGACGTCGTAGGCCTCGGCCATGTGGTCCAGCGGGAAGGTGTGGGTGACCAGCTGCGCGGTGGGCAGCCGGCCGGCGGCGGCCATCCGCAGCAGGGTGGGGGTGGAGTGGGTGTCCACCAGGCCCGTGGTGATGGTCACGTTCTTGATCCACAGGTCTTCGAGGTGCAGCGTGGCCGGCTTGCCGTGCACGCCGATGTTGGCGACGCGTCCGCCGGGCCGCACCATGCGGGTGCACAGCTCGAAGGTCTCCGGTACGCCGACGGCCTCCATGACGACGTCCGCGCCGAGCCCGTCGGTGAGGTCGGCGATCAGTTGCTCCGGGGCCTCCCTGGCGTCCGCGACGGCGTCCGCGCCGAAACGCTTGGCCGCCTCCAGCCGGGCCGGGGCCAGGTCCACGGCGACGATCCGCTCGGGGGCGAACAGCCGTGCCGTCGTGATCGCCGCGAGGCCGATGGGACCCGCGCCGACGACGGCGACGGTGTCGCCGGGACGCACCCGGCCGTTGAGGACGCCCACCTCGTAGGAGGTCGGGAAGATGTCCGCGAGGAGCACGGCGTCCTTGTCGTCCACCGCGGCGGGCAGCGCGTGCACGGACAGGTCCGCGAAGGGGACGCGGACGTACTCGGCCTGGGTGCCGTCGATCAGATGGCCGAGGATCCAGCCTCCGCCGCCGCGGCACTGGCCGTACATGCCCTCCCGGCAGTAGGAGCAGCGCCCGCAGGAGCTGATGCAGGAGACCAGCACGCGGTCTCCCGGCCGTACGGTCCGTACGTCACTGCCGACCTCGACGATCTCGCCGACGGCCTCGTGCCCGAGAATCGTGCCGGGCCGCACCTCGGGGACGTCGCCCTTCAGGATGTGCAGGTCCGTCCCGCAGATCGTGACGGCGTCCACCCGCACGACGGCGTCGGTGGGCTCCTTGACCGCGGGGTCGGGGGCCTCTTCCCAGGCGGACTGCCCGGGGCCGTGGAAGACGAAGGCCTTCATGAAGTCGCTCACCGTCCTTGGTCCGCTGCGGGGCTCGGGGTGGGCGGACGCCGGCGGCGGTTGCGGCCGGACGTCGGTGCGTCGCCGGTACTGCCCCGCATATCCAGCCTGTCCTTTCCGGGCCGGGTCCGCATGGGCCGTCCGGCCCTCATGACCTGCCGGGCGGGCCTGCGCCGCGGAAAACCCGGACGCGGGTCCCTCGGCCCCCGCCACCCGGCTCCAAAGGGCCGAACGGCCCTTCCACGAGCCCGGCCGCCTGGACTTGTCTGTCCCCATGGCCGACAACCACACGAGTCCCGTGACGTACCGGACGGCCCGTACCGGACACGGCGCCGTCGTCGTCACCCTGTACGGCGAACTGGATCTTCTGGCGGTTCCGGTGCTCTCCGCCGTTCTGGACTCCCTGACGGCCGCGGTGGCACCCGATCTGGTGCTCGACCTGCGTCCGGTCTCCTTCATCGACTGTTCGGGCCTCGGGCTGCTGTGCCGGGCCCGCAATCGCGTCGGCTCACGCGTCGGCAGGCTGCGGCTGGTCACGCCGGACGACGGCTTCGCGCGGCTGCTGCGCCACACGGGCCTGGGCGAGGCCTTCGAGCTGTATCCCGGTCTCGCCGAGGCCCTCGCCGGCGACGTCTCACCGGCGCCGGTCTCCGCCGCGGTCGCCTGAACCTCTCCCCGGTGAGGGCTGAACGGCCCATGCGCCCGGCCGGGCCGGCCCCCGAGCAGCCCTGTGGCGGGCCCTGGTCGGCCCATGTCCCGGTGCCGGGGCGGCTGACACCTTCGAAGAGTGTCACCACGACACGGAGCCAAGGAGGAGGTGCGGACCGATGCGCAGGACCCGGCGCGTGAAGAAGCTGCTGTGGCGGTGGCGGAGCAACCCCCTGCGACGCCGCGACGATGTCGTCGAGGCCTGGATCGTGCTGGCCGTGTGGACACTCGCCGTGGTGGGGGGAGCCGTCGCCGGACTGGTGGCCGCCCGGGCCGCGGACGGCGTCTTCGCGCGGCAGCGGGAGGAACGGGAGCCGGTGCGGGCCGTGCTCCTCGTCAGCGTCCCGAAGAGCGTTTCCGGGTTCGGCACGGGGAGCGAGCGCATACCGTCGACCGTGGCCTGGACCGCCCCCGACGGTTCCAGGCGCACCGGCCGGACTCTCGTGGACACCGGCACCAAGGCCGGCTCCGGGGTCGTCGTCTGGCAGGACCGCCAGGGCCGGCTGGCCACCAGGCCGCCGAGCGCCGGCGCGGCGGCCGTCGAGGCGGGCGTCCTGGGGACCGCGGCCGGCTGTGCACTGGCCGGCGCGGTCTTCGCGGCCGGAGCGGTCGTACGGTGGCGGCTGGAGCAGCGCCGGCTCGACCTGTGGGACCGCGAGTGGACCGCCGTCGGGCCCCGCTGGGGTCACAAGACCGGCTGAGGGCCGGCGCTTCCTCGAACCCGCACCCCTTTTCATTCGGAAGGTGAACGTCGATGGACCCCGTGCTCCTGGCCCGCACCGGCACGTCGGCCCCCGGCCGCGCCGCGACCGCCTGGGCGGCCCGCGAGGCCGAGCTGCGGGGTGCGGTGCTGCGCGTCTTGGACCGCCCGGTGCGGGAGCCCGGCAGGGCATCGCTGATCGTCTGCGGTGTGAGCGGGGACGCCGGCGTGCCGCCTGGGTCCGGCTCCTCCTGGGACGCCCTCGTCGACGGCGCCCGCGGCCCGGTCGTCCTCGTCCCCGACCTTCTCGCCGCCTCCCACCGCCGGACGGGGGTCATCCTCGGCGTCGACGCCCGCGATCCCTCCGCCGCGGCCCTCGCCTTCGCCTTCCAGAGCGCCCGGCTCCGAGGCGTGCGGCTGCACGCCGTGCATGCCTGGGCGCTGCCCTTGGACGCCGTCTACCGGCCCTTCGGGGTGCCGGAGGTCGACCGCGCCGCCTGGGAGGACCAGGAGGTCCAGCTGCTGGGCGACGCGCTGCGCCCGTGGCGGGAGAGGTATCCGGAGGTCGAGGTGCTGGCGGACGTCCGGTTGTTGAGTCCCACGGCGGCGCTGCTGCACTGCTCCGAACGTGCCGCGCTGGCCGTGGTCCCGGGCGGCCCGGGGGCCCTTGCCTGGCAGGAGGCCGCCCGTGCCCTGCTGCGCCGCGCCACGTGCGCCGTGGCCGTCGTACCGTCCTGACCCGGGGCACCCGCTCAGCCGTGCGCCACGACCGCGACGGGCGCGCTGATGTGGTGCAGGGCGGCGTGGGTGACATGGCCGATGTGGGCGCCGAGGGGACCGGTACGGATGCGCCGGCCGACGACGGCCAGGGACGCGTCGCGGGACGCGTTGACCACGGCCTGCGCGGCGCTGCCGCAGCGGCTCGCCTCGATCACGTCGACGCCCGGGAACTTCCCCCGCCAGGGACGCAGCGCCTCGGCCAGAGCGGCGCGATGGCTCCGTTCGAGGTCGTCCTGGAGTTCCGCGTCACCGGGGAAGCGGTAGTAGGACGTGGCCGTCTCCGGCCAGGCGGACACTACGCGCAGCGGTGTCCCCCGGCGAACGGCGGCGTCGAAGGCGAACTCCAGCAGCATGTCGTCCGGGTGATCGACGTCGAGGCCGAGCACGACCGGCCTGAACGGTGTGGCGGCGGACGGCACGCCCGCCGGATCCATCCTGTGCTCGTCCGCGGCCTGCTCGCCCCCGCGCACCAGCACCACGGGCCGTTCCACGCGGGCCACGACCGCCAGGCTCACCGAGCCGACCACGAACCCGCCGATGCCGCCGAAACCCCGCGAGCCCAGCACGAGCAGGTCGGCGAGGCCCGCCGCCTCGCACAGGGCTTCGGGCACACCACCCGTCAGCTGCTCGGTGAGCACCTCGAGGCCGGGATGCCGCAGCCGAAGGCCCTCGGCGGACTCGTCCGGCAGCTGCGGGGTCCAGTGCTGACGGGTCTCGGGGCCCACCAGCGGAGCCTGCGCCACGGGGGCGGGGGCGGGCTCCGCGACATGCACGAGCTTCAGCGGCAGGCCGCGCAGCTGCGCTTCGCGTGCCGCCCACTCGGCGGCGGCCCGGGCCTCGGGCGATCCGTCGAGACCTACGGTGACGGTTCGTACCATGATCTCCACCTCCGGGGAGGAGCGTCCCCTTTCCAGCGTGCCGACACGCTGCCGGGCCGCCAGGGGCCGTACGTCCCTGCACGGGACCGACCGGCCCACGGGCGGGCGTGGGCCGGTCCCCCGGCGTCGTCACCCCCCAGGCCGGCCGGTCCGCCGCTCTCCGCCGCTCTCCGCCGCTCAACGGATGTGAGGCACGGCGCGGCGGCGCCTGCCGGGCCGCCGGGCCGGGCGGCGGAACCCGGTCAGTTCTTCAGCTCCGCGGCGATCGCCGAGGCCCACGCCGCCACGGCCTCGAAGTCCCGGAAGTCGCCGCCGCTCCCCGAGTCCAGGATCCTCCGGGCCAGCCAGCCGTCCGCGTCGTCGTCGAGGCAGCCGCCGAAGGTGGCGTGACCGCGGGCGTGCAGTTCCTGCATCGCACGGCGCACCCCGCGCACGGGCGGGATGTCCCGTTCGGAGGCGGAGGCGTCGAGCGGGCCGCTGCTGAAGAACCAGACGGGCCGCTGGGCGAGGTCGTGGCGGTGGCGGCGGACGAACGCGCGGGCGTCCTTGTGCCAGCGGCCGGCGTACAGCCCGCCGCCGACCACGACCGCGTCGTAGCGGGTGACGAAGGGGACGACCGAGGCCCGCATCGTCTCGACCGTCAGCCCGTGCTCGCGCAGGGTGCCGGCGATCGACTCGGCGATGTGCGCGGTCGATCCGTTCTTCGTGCCGTAGGTGACTAACACCGTGGGTGTCATGGGGACGGTCTCCTCTCACAGTCCGCGCAGCCAGCCGTCGGCCGCGTCGTGCGATGCCTGTTGCTCGCGGACGCGGGCGTCGTCCAGGCGGTAGGTCAGCTTGTCGACCACGTCGACCACGCCGTCGATCTGACGGGTCATGGAGACGGCGATCTCGGTCTCGGTCTTGCGTTCCATGTGGCCGGTGAGTGTCACGACGCCCTGCCTCACGGACACGTCGACGGTGCGGGGCGGCAGCCACAGGGCGCGGACGAGGACCTCCTCGGTCACCTCGTCGCGGATGTCGTCGTCGGGGCGCAGGAAGACCTGCAGCAGGTCACGGCGGGTGACGATGCCGACCAGCCGGTCCTCCTCGTCGAGGACGGGGAGCCGTTCCACGTGCCGTTCGGCCATGGTGCGGGCCGCCTCGACGATGGTGTTCTCGGCGTGCACCGTGACCGGCGGGTCCGACATCAGGTCTCCGGCGGTGCGTGCCTGTGCCTTGGCCGCCTGCCTCCTGCCACCGCGCGTCAGCTGGCCGAGCCCCACGCGGTACTTCGCCCCGTAGGGGTCGGGGGCGATGGCCTGGCGGGCCATCAGGTCCGTCTCGGAGATGACCCCGATGACCTTGTCGTCGTCGTCGATCACGGGAAGGCCGCTGATCCGGTGCTCGGCGAGGAGTCGCGCGACCTCCTTGAAGGGAGTGCTGTAGCCGGCGTGGACGACATCCGTGCTCATCACGGAGCCCACCTTGTTGTGCCTCATCTCGGTTTCCTCCTCAGTCCTCAGCGGAGCCGGCGCAGATACGGGTCCTGGGGCCCGCGCGGCAGCAGCCGTATCCGTGCGTCGAGCACGGTGACCGAGCCCGGTGCGGCCAGGACGGGGTTGAAGTCGGCCTCGGCGAGCTGCGGCAGGTCCGCCGCCATCCGGGACAGCCGCAGGAGCAGTTGCTCCAGGGCTTCGAGGTCGACGGGTCCGTTGCCGCGGGCGCCGAACAGCAGGGGCGCGCAGCGCGGCGACGTGATCAGATCGTGCACGTCGTGGTCGGTGAGCGGGGCGAGCCGGGCCGCCTGGTCGGCGAGCACCTCGGTGGCCGTACCGCCGAGCCCGAACAGGACCAGCGGTCCGAACACCTCGTCCTGGACGACGCCGGCGAACAGTTCGGTGCCGCGCCGGGCGAGCGACTGGACGACCACGCCGGTCATCAGGCCGCCGAAGCGCGTCTCCAGGTCCCGGAAGGCGGCGCGTACCTGGGGCTCGCCGCGCAGGTCGAGGTGGACCGCGCGCTCCTCGCTCTTGTGGACGAGCCCGGGCCAGTGGGCCTTCATGACGACCCGGCCGTCGGCGCCCCGCAGCCGTTCGGCGGCACGCACGGCGTCGTCCTCGGTCTCGGCCCAGGCCCACGGGATCTGCGGGATGCCGTAGCAGGCGAGCAGGTCGGCGCAGGTGCGCGGGTCGAGCCAGCCGCCGTCCGGGTGCGCGGCGAGGTGGGCGTCGGCGAGGGCGTGGGCCCGCTCGGTCTCGATGTCGTCGAGGGCCGGTACGGTGCCGGCCGGGCGGGCCAGCCAGGCCGCGCGGCCGGCCGCATGGGCCAGCGCGCGGGCGGCCGCCTGCGGTTCGGCGTAGGACGGGATGGTGCCGCCCGGGTCGGCGGCGGGCAGCAGCTTCACCGGCAGGTCCTGCTCCAGGCGGACGGCGAGGACCGGCTTGGGCCTGCGGCCGGGCGCCCCGGTGAGGGCCCGTACCAGGTCGTCGCCGGTGGCGGTGGCGAGGGCCGTGGGGACCAGGGCCACCAGGACCGCGTCGACGCCCGGGTCCGCGACGAGCGCGTCGACGCAGTCCGTGAGCTGTTCCTCGGTCACGACGGCGGTGGCGTCGACCGGGTTGCCGATGACCGCTCCGCCGGGCAGCACGGCCAGCAGCGCGTCGGTCATCGCCGGGGTGAACGGCGGCAGGACCAGCCCGGCCTCGGCGCAGGCGTCGGCGGCCAGGACCCCGGCGCCGCCCGCGTTGGTGACGACGGCGACGCGGTTGCCTTCCGGCAGCGTCTGGGAGTGCAGCAGCGCGGCCGCTTCGAGGAGTTCGCCGACCGAGCGGGTGGCGGTGATGCCGGCCTGGGTGAACAGGGCCCGGCGGGTCATGGTGGGGGTGGCGGCGGCCGCGGTGTGGGAGGCGGCGGCCCGGCGGCCGGCCGCGGACCGGCCGGCGTCCACGGTCAGTACCGGCATCCGGCGGGCGACCCGGCGGGCGGTACGGGAGAAGGCGCGCGGGTTGCCGAAGGACTCCAGGTGCAGCAGGGCGAGGTCGGTACGGCCGTCGGTCTCCCACCACTGGAGCATGTCGTTGCCGCTGACGTCGTACTTGTCGCCGAGCGAGACGAAGGACGACACACCGATGCCGAGCCGGGACAGGCCGTCGAGCAGGGCGATGCCGATACCGCCGGACTGGACGGCGACACCGGCCGCCCCGGGGCGGGGGTGCCCGGCGGCGAAGGTCGCGTCGAGGCTCAGCCGGGCCTCCGTGTTGGAGATGCCGAGGCAGTTGGGACCGACGAGGCGCATGCCGTGGGTGCGGCATGCGGCGCGCAGCGCCTGCGCCTGGTCGGGGCCTAGACCCGAGGTGACGACGAGGAGGGCGCGGACGCCGGCCGTGCCGCACTCCTCGGCGCACGCCGCGACGGCAGCCGCGGGCACCGCCACGACCACCAGGTCCGGGGTCACGGGCAGGGCGCTGACGGACGGGTAGCACGGCACGCCGAGGACCGAGGTCATGCCGGGGTTCACGGCGAGGAGCCGGCGGGTGTAGCCGCCGGTGCGGATGTGGTGGAGGATCGCCCGGCCGACGGAGCCGGGTTTGCGTCCGGCGCCGACGACGGCGACCGCCTCCGGGCACAGCAGCGGCCGCAGGCTCGCCACGTCGGCGGCGCGGCCGCGGGCCTCGACTGCGGCGAGGTAGGCGTCGTCCTGGTCGAGGCGGATGGTGCAGCGCGTCTCCGGGCCCTCGAAGCGGCGGGACGTGCGCAGGCCGAGGTCCGAGAAGAGGCGGAGCACCTCGCGGTTCTCGCTGAGCGCGTCGGCCGTGAAGGTGGTGATGCCGTCGGCACGGGCGGCCGAGACCAGGTGCTCGACGAGAAGCGTGCCGACGCCGCGGTGATGCAGCCCGTCGGCCACGGCGATGGAGATCTCCGCCGAGCCCTTGTCGTCTCCGCTCTCGTACTCGGCGAGGCCGAGGATCCGGCCCCGGGCCTCGGCGAGGAGCGCCCGGTAGCCGGGGCGGGCCGGGGCGCACGCCCGGTCGGCGGCCATGGCCGCCGAGCGCCGGCTGACCGAGAAGAACCGCAGGCGGAGGTTCTCGGACGACATGTCGTCGTAGAACCCCTTCAGCCGGTCGTGGTCGCCGGCGGTCGCGGACCGGATGCACACGGTGGTGCCGTCCGCGAGCAGCGCGTGGGCGGGGGCTCGTTCGAGCAGCGAGTCGGTCATCGCGGTTGTCCTCCAAACCGGTTGGCACTACGAGCATCCGGCGCGGCGGGCCGCCGCCCCATGGGCTGTCCGGGGTGAGCCGGGGGCCGATCGGCCCTGATCAGGAGGACTGGTCGGGACCGGGGCCGCCGAACGCGGCTGCCCTCGCCGGCGACCGGTAACCGGTCGGCCGGCGAGGGCAGGACGAGGTGGTGCCGGGGGCCGGGGTCAGTCCTCCGCCACCAGGGCCGTGAGGTCCAGGAGCCGGTTGGTGTAGCCCCACTCGTTGTCGTACCAGCCGAAGACCTTGGCCAGCGTGCCGTTGGCCTGGGTGAGGGCCGGGTCGAAGACGCAGGAGGAGGGGTCGCCGATGACGTCACGGGAGACGATCGGGGCCTTGGACACCCGCAGGATGCCGTCCAGCGCGCCCTCGGCGGCCGCCTCGAACGCGGCGTTGATCTCGTCCGGGCTCGCCTCGCGGCCGAGCACCACCGCGAGGTCGGTGAGCGAGCCGTCCTCCACCGGCACCCGGACCGCGATCCCGTCCAGCGCGCCCGCCAGCTCCGGCACCACGAGCCCCACGGCGCGGGCGGCGCCGGTGCTGGTCGGGATGATGCTGAGCGCCGCCGAGCGGGCCCGGCGCAGGTCCTTGTGCGGCCCGTCCAGCAGGGACTGGTCGTTGGTGTAGCCGTGGATGGTCGTCATCACGCCGCGTTCGATGCCGAAGGCCTCGTCGAGGACCTTCACCATCGGGGCGACGCAGTTGGTGGTGCAGGACGCGGCGGAGACGATCCGGTGCTCGTGCCGGTCGTAGGTGCGGTCGTTGACGCCCATGACGATGGTGGCGTCGACGTCCTTGCCGGGCGCGGACAGCAGAACCGTGTGGGCGCCGGCCTTCAGATGCAGGGCGGCGGAGTCGCGGTCCCGGAAGCGGCCGGTGGACTCGACGACGATCCCGGCGCCGTAGTCCAGCCAGTGCAGGGCGGCCGGGTCCCGTTCGGCGGTGACGGCGATGCGCCTGCCGTCCACGGTGATCGAGCTGTCGTCGTGCACGACCTCGCGTCCGATGCGCCCGAACGTCGAGTCGTACTCCAGCAGGTGGGCCAGGGTGGCGGGCGAGGTGATGTCGTTGATCGCGACGACCTCGACGTCCTGGGTGCCCGCTTCCGCGCGGTCGAGTGCCGCGCGCAGGTAGGTACGGCCGATCCGGCCGAAGCCGTTGATGCCGACCCGTACGGTCATGATGACGGACTCCTTTCGGGGGTGGGGGTGTTCAGCTGTTCCAGGTCCAGTCGGCGACCTCGGGCAGATCGGTGCCGTGCTCGCGGATCCAGGCCTGGTGACGGGTGCGCGCGTCGGCCATCTGCTGACGTACGCCCGCCGCGCGGACGGCGAGACCGGGCACCCGGTCGATGACGTCCATGACCAGCCGGTAGCGGTCCAGGTCGTTGCGGACGACCATGTCGAACGGCGTCGTCGTGGTCCCGGACTCCTTGTAGCCGCGCACATGCAGGTTCCCGTGCCCGGTACGCCGGTAGGCGAGCCGGTGGATGAGCCAGGGATACCCGTGGTAGGCGAAGATCACCGGCTTGTCCTTGGTGAACAGGCCGTCGTACTCGAAGTCGCTCATCCCGTGCGGGTGCTCCTCCTTGGGCACCAGCCTCGTCATGTCGACGACGTTGACCACCCGCACCACCAGCCCGGGCAGGTTCCGGCGCAGCAACTGGGCTGCGGCCAGGACCTCCTGGGTGGGCACGTCGCCGGCGCAGGCCAGCACCACGTCGGGTTCGCGGGAGCCGTCCTCGGTGCCGGCCCACTCCCAGATCCCCGCGCCGCGCGCGCAGTGCACACGCGCCTGGTCCATCGAGAGCCAGTCGAAGCAGGGCTGCTTGCCGGCCACGATGACGTTGACGTAGTCCCGGCTGCGCAGCGCGTGATCCGCGACCGACAGCAGCGTGTTGGCGTCCGGCGGGAGGTAGACCCGGACGACCTCCGGGCTCTTGTTGAGGACGTGGTCGACGAAACCGGGGTCCTGGTGCGAGAAACCGTTGTGGTCCTGCCGCCACACGTGGGACGTGAGGAGGTAGTTGAGGGAGGCGATCGGGGCGCGCCAGGGCAGCTGCCTCGAGGTCCTGAGCCACTTGATGTGCTGGTTGACCATGGAGTCGACGATGTGCACGAACGCCTCGTAGCAGGAGAACAGCCCGTGCCGGCCGGTCAGCAGATAGCCCTCCAGCCAGCCCTGGCACAGGTGCTCGGAGAGGATCTCCATCACCCGGCCGTGGTGGTCGAGGTGCTCGTCGACCGGAAGCCGCCCGGCCTGCCACGCCTTGCCGCTGGCCTCGAAGACGGCCTGGAGCCGGTTGGAGGCGGTCTCGTCCGGCCCGACCAGCCGGAAGTCCCGGCGCAGCCGGGTGTCCTTCATGACCCGGGCCAGGAAGTCGCCCAGCACCCGGGTGGGCTCGTGCAGGGTGCTGCCCGGCTTGTCGACGGGGACGGCGAACTCGTCGAGATCGGCCAGCGGCAGATCGCGCACCAGGAGGCCGCCGTTGGCGTACGGCGACGCACCCAGCCGGCGGATCCCCTCGGGGACGCAGGCCAGCACGTCGGCGACCGGCCGCCCGTCGGGCCCGAAGAGCTCCTCGGGCCGGTAGGACCGCAGCCACGCCTCCAGCTGCCGCAGATGCTCCGGGTTCTCGCGGACCTCGGCGAGCGGGACCTGGTGGGCCCGCCAGGTGCCCTCGACCGGCACGCCGTCGACCACCGCGGGCCCCGTCCAGCCCTTGGGCGTACGCAGCACGATCACCGGCCAGTGCACCCGCTCGGTGACCCCGTCCTCGCGCGCCGAACGCTGCATCACGGCGATCCGGTCCAGGGCGTCGTCCATCGCCGCCGCCATGGCCCGGTGGACCTCGCGCGGATCGTCACCCGTGACGTGGATCGGGTCGTGGCCGTAGCCGCGCAGCAGGGCGTCCAGTTCGGCCTCGGGCAGGCGGGCCAGCACGGTCGGGTTGGCGATCTTGTAGCCGTTCAGGTGCAGGATCGGCAGGACCGCACCGTCGTGCACCGGGTCGAGGAACTTGTTGGAGTGCCAGGAAGCGGCCAGCGGCCCGGTCTCCGCCTCGCCGTCCCCGATCACGCACGCGACCAGCAGATCCGGATGGTCGAGGGCGGCGCCGTAGGCGTGGGCGAGGGAGTAGCCGAGCTCACCGCCCTCGTGGATGGAGCCGGGCGTCTCGGGGGCGACGTGGCTGGGCACCCCGCCGGGGAAGGAGAACTGCCGGAACAGGCGGCCCATCCCCTGCCCGTTTCGGGGTACGTCGGGGTAGGTCTCGCTGTAGCTGCCCTCCAGCCAGGAGTTCGCCAGCACCGACGGACCGCCGTGGCCCGGTCCCCACACGCACAGCGCGTCCAGGCCCCGGGCCTTGATCACCCGGTTGAGGTGGGTGTAGACCAGGTTCAGGCCGGGCGAGGTGCCCCAGTGGCCCAGCAGCCGGGGCTTGATGTGCTCCGGGCGCAGCGGCTCGGTGAGCAGCTGGTTGGACATCAGGTAGATCTGGCCTGCCGCGAGGTAGTTGGCGGCACGCCAGTGCGCGTCCAGGGTGCGCAGTTCCTCGTCGGACAGTGCGATGGCGTCCTGGTGTTCGGCCTTGGACATGGAAAGGGCTCCGTGAGTCGGTCATCGGGCGGTGGTGGGGCCAGGCGGGTGAAGCCGCGGCGGTGCGGGCGGGCGTCACGTCCGTTCGGGGACGACGGCGACCGGGCAGGCGGCGTGGTGCAGGACCCCGTGGGCCACCCGGCCCAGCTGGAGCCCGAGGTGCCCGGTACCGCGCCGGGCGCCGACCACGAGCAGGTCGGCGTCGTGCGAGGCGGCCAGCAGCACCTGGCGGGCGGGGCCCTCGACGGTCTGCCGGTGCACGTGCACCTCCTTCGGTAGGTCGCGCAGCGCCTCCTCCAGGGTGTCCGAGGCCTGCTGCTCGTGCAGCCGGGCGGGTTCCCCGGAGAGCAGCGGGTGATCGGTGGTCTCCCGCGCGGGGCACCGCCAGGCCCGTACGGCGTCCACCTCGGCGCCCCGCAGCCCGGCCTCCCGGACCGCGAAGCCGACGGCCTCCTTGCCGCCGACGCCGAGCACGATCCGGCCGCCGGCCCCGGTGCGGACCTGGTTGTCGTGGCTGCCGCGGAGGACGATCACCGGGCAGTGGGAGTGCGCGGCGACGGCGAGGCCGACCGAACCGAGCAGCATCTCGACGAAACCGCTGCGCCCCCGGGAGCCCAGCACCAGCACGGCGGCCTCGCGGCTCTCGCGCACCAGCGCGTACTCCGGCTCCTCGGGCAGGACGTCGGTGGTGACCTTCAGGCCGGGCCGGCGCAGGCCGGCCCGCCGGGCCGCGCCGGCGACGATGTCCTCGGCCCTCAGCTGGTCGGACGGCTTGACGAGATCCTCGGCGAGCGATTCACCCTCGTACCGTTCCCACAGCGAGGCGTACACCAGCCGCAGCGGCGCCCCGCGCAGGACGGCCTCGTCGGCCGCCCAGTCGACGGCCCGCAGGCTGGACTCGGAGCCGTCGACCCCGACCACGACCGGCAGACCCATGGTGGTCACCGTCCCACCCCCATGTCGAACACGATCCGGGCCTTGACCTCGCCGCGCAGCACGTCCTCGATCGACTCGTTGACGGTCGCCAGCGGCCGGGTCTCGTAGACGACCCTGGTCCGGCCGGCCGCGTGCAGCCGGAATACCTCGGCGAGGTCCTGCCGGGTGCCCACGATGGAGCCGATCACGCTCGTGCCGTTCAGCACGGTGTCGAAGATCGGGACGCGGACGGTGCCGTGCGCGGGCAGCGCCACCATCACCAGCTTGCCGCCGCGCCGCAGGCCGGAGTTGACGGCCTCGAAGGCGGCGTCGTTCACGGCGAGCGCGATCGCCGCGTGCGCTCCGCCGTGCCGCTTGAGCACCTCACCGACGTCGTCCTTGCGGGCGTCGATGACGAGGTCGGCGCCGAGTTCGGCGGCGAGCTCCAGCTTGTCGTCGGTGACGTCGATGGCGGCCACCTGGGCACCGGCGATCTTCGCGTACTGCAGGGCGAGGTGCCCGAGTCCGCCGACGCCGGAGATCGCGACGAGCTGGGTGGGCCGTACGCCGGCGACCTTGAGCGCCTTGTACGTGGTGACGCCCGCGCAGGTCAGCGGGGCGGCGTCGAACGCGGTGACGCCCTGCGGGACCGGCTGGGCGAAGTCGGCCCAGGCCAGCATCTTCTCGGCGTACCCGCCGTCGCAGCCGTAGCCGGTGTTGACCTGCTGCTCGCACAGGGTCTCCCAGCCGGAGAGGCAGTGCTCGCACCGGCCGCACGCCTTGCCCAGCCAGGGCACGGCGACCCGCTGTCCGATCGTCAGGTGGGTGACGCCCGCGCCGAGTTCCTCGACGATGCCGACGCCCTCGTGTCCGGGCACGAACGGCGGGTTCGGCTTGACGGGCCAGTCGCCGTGCGCCGCGTGGATGTCGGTGTGGCACAGCCCGGAGGCCTCGACCCGGATCCGGACCTGGCCGGGGCCGGGCTCGGGGTCGGGGCGCTCCTCGATGACCAGGGGCTCGCCGAAGGCTCGTACGACCGCTGCCTTCATGATCTTTCCTCTCCTCGGAGGGGGTCAGCCGTGGGCTACGACGGCGACGGGGGCGGTGGAGTGGTGCATGACGGCGTGGGTGACATGGCCGATGTGGGAGCCGAGGGCACCGCGGCGGATCCGCCGGCCGACGACGACCAGCGAGGCCTCTCGGGACGCCTCGACGAGCAGTTCGGCGGCGCTGCCGTAGCGGGACTCCTCGGCGGTCTCCACGTCCGGGTACTTCTGCCGCCAGGGGCTCAGCACCTCGGTGAGGGCCCGGGACTCCTCCAGGCCCAGCGACTCGTTCAGGGCCGGGTCCAGGGGCATCCCGTACGCGTAGTACGAGGGCGGGAACCAGGTGTGCACGACCCGCAGCGAGGTGGCGCGGCGCAGGGCGGCGTCGTAGGCGAACTCGATCAGCGCCTCGTCCGGGTGGTCGGTGTCGAGGCCGAGGACGACGGGACGGAAGGGTGTCGCGGCGGAGGGAACGCCCGCCGGGTCGGCCTCGTGCTCGTCGGCGGCCTGCTCGCCGGCCCGCACCAGCACCACGGGGCTCTCGGCGTGGGCGACGGCGCTCAGGCCGACGGAGCCGACCAGGAAACCGCCGACACCGCCGAGGGCCCGGGAGCCGAGGACCAGCACGGCGGCGGTCTTCGACGCCTCGGCCAGGACCTCGCCGGCGCTGCCGGACGCCTGCTCGCTGATCACCTCGACACCGGGGTGCCGCTGCCGCAGCCCCGCCGCGGCCTCCCGCGGAATGCGCTCGGTCCAGTGCTGCTGCGTCTCGGGGCCGAGCAGCGGGGCCTGTGCCATGGGGTCGGGGACGGGTTCCCAGACGTGGACGATCTTCAGCGGCAGGCCGCGGAGCTTGGCCTCGCGGGCCGCCCATTCCGCTGCCGCCCGGCTCTCGGCCGAGCCGTCGAGACCTGCGGTGACAGTGCGGGTCATGTTCTGTACCTCCTGGCGCGAGGGATCCGCCGGCTTCCTGCGGCGGATCCGGTTCCAGCGTCGTGTTGGCGGGCTTTCGGGGGCAGGGGCCACAGGTCCCGGACAAGGGCCGTTCGACCCTCTGTCCGGGGGGCGTTCAGCGCAGCCAGCCGTGGGTGCGGACGAAGGGCAGCCGGGCCCACAGCCGCCCCAGGCCCAGGGTGTCGCCGGCGGCCATGACTGCCAGGGCGATCAGGATGACGGCGTAGACGAGGTGGTAGTCGGCGAACGGGTTGCTGGACATGCTCGGTGAGCCGTCCGAGAGGTGCCGGGCGGGCGGCCACTCGGCCGTCCACATCAGCGCCATCATCGCGATGCCCGCGACGGCGGCCGGCCTGAGCGCGACGCCCGCGGTCAGGGCCAGTCCGATGCCGAGGAGGCCGAGCATGAACAGCCAGTCGGCCCAGGGGTCGCCGGCCCAGGAGTGGAAGGTCGACTCCAGCGGGCCGGCGGCGACGGAGCTGAGGAAGCCCTTGGTCGGCGAGCCGCCGTCGATCCAGCCCTTGCCCGACGGGGTGGCGTAGCCGAAGCCGAAGGTCTTGTCGAGGAACGCCCACAGGAAGACGAATCCGGTGAGCAGCCGCAGGGAGGCGAGGGCGTACGCACCCGCGGCGCGCGTGCCGCTGACCGCCGAGACGGCGAGCTCGGCCGTGGAGCCGGTCCGGTTCCCGCGGAACGAGAGGTGGAATCCGGAGCTGCGGTGAGAGTGCTGGTGCACGGCCATGACGGTGGTCCCTTCAGGGAGAGGCGGGTTGTCCGTTCGGTGTCTGACGCCCTTAACTCTCGCCTCGTACCGCGGCCGCCGCCGGATGCCGAAGGTCTGCGCCGGCAGGGCTGAACGGCCCTGTTTCCAAGGGCCGTTGGCATCAGTAGGCGGACAGGCCGTGGGCCCGGAACTGTTCCCGGACGCGCTCGGTCAGCTCGGCGGTGGGAACGGGGTTGTCCTTCAGCCGGAAGGGCACGCCGAGGGCTTCGTACTTCGCTGCGCCGAGCTTGTGGAAGGGCAGTACGTCCACCCGGTCGACCGAGTCGAGTCCCGCGACGAACCGGGCCAGGCCGTCGATGGACTTCGCGTCGTCGGTCCAGCCGGGCACCAGGACGTACCGGATCCACATCGGGACGCCGAGCCGGTCCAGGCGCGTGGCGAAGTTCAGGGTGGGGGCCAGCTCACCGCCGGTCAGGCCACGGTAGGCACGGACGTCGAAGGACTTGATGTCCAGCAGGACCAGGTCGGTGTGGGACAGGAGTTCGTCGGTGGCGCGGGCGCCGAGGAAGCCCGAGGTGTCGAGCGCCGTGTGCAGCCCGGCCTCCTTGCAGCGGCGCAGGATCTCGCCGGTGAAGGCGGACTGCAGGAGCGGTTCGCCGCCCGTGATGGTCACTCCGCCGCCGGCCGTGGTGATGAAGGCGCGGTACTTCTCGATCTCCGCCAGCACCGCGTCGACGGTCGTCTCCCTGCCGTCGCGCATGTGCCAGGTGTCGGGGTTGGCGCAGTACAGGCAGCGCAGCGGGCAGCCGGAGACGAAGAGGACGAACCGGGTCCCGGGACCGTCCACGCCGGTGGACAGGTCCCAGGAGTGGATCCGGCCCCGCGGCCCGGTGCTCACAGCGATCCGTGGAAGGTGCGGCTGATCACGTCGAGTTGCTGCTCCCGGGTCAGCCGGACGAAGTTGACGGCGTAACCGGAGACCCGGATGGTCAGGTCCGGGTAGTTCTCGGGGTGTTCCATCGCGTCCTCCAGGGTGGCCCGGTCCAGGACGTTGACGTTCATGTGGAAGCCGCCGGCCGCCGTGTAGGCGTCGAGGATGCCGACCAGGTTGCCCGCGCGTTCGGCGGGGTTGTGGCCCAGGCCCTCGGGCGTGATGGTCGTGGTCAGGGAGATGCCGTCGCCGGCGTGCTCGTACGGCAGCTTGGCCACCGAGAGGGCCGAGGCGGCGACGCCGTGGCGGTCGCGGCCGTTCATCGGGTTGGCGCCGGGGGCGAAGGGCTGTCCGGCGCGGCGGCCGTCGGGGGTGTTGCCGGTGTGCTTGCCGTAGACGACGTTCGAGGTGATGGTGAGGACCGACTGGGTGTGCTCGGCCTCCCGGTAGGTCGGGTACTGGCGCACCTTCGCCATGAAGGACTCCACCAGGTCGACGGCGATGGCGTCGGCGCGGTCGTCGTTGTTGCCGTACGCCGGGAAGTCGCCCTCGGTTCGGAAGTCGACGGCCAGTCCGGTGGCGTCCCTGATCACCCGCACCCGCGCGTACCGGACGGCGGACAGGCTGTCGGCGGCGACCGACAGGCCGGCGATGCCGCAGGCCATGAAGCGGTGCACAGGGTAGTCGTGCAGGGCCATCTCGATGCGTTCGTAGGCGTACTTGTCGTGCATGTAGTGGATGACGTTGAGCGCGTTGACGTACGTCCGGGCCAGCCAGTCCAGGACGTGGCCGTAGGCCGCCGACAGTTCCTCGTAGTCGAGGTACTCGCCGGTCAGCGGGGGCGCGCAGGGTGCGACCTGTTCGCCGGTCACCTCGTCGCGGCCGCCGTTGATCGCGTACAGCAGGGCCTTGGCGAGGTTGACCCGGGCCCCGAAGAACTGCATCTGCCGGCCGACCTGCATCGCCGACACGCAGCAGGCGATCGCGGTGTCGTCGCCGGTGCGCGGGCGCATCAGCTCGTCGGACTCGTACTGGACGGCGCTGGTGTCGATCGAGACGCGGGCGCAGAACTCCTTGAATCCGGCGGGCAGCCGGGGCGACCAGAGCACGGTCAGGTTGGGCTCGGGGGCCGGGCCGAGGTTGTAGAGGGTCTGCAGGAAGCGGAAGGAGGTGCGGGTGACCAGCGGGCGGCCGTCCGCGCCGATACCGCCGATGGACTCGGTCACCCAGGTCGGGTCGCCGGAGAACAGGGCGTCGTACTCGGGGGTGCGCAGGAAGCGGACGATCCGCAGCTTGATGACGAAGTCGTCGATCAGTTCCTGGGCGCCCCTCTCGTCGAGGAGGCCGTCCGCCAGGTCCCGCTGGAGGTAGACGTCGAGGAAGGTGGAGGTGCGGCCGAGCGACATCGCGGCGCCGTTCTGCTCCTTCACCGCGGCGAGGTAGCCGAGGTAGAGCCACTGCACGGCCTCGTGCGCGGTGGCGGCGGGCCGGGAGACGTCACAGCCGTACGTCGCCGCCATCCGGGTCAGCTCCTGCAACGCCCGGGTCTGTTCGGCCAGTTCCTCCCGGTCACGGATGACGTTGACGCTGGACGCGCAGGCGTCGAGCATGGCTCGCTCGGCCTTCTTGGCCTCGATCAGCCGGTCCGTGCCGTAGAGCGCGACGCGCCGGTAGTCGCCGATGATCCGGCCGCGGCCGTAGGCGTCGGGCAGGCCGGTGATGACGCCGGCCTTGCGGGCGGCGCGCATCTCGGGGGTGTAGGCGTCGAAGACACCGTCGTTGTGGGTCTTGCGGTAGCTGCCGAAGACGCGGGTCACGAACGGGTCGGGCTCGTAGCCGTACGCGCGCAGCCCGTTCTCCACCATCCGCAGGCCGCCGTTCGGCATGATCGCGCGCTTGAGCGGGGCGTCGGTCTGGAGGCCGACGATCAGTTCGCGGTCGCGGTCGATGTAGCCGGGGGCGTGCGAGGTGATCGTGGACGGGGTGGCGGTGTCGACGGCGAGCACGCCCCGGCGCCGTTCCTCCGGGAACAGGGAGCTGACCTTCTCCCAGACGGTGCGGGTGCGCTCGGTGGGGCCGGTCAGGAAGGACGCGTCGCCTTCGTACGGTGTGTAGTTGGCCTGGATGAAGTCGCGTACATCGACGTGCTCGCGCCAGCCGGTGCCCGCGAAGCCTCGCCAGGCGCCGGCCGTCCGGTTGTCTGCTGTCACGGTGACGGTCATCGACGGTTCCCTCTTCTGCTCGCTTCTCGTACTGCTGATCCTGCTGCGGCGCGGTGGGTGCGGGGAGTGCCGACCGGGGCCCGCGGCCGGGGCCGTACGGCCCTTGGCCCATCGGTCTTACGACCCCGTCGGCGCGCACCGTGCCCGTCCTCAGCCGGTGATCAGATCCGGGCGGACCAGGGTGCCCGAGCGGCCGTGGACGATCTCGTAGGCCGCGTCCAGCGCCCCGATGGCGGCCAGTGCGCCGGTGCGCTCGACGAACCGGGACGCGGCCTCGGTCTTCGGTCCCATGGAGCCCTCGGGGAAGCCGCCGCGGCGCAGCTCGGCCGGGGTGGCGTCGAGGAGCGGACGCTGCCGCGGGGTGCCGAAGTCCTCGTAGACATAGGGCACATCCGTGAGGATGAGCAGGAAGTCGGCCTTCAGGTCCTCGGCGAGGAGGGCCGCGGTGAGGTCCTTGTCGATGACGGCCTCGACTCCGGTCAGCGCGCCGCTGTCCAGGTCGGCGGTGACCGGCACGCCGCCACCGCCGGCGCAGATCACCAGGGTGCCGGCGCCGAGGAGGGCGTGGATCGTGTCGGTCTCCACGATCCGTTCCGGCTTCGGCGAGGGCACCACGCGTCGCCAGCCTCCGGTGTCCTCGGCGATGTCCCAGCCCCGCTCGCGGGCGAGGGAGCGGGCCACGTCGCGGGGGTAGACCTGGCCGACGAACTTCGTGGGGTGGCCGAAGGCCGGGTCGTCGGCCCGCACCAGGGTGTGTGTGACGAGGCCGGCGACCTGCCGGCCGGGCAGCGCGTTGTGCAGGGTGCAGGCCAGCAGGGAACCGATCAGGCCCTGGGTCTGGGCGCCGAGCAGGTGCAGCGGGTACGGGGCGCTCAGGGCGGGGTCGGCCGCGCTCTCCATGGCGAGCAGGCCGATCTGGGGGCCGTTGCCGTGGGTGATGACCAGCTCGTGGTCGTGGGCGAGGGCGGCGAGGGCGGTGGCCACCCGGTCGGTGTTGGCCTGCTGGACGGTGGCGTCGGGGCGTTCGCCCCGGTGGAGCAGGGCGTTGCCGCCGAGGGCGACGACGATGCGCATGAGGTCGGTCCTCCCTACCTTGTCAGGGTGGCGACGAGTACCGCCTTGATGGTGTGCAGCCGGTTCTCCGCCTGGTCGAAGACGATCGACGCCGGCGAGGTGAAGACGTCGTCGGTGACTTCGAGGCCGTCCAGGCCGTAGGTGTCGAACAGGTCCTGGCCGAGGCGGGTGCGGCGGTCGTGCAGGGCCGGCAGGCAGTGCATGAACTTCACGCCGGGGTTGCCGGTGGCGGCCAGCGTCTTCTCGTTGACCTGGTACGGGAGCAGCAGCTCGATCCGCTTGCGCCAGGAGTCGGCCGGCTCCCCCATGGAGACCCAGACGTCGGTGTGCAGGAAGTCGGCGTCGCGTACGGCGGTTTCGACGTCCTCGGTGAGGAGGATCCGGGCACCGCTGCGCTCGCCGGTCTCGCGGCAGCGGGCGACGAGGGCGGGGGCGGGCCACAGCTCCTTCGGTGCGGCGATCCGCACGTCCATGCCGAGCAGGGCGCCCATGGACAGCAGCGAGTTGCCCATGTTGTTACGGGCGTCGCCGAGGTAGCAGTAGGCGATGTCGGACAGCGGTTTCGTGCTGTGCTCGTGCATGGTCAGGACGTCGCACAGGCTCTGGGTGGGGTGCGCGGTGTCGGTGAGGCCGTTGTAGACGGGGACGCCGGAGCGGTCGGCGAGTTCGGTGACGAGTGCCTGGTCGGAGCCGCGGTACTCGATGGCGTCGAACATCCGGCCAAGGACCCGGGCGGTGTCGGCGATGGACTCCTTGCCGCCGATGTGGGTGTCGCCGGGACCGAGGTAGGTGGTGCGGGCGCCCTGGTCGGCGGCGGCGACCTCGAAGGCGCAGCGGGTGCGGGTGGAGGTCTTCTCGAAGATCAGCGCGAGGTTGCGGCCGGTGAGCCGGGGCCGCTCGGTGCGGGTGCGCTTCTCGGCCTTGAGGTGCGCCGCGAGGGTGAGGAGGTGGTGGATCTCGGCGGCGGTGAAGTCGAGTTCGCTCAGGTAGGAGCGGCCTCGCAGGTCGACGGTCATGGCGGGTGGTTCCCCTCGCTCGGTCAGTTGGCCGGGTCGCGCTGGATCGGGCAGCTCATGCAGCGCGGTCCGCCGCGCCCGCGGCCGAGTTCGGCGCCGGCGATGGTGACGACCTCGATGCCCTGCTTGCGCAGGTAGGTGTTGGTGGTGACGTTGCGCTCGTAGCCGACGACCACGCCCGGCGCGACGGCGAGGAAGTTGCTGCCGTCGTCCCACTGCTCGCGCTCGGCACCGCGGATGTCCTGCGGCGCGGAGAGCATGCGGACCTTGTCCACGTCGAGGGCCTCGGCGAGCGCGGTCGCCAGGTCGGAGTCGGGGGTCACCTCGAAGCCGGTGTCGCGTTCGGCGCTCGGGGTGAGCGTCCACGAGCGCAGGGAGTCCGCCAGGCCCGGGTAGATGGCGAAGGCGTCCCGGTCGAGCATGGTCAGGACGGTGTCCAGGTGCATGTAGGCGCGGGCGGACGGGAGTTGGACGGCGATCAGCCGGGTCGCCCGGCCGTCGGCGAACAGCCGGGCCGCCAGGTTCTCCACGGCCTGGGCGGTGGTGCGCTCCCCCATGCCGACCAGCACGGCCCCGTTGCCGAGGACATGCACGTCACCGCCCTCCAGGGTGCCCGTCACGCCCTCCAGCAGCGGGACCCCGGCGAACAGCGGGTGGAACCGGTAGATGGCCTCGGCGTGCAGGCTCTCGCGCCGCCGGGCCGGCTTGGCCATCGGGTTGACCGACAGACGGTCGTAGATCCAGCAGGAGTTGTCGCGCGGGAAGAGGTGGTTGGGCAGCGGCGGGAGCGCGAAGTCGTCGGCGTCCAGGGCGTTCCAGACCAGGCTGTGCGGGGCGGCCAGCGGCAGGTCGCTCTTGAGGATCCCGCCGATCAGGTAACCGGCCAGGGTCTCGCCGTCGAGCTCGGCGCACAGCTCCCGTACGGGCTCGACGAGCGCCGGACCGACGGTGGCGGGGGTGACGACCCGGTCCAGCAGCCACCCGCGGGCGCCGGGGACGTCGAGGGTCTGGGCGAGCAGGTCGGCGAAGTAGTGGACGCGGGCGCCGTGGTCGCGCAGGACCTGGGCGAAGGCGTCGTGTTCCTCGCGGGCCCGCTTGGCCCACAGGATGTCGTCGAAGAGCAGTGCGTCGACGTTGCGCGGGGTGAGGCGGGACAGTTCGAGGCCGGGGCGGTGCAGGATCACCTGGCGCAGCGGGCCGACCTCGGAGTCGACGTGGAACGTGTTCATGGTGGCCTTTCCGGGGGCGCTGGGTCAGTCCTGGTGGCGCAGGGGGCGCGGCTTGCGGGCGCCGCCGACGCGGTTGGTGCTCAGTGCGCGGGGGCGCCGGGGGCTCGGGACCGCCGTCTCCGGGGCGCGCCTCGGGGTCTTGGGCCCGGCGGCCCGGCTCTGGTCGCGCTTGAGCCAGACGTAGACCGGCACGCCGAGCAGCACGACGAACAGTCCGTAGTAGACGGTCTGGTAGCCGCTGCCCTGGATGGACCAGTAGGAGAAGGCGAGCGCGAGCGCGGCGACGGTCGTGTCCCGGGCCAGCCGCTTCGGGCTGAGCGACTCCCGGCCCTTCACCAGCAGCCAGTACAGCTGGGCGGCGGCGGAGAACAGGTAGGGGATGACGGCGGTCAGCACGCTCAGCAGCACGATCTTCGTGAAGACGTCCTCGAAGCGGGTGTAGCTGAACACGGTGATCAGCGAGGCCAGCACGGTCGAGGCGATGATCCCGAAGGCGGGCACGCCGTTCGCGCCGCGCAGCCGGGCGAAGGCGGTGGGGAACAGTCCGTCGCGGGCGGCGGCGTAGGGCATCTCGGCGCACAGCATGGTCCAGCCGTTGAGGGCGCCGATGCCGGAGACGATGGCGGCGACGGCGACCACGTCACCGGCCCAGGTGCCGCCGAAGATGTTGTTGGCGGCGTCGGTGAAGGGCGCGGTGGAGGATCCGAGGCCGGCGTGCGAGACGGTTCCGAAGACCGCGAGGGTGCCCAGGATGTAGATGACGGCGCAGACGAGGGTGCCGTACACGGTGGCCCTCGGCACGTTGCGTCCCGGCTCCCGCACCCGGCCGGCCACGACCGAGGCGGCCTCCAGGCCGAGGTAGCTGAACAGGGCGATGGCACCGGCGGCGGAGATCGCGCCCAGTGCCGACTGGCCGCTGGCGTTGAAGGAGCCGAAGTTGTCCGGGTCGACGAAGAACAGCCCGACGGTGGCCATGAAGACCAGCGGGACGAACTTCAGCACGGTGGTGATCACCTGGAAGGCCCCGGTGTTCCGCACGCCGGTCAGGTTGATCGCGGCCGGGATCCACAGGCCGATGAGGGCGAGGAGCACCGAGATCCACGTCTTGTGGCCGGTGTTGACGAACACCTCGGCATAGCCGACCCAGGCCACCACGATCGCCGCGTTGCCGGCCCAGGCGGTGATCCAGTACGACCATGCGTTCAGGAACCCCGCGAACTCGCCGAAGGCCTCGCGGGCGTAGACGTACGGTCCGCCGCTGGCGGTGGTCCGCGCCGCGAGCGAGCCGAAGGTCAGCGCCAGCGCGAGCGCGCCGAGGGTGACGACACCGAAGGCGACCAGCGCGATCGGCCCGTACGGCGCCAGTGCCGAGGGCAGGGCGAAGACACCGGTGCCGATGATGCTGCCGATCACGAGGGCGGAGGCGGCGGGAAGACCGAGGGCCGCCGCCACCGGGGCGGCTCGTCTCCCGCTCGTCGGGGTCGTGGACATGGCTGTGCTCCTTGTGCGTGGCACGGTGGATGGGTCGATGCGGGACCGATCGTTCTGTGCCACGCGGGTGTGCGGGCAGCGGCCGTACGGGCTCGGGGACGTACTGAAGGTCCCGGGCGGCCGGGACCGTTCGGCCCATGCCCGGCCTGGGGCATCCGCCGCACGCTGGCAGTAGTAGGAGTACGTACTTCCCGGGAGGTAGGCCATGAGCACCGCACCGACACCCATCACGCTGCGGGCCCTTCCCGGCGAACACCGGGAACGGCTGATGCGTCTGGCCCGGGAGGTCTCCTTCCCCCAGGGCGCGCGGCTCTTCGAGGAAGGTGCCCGCGCCGACCGGTTCTGGATCATCCGCTCCGGCCGCGTCGAACTCGACATGCACGTCCCCGGCCGCCGGGCGGCGGTCATCGAGAGCCTCGGCCACGACGAACTGGTCGGCTGGTCCTGGCTGTTCGCACCGTATGTGTGGCACCTGGGCGCCGAGGCCACCACACCGGTGCGGGCCTACGAGTTCGACGCCGTCGCCGTCCGGTCCATGTGCCAGGACGACCCGGCGCTGGGCAACGCCGTCAGCCAGTGGGTGGGCCAGGTGCTCGCCCACCGTCTGCGCGCCACCCGTACCCGGCTGCTGGACCTGTACGCGCCGTACGGCGCCGGCGTCTGACGGCGCGCCCCGGTCCGTTCGGCTCTCCTGGGAGTGACCATGCACGGCACACCGCACATCGTGAGCGACGTCATGACACAGACCGTCGTCAGTGTCGGGCGGCGGGCGCCCTTCAAGGAGGTGGTGCGGCTGATGCGGGACTGGCGGGTCAGCGCCCTGCCGGTGGTCGAGGGCGAGGGCCGCGTCGTCGGTGTCGTCTCGGAGGCGGATCTCCTGCGCAAGGAGGAGTTCCGGGACGGCGACCCCGACGACCCCGACGAGCACACCCAACTGCCCGGGGACGCCGGCCTGGCCAAGGCCGGCGCGGTGACGGCGGAACAGCTCATGACCTCCCCCGCGCTCACCACCCGTGCGAACGCCACCCTCGCCGAGGCCGCCCGGATCATGGCACGGGCCAAGGTCAAGCGGCTTCCCGTCGTGGACGAGCTCGGTCTGCTCCAGGGGGTGGTCAGCCGCGCCGACCTGCTCAAGGTCTTCCTGCGCGGTGACGAGGAGATCGCCGAGGAGGTACGGCGCGAGGTCGTCTCCTACCTCTTCCCGCTTCCCTCCTCCGCGCTGCGTGTCGACGTCCACGAAGGGGTGGTGAAGCTCGCCGGCCGGATCCGGGACACCTCCCTCGTCCCGGTGGCGGCGCGGCTGATCCGCGCCATCGAAGGGGTGGTGGACGTGGAATTCGAATTGACGGCCGGTCGCCCGGAGGAGGCGCGTGGGGCCGGTCGGCCCTAGCACAACCGGCCCCGGCAAGGGATGATGTCCCGGGCAGTACGCGGTCTGCCCACCGACCGGGGGCAGCCGGGGAACTAGGGGACGTCATGCCAGAGCCACGCACCTTTTCCGAACAGGACCCGATCCGGGTGTTCCTGCTGGACGATCACGAGGTGGTCCGGCGCGGCATCACCGACCTCCTCGAAGCCGAGCCCGACATCTCGGTCGTCGGCGACGCCGACACCGTCCAGCACGCCCTCGCCCGCGGCCCCGCCCTGCGCCCGCACGTCGCCGTCCTCGACGTCCGGCTGCCCGACGGCGACGGCATCAGCGTCTGCCGTGAGCTGCGCGACCAGATGCCCGACCTGGCCTGCCTCATGCTCACCTCCTTCGACGACGAGGACGCCCTGCTCGACGCGATCATGGCCGGTGCCTCCGGCTACGTCCTCAAGCAGATCAAGGGCTCCGACCTGGTCTCGGCCGTCCGCACCGTCGCCTCCGGGCAGTCCATGCTGGACCCCGCCACCACCGCCCGCCTGATGCGCTCCCTGCGTGCCGACCCCGCCGATACCCCGACGATGCCCGCCGAGCTGGCGAGCCTGTCACCCCGCGAACGCGACATCCTCGCCCTCATCGGCGACGGCCTGACCAACCGCGAGATCGGCAAGAAGCTCTACCTCTCCGAGAAGACCGTCAAGAACCACATCTCCCGCCTCCTCGCCAAGCTGGGCGTCCAGCGCCGCGTGCAGGCCGCCGTCCTCGCCTCCCACCTGGACCAGCCGGAGTCGGGAGACCGTACGGCGAGGTGACCCCCGCCCCGCGGGAAGCGCGGCCGTCGCGGCCACGC
Source organism: Streptomyces shenzhenensis (assembly GCF_021462265.1). Lineage (GTDB taxonomy): Bacteria > Actinomycetota > Actinomycetes > Streptomycetales > Streptomycetaceae > Streptomyces > Streptomyces shenzhenensis. The sequence continues at coordinate 340,196 of NZ_JAJONF010000002.1, read as the reverse complement.
TCCTCCACGGGTCGCCCCGGCACACACGCCCCTGGAGGGGCTGTCCGGCGGATCATGCCGCAGACGCGGGTCCGGCACACCCGCCCCCAGAGGGGGTGCTCCCCCGGCGTCGACGTGGGCCGCCGGCGTTCCCCGGCCTTCGGCCGGAAGGTGCCCGCCGCGGTGGGGGCCCCGGCGCGAGCGGGTTCGACCGTGGCGGAGGCCTGATCGGCCATGCCTCCTCCGCCTCGCGGCCGGACGCTCCGCCACGCTCGACCGAGCTCGCGCGAGAGGGACTCCCACGACCTCGCTCACCTCGGCTGACAGCCACCACCGCTTCCCCGCGGCCTGATCCGCCGGACCGCCCCTGGCCACTTCGCCGGACGGACCGTGGGCGGCGGCCGGACCGCTTCCCCGGACGGACCGTGGGCGGCGGCCGGACCGCTTCGCCGAACGGACCGTGCGTGGCGGCCGGCCGCTGCGCCGGCGGGCGCGTGAGCGCATGCGGCGGCCCTGTCCGGCCGCGCGCCGGCCAGGCGCTCGGCCAGGCGCTCGGCCACCGCGCACGGCGTACGCGCCTCGCTGCTCGGCCGGCCACCGCGACGGCCCCGGTCCGCGCGACCCGCTGATCCCACCGGCGGGCAGGCGGCCTCCCCGTCCGCGGACGGACGTGTCCGAGGTCGTGGCCCCCGGCCTGCGGCTCGGCCGGCTCCGTGCTCCGGCCGGACTGCGCCGCGCCTGCGCGGTCGCCGAACAGGCCACCGACCTGCGCGCCCCGGCCCTCGGACAGGGCCGCTGGGGCCGGCCGGGCCCGGCCGGTGACCAACGGCCCACTGACAGCGCGGCTCGCGCGGGAAAACGTGGGGAGACGCGGTTCCCGATGCACGGGCGCGAGCGACGAGGAGTGTTGTGATGGCGAAGGCATATCTGGTGGGCAGCGGGATCGCGGCGCTCGCCGCGGCGGCGTTCCTGATCCGTGACGGCGGCTTCGAGGGATCGGACATCCATCTCTTCGAGGAGCAGATGGGCGTCGGGGGCAGCCTGGACGCGAGCGGCACGGCGGAGGCCGGCTACAGCATGCGCGGCGGCCGGATGTTCGAGGCCGAGTTCCGCTGCACGTACGACCTGCTGTCCGGCATTCCCACGCTGGACGACCCCTCGGTGTCGGTGACGCAGGAGATCCTGGCCGGGCACGAGGAGTTCGCCTGGGACGACGTCGCACGACTGGTCGACGCTGACGGCAGGATCGTCGACGTCGGCTCGATGGGCTTCTCCGAGCGTGATCGGCTGGAGCTGGTCCGGTGCCTGGCCACGCCCGAGGCACACCTGGACGACAAGCGGATCACCGACTGCTTCGGCGAGCACTTCTTCACCACGAACTTCTGGTTCATGTGGTGCACCACCTTCGCCTTCCAGCCCTGGCACAGCGCGATCGAGTTCCGCCGCTACCTCCGCCGCTTCATCCACCTGTTCCCGGAGTTCGGCTCCATGTCCGGCATCCACCGGACCCGGTACAACCAGTACGACTCGATCGTGCGCCCGCTGACGGCCTGGCTGCGCCGCCACGGCGTGACCATCCACCCCGGATGCACGGTCACCGACCTCGGCTTCGCGCCCGGCGTCGGCAGCGGCACGGTGGAGACCGTCACCGTGTCCCGGGCCGGCCGCGACGAGCGGATCACCGTCGCCCCCGGCGATCTGGTCCTGGTCACCAACGGCTCCATGACCGACGCGTCCAGCCGGGGCACGCACACCTCTCCCCCGCCGCCGCCTTCCCAGCGCTCGGACGCCTGGCTGCTCTGGCACCGGCTGGCCCGCGGACGCGAGAACTTCGGGAACCCCGGCACCTTCGACAAGCATGTGAAGGAATCCCGCTGGGAGTCGTTCACCGTCACCGCCAAGGATCCCGCATTCCTGGACGCGCTGGCGGAGTTCAGCGGCCGGGAGACCGGCAAGGGCGGGCTGATGACCTTCACCGGCTCCAACTGGCTGCTCACCATCGTCGCGAACCGCCAGCCCGTCTACCGTGACCAGCCCGAGGACGTCTCGGTCTGGTGGGGCTACGGCCTCTTCCCCGGCCGGGCCGGGAACAGCACAGCCAAGCCGATGACCATGTGCTCGGGGCGGGAGATCCTCGAAGAGGTCCTGCACCACCTGCACCTCGACGACCGCACCCGCGCCCGCGTCCTCGAGACCTCCACGGTGATCCCGTGCCTGATGCCCTACATCACCAGCCAGTTCCTGAGCCGCCGCCGCGACGACCGCCCCGACGTCGTACCGGAGGGCTCGGTCAACCTCGCCTTCATCGGCCAGTTCGCCGAGGTGCCGGACGACGTCGTCTTCACGGTCGAGTACTCCGTCCGCACGGCGTGGACGGCCGTGTCGCAGCTGCTCCACCTCGACAAGCAGCCGCCGCCCGTCTACAAGGGCCACCACGACCCCCGCGTCCTGACAGCCGCGCTGGAGACCATGCACCGCCGCTGAAGCAACGCACCCCGCCGTCACGGTGCCCGGTCGTTCCGCCGCCGCGGCCCGGGGCTGCCCCGTGCGCACCGCTCCCGCGGGGGCAGGGCCCACCGGCCCCGCGAGGCCGTCCGGGACCAGCCGTCCGCCCGCCTCCCACGAGAACCACGGCGCCGAACCCGTCCCACGGACGTCCGCCCGGACGTCGCCGAACGCTACGCCCGCGGCGAGACCGACGAGGAGGAGTACCGGCACCGCCTGGACACCCTGCGCGGCTCACGGTCAGGACCGGCCGGGAACCGAGCCGGACCAGGGACCTGCCGGGGCCGACCGGCCCATCGGCGGGGACCGACAGCACCTGCCCCCTGCGACGCCGGCGGCCGGACGCTGGAGAGAGCATCCAGCCGAAGCCCGACGGAGGAGACCCAGATCATGGTCCGTTACGTGTACGACTTCGCAGAAGGCGGCCGTGACCTGGCCGGCCTGCTCGGCGGCAAGGGAGCGAACCTCGCCGAGATGACCCGGCTGGGGCTGCCGGTGCCGCCTGGCTTCACCGTGACGACCGAGGCCTGCCGGGCCTTCCTCCGCACCGGCAGCGAGCCGGACGGACTGGCCGAGGAGATCTCCGCGCGTCTGCTCGCCCTGGAGAACGCGGACGGCCGGAAGCTGGGGCAGCCCGACGACCCGCTGCTGCTGTCGGTCCGCTCCGGGGCACGCTTCTCCATGCCCGGCATGATGGAGACGATCCTCGACATCGGTCTCGGCGACGACTCCGTGCTCGGCCTGGCGAAGGTCTCGGGCAACGAGCGCTTCGCCTGGGACTCCTATCGTCGGCTCGTGCAGATGTTCGGAAGCACGGTCATGGGTGTCGACAGCGGAGTGTTCGAGAGGGCCCTGTCCGATCTCAAGCGCACCCGGGGCGCGGCCGACGACCTGGGCCTGGACGCCACGGACCTCGCCGGGCTCGTCGAGACGTACAAGGCCCTCATCCGCCGGGAGACCGGCGAGGACTTCCCGCAGTCCCCGGACGAGCAGCTGCGCCGGGCCGTTCTCGCCGTCTTCGAGTCCTGGAACGGCGAGCGGGCCCGGATCTACCGGCGCCGCGAGCACATCGCCGACGACCTCGGCACCGCGGTGAACGTGCAGACCATGGTCTTCGGGAACCTCGGCTCCGACTCGGGCAGCGGGGTGGCCTTCACCCGCGACCCCGCCACCGGGCGCCCCGGCCTGTACGGCGACTACCTGCCGAACGCACAGGGCGAGGACGTGGTGGCGGGCATCCGCAACACCGTGTCGCTGACCGACCTGGAAGAGCTCGACCCGGTCTCCTACGCCCAGCTGCGCGGTCACATGGAGACCCTGGAGAGGCACTACCGGGATCTGTGCGACATCGAGTTCACCATCGAGCGCGGCCGGCTGTGGATGCTGCAGACCCGGGTCGGCAAGCGCACCGCCGAGGCCGCGTTCGCCATCGCCTCCGAGTTGGCGGACGAGGGCCTGATCAGCCCCGCGGAGGCGCTGGGCCGGGTCGCCGGGGACGGGCTCGCCCGGCTGATGTTCCCCCGTTTCGACACCTCGGGCGTCGGCGAGGCGCTCGCGCACGGCCTTCCCGCCTCGCCGGGCGCGGCCGTGGGCGCCGCCGTGTTCGACTCCGCCGAGGCGGTCCGCCGGGCCGCCGCGGGCGAGCAGGTGGTGCTCGTCCGTCAGGAGACCACCCCCGACGACCTGCCGGGCATGATCGCCGCACAGGCGGTGCTGACCAGCCGCGGCGGCAAGACGAGCCATGCCGCCGTGGTCGCGCGCGGCATGGGCACGGTCTGCGTCTGCGGCGCGGAGGAGATCGCCGTGGACACCGCGGCCCGTCGCTTCACCGTGGGCGACACCGTCGTCGAGGAGGGCGACGTCATCTCCGTCGACGGCTCCGAGGGCGCGGTGTACCCGGGCGCGGCTCCCCTGGTCGACTCCGCGGTGATGCAGTACTTCGAGTCGGGCGAGCGGTCGGCCGGGCTGGTCGAGTCCGTGGCCCGCGCCATGGAAGAGGCCGACCGCGGCGCCCGGTTGGAGGTGCGTGCGAACGCCGACAACCCGGAGGACGCGGCCCGCGCCCGGCGGTTCGGCGCGCGGGGCATCGGGCTGTGCCGTACCGAGCACATGTTCCTGGGCGAGCGGCGCAAGCTGGTCGAGGCGATGATCCTGGCCCGCGACGAGTCCGAGCGCAAGGAGGCGCTGGGCGCGCTGCTGCCGCTCCAGCGCGCGGACTTCGCCGGCATCCTGGAGGCGATGGACGGTCTGCCGGTCACCATCCGGCTCATCGACCCGCCCCTGCACGAGTTCCTGCCCGACCGCACGGACCTGGCCGTGCGGATCGCCGCCGCCGAGGCCCGGGGCGACCGACCGGACCCGCACGACGTGGAGTTGCTGGCGGCGGTCAGCCGGATGCACGAGGAGAACCCGATGCTCGGGTTGCGGGGTGTGCGCCTGGGACTGGTGGTGCCCGGTCTGGTGGCCATGCAGGTACGGGCGATCGCCGAGGCGGTCGTGGCCCGCACCAGGGCCGGCGGCTCTCCCGAGGCGGAGATCATGGTGCCACTGGTCGGTGCCGTCGAGGAACTGCGCATCGAGCGGACCGAGGTGGAGCGGGTCCTGGCCGAGGTGTCCGAGGAGACGGGCGTGCCCGTGCACTGCCCGGTCGGCACGATGATCGAGCTGCCCCGGGCCGCCCTCACCGCGGGCCGGATCGCCGAGGAGGCGGAGTTCTTCTCCTTCGGCACGAACGACCTCACCCAGACCACCTGGGGCTTCTCCCGCGACGACGTCGAGGCCGCGTTCTTCTCCGCCTACCTCGACAAGGGCATCTTCGCCACCTCGCCGTTCGAGACCCTCGACCGCGACGGCGTCGGCCGGCTGGTCCGCCTCGCCGTCGACGAGGGCCGCGCCGCCCGCCCCGACCTGAAGATCGGCGTGTGCGGCGAGCACGGCGGCGATCCCGAGTCCGTCCACTTCTTCCACCACGCCGGGCTGGACTACGTCTCCTGCTCGCCGTTCCGCGTCCCGGTCGCCCGGCTGGAGGCCGGACGGGCCGCCCTGCCCGAGACCGGCGGCAGCGACAGCCGCTGAGCGCGCGGGGCCCGGGCTCGCGCCCCCGAGCCCGAGCCCCGCGGACAAGATCTGACTGGCCGTCAGACGGTGTGTGACGGCGAGCTGCCGGACCGTGCGCCGGGCACACCACGACGGACACGACGGTGGACTGATCGGCCCTCGCGAGCGGGGGCCGATCAGTCCCTCATGAGGACCAACGGGACCTGGGTGCACGGCAGTTGACGAGAGAAGCTGCTGGTGGGAGCGGTGCCCGGGCCCCGCGGTGCCGCTCCCTCCCGCGCCGCCACCCGTGCGGTTGCCGCTCGCGCGGTCGCCGCCCCTCTCCACGACGGAGGCCTGCCGACATGACCCGCCACGACGACCGCAGCGCGAGCACCGGACCCACCGGAGCTCCCTCCGACATCGCCATCGCGGTGGACCGCCTGGTGACGAACGGGCTCAAGGCGCTCGCCGACTACGAGGAGCTCGACCAGGAACAGGTCGACCACATCGTGAAGAAGGCCTCGGTCGCCGCCCTGGACCAGCACACCGGGCTCGCGCGGCTCGCCGTGCGGGAGACCGGACGCGGAGTGTTCGAGGACAAGGCCGCCAAGAACATGTTCGCCTGCGAGTACGTCACGCACAGCATGGGCCCGATGAAGACGGTCGGTGTCATCGCCCGCGACGACATCGACGACATGACCGAGGTGGCCGAGCCGGTCGGCGTGGTGTGCGCGGTCACCCCGGTCACCAACCCGACCTCCACCACCGTCTTCAAGGCCCTGATGGCGTTGAAGACCCGCAACCCGGTGGTGTTCGCCTTCCACCCCGCCGCCCAGCACTGCAGCGCGGAGGCGGCCCGTGTCGTGCGCGACGCGGCGGTCGCCGCGGGCGCGCCGGAGCACTGCGTCCAGTGGATCGAGACGCCGTCCGTCGAGGCGACCGGCGCGCTGATGCGCCATCCCGGCGTCGCGCTGATCCTCGCCACCGGCGGCAACGCCATGGTCAAGGCCGCGTACTCGGCCGGCAAGCCCGCGCTCGGCGTGGGGGCGGGCAATGTCCCCGCCTACGTCCACCGCAGCGCCGACATCCGCCGGGCCGTGAACGACCTGGTGCTGTCCAAGTCGTTCGACAACGGCATGATCTGCGCCTCCGAACAGGCCGTCATCCTGGACGAGGAGATCTACGACCGGGTCCTCGCCGAATTCCGCACGCTGCACGCCTACGTGGCGACCGCCGAGGAGAAGGCGAAGCTGGAGGCGTTCCTGTTCCCGGCCGGCGAGCCGGCGGGCGGGGGCTGCGAGCCCAAGGTCAACTCGGCGGCCGTCGGGCAGAGTCCGGTGTGGATCGCCGAGCAGGCCGGGTTCTCCGTACCGCGGGACACCTCGCTCATCCTGGTCGAGGCCGAGCAGGTCGGGCCGCAGGAGCCGCTCACCCGTGAGAAGCTCTGCCCGGTCCTCGCCGTCCTGCGGGCCGGCTCCGCGGAGCAGGGCTTCGACCTCGCCGCCGCCATGGTCGCCTTCCACGGGCAGGGCCACAGCGCCGTCATCCACACGGGGGACCTCGAACTGGCCGAGGCGTACGGCCGTCGTATGAAGACGGTCCGGATCATCGTCAACGCCCCTTCCTCGCAGGGCGCGATCGGCGGCATCTACAACAGCCTGCTGCCGTCGCTGACGCTCGGCTGCGGCTCCTGGGGCAGCACCTCGGTGTCCAACAACGTCTCCGCCGCCCAGTTGCTGAACGTCAAGCGGGTCTCCGCGCGCCGCAACAACCTCCAGTGGTTCAAGGTCCCGCCGAAGATCTACTTCGAGCCGCAGTCCATCCGCTACCTGACCTCGATGCCGGACGTCCACCGCGTCACCGTCGTCACCGACGCGACGATGACCCGCCTCGGCCTCGTCGACCGGGTCGAGCGCGTGCTGCGGCGGCGCCGGGATCCGGTCACCATCCAGGTCATCGACAACGTCGAACCCGAACCCAGCATCGACTCCGTCCGGCGCGGCGCCCGTCTCATGGGCGACTTCCGCCCGGACACCATCATCGCCCTGGGCGGCGGATCCCCGATGGACGCCGCCAAGGTGATGTGGCTGCTGTACGAACAGCAGGCCGAGGGCAAGGACGTCGACTTCGCCGACATGCGGCACAAGTTCTCCGACATCCGAAAGCGCGCCTTCCGTTTTCCCGTGCTGGGCAAGCTCGCCCGCCTGGTGTGCGTCCCCACCACGTCGGGCACGGGCGCCGAGGTCACCCCCTTCGCGGTGATCTCCGACCCGGCCACCGGCAAGAAGTACCCGCTGGCCGACTACGCGCTCACCCCCAGCGTGGCCATCATCGACCCGCTGCTCACCACCGGACTCCCGCGGGCGCTGGCGGCCGACAGCGGCTTCGACGCCCTCACCCACGCCATCGAGGCGTACGTGTCCGTCTACGCCAACGACTTCACCGACGGCCTCGCCCTGCACGCGATCCGGCTGATCTTCGAGAACATCGAGGCGGCGGTGAACGACCGTGCGGACCGGCCCGAGGCGCGGGAGAAGATGCACAACGCCGGCACCATCGCCGGCATGGCCTTCGGCAACGCCTTCCTCGGCATCGTCCACGCCATGTCCCACACGCTCGGCGCCACCTTCCGCATCGCGCACGGCCGCACCAACGCGGTCCTGCTGCCGCACGTCATCCGCTACAACGGCACCGTCCCCACGAAGCTCACCGGCTGGCCGAAGTACGAGCACTACCGTGCGCCCGAGCGCTTCCAGGACATCGCCCGCACCCTCGGCCTGCCGGCCGCCACCCCGGCGGAGGGAGTCGAGTCGCTGGCCGAGGCCGTGGAGCGGCTCCGGGACGCCGTGGGCATCGAGCCGTCGTTCCAGGCTCTCGCCGTCGACGAGCGGGCCTTCCTCGACGCGCTGCCCCAGCAGGCCCTGAACGCCTTCGAGGACCAGTGCGCGCCCGCCAATCCCCGGATGCCCATGCTCGACGACATGCAACAGCTCATGCGGGCCGCCTACTACGGGCGCAGCTCGTAGCCCGCCCCGGCGGTGCCCGACCGCCGGTCCGCAGGGCACCGCCCCACGGCGACGCCGTCGCCTCCTTCCCACCGTCCACCCCGTCCGGGAGACCCCATGCTGTCCGCGGATTCCGCCGCCCTGGTACGCGCCACCCTGCCCGCCGTGGCCGGAGCGCTCGACGAGATCACGACCCGTTTCTACGCCACGATGTTCCATGACCGGCCGGAGCTGCTCGACGGCATGTTCAACCGCGGCAACCAGGCGAGCGGGGAGCAGCGGCGTGCGCTGGCCGGTGCGATCGCCGCGTTCGCCGGCGCGCTGCTGGAGAACCCCGGGACCCGGCCGGACCAGCTGCTGTCCCGGATCGCGCACAAGCATGCCGCCGTCGGCGTCACCGACGACCAGTACACGATCGTGCACAAGTACCTGTTCGGCGCGATCGCCGAGGTCCTCGGGGACGCGGTCACCCCGGAGGTGGCGGCCGCCTGGGACGAGGTGTACTGGCTCATGGCCGGTGCCCTGATCAGCCGGGAGGCGCTCCTCTACCAGGACGCGGGCGTCCAGCCCGGCGGGATCTGGCGGCCCTGGACAGTCGTCGAACGCCGTACCGAGACCCCCGACGTCGTCTCCTTCCTGCTTCGGCCGGCGGACGGCGGACGCATCCCGCGCGCCCGCGCGGGCCAGTACGTCAGCGTCCGCGTGTGCCTGGCGGACGGGGTGCACCAGCTGCGCCAGTACAGCCTCTCCTCGGACCCGGGGGAGGGACTGCGGCGAATCACCGTGAAGCGGGTCGCGGGGCACGCCGGCGATCCGGACGGGGAGGTCTCCGGCCTGCTGTTCGACACCGTCCGCGAGGGCGACGAGCTGCTGCTGTCCGCGCCGTTCGGTGACGTCTTCCTCGACGACCCGGTGGACACCACCACGCCCGTCGTCCTGGTCTCGGCGGGCATCGGCTGCACCCCCATGACCGGCATCCTCGCCCACCTGGCCGGCCTCCGCTCGATCCGCCGGGTCCTGGTCCTGCACGCCGACCGCTCCCCCGCCGAGCACGCCCTGCGCGCCGAGACGCACGACCTCGTCGCCCAGCTGCCGAGCGCCCGCGCCGTCTTCTGGTACGAGCGCCCCGGACCGGAGGAACCCGACGCCCGCACCGGCCCGATGGACCTGAGCCGCACCGGACTCCCCGACAACGCGACGGTGTTCCTGTGCGGCCCGCTCCCCTTCATGCGGGACGTACGCGGGCAGCTGCTGCGCTCCGGCGTGCCCGCCCGCCGCATCCGTTACGAGGTGTTCGGCCCCGACCTGTGGCTGCCGGACACCACCGCCTGAACCGACTCAAGGAGAACCGCATGACCACCAACCACGCCCGGACGACGCCCGCCGTCGAGGTGCGCTCCGACGGCGCCGCCGACGAGGAGACCCTGGCGTACGCCCGGACGAAGATCGACGCCGTGCTGAGCAGGCCGGGCCTGCCCGCCGTCAGCGGCGAGGTGCGCATCCTGCGAGCGGTCGCCCACCACGCCGGCCACCCGTGGTCGGCCACGGCCGATCTGCACATCGGCGGCCGCCAGGTGGTCGTCACGGTGCCCGGGGAGGCGACGGCCGCGGAGGCCGTCGACCGGCTCCAGGACCGGCTGCGCCGCCAGACGGACCGGGCCGCCGAGGCCTGGAGCGACGGACGCCGGACGGCGACCCCGCCATGGCGCGGCGGACGCCCGCAGTCCCACGGCACGGACGGCGGCACCGCCGACGAGGGTTCCCGCCCGGCCTGACACCGACGTCGAACGACCGGAGCGGCACCGCGTCCCCGCGGTGCCGCTCCGGTCGTGTGCGAAAGGCCGTCAGCCGTGCGCGGGGGCGTCATCCCTCCGGTACGACGATCAGGGGACAGTGCGACCGGTGCAACAGCAGGTGGGTGACCGGACCGAGGCGTGGTCCGAACACACCGGTGCGGCGGTGGGCGCCGACGACCACCACGGCGGCTTCCGCGGACGCCGTCAGCAGGGCCGGAGCGGGCGCCGCACGGACCGTGTGGGACTCCACGGCGACCCCGGGATGCAGGTCCCGCAGGTGGCTGAGGGCGAAGTGCGTGACGGCGTCCTCGGCCAGGCTCTCCCGCACCATCCGCTCCTGGCCGGGGCTGCGCACCGCCGTGAGGGAGGGCAGCTCGGGGGTGACGTGCCGGTGACTCCAGGAATGCAGGACGCGCAGGCTCACACCGCGCCGCTCGGCCTCCTGGAAGGCGTACTCCGCCGCCCGCAGGTCCGAGTCGCCGGCGAGGCCCAGCAGCACGGGCCGGTCCTCGTCGCAGCGGTGGTCTCCGCGGACGACCAGGAGCGGTCCGCGGACCAGGGCGGCCAGCCGCAGGCTCACCGAGCCGAACGCCGAGCCCGCGACCGTGCCCAGGCCGCGTGTTCCCACCACGGTGAGGGCGGCGCCCTCGCTCTCGCGCGCCAGGGCGTGCACCACGCCCCCCTCGGCCGCGACGGTCTCGACGGGCAGCCCCGGCCACCGCTCGCTGAGGCGCGAGACGGCGTAGCCCAGGACCGGTTCGGCCTCGTCGCGGTCGGGAACCGCGTACAGCACACGCAGCGTGACGCCGTGCCGGACGGCCTCGGCCGCGGCCCGGTCCAGGGCTCGCACGGAGGTCGGGGAACCGTCGACACCGACGGCTATGTGACGCAGGGTCATGGTCATACCTCTCCTTCCCTCGGCAGGCGGTGCGGTGGCAGCGCCACTCGACACCGCGCAGCGGATTCTTCGGACGATGCTTCTCGTACGCCACGGCCCGCAGCAGATGCCGATGGAACCCGGGCAAGCGCCGAACGGCCCCAGGGAGCAAGGGCCGTTCAGACCGTACGGGGTCGCCGGTTGAGTGCCGCCGCGCACCGTCAGGCCGTGGCGCCGGTGCCAAGTGGCCCTGTGACCGCCCCTGTTCGGCTCATGCCCGGCCACCGGGCGGCCTGTCACCTTCATGGATGTCACCACGACGACCTGGAGGAGGTGCGGACCGATGCCCAGTGGCAAGTACGCGAGGAAGTGGCTGTGGCGGTGGCGGAGCAACCCGCTGCGGCGCCACGACGACATCGTGGAGTCCTGGATCGTGCTGGCCGTGTGGGCGGTCTTCGCCGCGGGCGGTACCGTCACCGGGCTGGTGACGGCCCATGCCGCGGACGAGGTGTTCGCGCAGCAGCGAGCCGAACGGCAGTCCGTCCGCGCCGTGCTCCTCGACGACGTCCCGCACACCGCCCCGGCGATCGGCACGACGACCGAGCGCCGTTCGACGACGGTGCGCTGGACCACGTCCGACGGCCGGACGCACACCGGCCGGACCCTGGTGGACGCCGGCCTCGAGGCAGGGTCCGGGGTCACGGTCTGGCACGACGGCCATGGCCGTCTGACCCCGGCGCCGCCGGGCCCCGCGGAAGCCGCGATCGAGGCGGGCTTCCTGGGCGCGGCCGCGGCGGCCGCTCTCGGCGGTGCGGTGTTCGCGGGAGGCGCGGTCGCCCGGCGGCGGCTCGACCGGCGGCGCATCGACGAGTGGGACAGGCAGTGGGAGCTCGTGGGACCCCGGTGGGGCCACCAGACCAGCTGAGGACGCGACGGATCCGGGCCACGGGGCCGGAGCCGCCTGTCCGCCACGCGGCGTGACCACTTCCGCACCCCCGTGTCGCCGCCCAGGCGTCCGTTCCGCTCCCCGGCGCCGGCCGGGCCGCGGCCCTCACCTCGCCGATCGCGGCAGCGGCGGCGATGGAAGTGACGCGCGGGAGCGAGTGGAGAACGATAGAGACGAAGACCGCAGAAGCGAGGAACAAGGTCGATGCGGTGAGACCGGCCGCCTCGGACGTCCCATGACCGTCCGGCGTTCGTCCGGGGCCACGGCGGCCGAGCCGGCAGAACGGGCGGTGACCGGCATGCGTGATGCCAACCCACTGGGCGGGAGCGAAGCCGTCGCGCCCGATCCGGCGGACCCGGCCACGGTGGTCGTCGACGACCGGGGAGTCGTGACCGGGTGGAGCGCGGGCGCCGAGCGGCTGCTGGGCTATCCCTGCCAGGAGGCCGTCGGCAGCCCTGTCACTCGTCTGATCGCGTCGGACGACAGCACCGGCGACGGCCTCGCGGCCCTGAGCGTGGCCGCGACGACGGCCCTGCTCCGGCACCGGGACGGCCGGCCCGTGGCGGTGCGGGTGCGGGCGTATCCGTCGGTCGACGGAGCGGGCCGCACCCAGCGGCTGCTGGTGGTGACGCGACCGGAGCCGTCGCCACCGGAGGAGGTGTCGGGCGACGAGCCACCGGAGGAGGTGTCGGGCGACGAGGCTTTCGTCCAGTGCCGGCTGCCCTTGATGGTGTACGACGGCGCCCTGCGGGCGGTGCGGGCGAGCGCCGGTGCCGTGCGCGAGCTGGGTCTGTGCGAGGAGCGGATGCGCGGCCAGCGGGTCACCGAGATCCTGCCCCCGCACCTGTGCCGCCGGGTGGAGGACGGCATGGGCAGGGTCCTCGCGACGGGTGTGCCCGAGGAGCTCCGCCTGCGGGGCCGGGCCCGGCCGGACGGCCCCGAGAGGGTCTGGTCCGTCACCATCTCTCCGCTGGTCACTCCGGCGGGGCAGGTGCGGCACGTGGAGGTGTCCGCGCTGGACGTCAGCGAACAGTTCCTGGCGCGGGAACGGCTCACGCTGCTCAACGACGTCAGCGCCCAGGTGGGCAGCACGCTGGACGTGATGCGCACGGCGCAGGAGATGGCGGACGTCACGGTGGACCGGCTCGCCGACTTCGTCACCGTCGATCTGCTCGACTCCCTGTTCCGCGGCGTCGAGCCGAAACAGTCCGCCACGGGCATGGTCCTGCTGCGGCGGGCGGCGCAGCAGTCCGTGCTGCCCGGGACGCCCGAGGCGGTGATCCGGCCGGGAGACGCCGACACCTACCCCGCCTCCGCGCCCCCGGTCCGCTGCCTGGCCACCGGCCGGCCCTCGCTGCACACCGCCGAGGAGGAGGCGATCCGGGTCTGGGCAGGGGCCGATCCCGACCGGGCGGAGAAGATCTACGGGTTCCGGATGCACTCGATCATGGTCGTTCCGCTGCGCGCCCGCGGCATCACCCTCGGCGTGTCGGTCATGGTCCGGCACCGGCGTGCGGAGCCGTTCACCCACGACGACCTGATGCTGGCCGAGGAGATCGCCGCGCGCACCGCCGTGGCCGTGGACAACGCCCGCCGCTACACCCACGAACGCGACACCGCGCTGGCCCTGCAGCGCAGCCTGCTGCCACGCCGGCTCGCGGCCCAGGACGCGGTCGAGGTGGCCCATCGCTACCTTCCGGCCCGTACCCGGGCCGGGCTGGGCGGTGACTGGTACGACGTGATCCCGCTCTCGGGCGCCAGGGTGGCGCTGGTGGTGGGCGACGTGGTGGGTCACGGGCTGCGCGCGTCGGCCACCATGGGGCGGCTGCGGACCGCGGTGCGCACGCTGGCCGACGTCGAACTTCCCGCCGACGAGCTGCTCACCCACCTCGACGACCTCGTCACGCACCTGGCGGCCGAGGAGGACAGCTCGGCGGGCCACGAGGACGACCTCGATCCCGGCGCCGATCTCGTCGCCACCTGCCTGTACGTGGTCTACGACCCCGTCTCGCGCCGGTGCACGGCCGCCAGCGCGGGCCATCCGCCCCCCGCCCTCGTCGGCCCGGACGGCCCGGCGGACTTCCTCGACGTACCGCCCGGCCCGCCGCTGGGCGTGGGAGGGCTGCCCTTCGAGACCGTCGAGCGGGAGCTGCCCGCGGGCAGCCTCCTGGCGCTGTACACCGACGGCCTGGTCCAGAACACCGGGCACGACCTGGGCAGCGGTCTGGCGCGGCTGCGCCGTCTGCTCGACGGGGCCGCCTGCCGACCGCTGGAGGAGCTGTGCGACGACCTGACCCGGAAGCTGCTGCCCCCGCAGCCGGAGGACGACGTGGCCCTGCTCGTCGCCCGCAGCCGGGTGCTGGACGCCGGCCGGGTCGCCACCTGGGACGTGCCCTTCGACCCGGCCAGGGTGGCCGACGCCCGCGCCCAGGCGCTGGCCCGGCTGGAGGCCTGGCACCTGCCGGAGGCGGCGTTCACCACCGAGCTGGTGGTCAGCGAACTCGTCACCAACGCGCTCCGCTACGGGCAGCCGCCCGTCCAGCTCCGGCTGATCCGGGACGCGACACTGATCTGCGAGGTCTCCGACGCCAGCGGCACCGCCCCGCACCTGCGCCGGGCCCGCACCTACGACGAGGGCGGCCGCGGCCTGCTGCTGGTCGCCCAGCTGGCCTCGCGCTGGGGCACCCGTCACCAGCCGGGCGGCAAGACCATCTGGGCCGAGATCGAACTGGCCGGGCAGGACGCGTGACGGCACGCGGGCGGCAGCGACGCCCGCTCACGTACGAGCCGCGAGCCGCACGAGCCGCACGAACCGCACGAACCGCACGAGCCGTGAGCCGCGAGCCGCACGAGCCGTGAGTGATGCGCGGCTTCTCGCCGGTGGAGCCGACACCCCCGGGCGCCGTGTGCGCACACGCCGGCCGGCGTGGTCGGGTGCGTCCCCGCGGCGGGCCCGAAATAGGGCCTGTCGGCCCTACAGCCCCGAACACTCCAGGAGGAGTATGGGCGGATGCCACCGAACGACGGCTTCCGCGCACTCGACCGCCAGGAGTGCCTTCGCCTGCTCGCCAAGGTGCCGGTCGGTCGGGTGGTCTACACCCAGCAGGCGCTGCCCGCGGTCCTTCCGGTCAACTTCGCGCTGGACACCGATGCTTCGGTGCTGCTGTGCACCGCCGCGGGGTCGGATCTGGTCCGTGCGATCGGAGGCGTGGTGGTGGCCTTCGAGGCGGACGAGTTCGACGCCGAGAACCGGTCCGGCTGGAGCGTGGTCGTCACCGGCCGGGCCGCGGTGGTGAGCGATCCCGCGGAGCGGGCACGGCTGGCGCAGGCCGCCCCCCGCTCATGGATGCCGATCAGCGACCCGGTGTTGGTCCGGATCGAGTCCGAGATGGTCACCGGGCGTGAACTGGGCCTGCCCCGCCGCCTCGTGGCCCCGCCGAAGCAACAGCCGGACGGCTGACTCCGGCCCCGGGGCCGGGTGCCGGGACCGCGGTCGGGCCTCTCGACCGGGCCGTGTCACAGCCTCAGCGTGAACCAGGTCGTCTTGCCCTCGTCGGTGGGGCGCACGCCCCAGGTGTCGGCGAGGGTGCGGACCAGGAGCAGGCCGCGGCCCGACTCCTCGTCCCCGGCCGCGATACGGGGCTGAGGCAGGTGCGGGCTGCGGTCGCTGACCTCGACGGTGAGTTCGGTGGCGGTGCGGCACAGGTGCAGACCGATGGGGCCCTCGGCGTGCTGCACGGCGTTGGTGAGGGTCTCGGACAGCAGCAGGAGTGCCTCGTCCACCGGGCCCGCGCAGTCCCAGGAGAGCAGCGCCTTGCTGAGGAACGCACGGCCCTCGGGCACCGACGAGGGGACGGCCGGGAGGTCGGTCGTGACGGCCGCCGGGGGTGCGGCCGGCAGTTGGGCGAGCAGGAGCGTCACATCGTCGTCGTGGCTGTCGGCCTCCGGCAGCAGCCGGGTCAGGACGTGGTCGGCGGCGGTCTCAAGGGTCGGCGGGGCGGTGAAGAACCCGCTCAGCACCGAGGTGAGTTCGGCGATCCGGAACTCGATGTCGCTGCCGGGGGTCTCGACCAGGCCGTCGGTGTAGAGGATGAGGGTGGCGCCGGGCGGCACGGCCGTCGACGACTGCTCGTAGAGGACGTCCCCGACCCCGAGCGGGGCGTTGACCGGCGCCGGGAGCCTGTCGACGGTGCCGCGGGGGGTGGCCACCAGGGTCGGCAGGTGACCGGCTGAGCAGACGGTCACCGTGCCCGTGTCCGGGGCTATGGTGAGGTAGCAGCAGGTCACCAGCTGGTCCGGCACGTCGAGGTCCTCGACGCAGGTGTCGAGGGCCTGCATCAGCTGCCGGGGCTGCATGCCGGTCTTGGCCAGGGCGTGCGCGGCCGAGCGCAACTGGCCCATCACCGCGGCGGCTTCGAGTCCGCGGCCCATCACGTCCCCGATGAGGACGCCGACCCGGCCCGCGCCCAGCGGTATGAGGTCGAACCAGTCACCGCCCACTCCCGCGCCCTGCGTGGCCGGCCGGTAGCGGCTCGCCGTGGCCAGGCCGGGGATCGCGGGCGGCGTGCCCATGAGGCTGCGCTGCAGAGTGAGCGCGATGTGCCGCTGCTGCTCGTACAGGGCGGTCAGTTCGGCCTCCGCGCGCTTGCGGTCGCTGATGTCCCGCACGATGGCGCACGCCCCGACGACCGTGCCGTCGGTGTCCCGGGTCGGCCAGAGGGTGACGTCCACGTCCAGCAGACCGCCGTCCTTGGTCAGCCGGAGCGTCTCGAAGTGCTCGACCTTCTCGCCGTGCAGCAGCCGTTCCAGGAGTGCGCTGATCTCGCCGCGCAGTTCGGGCGGGGAGAGCAGCGACACGTGCCGGCCTATGACCTCCTCGGCCGTGTAGCCGTACAGCCGCTGGGCCGCCGCGTTCCAGTAGGTGATGTAGCCGTCGAGGGTCTTCGCCAGGATCGCGTCCTGGGACGACTCGACGAGCGCGGCGAGTTCGTTGATGCGGGCCTCGGCCGCCTTGCGGTCGCTGACGTCCCGGACGGCGGCGGAGACCAGCAGTCCGTCCGCGGTCTCCAGCGGGCTGAGGCTGATCTCGACGGGGAACTCGGTGCCGTCCTTGCGCAGCCCGTGCAGGTCGAGCCCCACGCCCATCGGACGGACCTGGCGGTTGGCGGCGTATCCGCCGCGGTGCTCCGTGTGCTGGCCGCGGAAGCGGTGCGGCATCAGCAACTCGACCGGGCGGTCCAGGAGTTCCTCGCGCCCGTAGCCGAAGAGGGCCTCGGTCTGGGCGTTGACGAGTCGGATGGTTCCGGTGTCGTCGACGATCACCATGGCGTCGGGTGCCGCCTCCAGCAGGCCGCGGAACCTTTCCTCCGCGGCCTTCGGCCCGTCCGCGCCGGCACCCGCGCCACACCGGCAGGCCCCCCGGCCCGCTCCGGTCGCCGAACAAGCCAGACCCGACTCGGCAAACGTGTCCATGTCCGCCCCCTCCCGCCGTTGCGCCGAATCAGGTCATCTCAGCGCATCAGGACGGGAAACAGGGTGACATGTCGGTTACTGTCAGCCATCTGTTCGAACCTGTCCGTCAACGGCCCGCCGCGGCTCGGTTCGGTGAGAGGGCGCGGAACCGAGGGCCGCGCCGGAGCGCGCACCGTCAGGTGGGACCGGCGACGGCCGGTCCGCCCCGCCGCGTGGATGCGGCTGCCCGGCACACCGCGGAGCAGGCGGCGCCTCGTGCCCGGCTCGGTCAGCCGGCCGGCGGTTCGGCCCGGCGGGCGCAGGCGGCCACGCGGTCGGCGTGTGCGACGACGAGGTCGCGCAGTTCGCCGGGGCGCTCGATGACGAACGGCCGGTCGAGCGAGGCGAGGAGCGGGGGCAACCAGTCGAGCCGCTCCGCCCGCAGCTCGACGCGCAGCCAGCGCTCGGCCGCCCGGTCCCGGCCCGCCGCGGGCTCGTGCTCGTCTTCGTGCTCCTGGAGGATCGCGACGCCGGCGGGCAGGCGGGCGCGGATCTGCGCGGCGGTCCCGTGGATCCGCAGGGTCACCGCGTGCCGGTAGTCGGCCGTGGCGAACCCTGCCAGCAGACGCTGTGCCGGATCGGGGCCCGCGGGCGGTTCGAAGGAGCCGGGCAGGGTCCGCGCGTCCGCGATGCGGTCGAGCCGGAAGGTGCGGTCCTCGCCGATCCGGGCGTCCTTGCCGGTGACGTACCAGCGGCCGGCGTGGGCGACGATCCCGTACGGGTGCAGTGTGCGTTCGCTGCGCCGTGCTTCGCGGTCGGTGTAGCGGACGGCGACGGGCCGGCGGTGGCGCACCGCGTCGGCGACGGTGAGCAGGACGCCGGCGTCCGGGGTGTCGAACTCCCCGGGCCGGTCGGTGAAGGCGAGTGCCTCCAGGAGGGCGTCGAGGCGACGGGCGGTGTCCTTGGGCAGCACCCGCCGGATCTTCGCCGCCGCCGTCTCGCCTGCCGTCAGCCGCGCCGTCGTCAGCCCTGCCCGGCGGCCGGCGACGAGGCCGAGCAGCACGGCAAGCGCCTCGTCGTCGCTGAGCATCAGGGGAGGCAGCCGGTAGCCGGGGGCGAGCCGGTAGCCGCCGTAGCGGCCGCGCACCGATTCCACGGGGACGTCGAGGTCGATCAACTGGTCCACGTACCGCCGCACGGTGCGTCCTTGGACGCCGAGCCGGTCGGCGAGTTCGGCGACGGTCCGGGTGCCGCCCGACTGCAGTAGTTCCAGGAGTGTCAGCACGCGGCCGGTAGGTCGGGACATGGGCACAACCTAACGCGGAATACCGGACCGATTCTGTCCACTATCTCTCCTAGCCTGCGCAGTGCACGCCTTCAGCACAACCGCACAGCCAGGGAGATTCCATGGAGTTCGTCTCGATCCGCATCATCACCGGCGACGTGGCACGCCTCGTCGCGTTCTACGAGCGGGCCACCGGGGCGCGGGCGACGTGGTTCACCGAGGACTTCGCCGAGCTTCAGACCGCGGGCGCGGTCCTCGCGATCGCGGGCACCCGCACCGTCCCGCTGTTCGCCCCGGGCTCCGCCCGCCCGGCGGACAACCACAGCGTGATCACCGAGTTCCTCGTCGACGACGTGGACCGCGTCCACCGGGACCTGACCGGCTTCGTCACCGACTTCGTCAGCGGGCCCACCACGATGCCCTGGGGCAACCGGTCGCTGCTGCTCCGCGACCCCGACGGCAACCTCGTCAACTTCTTCACCCCCGTCACCCCGGCGGCCGTCGAGAAGTTCGCACGTCGGCGCCCCGCACAGCCGGTGACCCAGGAGCCCTGAGCCGCCGCCGGCACAGGGCTGCCGGACGCGCCGCCGTGTCGTCGGGGTGGCCGAAGGGGAGATCCGTGCCACCGGTGCGCCCTGTCCGCGACCGGTGGCGGCCGCCTGCCCCGCCGTCCGCCCGCGGCCGCCTGCTCGAAACCCCCTGCGCGCTGTTCCCCTGAGTACGGCTACTCATGCCGCCCCGCGCCGGGGCGGGGACGATGGGCCGTGTCGGCGTGCGGGCAGGAGACGGAGACCGGGGCATGGGGAGATTTCTCGCAGCGGTGGCGGCCGTCGTGGCGGCGGCCGCGGCGTTGGTTCTCGCGTACGCGGCGGGCGCACCGACCGCCGTGGTGTTCACCGTGGGGACGGGTGTGCTGAGCCTGCTGTGGCTGCTGCTCCTGCTCACCCTGCCCTGGAACCTGTACTTCCGGGCACATGCGGTGCTCGCCGAGATCGCGGTCAGCCGGGAGAAGGGCATCCAGGTCCCGGCGGCCCGGGACGCCGAGGCCGCGCGCATCGCCCGCGCCATGCTCCGGGCGGCGGTCGCGGGGCACGTCCTGACGGCGGCGGTCGTCGTCGCCGTCACCTGGGCGACGGGCGAGTTCACGGGGTACTGGTTCGCCGCCTTCTTCCTGCTGAGCACCTTCTTCCGGCCGGCCGGCGCGTACTTCGGCCAGCTCCGCAGGCGCCTGGGCACGCTCCTGAAGGACGTCACGTATCCGCGGGACGACGTCGTCGAACTGCAGGCCCGGCTGAACCACGCCGAGGCCGGGACGCGGGTCCTGGAGGAGAAGGCGGAGGAACAGTACCGGGCCCTCGCCGAACTGCGCCGCACCGTGGACGCGCTGACCATGAGCACCTACGAGCGGGCGGAGGAGGCGGACCGCAGGATCACCGCGCTGGGCAGGCAGTTCGAGTCCACGGTGAACCGCCTCACCGACAACCAGGAGATCATCGCGGGCGTCAAGGCGTTCCTGCGGCTGCTGCACTCCACCGACGCGGCCGACGGCACCCCGGCCGCCGGGTGACCGACCGGCCGAACCCGCACGCACCGTCCGGGGTTCGGACATGGACGCCAGTACAACACCCCCTGTCCCGGCCGCCGTCGACGTCGTGGAGTTGCTCACCGGCCCGTATGCCGGGTACGCCAGGCTGCGGGCGGCCGGGCCCGTGCACCGGGTCGCCGGGCACCGACGGGCTGCCGGCCTGGCCGGTGACACGGTACGAGGACGTGCGCCAGGGGCCCTGGCCGACCCGCGGCTCTCCCTCGACAAGGCCAGTACCAGGCCCGGCGGTTGCCGGGGGCTCGCGCCGCCGCCCGCGCTCGACGCACCGGGCCTGGACCGACGCCCTCGTCGTCCCGGACCCGGCCCGGCCCGAGCGGGCGAAGGAGGAGGACCCGGTCGCCCGGCCGCGGACGCGCCGCGGCCCCTCGGGTGGCGCCGTGCGGGCGTCTCCGAGGGGCTGCGCTTCGGCGTGGCGTGCCGCCGGGTGCGGCCGTCAGGTGCTGCGCCGGCGGGCCGGTGCGCGGGAGGCGGACTTGGGCTCCCGGGGCAGCGGCTTCGGCGCTGCGGTGTTCCTGGTGTCGAGCACCTCGCCGTCGTCACCGGCGCCGGGCACCCGGTCGCCCTCCTCGCCGGCCAGTATCCGGTCGCCGTAGAGGTCCTGGAGCCAGTTGGTCTGGTAGATGGTGTCGAGGTAGCGCTCGCCGAGGTCGGGCGCGATGGCGACCGCGGTGAGGTCACCTGCGTCCTGCCGGGACAGCCAGTCCGTCGCCCCGCTGACGACGGTCCCGGTGGAGCCGCCGAACAGGAAGCCGTGCCGGGCCATGCGATGGCACATCCGGATGGTGTCCGGCTCCTCCACCTGGATCACCTCGTCGACGAGTGACTCGTCGAGCAGCGGCGGGCGCATGCTCATGCCGAGGCCCGGGATCATCCGGCGGCCCGGTTCGCCGCCGAACGCCACCGAGCCCGCCGCGTCCACGGCGACGATCCGCACCGGCCGGTGCCACTCGCGGAAGTAGCGGGCGCAGCCCATCAGGGTTCCGGTGGTGCCCGCGCCGACGAACAGCACGTCCAGTTCGGGGAACCGGCGGGCGATCTCCGGGGCGGTCGTGCGGTAGTGCGCCGTCCAGTTGCCCGCGTTGGTGTACTGGCTGAGCCAGACGTACCGGTCGTCCGACGCGCACAGCGAGCGGACGTACTCGATCCGGGTGCCCAGGAACCCGCCGTTGGAGTCCTGGTCGGCCACGATGTGCACCTCGCTGCCGAGCGCCTCCATCAGGAGCCTGGTCGACAGGTTGCAACGGGAGTCCGTCACACACAGGAACCGGTAACCCTTGCTTGCGGCGATCATGCTGAGCGCGACGCCGAGGTTGCCGGAGGAGGACTCGACGAGGACGGAGTCCGCTTTCAGGATTCCGTCCCGCTCGGCGTTCTCCACCATCTCGTTCGCGGCCTTCAGCTTGATGGAACCGGCGAAGTTGAAGGCCTCGCACTTCAGGTAGAGCGGGTGTCCGCAGATCGACTCCAGGTCGACGAAGAGATCGCCCTCGTTGAAGGCGTGGGGAGCGGAGATGACAGGCACGGCGGGCCTCCTGGTGCCGGGCCGAGGACGACGGCCTCAGCCGTAGCGGCGCAGTTCGTGGAAGAAGTCATCGATGAGACAGAGGTCCCCGGCCCGGGACACCTCGTCGTAGACGTACTTGCCGACGGCGAGGTCGAGGACGCCGAGTCCGAAGGGCGAGAAGATCACCGGGCGGTCGGCCGGCGGGGCCGCCCGTCCGCACATGACGTCGCCGAGGGTTCCGTTCAGGAAGTCCCGGCTGCCGGTGAGCTGTTCGACCAGATGGGGTGAGGTGTCGGCCTGCAGGCAGTGGTCGACGTCGTCGACGAAGTTGGCCGCGCCCAGCAGGATCTCCGGGGCGAGGTCGCGCAGGGACACGTGCAGGACCAGCGGGTTGTGGGTGAGCAGGGCCGGGTCCGTGACGTGGGGCCGGCCGGCGATGGTGGCGAAGACCACGAGGTCGCTGCCGCGGACCAGGTCCTCGGCACGCTCGTGGACGGTGATCCGCGCGGCCGTGCCGGTCTGTTCCAGGTAGCCGCGGAAGCCTCCGGCGCTGTCGGCGGACAGGTCGTGCACACCGATCTCGTCGAAGTCCCAGCCGGTGCCCGCCAGGAAGGTGTGGATGTAGCGGGCGATCAGGCCGGTGCCGAAGAACCCGACCCGGGTGGGGCGGGTGCGGCCGCGGCTGAGCCAGTCGGCGGCCAGGGCGGCGGAGGCCGCGGTCCTGGTGGCACTGATGATGGAACTCTCCAGGCAGGCGAACGGGTAGCCGGTGTCGTGGTCGTTGAGGACCAGCACCGCGGAGGCCCGCGGCAGCCCGGCGGTCACGTTCTCCGGGAAGCTGGAGATCCACTTCAGGCCGTCCACCTGGACCGTCCCGCCGAGGGAGGCCGGCAGCGCGATGATCCGCGAGGCCGGCCGGTCGGCGAAGCGCAGGAAGTACGACGGCGGGTTGACCGAGTCTCCGGCGTCGTGCAGCCGGTAGACGGACTCGATCAGCTCGACGAGTTCCTTCTCGCGGCCGCTCAGGGCGCGCTTGACCCGCTCACCGGTGATCACCGCGAAGGTCGGCGCGGCCGGCCGGCCGGATGCGGCCGCCCGGGCGGCCGACGACAGCACATCGGTCATCGCTCGCTCGCCTCCAGGGCCGGGCAGTCCTCGGCCGGCCGGACGGGTTCGCCCATGCCGACGAGCACCTGCCGCTCTCCGCTGAACGCCTCTCTGCTGTGCGCGGTGCGGATGTTGTCCACGAGCAGCAGGTCACCCGCCTGCCATGGCTCGCGCCGGGTGTGTGCCTCGTAGGTGTCGTTGATCAGCTGGACGACGTCCTCGGCGATCGGGGTGCCGTCGCCGTGGCGGGTGTTGAAGGGCAGTCCGTCGGCGCCGTAGACGTCCACCAGGTACTCGCGCACCTCGGGGGCGAGGGTCCACTCGTTGAGGAAGGCGATCTGGTTGAACCAGCAGCGCCGGCCGGTGACCGGGTGCCGGACGACGGCGTTGCGGCGCTGTTCGGTGCGCAGGGTGCCGTCGGGCTGCCAGGTGAAGTCGATGGCGTTGGCCCGGCAGTAGCGCTCGATCTCGGCGCGGTCGCCGGTGCCGAAGGACTCGGTGAGGCTCGCGCCGATCTCGTCGTTGTAGCTGCGGGTCAGGATCCAGCCCTCCCGCTCGAACCGGTCGACGAGTCCGGCGGGCAGTGCCCGCAGCATCTCCTCGGCGTCGGCGACCGCCGTCGCGCCGCCCTGTCCGGGCGCGGTGAGGCAGGCGAACAGCATCAGGCCGGGCACCTGGAGCGCGTAGCTCAGCTCGTGGTGCATGCACATGGGCTGGTTGGCCGGCCAGGGCGTGGACGCGTACACACCGGGCCGGTGCGTCTCGCGGGGGGCGAAGGCCTCCCGCTCCGTCATGAGTTCCCCGGCCAGGTGCCCGAAGACGGCACCTGCCTGGCCGGGGTCGCTCAGCCGGAGACCGCGGACGACCAGTGCCCCGTCCTCGGTGACCTGCGCGCGCAGCGCGTCGCGGTGCTCGGCCGCCCACTTCGGGGGGTCGTCGGGCGGATCGACGCGCAACAGTGCCGGCTTGTCCGGCTGCCGCTCCACGTCGAGCGGTGATGCCAGGGAGGAGAACGGCATCTCGGGTTCCTTTCGGTCGACCGCCTGGTGTGACGGGTCAGCGGGAGGCGAGGGGGAGGACGGTGGTCAGGACGGCCTGCGCGGCCTCGGCCGGGCGGGTCCGCAGGAAGTGGTGGCCGCCGTCCGCGAGTTCGAGCAGTTCGACGCGGTCGGCCAGGAGCAGCCAGTCCCGGTGGTGCCGGGCGTGGCCGGCGGTGTGCGGGTCGTCGGCGGCGACGACCACCGCGAGGGGGGCGGACAGCTTGGCGGGCGGCGGGGCTTCGAGGGCCGCGCCGAAGTAGCGGTGGGCCTCGGCGCAGTCGTGCCGGTAGGCGGCGGCGATGTGCGCGGCGTGCCGCGGGTTCAGTTCGGCGAGTTCGGGGTGAGCGCCGTCCGCGGCCAGGCGCGCCGCGATCTCGGCGTCGCCCAGGTGCGTCAGTTCGGTGACGCCGGCGTGCCGTTCGGCGGCGGTGCCGAGCAGTTGGGCGCCGAGGAAGAGCCGCTCCACGTCTGTGCCGCGCCGCTGGAGCCGGCGCGCCGTCTCGACGGCCGGGGCGGCTCCCGAGGAGTGGCCCCACAGCATGACCCGGGTCAGTCCGCGTGCCGTGATCTCGGCGGCGACCCGTTCGGCCACCTCCTCGACGGGCGCGAACGGCTCGGGGGGCGCGGCCAGGTTGTGGCCGGGCGGGTCCACGGCGAGGACCGTGAGGCCGCTGCCGGCCAGGGCGCTCGCCATCGGCTGGTAGTTGACCGCGTTGCCGCCCGCGTACGGGAAGCAGACCAGGGCGCACCCGGCCGTGCCGTTCCCGTCCGCCAGGGTCACCAGCAGCTCCGGGCGCTGCCGGGACGGGCCGTCGAGGAGGGCGGCCAGGTCGGCGAGGACGGGGTGCCGGGTGATGTCCTTCAGGGACACCGCGCGGTCGAGGGCGAGGCTGAGCTTGACCGCGGTCAGGGAGGTGCCGCCGGAGTCGAAGAAGTGGTCGGTGCGGCCGATCTCTTCCTCGGGCACCCCGAGCAGGCCGGCCCAGGCGGCGGCCAGTCTCCGCTCGGTCGCGGTGAGCCGGTCCGTGGCCGTGCGGTGTGCGTCACCGTACGGCGTGCTCTCGGCCAGCCTGGTCAGGGCCTTCTTGTCGATCTTGCCGTTGGCGGTCAGCGGCAGGCTGTCCTGCCAGTGGAAGGCCGCGGGGACCATGTAGGCGGGCAGCACCGCGCCGAGTTCCTCGCGCAGGGCCTCGGGGCGCTGCCGGCTGCCGGAGTAGAAGGCGACGAGCTGCTTGCCGCCGCCGGACCGCTCGGCGACGACCACCGCGCAGTCCCGGACGCCGGCCACCCGCAGCAGGCCGTTCTCGATCTCGCCGATCTCGATCCGGAAGCCGCGGATCTTGACCTGGCTGTCCCGGCGGCCGAGGAACTCCAGCTTGCCGCCGGGGTGCCAGCGCCCCCAGTCGCCGCCCAGGTAGAGCCGCTCACCGGGCCGGTAGGGGTCCGTGCGGTAGGCCTCGCGGGTGCGCTCGGGATCGTTGACGTAGCCGCGGCCCACGCAGACGCCGGAGAAGGCGATCAGTCCGGGGGCGCCCAGCGGGACCAGCGACAGGTGCTCGTCGACGACGTACACGCGGACGTTGCCGACGGCCCGGCCGAGCAGCACCCGCTCGGGCACCTCCCGCAGCAGCTCGTGGTTGGTGTCGTCCGACGTCTCCGTCAGACCGTAGGCGTTGAGCAGCCCGACGTCCGGCTGGACCGCGAACCAGCGCTGGACCAGCTCCCGTTTGAGTGCCTCCCCGGTCACCGACACGCACCGCAGGTCCGGCAGGGTGCGCGGGTGCTGCTCCAGGCAGGAGACGACGACCTCCAGGTACGACGGCACCAGCTGGACCACGCCGACCCGGGCGCGCTCCAGGGTGTCGGTGAACCGGGCCACGTCCGTGATCACGTCCTGCTCGACGAGCAGGGTCCGTCCCCCCGCCAGGAGCGGGGCGACTAGCTGCCACAGGGAGATGTCGAAGCACTGCGGCGCGGTCTGCGCCACCACGGTCCCCTCGCCGATCGCCAGGTCGTCGATCTTGGCGTGGAGGTGGTTGAGCATGCCCGCGTGCTCGCACATCGCCCCCTTGGGCTCGCCGGTGGAGCCGGAGGTGAAGTAGATGTAGGCGAGCTGGCCGGGATCGACCCGGATCCCGGGGTCGTCGTCGGCGTGCGGTTCGGCGTACGCCGTGTCGAACGGCAGCTTCTGGACGCCCGGCAGGGCGGCCAGCGCCCGGTCCAGGGTGCCGGTGCTGCCGGGTTCGGTCAGGGCCAGCCGGCATCCGGCCCGGGACAGGGTGGCCTCGATGCGGCCGGCCGGGAAGTGCGGTTCGATCGGCAGGTACACACCGCCCGCCTTGAACACCGCCAGCACCGCCGCCAGCCAGTCGAGGGTTCGCTCGGTGACGACGGCGACCACGTCCTCCCGGCCCAGGCCTCTGGCCAGCAGGGCGCGCGCCAGCCTGTTGGCGCGCCGGTTGAGTTCGTCGTACGTCCACTCCCGCGTGCCGTGCACGGCGGCAACGGCCTGCGGATGGGCCCGTACCCGCTGCTCGAACAGTTCGTGAGCGCGGGCGTCCGGCAGCGGGCGGTGCGGCCCGGCCAGGTCTTCCAGCTGCACGCGGTGTTCCTCGGCGGACAGCAGACTCTGCCGGCCGTGGTCGGCGTCCGGGTCGGCCGTCATCAGCCGCAGCGCGGTCAGGTGGTAGCCGCCGATGCGGGCCGCCGCCTCGCTGTCCAGGACGTCCGTGCGGTACCGCAGGCGCAGGGTCAGCCGGCCGTCCCGGTCGGACCAGCGCACGTGCAGGACGCCCTCGTCGGCATGGGTCCCGTCGGCTCCGAGGGGGCCCCAGACGACCTCGAACGGCGGCTCGGTCAGGCCGAGTTCGCGCCGCAGCTCGGTCACCGGGTGGTCCCGGTGCGCCAGCACCTCCGCCTCGGCGTGCCCGGCGGCCGCCAGCAGCGCCGCCCAGCTCCCCGTGGGGACGGACACCCGGCACGGCAGCGGTTCGCCGCCCGCACCGGCGGCGTGGCCCGTGACCACCTCCGGCTCACCGCAGAGCGCGGACAGCACCTTGAGGTGGGCGGCCAGCAGCACCGCGCCGGCCGACAGACCCTGCCGCCAGGCCAGTTCGCGTACCGCCCGCGCCACGTCGTCCGGCACCGGTGTCTCGTGCCCGGCCGTTCCCGGCACCGGTACCCGGACCCACCGGGGCACGGCGGTGGCACCGCCGGCGGTCAGTGTCCGGGTCCAGAAGTCCCGGTCCGTCTCCACGCGCGTTCCCATCGAATGGCCTTCCTCAACTCGCGGTCGCCGGGGCGGCGTCGGCTGCTGCTGGGGTGATCCGGCCGACGCCGGCGTACCGGCGGTCGCCGTCCGGTATGTCCACCGCGGGGTTGCCGCCCCAGCGGGCACCGGCGGGGAGTTCCTCGCCCTTCATGAGGAAGGAGTCGGGCGCCAGCACGGAACCGTCGCCCATGGTCACGCCGTAGTGCACATGGGCACCGACGCCCAGGGTGCAGCCGCGGCCGAGCGTGGTGACGTCGGACTTGAAGGTGCCGTCCTCCTGCGAGTGGCACTGGATCTTGCTGCCGGCGTTGAGGGTGCAGTCGTCGCCGATGGTGGCGAGGGTCCGCTCGGTCAGGTAGCAGCCGTCGTCGAACACCCTGCGGCCGATGCGTACCCCCAGCAGCCGCCAGACCAGGCTCTTGAACGGGGTCCCGTTGAAGATCTCGAGGAAGTGGTCGGGCACCTTCCACAGGCGTTCGTGCCACCAGAAGTACGGGTCGTAGATGGAGCACAGCCGGGGGCGCAGCGCGCGGAACCTCGCCAGGCAGCGCTCCAGCAGGACGAAGTAGGCGGTGGAGAAGGCGAGGGTGAGCGCCAGGTAGCCGGCGATCACCACGTGCCCGGCCACTCCGTACAGGTCCACCGAGGCGAGTCCGAACAGGGTGAGCGCGAAGGTGTGCAGCCAGCGCACGCCCAGCATGAGTGCCATGGAGCGGAGGTTGTAGCGGTTCTTCGCGGCCAGCCGGCGGTGGAACGTGTCGCCCGTCCGAAGGTGGTCGAAGCGGGTGTCGCGGTCCACCGAGCGGGGGATCTCGAAGCACGGTGAGCCGAGGAGCCCGACGCCTTCGCGGATCTCGCCGTCGAGGGGAACCATCACCTTGGTGGCGAGCAGGCAGTTCTCGCCGGTCCTGCCGCCGGCCGGATAGGCGATGTTGTTGCCCAGGAAGTTGTGCGCGCCGATCGTGGCCCGGGACAGCCGGAAGGACGTGCTGGAGAAGTCGGCGTTGAGGACGGAGAGGCCGTCGGCCACCATCGTTCCGCTGCCGACGGTGACCAGCAGCGGTGTCTCGTGCTGCACCTCGCTGCCGAAGTTCGACCCGGTCTGCTCCACCTGTGACAGGTCGTAGCCGATGCCGCGGAGGTAACCGACGATGTAGGAGCTGTCGCCGAAGAGCCAGGCGAAGAACTTGACGTTCGTCATGCGGGCCGTGGTCCGGTGCAGCGCGTAGTGGAGTCCGTAGAGCGGATAGACCCTGTCGGGCCTGACCACCAGGCCCATCAGGCGCGGCAGGATGCACAGGGCCGCCAGCCCCAGGACGAGGAACCCGAAGAACAGCACGAGGGAGAGCAGCAGCGCGTCGGGCAGCAGTTGCGACCAGCCGAGCGCGGCCGTCGTGGGGTCGAGTCGCTTGCCGATCGCCGGTACCTCGGTGAACAGCAGGTAGCCGCCGCCGATGACCAGCGGGATGTACAGGAAGAACAGCTGGAGCAGCGTGCCGAGGCCGTACCAGGCGCGGCGCAGCGTGCCGCAGCTCGCCGGGGGGACCCGGAGGTATTCGGTCCGGGCGGGTTCCGCGGGTGAGCCGTGCCAGTGCTCGCCGTCCGGGACCGCCTGGCCGCGGTACAGGGCGGAGGAGTGGCCGAGCTGGGCTCGGTGGCCCAGCGAGGTGTCGATGTCCAGGACGGTCTTCTCGCCGACGAAGGCGTTCGCGCCGATGGTGACGCGGCCGGTCTGGATGTGTCCGGCGTGGGCCCGGTAGCAGAGGAAGAAGGAGTCCTTGCGGATCACCGTGCCCGCGCCGATCGTCAGCAGGTCGGGGCAGACGGGGACGGAGTGGGAGAGGATCGTGACGCCCTTGCCGATGCGCGCGCCGAGGGCCCGCAGGTACAGCACGTACAGCGGGGTCCCGGTGAGGAAGACCATCGGGTTCGCGTGCAGCAGCACCTTGACGAGCCAGAAGCGCAGGTAGGTCGGGCCCCAGACGGGGAACTCGCGGGGGCGGCAGCGTCCGACGAGCACCCACTTCGCGGCGACGGGGAACGCGCACAGCGCCAGGAACACGCCGCTTCCGAAGAGCAGCGACCGCAGATAGACGTCGGCCGGTCCCTTGCCGGTGGCGATCCACTCGTATCCCGCTGCGGTGACGTATCCGGAGACCAGGGAGGAGGCGAGGAAGACCAGCAGCTGGAAGGTCCCGCAGAGCAGATGGCCGTGCCGGTTCGCACGCGTGTTCGGCGGCGGCGCCGGCACGGGCGGCTGCGGGCTGTGCGCCGAAGCGGCGGGCGCGGTCTCTTCGAGGGCCGCCGCCAGGCTCTGGATCGTGGGGTGCCGGTAGACGTCCCGCATGGACGGCGAGGGAAGACCGGCCGTCTTGCGTATTCGTGCGCAGAACTGGGCCATGACGAGGGAGTTGGCGCCGAGGTCGGCGAAGAAGTCGGCGTCGACCGGGACACTCTCGGCATCGAGGAGGTCGGCCAGCGTCTGCGCGAGTCTCCGCTCGGTCTCCGGCCCACCGGGGCCGGTGCCGGTCAGGGCGACAGCGGGTTCATCCGGCTCCGACACGACCTCGGAGGACTGTTCCACCATGCGATCTCCTGGAGAACGTGGATGTTCCTGATCACGAACCGGCGGATTCAGTTTGTCCGGATAAGAGCACTACCTGCCACTTGTCCAGGGGTCTTGGCCGAGTGCCCGTCATGAGCCGTCAGGCCCGCATTCCCTTGGTTTCACGCCACGAAGGGGAGCACACGAAGTCACCCGAACGGCGGCCCCCCGGCCGGCACCGCGGACCCGGCACCGGAGCACCGCCCCACCGCGAGCGAACCGCCCGACTTCCGCCGACCCGTCCGACACCCACGGCCCGACGGACCTTCACGAGCCCGGCCGACACCCACGCCCGAGGGACCTTCACGAGCCGCCCGACACTCACGGCCCGTCCGACGCTCACGGTCCGACCGACCTCCGTGAGGCGACCGACATGCAGGAGCCCGACCTACCTGCGCGAGCCGACCGACGCTCACGGCCCGACGGACCTTCACGAGCCCGACCGACACTCACGGCCCGACCAGCCTCCGCGAGCCCGGCCAACAGCCACAGCCCGACCAGAACCCACGGCCCGACCGACCTCCGCGAGCCCAGCCGGCGCTCACGGCCCGACGGACCTTCGCGGCTCACGCGGACGACGCCTTCGCGGCTCGCGTGGAACACGTGGCCCGAGAAGGGCCTTCTTCGCCGGCTCACCCGGTCTTCGCGGCTCGACAGCCCCAGGGGCGAGCACGCGACGGCGTCGCGGAACGGGGCGGCGGAATCTCGTCACCGCGTGCGGCGCGGCGGCCGTGTACGGATCCGGCCCGCGCCGGCGGGGGTCCTCACCGGCGGCGCGGGGACGCGGATCCTCGGGGCGCCTCAGTCGTCGGCGCCGACCGCCGCGGCGGCGGTCTCGTACGCCGCCATGCCGACGAAGCGGCGCACCGCCTCCACGGGCATGTCGAGCCCCTCGGAGGCGGCGCGTTCGTCGCCGAACACCTGTACGGCTTCGGCGACGGCCACCGCCAGTTCGGCCTCCGCCTTGCGGACCTTGACCTCGGCCTTGTCCACCATGTCGACCACCGCCAGCTGACGGCGCTGCTTCTCCTGGAGTCGCTGCTTGCGAGAAGGTGTCTTGTCAGAGTTCTGCACAGTCACGACCAAGATCATATGCAGGGCGCCGCACCCCCGTGAAATCGGCAACCCCGCCTCCCCGGTGCCCTGTTCGCAAGCCGCCAAGGCACCGGAGTCAGGCCGAGAGCATCGCCCACACCGCGTGGCCGCTGGTGAGCCTCGACCGGTCGACGCCCCAGGAGTCGGCGAGCTGCTCGACGAGCAGCAGCCCCCGGCCGCCCTCGTCGTCGGGGCCGGGCTCACGCCGGGGCAGGTCGCGTCCGGAGTAGTCGTGGTCATGGACTTCGAGCCGCAGACATCCGTCGGCGACCAGTCCCATACCGCACAGGATCCGCACGCTCAGCGTGTGGATGACGGCGTTGGTGGCCAGCTCGGACACGAGCAGCACCGCGTCCTCGCACACCTCACGGGAGAGTCCCCACTCGGCGAGCCGGGTTCTCACGGAGCGGCGGGCGACTCTGACGCTGGAGCGGTGCGAGGGCAGCTCGAGCCAGTGCGCCCGGTCGGGCGCGACTACGTCTAACAGGTCGCGGGGGGAGGTCGCGTGGGGGGACACGATGACTGCCTTCCGTAATGCGGGCGCGGCGAAGAACCGGGCGGAGCGGCGGAGCAGAACAGGCACGGCGGAGCAACGGCCGCACGGAGAGCGTGTCATCGCCCGCGTTGGTGGCCGCGAGTTGCTCAAGTAATCATGCGCGCATGCGAGTTCAGGCTGCAACCGACTCCCTGATAATTTCAGAATGCCGGTATCGGTATGGTCGCTTCATCAACTGCCTGTCACACTCGTCCGGGTGACAGACCCTCAGGAGGTTGGGCGTGAGCGAAGGACGTTCGAACGCGGGCGGTACCAGTGCGCCCACCGTTCTCCGCATGATCCTGGGCCGCAGGCTCCAGGAGCGGCGTCAGGAAGCGGGCGTGTCCCTGGAGGACGCGGCACGGGCGCTTCGGGTCACGCCCCTGACCATTCGCCGGCTGGAGAAGGCCGAGGTGACGCTCAAGCCGCTCTACGTCGACAAGCTGCTTGAGACCTACGGCGCCGACCAGCAGGAACGTGACGAGTTCGTCACGTTCGCCGAGCGCGCCAACGAGCCCGGCTGGTGGCACACGTACCGGGATGTGCTGCCCACCTGGTTCAGCGCCTATGTGAGCCTGGAGACCGGCGCGACCACCCTGCGCACATACGAACCGCACTACGTCACGGGGCTGCTGCAGACCCCGGAGTACGCGCGCTCCGTGCTCAGCGGCGGTTTCCCGAACGACAGCGACGAGGACCTGGAGCGGCGGGTGAACCTGCGGCTGCGCCGTCAGGTCCTGCTGGAGCGCTCCGACGCGCCGACGCTGTGGGTGGTGATGGAGGAGGCCGTCCTGCACCGGGTGGTCGGCGGGCCCGAGGTGATGCGGGAGCAGATCGAACGGCTGCTGGAGCTCTCGGAGCTCGCGCACGTCAGCGTCGACGTCGTCCCGTTCACCGCCGGTGCCCATGTGGGCGCGTGCGCCCCGTTCACCTACTTCCGGTTCGCGGAGCCCGAGCTGCCGGACGTCGTCTACACCGAGATCCTCTCCGGCGCGATGTACCTGGACCAGCGCTCCGACGTGGTCGCTCACCTGGAGGCGCACAACCGCATGGCTCTGCTCACTTCCGACGCGCAGAGCAGGGGGCTCCTGAACCGCATGCGCAAGGAGTACTCATGACCACCTTCGACGAAGGAGTACTCGTGACCACCTTCGACGGCAGCGTCCACGACGTGTACAACGGCATGCCCGCATCGGACCTGGGGGAACAGGGCTGGGAATCGCCCTGGAGCGGCCCCAACGGCGGTCAGTGCGTGCAGACGAAGCAGCTCGCCGACGGCCGGATCGCGCTGCGCCAGTCGACTGATCCGGCCGGTCCCGCGTTGATCTACACCCCTGAAGAGATCACCGCGTTCGTCGCCGGGGTCAAACGGGGCCTCGCCGACCACCTCACCACTGGCTGACCCCTCCCCCACGCTCCTCCTCTGAAAGGTTCAGGATGACCAACTCCCCCATAGCCCGGGACATCGACACCAGCAGGCCGCACTCCGCCCGCATGTACGACTACTACCTGGGCGGCAAGGACCACTTCGAAGTGGACACGCACGCCGCCGAGACCGTGGCGTCCGTCTACCCGGGCATCTTCGTGTGCGCGCGGGAGAACCGCGCCTTCATGCACCGGGCCACCCGCGTTCTCGCCCGCGAGCACGGCATCAGGCAGTGGCTGGACATCGGCACCGGCATCCCCACCGAGCCGAACCTGCACCAGGTGGCCCAGTCCGTGGTCCCCGAGGCCCGGGTGGTGTACGCCGACAACGACCCGCTGGTGCTCAAGTACGCCGAGCGTCTGATGCGCAGCACGACGCAGGGCCGTACCACCTACATCGAGGCGGACGTCAACGACCCGCAGACGCTGCTGGACGCCCCCGAACTGGCGGAGGTCCTGGACCTCGGGCGGCCGGTGGCACTGTCGCTCAACGCCCTGATGCACTTCGTGACGGACGCGCAGGACCCGTACGGCATCGTCAGCCGGCTGCTCGACGTGCTGCCCTCGGGCAGCGCGCTCGCCCTGAGCCACTGCACGCCCGACTTCGACCCGGACACCTGGCAGAAGGTCACCGCCGTCTACACCGACGCCGGGACCCCGGTGCAGTTCCGCTCGCGGGCGGACGTGGTGCGCTTCTTCGACGGGCTGGAACTGCTCGACCCCGGCGTGTCCGTGGGCCACCGCTGGCGCCCGGACGAGGAGCCGACCGCCACCGACGCGGAGGTCAGCCTGTGGACCGGGGTGGGCATCAAGCCGTAACGGCCGCCGCGAGGGGGGTGGACCTCTGGGCTGTCGTACCGCGTGGGGACTCGGCGGTACGACAGCCCGGGGGTCAGCCGATGTGGTAGCTGTCGCCGTACACCTTCCAGTCCAGCGGGGTGTTCAGGCAGAGGTTGCCCTTCTTCAGGAAGACCCGCTGCTCGGTGTCGACCCTCGTGGTGTCGCTGTGGGCCTCCTCCTGCTTCATGGCCCACACACGGGCGTCGAGGAAGGCGTTGAGGTACGTCACCTCGTCGCCGCCCTGCGCCGGGGGCTTGGCCTTGCCGAGGGCGCGCTTGCGTATGTTGCGGAAGCTGGTGGCGTCGTCGCCGTCACCGTGCATGACGATGGCGTCGTAGTAGGTGAACTGTCCCAGCGTGCCCAGCCCGTCCGTCTTGCCCTGCTGGACGGCCGGGTTGAAGTACACGCGGTCGCGTTCGTCGTTCTGGGCCTGCTGGAAGGCGGTGTCCTGGGCGGCCTTGCGCCAGTCGGCGGGGAAGTTCGGGTCGAGGCCGCTGTGCGAGTCGGTGCCGTTGACCCGCCGCAGGGCGGGGAGGTACTTGGCGAGCACGTTGCCGGGCTCGCGGTCGGTGTAGAGCTGGACGAGGTCGAGCATGTCGCCGGTGCCGGAGCAGAAGCCGATGATCCCGGCGGTGTAGCCGCGGCCGTCGCCGATGTCCTCGATGTACTTGTACTGCGCCTTCCAGTCGAGCGAGGAGTTCTCCGCGCTCGACACCAGCTTCATGGCGATCTCCTTCTTCGCCGGGTCGTCGAGGCCCGCACAGCTCGCGGCGGACGCGGCGGACGCGGCGGCGGAGGCGTGTGCCGGGCGCAGCAGCACGGCTCCGGCGCCGACGGCGGACGCGCCGAGCAGGGCGAGCAGGGTGCGGCGGGAGGTCAGGACCGGGTTCGTGGTGGTGTCGTTCGGGTTCCGCACAGGGACTCCAGTGGGGGGTTGCGGTCAGTCATCGATAGGAAGGTTTCCTATCAGTAGAGGCGACTGATGTGTACCCGTCACGCAGAAAGTTCGTAGGGTCGAACAACTCCTGCCGGTCCTCCGGACCGGCCGACGCGGTCAGCCGGTGGCCGTCCAGGCCCTGGGACCGATGCCGCGCCACTCGATCAGCTCGGGGTCGTCGACCGTCGTACTGGCCTCGGGCAGGCCCGCGCGACGCAGGAACTCGACGATGTCGAGCAGGTGGTACGCGATGCCGACGTACTCCCCGCGGATGGTGACCCGCCGGCCGCCGTCGGGGCCCGGCGGCTGCACGATCACAGGCGCGCCTTCCATAGTGACCGCATGCCCCCGAGCGGCGCGGATCATGCGGCGGACCGGCCCGTTTCCGCTCTTCGCGACGATTGGACGGGGGCGAACGCGGCTACCCGGGGTGTGCGGAGCGCGCCGAGATCACCGCTGGCACCCACCAACGGGATCGCGGCCAGGAGTGCCGCCGGGAGGAGCCATGCCGGAGTTGCCGGACGTCGAGGGCTTTCGCGAGGTGCTGGACTCCTGCGGCCGGGGGCACCGCGTCCGGCGCGTCGACGTGCGGGACGCGGGTGTCCTGCGCGGCGTCGGTGTGCGGCGGCTGCGGCGCGAGGTCGAGGGCCGGCGGCTGGGTACGCCGCGCCGCCACGGCAAACTGCTGGTGGCGCCGGTCGGCGACGGCCCGGCCCTGGTGTGGCACTTCGGCATGACCGGCCGGCTGATAGCGGCCTCGGCCGACGACCCGCCGGACCGGCACGACCGGGTCGTCCTCACCCTCGACGGCGAGCGCCAGCTGCGCTATCGCGACCAGCGCAAACTCCAGGGCGTACGGCTGGCCGACGGACCCGAGGCGGTGGAGCGCATACTGGCCGGGCTGGGTCCCGACGCCCTCGACATCGGCCGTGAGGACTTCCTGGCGCTGCTCGCCGGGCGGCGGGGCGCCGTCAAGGGTCTGCTGATGGACCAGTCCGCCATCGCCGGCCTGGGGAACCTTCTCTGCGACGAGATCCTGTGGCGGGCCAGGGTGGCGCCGGGGCGTCCCGGCCGGGAACTCGACGAGGCCGAGGCACGCCGGGTGTTCACCGCGATGCGCCGGGTGCTCACCTCGTCCTGCCGCGCCGCCCGCGTACCCCCGCGCGCCACCTGGCTCACCGGTCACCGTGACGACGCCGAGCCCGCCTGCCCCCGCTGCGGCACCGGCCTGCGCGCACGCCGCATCTCCGGCCGCCGCACGGTCTGGTGCCCGGCCTGCCAGCACTGACGCGGCCGCCCGGCCGAGGCGGGGCGGCAAGACGGCGGCCGGCCGAGAAGCGCCGGCGTCACAGCCGCCACCCCTGCCGCCGCCTCGGACGGCTCATGCCTCTCCCGCTCGTCGCCGGTTCCTCCTGGGTCGGGCCGGCCGGCCCGGTCACTGCGCGGCGGCCGCCCGGACGAGGGCCGCCGCCGCCGTCTCGATGTCGCCGGCCGTGGTCCAGCGGCCCAGGGACAGCCGCAGCGTGCCGAGCGCGCGTGCCGTGTCGAGGCCCATGGCGGTCAGGACGGGCGAGGGGGTGTGGGTGCCGCTGTGGCAGGCCGATCCGGTCGAGGCCGCGATCTCGCCGACGGCGGCGAGGAGTTCGTGTCCGAGGACACCGTCGACGCTGATGTTCAGGGTGTTCGGCAGCCGCAGCCCGCCGGGACCGTTGAGGTGCACGCGACCGGGCAGGGCAGCCGTCAGCCGCTGGTGGAGGTCGTCGCGCAGGGCCGCGATGCGGTCCGGGGCGCCGGTGGCCAGTTCGCCGGCCGAGATCCGGGCGGCGGCGCCGAGAGCGACGGCCAGGGCGACGTTCTCCGTGCCCGCGCGCAGACCGCGCTCCTGCCCGCCGCCGTAGACGACCGGCTCCAGCCGTACGCCGTCACGTACGTACAGGGCCGCGGCGCCCTTCGGCGCGTACATCTTGTGCCCCACGACCGTGAGCAGGTCCACGCCCAGGCCCTGAACGCCGAGGGGGATCTTTCCCACGGCCTGGGCGGCGTCGCAGTGGAAGAGCGCCCCGTGCTCGCGGGCGAGGGCGGCGAGTTCGGCGACCGGCTGCAGGGCGCCGGTCTCGTTGTTCGCGGCCATCACCGACACCAGTACCGTGTCCTCGGTGAACGCGTCGGCCAGGGCCGCCGGCTCGACGAGCCCGTCCCGGTCGACGGGCAGGACCGTCACCGTCGCGCCGTGCAGCCGTTCCAGCGCACGGCAGGTGCCCAGCACGGCCGGGTGCTCCGTGGCCTGCGTGATCACGTGCGGACGGGGGCGGCCGGAGGCCAGGACGACGCCACGCAGCGCCAGCATGTCGGCCTCGGAGCCGGAGCCGGTGAACACGATTTCGCCGGCCCGGGCGCCGATCAGGTGCGCGACCTCGGCGCGGGCCTCGGCCAGCGCCCGGCGGGGTGTGTCGGCGTAGCGGTGGCTGCTGGAGGGGTTGCCGAAGAAGTCCGTCAGATGCGGCAGCATCGCCTCGGCGACGCGCGGGTCGACCGGGGTGGTGGCGTTGTAGTCGAGGTAGACCGGCCCGCCGGCGAGGGCCGGGTGCGCGGGAACGCTTCCGGAGACGCCGTTCACGCCGTCGCCCCGGCGTGCACGGGGAGGTCGGCCAGGCGCCACTCGAGCATGCCGTCGCTGAGCCGGACCGCCCGCCGTCCGCGGCCGGTGAGCAGGCGTACGGCGTCGTGGGCGAGCGCGCAGTACGCGCCGCGGCAGTAGACGACGACCTCGGTCTCCCCGGGCAGTTCGCCGACGCGGTCGGCCAGTTCGGCGACCGGGATGCAGACGGCCCCGGGGACGTGGCCGGCGAGGTACTCCTCCAGCGGCCGTACATCGAGCACGACCACGTCGCCGGCCTGGACCCGGGCCAACAGCTCCTGGTGGGTGACCTCTGCGGCGCCGTCCTCGCCGAGGTAGGCGTCGCGAGCGGCGGGGACGGCGGCCTGATGACGGTCGGCGACCTTGCGCAGCAGGGCGAAGAGCTGGGCGACGTCGTCTCCGGCGAGCCGGTAGTGGACGCGGACGCCTTCGCGGCGGGTGGCGACGAAACCGGCCTGTTTGAGGGTCTGCAGGTGCGCCGAGGCGGTGGTCAGGTTCAGCCCGGCGGCCTTGGCCAGAGCGTCCACGGTGCGCTCGCCCTGGGCCAGCAGATCGAGCAGCTCAAGGCGCTTTCCGCTGGCCAGCGCCTTGCCGCTGGCCGCGAACGCGTCGTAGAGGGCGGCCTTGGTGCCGCCTGGGGTGGCCTCCCGCATCGCTTCCTCCAAATATCTATGGATTACTGTATCTGATGCCCGGCGGTGACGCCCCTCCAGCCGGCGCCCCGAGGAAGGACAGCACGATGGGCTTCGCCGACGATCATCCGATACCGCCGGCCGGCAGCGGGCCGCGCAACCGCGCCTCCACCGGCGGCCCGCTGCCGACCGGGCACTCCGCCGAACAGGTCCGTGCCCTTGCCACCCACAGCCAGAAGCTCATCCAGGGCGCAGCGGACATGAACCCGTGAACACCACCACCGCTGCCACCGCAGCCACCACACCGACCGACGCACACGGCCGGCCCGTGCGCCTCGGACTGCGGGAGAACCGGCTGCAGTTCACGCTGCTGGTCATCGTCAGCAGCTGCGTCGGCGGCCTGGTCGGCCTGGAACGCACCACCGTCCCGCTCATCGGCTCGCGGACGTTCGGCCTGACCAGCGACCTGGCCGTCTTCTCGTTCATCATCGCCTTCGGCGTCACCAAGGCACTGACCAACCTCGCCGCCGGAGCCCTCACGGCCCGCTTTCGCCGCAAGCAGCTGCTGGTGGCCGGATGGCTGATCGGCATCCCTGTCCCCTTCGCCCTCGCCTGGGCACCGTCCTGGGGATGGATCGTCGCCGCCAACGTGCTGCTCGGCCTGAACCAGGGCCTGACCTGGTCGATGACCGTCAACATGAAGATCGACCTCGTGGGCCCCGCCCGTCGCGGGCTGGCCACCGGTCTGAACGAGGCCGCCGGCTACACCTCCGTCGGCGTCACCGCACTGCTCACCGGCTACCTCGCCACCAGCCACGGGCTGCGCCCGGTCCCCGAGCTCATCGGCGTCGTCTTCGTCGTCGCGGGCCTCGCGCTGGCCCTGGCCGTCCGCGACACCGCCGGCCACGTCGCGCTCGAACTCGCCCACCACACCGAGCCCCTGCCCACCAACGAGGACACCGGCCTGAAGGCGGCGTTCACACGCACCTCCTGGCATCACCGCTCCCTGCGCGGCGCCAGCCAGGCCGGGCTGGTCAACAACCTCAACGACGGCCTCACCTGGGGCGTCTTCCCCCTGCTGTTCACCGATCACGGCCTCGGTCTGGCCGCCGTCGGACTGGTCAAGGGCCTCTATCCCGTCCTGTGGGGCCTCGGGCAGATCCCCACCGGCCACCTCGCCGACCGCATCGGCCGCAGACCCCTCATCGTCTACGGAATGTTCGTCCAGGCGGGCGGCTTCGTCCTCGCCCTCGCCCTGCTCGGACGCCCGCTGCTCGCGGGGATCCTGTCCGCCGTCGCGCTCGGCCTGGGCACCGCCATGGTCTACCCGGCCCTGATCGCCTCCGTCTCCGACCACGCCCACCCCGCGTGGCGGGCCAACGCCCTGGGGACGTACCGGTTCTGGCGGGACGTCGGCTACGCCGTCGGCGCGCTCGTCGCCGGCGTCCTCGCCGACGCCCTCGGCCTGAACGCCACCGTCATCGCCGCCGCCGTCCTCACCGCCGTCTCCGGGCTCCTCGCCGCCCGCTGGATCACCGAGCACCGGCCCGGCCCCCGGTGAACGTCCGGCCCGTCCCGGCCACCGCCGGGGCAGGCTCCCGGCGCCGAGGGGCGGCGGCCAGGACGACGGCAGGTTGGTGGAATTTTCAAGTAACTCTGCCTGTTGTCAGCGCCGAAGGAGGTCACGAGTGGACACCACGTACGACACGACGTACTACGACCAGGGAACCGCCGCCGAGCGCTGGACCCGGGCCCAGCTGTTCTTCGACGCCAGGGACTACGCGGGCGCCGCGCGGGTGCTCGCCGGGCTGGTCGAGGAGGTGCCGGAGCAGACCGGACCCCGGCTGCTGCTGGCGCGCGCCTACTACCACTCGGCCCAACTGCGCCGCGCGGAGGCCGAGTTGCGCGAGATCGTCGCGCGTGACCCGGTGGAGCACTACGCCCGGCTGATGCTGGGCCGTACGCTCCAGCGGCAGGGCCGGCACGAAGAGGCGGCGCCGCATCTGCGGATCGCCTCGGCGCTGGCCGGCGACTTCCCGCAGGAGTGACGAGGAGGGGCCCCTGGCAGTGCCGGGGCCCCTTCGGCGTCGTGCGGCCGGACGACGTCACAGCGGCGCGGCCGCGCGCAGGATCAGGAACAGGGTGACCGCCGAGTTCGCCGAGGACATCGCCGATACGAGGGTGCCCGCGGCGGCACCCCAGACCGC
This sequence comes from Streptomyces shenzhenensis, assembly GCF_021462265.1. Taxonomy (GTDB): domain Bacteria; phylum Actinomycetota; class Actinomycetes; order Streptomycetales; family Streptomycetaceae; genus Streptomyces; species Streptomyces shenzhenensis. The sequence continues at coordinate 299,871 of NZ_JAJONF010000002.1, read as the reverse complement.
GAGGCCGGCCGTGGTGAAGGCGGCGGGCCAGCCGCGGGCCACCGGGGCGGGACCGAGCAGCGCGGCGACCCGGCGCGGCACCGGGCCGGTGGCGGCGAGATGGGCCAGGGTGGGCGCCGGGGTGCCGCGAGACAGCAGCGCCGCCTTGCCGATGGCATGCGCGACCGTCGGCCGGTCCGCCACCGTGCCGGCCGCCTCCTCGTCCGCCCAGCGTTCGGCCGTGTAGCGGACGGCGGTGCGCAGCGGCCGCAGGAAGGGGTTGGCGCGGGCCGCCAGGTGCACGGCGAGCAGGTGCCGGTGGTGCCGGGCGGCGAGATGGGCGCGTTCGTGGGCGAACAGCGCCCGGCGTTCACCTGGGGCGAGGCCGTCGAGCAGGGCGGTGCTGACGACGATCCGGTCGGGGAGCGCGTAGGCGTAGGGGGTGCTGTCGGGCAGCACGCAGACCGCACGGCCGGGCAGTCCGGTGAGTGCCCGGCGGGCCAGCCGGATGACGCGGCGGTGCCGGTGGAGGGCGCGGCCGCACAATGCCGCGACCGCCGCGAGGGCGGGGATGGCGGCGCGGCCGGCGATCTCGTCGTGCGGGACGGCGGCCCCCACCTCCGGGTCGGACCAGCCGTCCGGGAGGGGGTTGCCGGGCAGTTGGGCGGTGCCGACCACCATCAGCAGGACCAGGCACAGCGTGCTGCACCCGGCCATGACCACGGCTATCGCGGTGAGCAGCCGGGTGGCGGCGCGCGGGTGCAGCCGCCCCTCGGCCAGCCGGGCGACGGGCCACGCGGTCAGCGGCAGGACCAACGGCAGGAAGACGAAGACCCCCATGACAGGTCAGTCTTCCGTACCGCCGTCGTCGCTGGGCGCGGCGTTCCGAGTGTTCACCCGGCCCGGTCCGGCGGCCTCCAGCAGGGCCCGCAGCACCCGCTCGTCACCGGGCGGCAGGTCGGTGACGAAGCTGGCGAGCACCGCCGCACGGTCCCGTTCGCCGTCGAGGAGCCGGCGCATCCGCAGGGCGGCGAGCCGGGCCACGTCGGCGGTGGGGGTCCACAGGAAGGAGCGCCCCCGCCGCTCGCGGGCGACGACGTCCTTGGCGAGCAGCCGGGTCAGGATGGTCACGACGGTGGTGTAGGCGAGGTCGCCGCCGAGCCGCTCCTGCACCCAGGCGGCGGTGACGGGACCGCCGGCCTCGCGCAGCGCGCCCAGCACCTGGCCCTCCAGCTCCCCCTGCGCCCGCCGGGCCCGCGCCATCGTCCCGTCTCCCCTCTCCTGGCGGTTCGCCCCCGAGGCGCCCCAGTCGGTGCCGAGCGCCCCCCGGGCTCACTCGCCGCCACGGCGAGCGGCGTGTCCGACCACGCTACTTCACGCCGGCGCCCCTCCCGTACGATCGCCGCCCACGGCGGTGCGCGATCTCGCCGAGCACGATGTCCACGGCGAAGAAGGCGGCCAGCGGGATCCCGAGCAGCGGCACGAAACAGCCGAGGACCGCGATCAGCCCCAGCGCCGGGACGAGAAGGTAAGGCGGGACCTCGGCCCAGGCGCCGCGCGGGACCGGGCGGCCGAAGGCGGAGCCGCGGCCGCGCTGCCACCACATGCGGTAGCCCCACAGGATCAGCAGGATCAGGCAGAGGGCGAGCAGGGCCAGGGCGAGCTGGTTGACCAGGCCGAAGAGGATGCCGGTGTGCAGGTCGATGCCCCAGCGGGTGAGTTTGGCGAGCACCGGATAGTCGGCGAAGCGCAGCACGTCGGTCACCTCGCCGGTGCCCGGGTGCACGGCGACGGAGTCCTGCTTCTCGGGCCAGCTGCGCTGGACCTGCCTGACCACGTAGGCGCTGTCCGCATCGGCGGGCGGGACGATCTCGACGGGGTCGCCCAGCCCCTCGGCGCGGGCGGCGGCGAGCACCTTGTCCAGTCCGACACCGTGCCCGGCGGCGCCGCCGGTTCCGGCCGCCGCACCGTGTCCCGCGTGTTCGCCGCCGCTCGCGGCCGCGGAGACCGCCGGGGTGGCCTGGCCGAGGGAGGTGCGCAGTTCGTCGATGTGGGCACCGGCGTGGGCGGACCAGGTCAGGCCGGTCGCCGAGAGGAAGACGAAACCGGCGGCGGCCCAGACGCCGACGGTGCCGTGCAGCCCCAGCGTGCGCCGCCGCCCGCTGGTGCCGCGCACCTTGCGCAGCGCCCGCCGCCGGGAGAACCACAGCACCAGGCCGCCGCCCGCGATTACCCACAGCCAGCTCGCCGCGAACTCGCTGTAGAGCCGCCCGGTGTCGCCGAGGTGGAGGTCGCGGTGGAGCTCGTCGATCCAGGTGCGCAGCGGCAGCGCGCCCGTCGCGCCGTACTGTTCGAGCGCGCCGCGCACCTTGCCCGTGTACGGGTCGACGAAGACCGCGAGGGTGTGGTCCGGGTTCACCCCTTTCACCCCCGACAGCAGCACCCTGGTGGTCGCGCCCGCCTCGGGCGACGGCCGTATCGCGGAGACCGTGCCCTCGGGGTGGGCCTCGCGGGCGGCGGCGACCTGCTCGGAGACCGGCAGCTCGGTCCCGCCCACCGGAACGGTCAGTTCATGGGCGTACACCAGCTTCTCGGCCTGGAAGGAGCAGGCGTAGAGCAGGCCGGTGGTGGCGGCGACGAGCAGGAAGGGGGCGACCAGGACGCCGGCGTAGAAGTGCAGACGGAGGACGAGGGGGCGCAGCGGGGCCCAGCGGCTCGGGGACGCGGCCGGGACGGTGGGGGGCGGGACCTCGTCCTTGGCTCGCGAGGGGGCGATGGGCATCGTGGGCTTCTCCGGGGACTGGTGCGGGGGTCGGTCGGTCCGGTAGTCGGAGCATGATCGGGCCGAGTTCCCCGCACCTGAAGTGACCTGCGTCACACGCCCTGCCGTGGCATGCTGGCCCGATGGCATTTCCCAGCGATCGCGCACCCCTTGCCGAGCGGATCGAGGAACTCCTCGCCCCCGGCGGGCCGTTGCCCGTCGTCGCGGCCGGCGACCCGGTCCTGCGACGCGGAACCGAGCGGTACGACGGCCAGCTGGCCCCGGCCCTGCTGGCCCGGTTCGTCGAGGCGCTGCGCCTCACCATGCACGCGGCCCCGGGCGTGGGCCTGGCCGCTCCCCAGGTCGGCGTCCCGCTCCGCATCGCCGTGATCGAGGACCCGGCACCGGTACCGGAGGAGGTCGCGGTGGCCAGGGGCCGGGTCCCGCAGCCGTTCAGGGTGCTGGTCAACCCGGTCTACGAGCCCGTCGGCACCGCCCGCGCGGCCTTCTTCGAGGGCTGCCTGAGCGTGCCGGGCTGGCAGGCGGTGGTGGCCCGGCACGCGAGCGTGCGGCTGACCGGCGCGGACGAGCACGGCCACCCGCTGGACGAGGTGTTCACGGGGTGGCCGGCCCGCATCGTCCAGCACGAGACCGACCACCTCGACGGCACGCTGTACCTGGACCGGGCAGAGCTGCGCTCACTGTCGTCGAACGAGGCGATGGCGGGGCGCTGGGCCCAGCCGACCCCGACGACGGCGGCACAGGCGCTGGGCTTCGACCTGCCGTAGCGCCTCAAAGGGGCGCGGGGCTGTACCGACATGCGGCTACCGCCTCGTGGGCGCGACAAGCCCCCACCGGCCCGCGGACAACCCACGCACCCCGTGCCCCCTCGGCGCTACCCCCGGTACGCCTCCAGCAGCCGCAGCCACACCTCGCTCAACGTCGGATATGACGGCACCGCGTGCCACAACCGGCTGATCGGCACCTCCCCCGCGACCGCGATCGTCGCCGAGTGGATCAGCTCACCCACCCCCGGCCCCACGAACGTGACCCCGCGCAGGATCTCCGCCTCCAGGTCGACGACCATCCGGGCGCGCCCCTTGAACCCGTCGGCGTACAGTCCCGCCCCGGCGACGGAGGAGAACTCGACGTCGACCGCCCGCACCCGGTGGCCGGCCTGCTCCGCCTCCGCGAAGGAGAGCCCGACGGCCGCCGCCTCCGGATCGGTGAAGACGACCTGCGGTACGGCGTGACGGTCGGCGGTGGCCGCGTGCGCGCCCCACGGCATGTCCAGGAGCGGCGTGTCCGCGACGCGTGCCGCGATCGCCGCGCCCGCGATCCGGGCCTGGTACTTGCCCTGGTGGGTGAGGAGCGCCCGGTGGTTGACGTCCCCGACGGCGTAGAGCCAGTCGGTGCCCTCGACCAGCAGGGTGTCGTCCACCGGCAGCCAGGAGCCCGGCTCCAGACCGACCGTGTCGAGGCCGATGTCGTCGGTGTGCGGAACGCGCCCCGTGGCGAAGAGGATCTCGTCGGCCTCGATGCGGTCGCCGCTGTCGGTCACGGCCACGACCGTGCCGTTCTCGCGGGTCACCGACCGCACGGACGTACCGGTGCGGACGTCGACGCCGGCCTCCTTGAGCGCGTCGGCGACGAGTTCGCCGGCGAACGGCTCCATGCGGTTGAGCAGCCCCTTGCCGCGGACCAGAACGGTGACCCGGGAGCCGAGGGCCTGCCAGGCGGTCGCCATCTCGGTGGCGACGACACCGCCGCCGACGACGATCAGCCTGCCGGGCGCCTCCTGGGCGCTGGTGGCCTCGCGGCTGGTCCAGGGCTTCACCTCGGCGAGGCCTGGCAGGTCGGGCAGTTGGGCACGGGTGCCGGTGGCGACGGCCACCGCGTGCCGGGCGGTGAGGGTGGTGAGGGTGCCGTCGGAGCTGGTCACGGTGACCGTGCGGGGCCCGGCGAGGCGGCCGTGGCCGCGGTAGAGGTCGGCGCTGATGCCGTCCAGCCAGGCGACCTGGCCGTCGTCCTTCCAGTTCGAGGCGAAGTAGTCGCGGCGGGCGAGCACCGCCGGGGTGTCGAGAGGACCCTGGACCGCCTGGGCGAGGCCGGGCAGGCGGCGGGCGTCCGCCTGGGCGATGACCGGCCGCAGCAGGGCTTTGCTGGGCATACAGGCCCAGTACGAGCATTCGCCGCCGACGAGTTCGCTCTCCACGACCGCGGTGGAGAGGCCGGCCGCACGGGTGCGGTCGGCGACGTTCTCCCCCACGGGCCCGGCCCCGAGCACCACGACGTCGTAAGCGATGGATTCCGTTTCCGTCATGGGGTCAGTCTTGCTGGTGGAGTGCGCCCGGGCCACACGGGTAGGGGCGGAATACCTGTCCGGCCGGGCATGTTGTGCGGACGGTTCGCCCCGCCCCGGGGCGCCCCCCACGTCAGGAAGAGGGAAGCACGCATGAGCAGCACCGTGGAGCTCACCAAGGAGAACTTCGACCAGACGGTCACGGAGAACGAGTTCGTCCTGATCGACTTCTGGGCGTCCTGGTGCGGCCCGTGCCGGATGTTCGCCCCGGTCTACGAGAAGGCCGCCCAGGACAACCCCGACCTGGTGTTCGGCAAGGTGGACACCGAGGCGCAGCCGGAGCTGGCCCAGGCCTTCGGCATCCAGTCGATCCCGACCCTGATGATCGTCCGTGACCAGGTCGCCGTCTTCGCCCAGCCCGGCGCCCTGCCGGAGGCCGCCCTGACGGACGTCATCGGCCAGGCCCGCAAGCTGGACATGGACGAGGTCCGCAAGAGCATCGCCGCACAGCAGGACGACGCGCAGTAGTCCCGTTCGGAGGCAGGGGTCCGGTCGGTCCCGGTCAGAAGGGGTACGGCGCCACGTCCCCGCGCACCGTCGTCCAGCGCACGTCCGTGAACGCCTCCAGGTTGGAGTCGCCGCCGAACCGGGCGCCGGTGCCGGAGGCGGCGACTCCGCCGAAGGGGGCCACGGCCTCGTCGTTCACGGTCTGGTCGTTGATGTGGACGATGCCGGTCGGGATGCGTTCGGCGAGGTCCAGGCCGCGCGCCGCGTCCCGGGTGACGATGCCGAGGGAGAGGCCGTAGGGGCTGTCGGCCGCGAGCGCGGCGGCCTCGTCGAGGTCGGCGAAGGACCGGACGGGCGCCACCGGTCCGAAGACCTCCTCGGCGTAGGCGGGTGTGCGGTCGTCGACGCCGGTCAGGACCGTCGGCCGGTAGAAGAGGTTCTCATGGGTGCCGCCGGCGGCGAGCCGGGCGCCCTGGGCGGTGCTCGACTCCACCAGGCCGTGGATCTTGGCGAGTTGGCCGGCGTCGATGACCGGTCCGAGGTGGACCTGTTCGCGGTACGGGTCGCCGACGGCGAGCGAGTCGGCCTTCGCGGCCAGGCGCTCGGCGTACTCGTCGGCGAGCGAGGCGTGGACCAGGTGCCGTCCGGTGGTCATGCAGATCTGGCCCTGGTGGAAGAAGGATCCCCAGGCGGCCGTGGAGATCACCGCGTCGAGGTCGGCGTCCGCCAGGACGATCAGGGCGGAGTTGCCGCCGAGTTCGAGATGGGCGCGCTTGAGACGGCGGCCCGCGGCCTCGCCGACCGCGCGGCCGGCCGCCGTGGAGCCGGTGAAGGAGATGACCGGCACCAGCGGGTCCTCGACCAGCGCCGCGCCGGTGTCCGCCCCGCCGGGCAGCACGTGCAGCAGCCCCTGGGGCAGTCCGGCCTCCGCGAACACCGCGGCGAGCGCGAGCCCACCGCATACGGCGGTACGCGGATCGGGTTTGAGGACGACGCCGTTGCCGAGGGCGAGGGCGGGCGCGACCGAGCGGATGGACAGGATCAGCGGCGCGTTGAACGGTGAGATCACCCCGACGGCACCGACCGGGATCCGGCGGGTGTACGACAGCCTGGGCGCCTCGCTGGGCAGCACCTGGCCGGCCGGGCGGGAGGCGAGGGCGGCGGCCTCGTAGCACTCCTGGGCGGCGACGTGCAGCTCGAAGTCCGCCTTGCCGGGTATGGAGCCGGACTCACGGACGATCCAGTCGCGCAGTTCGTCGGCGTGCTCCGTGAACAGGTCGCCTGCCCTGCGCAGGACCTGGGCCCTGACGAAGTGCGGGGCGCGGGCCCAGTCGCGGTGCGCGGCGCGGGCGGCCGCGGCGGCCGGGGAGACGTCCGCCGGAGCGGCCAGGGTGACCACGCCCAGCGCGTCGCCGGTGGCGGGCTCGGTGACTTCGTACTGCGCGCCGGACAGGGCGCGCGCCTGCCAGGTCTTCGGGTCGAGCAACGGCATGACGGCTCTCCGATCGATCACCGGGGTTGCGCGGCCCACGGGGCTGCCATGAGCCGTTTGTTGAGCGCGCAACATCCTAGCCAGGGCGCCCGGAAAAGCACCGCCCCCGATCAGAGTGGCCCGTCAGCTGGAGTCGCGCTGCACCACCGAGGCGCCGAGCACCCGGTGCGTCTCCGGTTCGCCGCCCGGATCGCGGACCGCACGGTCGACCAGCTCCGCGAGGTCGCGGCCGGAGGGCAGGTCGATCCGGATCGTGGAGAGCCGGGGCCGCAGCAGCCGGCCGAGCATCAGGTCGTCGGCGCCGAGCACCGCCGCGTCCTCGGGGATGCGCACGCCCGCGTCCTGGAGGGCGCGCATGAACAGCATCGCGTACTCGTCGTTGTACGCGAACACCGCGTCGAGCCCCAACTCGGTCCAGCGTGCCGCTAGTTCGGCCGCCGACTGTTCGGTGTAGCCGAGCGGCAGCCCGGTCACCTCGGCGTCGGTGCCGCGCAGCGCCTGGCGTACGCCTTCGAGGCGGGGCCGGGAGTAGGTCTCCAGGCCGGGCTCCTCGGGGACGAGCACGCCGATCCGCCGCCGGCCGCGGGCGTACAGGTGGCTGCCGGCGCACTTGCCGACGGCGTCGTGGTCCATCAGCAGGGCGTGGGCGCCCTCGACACGTTCGGGACCGAAGGTGACCACGGCCCGGGCCCCGGCCCGCTTGAGCACCGCGACGCCCTCGGGGCCGAGTTCGGCACCCGGCACCAGCACGGCGACCGGCCTCAACTCGGCCCAGGCGCGGGCGGTTTCGTGACCACGCAGGCCCACGGTGCCGTACTGGACGACCGTGTAGTCGAGGCGGCTGAGGGCCCACTGGAGTTCGTTGATGAACTGCCCGTACAGCGGGCTCACCGCGGTGGCCGGGGCGGACATCAGGACCATCCGGGTGTGTCCGGCGCGCAGGCTGCGGGCGGCGGCGTGGGGAACGTAGCCGAGCTCCCTCGCGGCCTCGTGGACCCGGCGCCGGGTGGGCTCGCTGATCCGGACGGCACTGGTCTTGTTGAGGACGTAGGAGACGGTCGCGCGGGAGACTCCGGCCAGCCGGGCCACATCGGCGCTCGTGGGGACCGAGCGCGGGACCGGCGACGCTGCCGAGGACGGTTTCGGGATGTGCACCATGACGTACGGCATCTTGGCAGAGGCCCGGGCAGGGGGGTCCGGCGGGGCAAGGTGATTGAGGGTTCGACGAGTTGGGCTCCGGCCTCCGGAGCCCACGACGTGAGGCATCCTGTCGGCGAACATGTTCGCAACGAACTTGTTCGCGACGAACATGTTCGTTATGGTGGGCGCATGCCAGCAACTCCCCGCTCCCGCCGGGAGCGTCCCGCCAAGCCCGCCCTGACCAGGGAGGGCATCGTCGCGGCCGCCGTGGAGATCCTGCGCGCCGAAGGGCTGCAGAAGGTCACCATGCGGCGCCTGGCCCAGGAGCTCGACACCGGCCCGGCCTCGCTGTACGTCTACGTCCGCAACACCGCCGAGCTGCACGCGGCGGTCCTGGACGAACTCCTGGGCACCGTGGGCCCGGCCCCGGCCGAGGGCACGTGGCGGGAGCGGCTGGAGCAGGTGCTCGTCGCCTACACCACGATGCTGCTGGAGCATCCCAGCCTGGCCCGCTCCGCGCTGACCTCCTGGCCGAGCGGCCCGCACTACCTGAACCTGATCGAGACCCTGCTGGGCCTGCTCGCCGAGGGCGGGGTGGCGCGCGAGCGGGCCGCCTGGGGCGTCGACCTGCTGCTCCAGCGCGCCACCGCGACCGCCGCCGAGCACGCGGGCGGGGCGTCCCAGGACGACTGGGACTCGCTCGGCCGGGCGCTGAACCAGGTGTCGGACCGTACCCACCCGCACATCGCCGCCGCCTCCGGGGCGCTGCTGTCGGGCGCGCCCGCGGCCCGCGTGTCGTGGGCGTTCCAGGCCCTGATCAACGGCATCGAGCACACCCCCGTACCCGGATCCCACGACTAGGAGCCCTTCATGTCCACTCCCCACCACTCCATCGCGATCGTCGGGGCCGGCCTCGGCGGGCTCACCCTCGCCCGGGTGCTGCGGGTGCACGGCGTCGAGGCGGCCGTCTTCGACCTCGACGCCTCCCCCGCGGCCCGCACCCAGGGCGGCATGCTCGACATCCACGACGACTCCGGCCAGGTGGCGCTGCGCGCGGCCGGGCTGTACGACGCGTTCCTGACGCACGTCCACCCGGGCGGCGAGGCCACCCGGGTCCTGGACAAGGACGCCCGGGTCCTGCTGGACGCGCCGGACGACGGCACCGGCGGGCGGCCGGAGATCGACCGGGGCGATCTGCGCCGGCTGCTGCTCGGCTCCCTGCCCGAGGGCGTGATCCGCTGGGGCGCGAAGGTCACCGGCGCCCGCCCGCTCGGCGCCGGCCGGCACGAGGTGACCCTTGCGGACGGCGGCTCCTTCACCACCGATCTGCTGGTCGGCGCGGACGGCGCCTGGTCCCGGGTGCGCCCGCTGGTCTCGGACGCGCGGCCCGCGTACACCGGGATCTCGTTCGTGGAGACGGACCTGCCGGAGGCGGACGTACGCCATCCGGTGAGCGCCGAAGTGGTCGGCGGCGGGATGCTGTTCGCGCTCGGCGCGGGCCGGGGCTTCCTCGGCCACCGGGAGAGCGACGGCAGTCTGCATGTGTATACGGCGGTGGAGGCGCCCGAGGAGTGGCTGGACGGGATCGACTTCACCGACACCGAGGCGGCCAAGCGGGCGGTGCTCGATCACTTCGACGGCTGGGACAAGAGCCTGCGGACGCTGGTCGCGGACGCCGAGGGCACGCTGGTGCCGCGGCGGATCCACGCCCTGCCGGTCGGCCACCGCTGGGACCGGGCACCCGGGGTCACGCTGCTCGGCGACGCAGCGCACCTGATGTCGCCGTTCGCCGGTGAGGGCGCCAACCTGGCGCTGATCGACGGCGCCGACCTGGGCCTCGCCCTCGTCGCGCACCCGGGCGACACCGAGGCGGCCGTGGCCGCCTACGAGGAGAAGATGTTCGCGCGCGCCGAGCGGTCCGCGGCGGACTCCGCGCGCAACAGCGCCATGCTGTTCCGCGCCGACGCGCCGCGTGGTCTGGTCGACATGTTCACCGGCGGCGGGCCGGACGCCGGCGGGGCGGACGTCAGCGAGCCGGCGCCGTCCGTGTGACGCGGTCGACCAGGTCGGTCCAGCCGGCCTCCAGGCGCTCCATCGGCATCCCGCACTGCCTGGTCAGATAGTGGATCTGGGCGGGGTCGAGGTAGGCGAGCAGCGTCTGGGCGAGCAGTTCGCAGTCGGCGTCCGGCTGGATCTGCCGCAGCAGCATCGTGACATGCGTGCGCAGCGCCTGCATCGGCGGATTGGCATAGCGCCGGGTGGGCTCGGGCTGGGCGGCCAGCTGGAGGTCCAGCTGCTCGGCCGCGCGGTAGAGCACCGCGACGCCGAACGCCCGGAGCCGCTCGACCGGCGGTGCGCCGGGGCCCAGCGGCGGGGGGCCGCCGAGGAAGTCGGCCTGGAGCCGCCGCGAGGAGTGGTCCAGCAGCGCCATCAGCAGGCCGGTGCGGTCGCCGAACCGGCGGAAGACCGTGCCCTTGCCCACCTCGGCCGCCGCGGCCACCGCCTCCATGGTCACGCCGGCCACCCCGTGCTCGGCGATCAGCCGGGCCGCGGCCTCCAGCAGCCGGGCACGGTTGCGGGCCGCGTCGGCACGCAGGCACTGCTCTTCCGGAGCGGGCCCGACCTCGAGCAACCGCGGGACGTCGAAGGGCTCCTGGGGCTGCGGGAGAGGCGGCAGGACGCTGGACATGAAGACAGCGTAAAGCATGGGGAACAAAACTGGACTGCGGTCCGCTTAGAGTGTTAGAAATTAAACGGACCTCGGTCCGGATTCGTTACGGCAGTGTTTCATCCCCCCTGGAGTTCCCCATGTCTGTCCGCATCCTTGCTCTCGTCGGCAGCCTCCGCGCCGGTTCGCACAACCGCCAGCTTGCCGAGGCGGCCGTCAAGCTGGCCCCCGAGGGTGCCGTGGTCGAGGTCTTCGAGGGCCTGGCCGAGATCCCGTTCTACAACGAGGACATCGACGTCGAGGGCAACGTCCCGGCCGCCGCCGCGAAGCTGCGCGAGGCCGCCCAGGCCGCCGACGCGTTCCTGCTCTTCTCCCCCGAGTACAACGGCACCATCCCGGCCGTCCTGAAGAACGGCATCGACTGGCTGTCCCGCCCGTACGGCGCCGGCGCCTTCGGCGGCAAGCCGGTCGCCGTCATCGGCACCGCCTTCGGCCAGTACGGCGGCGTGTGGGCGCAGGACGAGGCCCGCAAGGCCGTGGGCATCGCCGGCGGCAAGGTGGTCGAGGACATCAAGCTGTCGATCCCCGGGTCGGTGACCCGCTTCGCCGAGACCCACCCGGCCGACGACGCCGAGGTGGCCGCCCAGCTGACCGAGGTCGTCGCCCGCCTGCACGGCAACGTGGGCGTGGCCGCCTGAGGCACCCCGCGAAGGGGCCGGAGCTCACCAGCTCCGGCCCCTTTTCACGTCCGGCCCGGCCCCCGCCCCGGCGCCGAACTCAGTAGACGTCCCGGACGTAACGCCGGTCCGCGGCCAGCTGCTTGACGTACACGGTCGCCTCGTCCTCGGTCAGTCCGCCGTGCACGGTGGCGATGTCCTTCAGGGCCCGGTCCACGTCCTTGGCCATCCGGGATGCGTCCCCGCAGACGTAGAAGTGGGCGCCGTCCTGGAGCCAGGACCACAGCAGCGGGCCGTGTTCGCGCATCCGGTCCTGGACGTAGACCTTGGCACGCTGGTCGCGGGAGAACGCGGTGTCGAGGCGGCTCAGGGTGCCCTCGGCGAGCAGGGCGGTGAGCTCCTCCTCGTAGTAGAAGTCGGTGGCCCGGTGCTGTTCGCCGAAGAACAGCCAGTTGGGGGCTCGGTGGCCGCGGGCGCGGCGCTCCTCCAGGAAGCCCACGAACGGCGCCACGCCGGTGCCGGGGCCGACCATGACCATGGGGGTCGCCGGATCGGCGGGCGGGCGGAAGTGCGCGGAGCGCTGGACGTGCACCGGGACCTCGGTGCCGGGTTCGGCGTCGGCCAGGAACGGCGAGCAGACGCCCTGCCGGGGCCTGCCGCGCAGGTTCTCGTAGCGGACGACGGAGACGGTGAGCGAGACCTGGTGGGGGTCGGTGAGCGGGCTGGACGAGATGGAGTACAGGCGCGGCTGGAGCCGGCCGAGGACCCCCGCCCATGCGCCGGCGTCGGCGCGGATCCCGAACTCGGCGACCACGTCGATGGCCTGCCGGCCCCAGGACCACTTGGCCAGCTCGTCCTTGTTGTCGGGGCGCAGCAGTTTCCGCAGCTCGCGGGGGTCACGGGTGCGTTCGGCGGCGAAGCGGAGCAGGTCCGGGGTGACGCGGGTGATGTCCAGATGGCGGGAGAGCGCTTCACCGAGGGGGACTTCACCGGCTCCGTCGATCTCCACGCCGGTCGTGGCGTCGAGGCCGGTGACGTCCAGCCATTCCGCGACCAGGTCCCGGGAGTTGAGCGGGCGGACCGCGAGCGCGTCGCCGGCCTCGTAGACCAGCGGGGTCTCGCTGTCGTGGCTGTCGAAGGTGAAGCGGCGGACCTCCTTGCCGGCGCCGGGCAGGCTGAGCAGCCGGTTGCCGACGAGCCGGGCGGTGACGGGGGCGGGGCGCCGGGGCCTGGCGGGTGCGGGTGCCTCCGCGGGCGAAGGCGGGGCCTCTGCCTTGAGGGCGGTGAGCACCTGGTCGAGCCAGGCGTCCGCCTGGGTCTCGTAGTCCGGTTCGCAGTCGGTGCGCGGCGCGAGCCGGACCGCGCCGAGTTCGTCCATACGGCTGTCCAGGCGCCGCCCGTGTCCGCAGAAGTCGTCGTAGGCGGAGTCGCCGAAGGCCAGGACGGCGTACCGGCGGCCCGCGAGCCGGCCGCTGTCGAGGGCGGCGAGGCCGTCCCAGAAACCGGCGCCGTTGTCGGGGGCGTCGCCGTCACCGAAGGTGCTGGTGATCAGGAGCAGGTCGGCGCCGGTGGGCAGGGCGGCCGGGTCCGCCTGGTCCATGGGGACGAGGGAGGCCGCGTGGCCGCCGGCGGCGAGCCGCTCGGCGGCGGTGGCGGCGAAGTCCTCGGCATTGCCGGTCTGCGAGGCCCACAGGACCACCACCTGACGGGTCGGCGACGCCGGCGTGGTGACCGGGGCGGCGCCGGTGCGGGAGTACATGCCGGCGAGGGTGCCGTTGACCCACAGGGCGTGCTCGGGGCTGAACGGCGCGTCCGGCGGCAGCACGGGGACGCCGGGGGCACCGACCGGAATGCCGGCGAGGAAGCCGACCAGGTACTGCCGTTCACGATCGGTGAGGACCGGCGGCGGCGCCGGGTCGAGGCCGAAGACGGAGGCGGCGGAGGGCGGCACGGCGGTGGGTGTGACGGCGGCACCGGCGGGTACCGCGTCGGCGGCAGCGGGTACGACGACCGCGGCCGGGGTCTCCTCAGCCCCGGGCGCCTGCACGGTCACGGGCGTGGACACCTTGGTCAGCGACACCGCGCACACCTTCAGCTCGGGCTGGAAGGACAGGGGGTCGACCGCGTCGCTGGTCACCGCGTTGACGCTGAGGTACTCGCCGAACAGGTCGTTCCAGTGGAACGGCGCGAAGCAGGAGCCCGGCAGCACCCGGTCCGTGACGACCGCCGGCAGCACCGCCCGGCCGCGCCGCGAGGCGACCTCCACGGAGTCGCCGTCGGCGAGCCCGAGCGCGGCCGCGTCCTCGGGGTGGATCTCGACGAACGGGCCGGGATCGAGCCTGTTCAGCTTGGCGACCCTCGCGGTCTTGGTCAGGGTGTGCCACTGGTGCTGGAGACGGCCGGTGTTGAGGACGAACGGGTAGTCGGCGTCGGGCATCTCGGCGGGGTCCACGTGCGGCCGGGCGTGGAAGACGGCGCGCCCGGAGGCGGTGGCGAAGGTGAGGGAGCCGTCGGGGCCGCGGTACCGGACGGGGTTGCGGTCGGGGCCGTCGGCGGTGGCGGCCGGCCACTGGACGGGGGCGGCGCGCAGCCGGTCGTAGGTCACGCCCCGCAGGTCATAGCCGGTCTGCGGGTTGTGGAAGCGTTTGATCTCCTCGAAGATCTCCTCCGCGCTGCCGTAGGAGAACCCGTCCTCGAAGCCCATGGCGCGGGCGACGCCGGCGATCAGCCGCCAGTCGGCGGTGGCCTCGCCGGGCGGGTCGGCGGCGGGACGGGCGAGGGTGAGGTTGCGCTCGCTGTTGACGAGGACGCCCTCGGTCTCGGTCCACAGGGCGGCGGGCAGCACGACGTCGGCGTAGGCGTTGGTCTCGGTGTCGGCGAAGACGTCCTGGGTGACGACGAACTCGGCGGCCTCCAGGCCCTCGATGACGGTCCTGCGGTTGGCGACGGAGGCGACCGGGTTGGTGCAGATGATCCAGCAGGCCTTGATCCGGCCGTCGGCCATCTTCTGGAACATCTCCACCGTGCCCTTGCCGACGCCGTCGGCGCGGATCGTGCCGGGCTCGAGCCCCCAGCGCTCCTCGACGAAGGCGCGGTCGGCGTCGACGAGCACCGAGCGCTGGCCGGGCAGGCCCGGTCCCATGTACCCCATCTCCCGGCCGCCCATGGCGTTGGGCTGGCCGGTGAGGGAGAGCGGGCCGCTGCCGGGGCGACAGATCTTCCCGGTCGCGAGATGCAGGTTGACCAGGGCGTTGGTGTTCCAGGTGCCGTGCGTGGACTGGTTGAGGCCCATGGTCCAGCAGCTGGTCCACTCCCCCGCCTCGCCGATCAGCCGGGCGGCCTCGCGCAGGTCGGCCTCGGGAATACCGGTGATGTCGGCGACGGCGGCGGGCGGGTAGCCGGCCAGGAACTCCGGCATCTCCTCCCAGCCCTCGGTGTACGCGGCGACGAAGTCGGGGTCGGTGTGCCCGTTCTCGTACAGCAGGTGGAGCAGCCCGTTCAGGAGCGCGAGATCGGTGCCCGGCCTGACCTGCAGGAAGAGGTCCGCCTTGGCGGCCGTGGCGGTACGGCGCGGGTCGACGACGATCAGCTTGGCGCCTGCCTTCACCCGGTCCATGAGCCGCAGGAAGAGGATGGGGTGGCAGTCGGCCATGTTGGCGCCGATGACCAGGAAGACGTCCGCCTTGTCGAGGTCCTGGTACGAGCCGGGCGGGCCGTCGGCGCCGAGGGAGAGCTTGTAGCCGGTGCCGGCGCTGGCCATGCACAGCCGGGAGTTGGACTCGATGTTGTTGGTGCGCAGCCAGCCCTTGGCGAGTTTGTTGGCGAGGTACTGGGCCTCCAGGCTCATCTGGCCGGAGACGTAGAGGGCGACCGCGTCGGGGCCGTGCTCGTCGACGATCGCGCGCAGCCGTCGCGCGGTCTCGGCGACCGCCGCGTCCACGGCGGACGGCACCGCCTCCTCGCCCCGCTCGGGCCGCAGCAGGGCGGTGGTCAGCCGGCCGGGCGCGGCGAGCATGTCGGCGGTGGTGGCGCCCTTCGTGCACAGCCTGCCGGCGTTCGCGGGGTGCTCCTTGTCCCCGGAGGCCTTGAGGACGGTACGGCGGCCGTCCGGGCCCGTGCCGATGTCCAGGACCATGCCGCAGCCGACCCCGCAGTACGAGCAGACGGTCCGCACCTTGCCGGTGTCGGTGCTGCGCGAGTCCGGCGCGGCCACGGGTACCCCCTGTTCCTGCTGGTCAGCCTCTTTCATCCGACTCCGACCGTAGGTACGGCTGATTACGCCGGCGTCACCGCTCCCGATCAACAGGGGTTAAGGCCGCCGCACAGACCCGCTCGGGGCGATGTGAGCGGACATGCCCGGGACACCGGCCGGCCCCCGTCTCGACGCCGGTCCGCCCATGGCCCGGATGACCGGACTGCCCACCGCCGCCGGCCGCGGCCGCACCCGGCACGAGGTGCTGCCGCGCGTCCGGCGGCGCGACCAGGTCCCGCGGGACGTCGTCCGCGACGGCCGGCCGCGCGACACCTTCGCCACCCGACGCGCCCGGGCGGCCTCGCCGCCCGGTACGGGAGCGGCGGTGTCCGGACCACCGGCACGTGGACGGCACCGGCGAGGTCGTGGGCCCGGCCGCGGTGGGCCGGGAGGTGTCGCGGTGCCCCACCGGTCCGCCGGGGACAAGATCCCCGACACGGTCCTCATCCGCGTCGCCCCCGGCTCCGAGGACGACATCATGCTGCTCACGGCGCGCGTGCTCCGGGCTGAACGCCCCGTCCGTAAGCCGGGGCGCGCGCCCGCCGGGCCTCCGGTCGCCGGGTGACACCGCGATACGTGGCTCGTTCACCGGCAGGGAAACGATCAGCAGTGAGGAACGGGGATGCGGCACGAGGAGAACGGCGCGGCGGCCGCCGTGGAGCAGGCGCTGCGGGACTGGCTGTCCCGGGACGCCGAGGGTCCGCTCGCGGAGGTGCACCGCTGGGCGCTGCACCCGCCGGGGAAGCTGCTGCGGCCGGTGCTCCTGCTGGAGTCGGCGGCGGCCGTGGGCGGGTCGTACGAGCGGGTCATGCCCGCGGCGGTCGGGGTGGAGCTGGTGCATGTGGCGAGCCTGCTGCACGACGACATCCTCGACGACGACCAACTGCGCCGCGGCAAGCCGTCGGCGCACGCCAGGTTCGGGCCGGGCGCGGCGGTCCTGAGCGGTGACGCGCTGATGTTCGCGCTGTTCGAGCAGGTGGTGGAGTGCGGTCGGCGCGGGGTGCCGGAGGCCGCCGTGATCCGGGCCGTGGGCACGCTGGCGCGGGCCGGCCGGCGGATGGCGCAGGGGGTGGCCCGCGAGCTGGACCCGGTCCGGGCACCGGACGCGGTCGGCGGGTATCTGGAGATGGTCCGGCTGAAGACGTCGGCGCTGCTGAGCGCGTGCTGCGAGGCGGGCGCGGTGCTGGGCGGCGGCTCGCCGGGGCAGGCGCGGGCGCTGGCCGGGTACGGCGACGCCCTCGGGGTGGCGTTCCAGATCCGCGACGACCTGCTGCCGTACGGCCCCGAGGCCGGGCGGGAGGGCAAGCCCGCCGACAGCGATCTGCGCAACGACCGGCCCAGTCTGCCCCTGCTGCTGGCCGGGCCGGTCCCGAACGATCCGGAGCAGGTGGGGCGGCTGCTGGTGGAGACGGGCGCGCTGGAGCAGTCCACGCGGCTGGCGCGCAGGTACGCGGAGCAGGCCCGCCGGGAGCTGGACGCGCTGCCCCGGGGCCCGCACCGGTCCGCGCTGTACCGGACGGCCGAGGCCCTCACCCCCGGGCCGTGGCGCGCGGGCGGTGCCGGGTGAGGGCACGGCCGTCCGGCCGCCTGGAGACGCCGCGCCCGTGCCGGGCGGCCCGAGCGGTACGCGGAGGGCGGTGCGGTGCGTGACGCTCAGTGGTAGGTGAGGACCATCCGGAAGCGCGCGGCCCCGGTGAGCATCTTCTGGTAGGCCTCGCCCGCCTGCTCCAGGGGTACGGTCTCGATCGTCGGGCGGATCTGGTGCAGGGCGCTGAACTCCATGGTGTCCTGCACCTCCTGCGCGGTGCCGGACGGATGGCCGCGGACCACGCGCGCGGCCGAGAGCAGCTGGAGCGGGCTGACCTCGAGCGGCTCGGGGTCGATGCCGATCACCACCAGTTCGCCCCGGGGGGCCAGGCCGTCCACGGCCGCCGAGATCGCCTGGGAGTTGCCCGCGGTGGCGAGTACGGCCTTGGCGCCGCCCAGCGACTGGAGGGCCTCCGCGACCGGGGTCCGGGCCGTGGAGTCGACGTAGTGGTGGGCGCCGAGCTGTTTGGCGAAGTCGGCCTTCTCGGCCCCGCGGGCGACGGCCACGGTCTCGAAGCCCATGGCCACCGCGTATTTCACCCCGAGGTGGCCGAGCCCGCCGAGACCGACGACGGCGACCAGGTCACCGGGCTCGGCCGGGCTGCGCCGCAGCCCGTTGAAGGTGGTCACGCCCGCGCAGCCCATGGGGGCCGCGTCGGCCGCGGTCAGCCCGTCGGGGATGCGGGCCAGCGCGTCGACCGGCGCGATGACCTGCTCGCCGAAGCCGCCGTCGTAGGTCCAGCCGGGCGTCTTCATGTTCTCGCAGACGATGAAGTCGCCCTGGCGGCAGGGCTTGCAGTGGCCGCAGCTGCCGCCGAACCAGCCGACCGCCACCCGGTCGCCGGTCTGCCAGCCCCAGTTCTCGATGCCCTCGCCGAGCTCCTCGATCCGCCCGGCGATCTCGTGGCCGGGGACCACGGGGAACGTGACGCCCGGCAGTGCGGCGGTGACGAAGAAGGCGTCGCTGTGGCAGACGCCGCAGGCCTCCACGGCGATCCGCACCTGGCCGCGGCCCGGCCTCGGCACCTCCCGCTCGACGATCTCGAAGGGCCCGCCCAGGGCGGGCACCTGCGCGACTCGGTAGATACTCATGGGTCACTCCCGGAGCGGGTATGACGGGTAGGGTCCGAAGCCCCCTCACCCAGCACACCAGCTCCGGGCCGATCGCGCGCGTCGAGCGCCCGGACGCCCTTCCCGCAGGCAGGGCGGGCCCGTCGTGCGATCAGGAGGTGATGCCGTTGTACTGGTCCCAGGTGTAGGCGAGGTCGGGCGAGGAGGGCTTGCCGGGCCAGTTGAAGTAGTCCCAGACGAGTTCGGCGGGGTTGGTGGCCAGGTAGCCCCGGCCGGGCAGGTCGTCGGCGTCGTCCCAGGCCCAGGGCGGGTTGGCGGCGTCGGTGTCGCAGGCGCCGTTGGCCGGGCCGAGGACCCCGCCGGCGCCGCACCTGGCGCCGTAGGGGTTGGAGCTGTCGTCGCCGGCGAAGTTGTCGGGCGTCGCGAACAGCGAGGTGAGGGTGCGGTCGGCCCACATGCCGTTCGCGGCGAAGACATCGGTCAGCGTGTACTGCACGTCACGGTCGTTGGAGCCGGACGGCACCTCGGCGGTGGAACCGGGGTAGTAGACGATGCCGTCGCCGCTCGCGTACTGGTCGCGTTCCTTGGACAGGTAGCCCTCGGCCCACGCGGCGTGGGTGTTGGGCTGCTGGGTGGTGAAGGGGCGGCCGTGGCCGTCGTCGTGCGGGTCGCCCTGCAGCCTGAGCGTGCCGTCCACGCTCTCCTGCCCGCTGGTGAAGTCGCTGCCGGAGGGCACCCAGGAGTAGAAGTTGCTGTGCGCGACCGTGATGGCGGCCTTCAACTGCCCGTGCTGGGAGCCGTCGTTGGCCACGACGACCAGGACGCCCTCGGAGTCGTTCTCGTGCTCGGTGAGGTCCTCCTGGTAGTTGTCGAGGACGCCGTCCGACCAGTCGCGCGGGTGGAAGTACATGTACAGCAGGTACGAGAAGGCCGGGGTCTGGACGACCGAGTAGTAGACGTGCGCCGCGAGCGGGAACTGGCTGGTGTTCTCCCAGTTGTCGCGGCCGTCGAGGTCGCCGTCGTAGTCGTACGACGTGAGGTAGTCGGACCTGCCGCCGAGCGCGGTCTCGCCGGTGGAGTCGACGTCCTGGAAGTTGACCGGGGCCCACCACTGGGCGAGGGCGGCGCGGTCGGTGGCGGCGTCCGCACTGGCCGGGGTCGGCCGGGTGAGGCCCGCGCAGCAGACGGCGGCCAGGGCGGCGGTCACGGCGAGGGATCTGCGTCGGGTCGAAGGCACCCGAGAACGGTGGGGCCGGCTGGTTGCCACGGTTCCTCCGGAGGCGGCGTAAGGAACCGGCACGTCGCTGACGTCGGCGTGCCGGTAGGGAAGTTGACGCTATGAACCGGTGGTGCGTGTGGTGCCGCGGCTGCCGGGGGCCGGCCTCCGTGCGGGTCCTAGGGTGAGGTGCCCGTCGCGCCGGGCAGGTTCTTCGGCGGGGCGGTGAGCGGCGACGACGGTGGTGGGGACGCCTCCCCCGAGTCGGCCTGGACGACGAGGACGACCGCGATGACCGCCGTGGTCAGGGCAGCCATCGTGGCCAGCCACCAGATCCTGAGTGTTTTCGCATGAGCGGCCATGGCACCCCCCTTCGACGCGGAGCGTACGCCGTTGCCTGAAGAGGGGAGTCTCTTTTCACAGCACTCGGCAGCCGGCGCCGCACGCCACCGGCCTCACCGCCACATTGTGGCCGTCTTTCCCGCTTGTCGCACCGGATTACGGAATTCGCAAGGCAATTGACCGAACATCAAAGAGACCGGCCCACGATCCGCCGCTCCCGGCCGGTCGTCCGGTCACGTGGCACTCGCCGTCGGCCGGGCCGTCGCGCGCCTGGAGGGTGACGTGGCCCGGCTCAGTCGAGGGCCGTCGCCGGCACGCGTGCGGCGGCGACCTGGGTGACCGCGGCGGACAGCTGCTTCTGGGTGGGCGCGGGCAGCGGGCCGCCTCTGATGGAGTCCACCAGCTGACCGGCGGTCCGGTGGAGCTTGGTGTTGGTGTTCTGGGAGGTGGCCACCAGGACACTCCACGCTTCCTCGGGAGTGAGAACGAAGGTGGCCATCAGGATGCCGCGGGCCAGGTCGATGGTGTCCCGGGTCTGGAGCGCCCGCCGTAGTTGTACGACCTCGGCGCGCAGGTCGGTGCCGAGATCGCCGGCAGCGGGCAGCGAATCCCCGGCGTCCTTCGCCTCCCCTGCCTCCTCGGCGTCCTCCCGTCCGTCCGGCACGGTGTCCGGCGTGAACAGAGCAAGGGCACCCGTGATCTCCAGTATCCGCTCCACGGCTGGGCCGGCCTGCCGGAGCGTGATCTGCTTGCCCTCCTTGAGGGCCTGCCGCCGGGCGTTCAGAAGGACGTTGAGGCCGGAGCAGTCGCAGAACCCGACCCCGCGCAGGTCCAGTTCGACGCCGTGCGACGAGCGCAGCAGCGCCGCGCGCAGGGCACGCCGAAGCTGTGGCTCACTCGTGAGGTCGAGATCACCGCACACCGTGACGACGGTGCGCTTCCCCTCGTCGCGGCTGCGGATGGTGAGATCCGGCGGCTCGCGCACACCGGCTGGGTCGAGTGTCCGCCCGGTGCCGGGCTGTTCTGGTTCCGGCATGGCCTCGCTCCCCGTGACGCTCGTGCGATGTCCACAACCAGGTTCACCCCGGCACCGACATGCGTCAAGAAAAACACGAAACACAATTCGTGTATTCTGAAGCACGAATCATGACGCGTAGGATTGCCTCATGGCTGGAGCAGCACCGGAACCTCACACGGGGTGGACCTTCATCACGAATCACGCCCGTGTCCTGGCCGCCATCGCCGACGACGAGAGCGCCCGCGTCCGGGACATCGCCGCTCGTTGCAGGCTCACGGAGCGCGCCGTCCAGAAGATCATCTCCGATCTGGAGCAGAGCGGTTTCCTCTCCCACACCCGTGAGGGGCGCGGCAATCTCTACCGGATCGAACCGGGAACCGCCCTTCGCCATCCGGCCGAGTCCGGGCTGACCGTGGCCTCCTTGCTGGCCCTGCTCGCCCAGGTCGAGCCCCATGCCGCCGGCCGGCCGGGCGGCGAGGGCTCGTCACCCTCCTGAGACACCGGCCCCGCCCCCGGTCCCCTCGCGGCCGTCGGGCCGCGCCGCGAGGACGGCGGGGCTCCAGGGCCCGGCTGACCAGCGAGGGGGGTCTCGGTGGGCCGGGCCCGGCGACGGCTCGCGTACGCGGTGAGCGGCGGCGCCTCCTCGACGCTCCCACCCAGCTGTATCATGATCGTTCCGGCGGCCTGGCGCACCTCCTCCCGGTCCCCCGGCGAGGGGGCCGGTCCTCGTTGCGCGCCGCCGCCCCGCGGGACGGCGCGTGGCGCATCGGGCGTACCGGTGCCTCAGCCGCTCCTGACTGCCGGGACAGCAGCCACCTGCGCCGGGTCAGCCGGCGCCGACGTAGCATCGACGCCGATTCACCACCGGTCGGGCCCGGGTCCGCCCGACCTCGCAGCGCACAGGAGTGGCACAGCCCATGGACGCACCCGCGGACAGCCCGTGGTCCGGAACCGGTCTGGACCCGCTGGGCGGTCGGGTTCTGGAGCACCTGGTGACCGTGCCGGCGGCGGACGCGGCCGAGGTGGCGGCAGCGGCCGAAGTGTCCACGGCGGACGCGGAACGGGCTCTGCGCCACCTCACCGACACCTCGCTCGCCGTGCGCATCGACGGGCCCGTGCCCCGCTGGGCGGCCGGCCCTCCGCGCACCTCCCTGGGCGTCCTGCTGGCTCGCCGGCGGGCCGAACTGGCCCGCGCCGAGGGGCTCGTGGAGCACCTGCACGCGGTGTACGAGACCGTGTCCGGGGCGCGCTCCGCGCACCTGGTGGAGCTGCTGGAACGCGAGGACGAGGTGTCGGCGCGCTACGGCCAACTGCTCAAGGGATGCGAGGCGGAGGTGCTGCACCTGGCGAAACCGCCGTACGTCACCGGTTTCGGGGTGGACGCGGGGAAACCGGGCGTGGCGGACGGGGTGCGGATGCGTTCGGTGTACGAGACCGAGGGTTTCAGCGACGAGGTGTCCCTGGCCACGGCGGTGCACGGCACCGGGCGGGGCGGGGAACTGCGGCTGGCGCCGCGGCTGCCGGTGAAACTCGTGGTGTTCGACCGGACGGCGGCCCTGCTGCCGGTGCGGGCGGACCGGCCGGCCGCCGGCTCACTGGTGGTTCACTCTCCGGCGCTCGTCGAGGCGCTGGCGGCTCTGTTCGAGAGCGCGTGGGCGGGTGCCGAACCGGTCTCCCTCTCCAGCCGGACCGATGCGCCGCCACCGGCTTGCGGCCACGGCGCCTCGCCGCCCGAGGACACCGGGCCGACGGAGGCACCCGACCCGCGCACCCGGGAGATCCTGCGCCTGATGGCCACCGGGATGAAGGACGACACGATCGCCCGCGTGCTCAAGGTGAGCCGCCGCACCGTCCAGAAACATGTCAGCGACGCGGGCACCCGGCTCGGCGCCCGCACCCGCTTCCAGATCGCCCTGCTGGCGGCGGAACGGGGCTGGCTGGGGGCGAGCCAGGGCCTGGGGGAAGTCGTGGTCGGGCAGTAGTCGCCGGGAGGCCGGCGATCAGGGTCGTCGAGGCATGGAAGCGAAGGCGGGCGCCGCGTACGGTGCCGTACCCGTGGATACGGCACCGTGGCTGAGGCGCGGTGCTACGTCGTGGCCCTCAACGCGAAGTCCCTGTGGGTGACCCGGTCCCGGCGCACCACGATCCGCCGGGTGAGGGGCCGGTGTCCGTCCGCGGTGACCCGGAGGGTGGCTACGCCGGGGGCGGGCGAGAACAGGGTGTACAGGCCGTCGCCCACGGCCGGGTCCTCGGGTGTGGCCACGGTGAGTGCGGCGGTGCCCGCGGCCGAGGTGTCGGCGACCTTGGCGCCGACGATCGCCTTGCCGGTGCGGGCGTCCTCGACGGTTCCCACCGTCAGCCCGCCCGGCACCGGCTCCAGCGTCCGGCTCTGCACGCTCACGTCGTCGACCTCCCAGAAGTAGGCCCAGTTCGCGACGAAGTGGAAGCGCAGCCGCACCGACGACTGCCCGGCGTACTGCCGCAGCGGGACGCTCACCGTGAGGTGGTCGGCCTCGCCGTTCGCCTTGGGACCGGCCCACACGCTCTGCCAGGTGGCGCCGCCGTCGGTGCTGGCGTCCACGCTCATGTGCTGCTGGCTGAGGTTGGTGATGTAGTGCGTCTTGAAGGTGAGGCTGGCCGACTGCGCCGTCGACAGGTCATAGGCGGGGCTGACCAGCGAGGTGTCCTGGTGCGGCCCGAACGGCGCGTTGTCGCTCTCGACGGTCGCGAAGGAGCCGCCGCCGCCGGTGGCGTTGCCGCGCTGGGTGGGGTCGTCGAACTGCCAGCCGTTGTCGCTGTCCGCCGCGCTCGCCACCGTCCAGCCCTGTGGTGCCGCGGTGGGTGTGTCGAATCCCTCGGAGTGCTCGGTGGTGTGGAGGGCGTAGCCGACCGCGGTGGCCGTGTCCGGGTCGGCGGTCAGGGCGGTGTCGGCGCTCACGGCCTTCTTGCCCACCGTCACCTTGCGGGCGACCGCCTCGTAACCGGGCAGGGCCGCGGTGACGTCCAGGGTGTAACCGGCCTGCTCCGGAAGGGAGATGTCGTACCGGCCGGTGACCGGGTCGGTCCACACCGGCGCCTCCGGCGAACCCTCGACGGCGATCCGGGCGTACAGCGGCCAGCCGTGCCCCGAGCCGTCCCGGACCGTGCCGCGCACATGGGCGCGGGGCAGGGCCTTGAGGCCGAAGTCGCGGGTCACGGTCTGGCCGTCCGCGATCCCCAGGGAGACCGGTGCCGTGGCCGCGTAGCCGAAGGCCGTGACGGTGAGCCCGTCGACCTCACCCGCGGGCAGGTTCAGGGTGTACGTGCCGTCGGCGCTCGTGGTGGCCACGTCGAGGCCGGAGGCCACGGTGGCGCCGGCGACGGGCCCGCCGGTCCTCGTGTCCGTCACCTTGCCGGTCAGGGTCCCGCTCGGGCCGCTGCGGAAGGCCGCCAGTCCGGCCGGGGTGCCCAGGCCGGTGGGGCCGTCGTAGCCGGTGCCCGCGGTGCACAGGTAGGCGGCGGCGCAGGTGCCGTTGGATCCGGAGGTGACGTCGTTCAGTCCGGTGCCGCCGGTCGTGTACGGATACGCGTTCGGGTAGGTGCCCGGGCGCGGTGAGCCGGCCAGCGCGTACACGCCGGCGATCACCGGGGCGGCCGCGCTGGTGCCACCGTAGCGCTGCCAACCGGTGCCGAGCGAGCCGAACGTCGAATAGACGGCAACGTTGTCAGCGACCGCGGAGACGTCCGCGACACTGCGTCCCGGGCATCCGGTGTCCTGCTGGAAGGAGGGCTTGGACTGGTACGACGCGCAGCCCGAGCCGGGCCCGTAGGAGCCGCGCTTCCACACGGTCTCGTCCCAGCCGCGGGCCGTGCCCGGGTCGGCGACCAGGTTGGTGCCGCCGACCGCCGTCACCGTGGGAAGGGTGGCCGGGAACGCGACGCCGTAGCCGTTGTCCCCGCTCGCCGCGACGACCGCGACGCCGGGGTGGTCGTAGGAGGCGCCGTACGTCGGGACGTCGGAGGCGTAGTCGCCGGAGCGGCCGTAGGAGTTGGACACGTACTTCGCGCCCAGCTCGACCGCCTTGTCCACTCCGGCCGCGAGCCGGTCGAGTCCGTCGTTGTCGGTCTCCACGAGCAGGATGTGCGCCTGCGGGGCGACCGCGGAGACCATGTCGAGGTCGAGGGCGATCTCCCCGGCCCAACTGTCGTTGGACAGCGGGTAGTCGGTGCCGCCGCGCTGGTCCACCTTGCTGAAGCAGCCGTTGGCCGTGGTGCACGGCGGCAGCCCGTACTGGGCGCGGTAGACCGCCAGGTCCGCTTCGGCGTCGGGGTTGTCGTAGGCGTCCACGATGGCGATGGTCTGCCCCGCGCCGCCGTCGGCCGGGAGGCTGTAGGCGCTCTGCAGGTCCTGCGGTCCCAGCCCCGGCGGGGTCTGAGCCGCGGCCGGCCGGAGCAGCGGGGAGTCACTCGTGGAGCGCATGGCGAAGCACGACGCGTGTCCCTTGGCGGGCGCGTCGCACACAGGAGTCAGGCCGGTGCCGGTTGCGGGGTCCAAAGAGGTGTCGAGTCGGGTCGCACCGGCGGTGGCGCCGGAGGCCGGGGCCGGCGCGGCGTGCGCGGGCGCCTCGATGCCGAGGAGAACGAGGGCGGTGAGCCCCAGGGCGGCCACCACCGACCGGGGCCGCGGGGCCACTGATATTCGCTCTCTCCGGAACACGGATTGCTTCACTTCGTACCCATCGTGACGGGCCCTCGTTATTGGGCCGGGGAACTGGAACTGCGCGCAAGACGACGTCCGGACAATTAGCCGATCAGGCATGACGGTATGTCAATAGCTTGTTTGTTACGCGTTCATTTCCCGGGACGAGGCCGACGTCGACGAGGGTTCTCACTTGTGCAGAATCACGAAGTGGCAGGGTAAAGCCGGTGCGCGGCGGACGAGTTCGCGTTCACACTGCATGGGTCCGGCCGAACCCGCCGACCGATTCCGACCTGCCCCGCACCCTTTTCCCGCAGCGGCCGTCTTCGTCCGGCCGTGCTTCCGACGGTTTCGGAGAACATGGCGAGTGCCGGCTGTCTTTTCCCCCGGAACGGCAATTGGTCCGTGCCGGGTCCGGCGGGAGGATTGCTGGGCAATTGCCCATTCAGCAGCCTTCGGCGGCCGTTCCCGGTTTCGTCGCGCCCGGAGGAAGGATCGCGGAGGCCGCCCGGCTCCTCGGCATCAGCGGCCTGTCCGGGCTCGGCGGGAGGGTCGCCGTCCGCCACCAGGAGGTCCTCGCGAGCCTCGCCCTCCACAACACCGTCCAGGCCTGCGAGGACAGGCGCGGCAACGCCCTCGGCGCCGCCCGGAAGAAGAGACTCCTCGGCATCCGCACGCCCGGCTCATCGCAGCGGCCGTGCCCGTCGGGCACGGCCGCTGTCCGGTCAGGTACCGGGTACGTGATCCAGATCCGCGTCGGTCCCGGTGACCCAGTCGGGTTCGTGGACCAGCAGGCTCAGCTGCCGGTCCGCCAGATCGACGTCGACCACGTGCCTGAATCCTGCCGACGCGGCCCGCTCCGCGGCGCCCTGGTCGCCCTCCGCCACCGCGTACACCACCCGGCGGCAGCGCGGATCCGCTGCCCGGACGGCACGCACCAGAGTCCGGAGAAGGGCGGAAGCCGTCTCCGTGTCCTGATCCGTCTCCAGTACGACTTCCACGTCGTGGGCGCCGACGGGGTAGGCGTCCTTGAGACGGCCGGCCGCACACCGTTCCACCCGGACCATGATCTCGGCTCCGCCCGCGCCCATGCGCAGCCTGCCCGCACGACGGCTCCAGGACTCGACGCTCGTCCGCGCCGCACCGTCGATGCGCAGGACCGGAAGTGCGGGTACCGCGAGCATGTCAGCTCTCCTCGTCGGCGAGCCGGCGGACGACCACCCTGTCCAGCTTCCCGGAGGCGTTCCTCGGGACGACGGGGACGACGGTGAGGCGTCTCGGCAGCTTGTAGCGGGCCAGCCGCCCTGCCGCCCACGCGTGCACGGTCTCCACGGTGACCGCCGCCGGGTCGTCCACGCTCACCACCGCGGTCACCAACTCCCCCCACTGCTCGTCGGGTATGCCCACGACCGCGACGTCGGTCACCCCCGGCATGTCGGACAGAACGCGTTCGACCTCGGCGGGGTAGACGTTCTCCCCACCACTGATGATCATGTCCTTGAGGCGGTCGACTATGTACAGGCAGCCGTCCTCGTCGAGGTATCCGATGTCGCCCGAGTGGAACCAGCCGTCCTCGTCGAAGGCAGCCTGGTTCGCCTGCGGGTTGTTCCAGTAGCCGGCGGTGACGTTCGGGCCGCGGACGACGATCTCCCCGCGCTCTCCCGGCTCGACGCAGCGGCTGGTCGCCGCGTCGACGACCCGGACCTCGGTGAAGGGCATCGGTATGCCCGCGGAGCCGATCTTGTCCAGCGTGCGCTCGGCCGGCAGATGGGTGGCGAACGGAGCGGTCTCGGTCAGCCCCCAGGCCTGCTGGAGCAGCAGACCGTGCTCGGCGTAGAGCGAGATCAACGAGGGCGGCACCGGCGCTCCCGCGACCACGACCGACCGCAGTCCGCTCAGGTCCGCCTCGAAGATGCCCGGTACCCGGGCGAGGGCGGCGAACATCTGGGCCACCCCGAACATGGAGTTCACCCCGTGCTTCACGAGATCGTCCAGACACGCCTGGGGCTCGAAGCCGCGGCGGATCACCACCGTGCCGCCGCGCACCAGGGTGCGCAGCACGAAGCTGTTCAGCGCACCCACGTGGAAGAGCGGCGCGGCGGCGTACGTGACGTCACCGCGACGGGTGTCCAGGCGCAGCTCCACGTTCACGGAGTTCCACCAGATGTTGCCGTGGGTCAGGACGACACCCTTGGGCTTTCCGGTGGTGCCGGAGGTGAACATGAGGATCGCGGGGTCGTCCGCGCCCTTGGCCGCCACGCCGGCGACCGGGAGAGCGGACGCGAGCAGCGGCGACCACGCCTCCCAGCCCACGGCGTCGGTCGCCGGGGCCTCGGTGTCGTCGTCCACGAGAAGGAACCGGGCAAGGCTCGTCCGGCCGCGCATCGTGTCCGCGGTCGGTCTGTGTCCTTCCTCGCAGATCAGGGCCGTGGCACCGCTGCCGTTGAGCACGGCCTCCAGCTCGGCCTCGGCCAGCCGGAAGTTGACCGGGACGAAGACGGCACCGAGCCGGAAGGCGGCCAGCATCGTCACCAGGAACGAGCTGCTGTTGAGACCGAGATAGGCCACCCGGTCCCCGTCGACGACGCCTCCGGCCGCCAGGACACCTGCGAGGCGGGCCGCCTTGTCGTCGAGTTGGGCGTAGGTGAGGTCGCCTCCGGCGTAGCGGACGACGACGGTGTCCGCCTGGTAGCGGGCGTTGCGTTCGACCGCGGCGGCCGCATTGAGGTCGACCCGCAGGCCCGAGTTGGCCTGGTGCGGGGTCGTGGCGAACGTGGTCACGAGCGGCTCCTCGTTGAGCTACGTCTAGCGTTGTCGAGTGTCAGAGGTGGTCGCCGCCGGCGGCGGTCGCGAACCCGCGTACGCCGATGCCGCCGTCGGCATTGATCGCGTGCCCGGTGATCGGACCGCTCTGGGCACTGGAGGCGAGCAGCACATAGGACCCGGTGAAGTCACGGGGGTCCGTGCTGGAGTCGTGCAGCGGGATGGGCGGTGGCGGGGAGTCGGGTGCCTTCTTCGCGAACGACGTCGAGATCGAACGGCCGGCGAGCGCCAGTGACTCGGGGCCGCGCAGGTCGGTGTTCATGCCGCCGCAGGCCACGCCGTTGACCCGGACCTTCGGGGCCAGTTCGTAGGCGAGCTCACGCATCAGTCCCAGGCATGCGTGCTTGCTGGCGGTGTAGAGGGGGCCGCCGCCGTTGACGTAGAAGGAGGCGTTGGACAGCGTCATGACGATGCTGCCGCGGGTTTTGACCAGCTCCCGCCAGGCGGCCTCCGCGGCGAGCGCGTATCCCTTGACGTTGACGGAGAAGATCTCGTCGAAGGTGGAGTCCAGTTCCTCGGGGCTGAGCCGGGTGAGCTGGCGCTGGTAGTCCCACAGGCCCGCGTTCGTGACGAGCGTGTCGAGCTTGCCGAAGCGGTCCACCGTCTCGGCGACAGCGGCGTGCAGGGCGGCCGAGTCGCGCACGTCGGCCTCGACGGCGTGGATCCGGGAGGGGTCGGGCGCCGCCTGGACGACCTCGTCGAGCCGGGTCCTGTCGCGGCCGAGGACGGTGACCGAGGCTCCCTCGGCGAGGAAGCGCTCCGCCACGGCCCGCCCGATGCCCGAGCCGCCGCCGGTGATCAGGGTCGCGTAGCCCTCCAGCCAGCCGCCGCTCATGACGCGTCCCGCGTGAGGAAGTCGGTGACCATCCGGTCGAACTCGGGCTGCCGCTCCAGCTGCACCCAGTGACCGCACTTGCCGAACACGTGCAGCTGGACGTCCCGGATCTGCTTGAGCATCAGCTGGGCGCCGTCGAGGGTGATGGTGCGGTCGTCCCGGCCCCAGAGCAGCAGGGTCGGCGCCTTGATCCTGTGCAGGTCGCGCCAGAGGGGGTCCATGCCGCCGCGCCTGGCGAACGCGGCGTTGTACAGGTGGTAGAAGGCGACGTGGCTCTCGTCGAGGGAGGACTCGTAACGGGTCCGGACGACGTCCTCGCCGAACTGCTTGTGGTCGTAGACCATGGTGCGGATGAACGCGGCCATCTTCTTCTCGCTGGGGCCGCCGCCGTTGTAGTAGCGGAACATCTCCTTCTGTCCCTCGGTGGGTGTGGGACCGAAGGGCAGCCAGCCGCCGCCGGGTGCCATCAGGACGAGGCGGGTGACCCGGTCCGGGCGCTGCTGCGCCATCGCGATGGCGGCCGCTCCGCCCAGGCTGTTGCCGAGCAGGTGGAAGGTGCCGATGCCGAGTGAGTCGAGGGCCTGGTACAGGGCGTCCACCGTGATCTCGGTGATGGACCGCTGCCGGAGGTCCTCCTCCGTGGGACGGTAGCTGCCGCCGAAGCCGGGCTGGTCCGGCAGGATCACCCGGAAGTGCTCGGCGAGCGCGGGAAGGTTCTGCTGGTAGTTGCTGACGCCGCCGGCGCCGGGCCCGCCGCCGTGCAGCATCACCAGCACGGGCCCCTCGCCGGTTTCGGCGACGGCGATCTCACCGAGTGAGGTGGTCACGCGATGACGCTTGAGTTCGAGGTCGGTCACGGATGTTCCCATCGGAGAGGCACGTTCAGAAGAAGGTCGAGATGTTCTTGGCCTGGAGGATGTTCTGGTCGAGGAGGATGGTGCGGCGCGCGACCTGGAGGCCTCCGTCACCCGTGCGGCGCAGGATGTCGGTGCGGCCGCCGGCGAAGACGTTCTCCTCGCGCTCCAGCCGGTTGCGGTAGACCAGGAACGCGGACCGCACCCACAGGTCGTTCTCGGTGAACCCGTCGTGGTCGGCCGGGTCCACGTGCCGGACCATCACGTTCGTGACCAGATGGCGGGTCCGCGAGGGCGGGTCCTCGGACCAGGCCATCCCGGAGTCGAACCGCCGGATGCGCCAGGCGAGGCTCTCCCTGGTCTCGTCGTAGAAGGCGGCCTCGCCTCGTGCGGCCACGGACAGCGCCTGCTGGCGCCGCAGCCGGTTGGTGCGGGTGGGCATCCAGTAGTCGAGGTCGTCGGCGAGCATGTCGAGCCAGTCGGCGTAGCGGCCGTCGTCGAGGAGGGCGGCCTCTTCATAGTAGAACTGCTCGACCTCGAAGTGCGTGTCCCGGTCGGCGCGCTCTCCCGCACGCGACCGGATCTGCTCGGGGGCTGTACTCACGGTGTCATTCGATCCCTTCTCCGGGCCGGGGTGGTACGGGCTGTGCCGCTGGGCGGCACATCAGCCCCGCAGCAGGTCGCGCGGCTTCACGGACGTATCGGCCAGCCGGGCCGCGTCGACGGGGAGGCGGCGGTCGATCATGCGGCGCGCCGCGCGTACGGCCGACGGGTCGTCGACGGAGGCGGCGGCGACGACAAGCCCGTCGCGCAGGCCGAAGACCGCGCAGGACGGCCCGTCGAAGGAACCGCGCACGACCGTGTGCGTGGCGGCGTCCATGTGGCCGACCGCCTCCACATGACGTGCGTGCCGGTCCGTCCAGAACCAGGACACCGTCTCCTCGGGCGGCGCGGTGCCGAGGAGGGTGGCGGCCGCGCGGGCACCGTCGTGGCGGGCGGCCTCCCAGTGCTCGGTACGCGGCTGGAGGACACCGCCCCGGCGGACTCGGGCCGGGTCGCCGACGGCCAGCACGGCCGGATGGGAGGTGGTCCGCCGCTCGTCGACCACGATGCCGCGGTCCACCTCGAGACCGGCAGCCTGGGCGAGTTCGGTGCACGGCACCATGCCGACACCGAGGACGACGGCGTCGTACAACCGCGGTGCGGCGGATGTGGTGAGCGTCGCCTCGATGCCGGTGCGGCGCTCCTCGAAGGACTCCACGGATGCCTGGACGGTGGTGACGCCGTGCGCGGCGTGCAGCCCGTGCAGCCAGGCGCCCAGCTCGGGGCCGAGTGCGCCGGCCAGCGGAACGGCCACGGGATCGACCAGGTCGACCCGGCAGCCCAGGCGTACGGCGGTGGAGGCGACCTCGGCGCCGATCAGGCCGGCGCCGACGACGAGCAGCCGGGCGCCCGGCACGAGGGACGGGCGCAGCCGGTCGGCGTCGTCCGCCGTGCGGAGCACATGGACGCGCTCGCTGTCGATGCCCGGGACCGGCGGACGGGCCGCGCCACCGCCGGTCGCGAGGACGACGCGGTCCGCGGGCAGCAGGTGGCCGTCCGCGAGCTCGACGGCTGCCTCCCGTGGCCGCAGCGCGGTGACGGCCGTCCGGTTGATCAGCCGTATCCGCTGGTCGTCGTACCACTGGGACTGCTGCAGCGCGATCTGCTTGATGTCCTTGGCGCCGGCCAGGAAGTCCTTCGACAGGGGCGGCCGGTCGTACGGGAACTCACCGAGGTCGACGAGGGTCACCTCGCCCTCGAAGCCGCCGGAGCGCAGGGACGCGGCCGTACTGACGCCGGCGACGCCGCCGCCGACGATCACCACGCGTTCGGTCACGGCGTCTCTCCCGGGAAGAGGTAGACCTCGCCGTCACGGACCTCGACCCGGTGCGGGCAGGCGTTCCTCGTCGCGGGCAGGCCCTGGACCTCGCCGCTCTTCAGGCAGAACTTGCTGGAGTGCAGCGGACACTCCACGAAGCCGTCTTCCACCCAGCCGTCCGCGAGGGAGGCGGTCTCGTGGGTGCAGGTGTCGTCGAGCGCGTAGACGCTGTCGTCGGTGTCGCGCAGCAGGGCGATGTTGTCCGAGGTGCCGGTGATCGCCTTGTCGACGGCGATTCCCTCGCCCTGGGGGATGTCGTCCAGGGACGCGACGCGGATTCCGTTGCTCACTTCTTCTCCTCGTGCCAGGCGGCGGTGTTCATCAGTTCGCGCCAGCGCCCGTAGAAGGCGCGTCCGCCCGCGTCGCTGTACAGCTCGCTGGTCCGGCCCGGGTAACGGCCGTCCTCGCGTTCCGAGCCCAGCCCCATCTGGTAGTTCAGGGCGACACCGTTGGTGATGAAGCCGTGCGAGATGGCCTGCACCTCGCTCCAGTTCTCGCCGTCGTCCTGCTCGAAGATGCCGCTGGGGCCGAACGTCCGCAGGTTGTAGAGGCGCTGGGCCTCGCGGACGTCCTCGGGCATGGACTTGTCGACGATGGTCCAGGCCCAGACCTCCATCTTGTCCGGGCCCTTGGGGTGCCAGACCCGGATCGAGCCGTTGACCGGGAGGTAGGAGAAGTTGGGGAAGACGGTGGCGTGCCCGTTGGTCAGCGGACCCTCGACCCGGGCCTCGCCCAGCCGCTCACGCAGCGCGTCGTAGTCCATCCACTGGTGCACGGTCTGCGCGTCGAAGCGGTTCCTGGGGTGGACCGGGAAGCCCGCGCCGTTGCCGTTGGCGTCGGAGTACTGGCGGCCGGTGCGGTGCACGACCTCTTCCTTGGGCTTCTTGCCGGGCGGCGCGAGGACCATCAGTGCCGAGGCGTGGCTCATGTTCACGTGGTACCAGTCGGTGGCGAACTGCTCGGCCGCCAGCTTCCAGTTGCCCTCCAGGACCCACTTGTGGACCCCGCCGACGACGACCGTGCCCTCCTCGTCGTGGTCGAGCATGGCGTCCATGTACCAGGCCATGTCGCCCAGCGACTCCCGCAGCGGCACGGGGTCCGGGTTCCAGGTGCCGAAGACCAGACCGTGGTAGGTCTCCACGTGGGGCACCTCCACCAGGCCCCACTTCCCCTCGTCGAAGGCGTCGGGGTAGCCGTCCTTGTTGGGCACG
Source organism: Streptomyces shenzhenensis (assembly GCF_021462265.1). Classification (GTDB taxonomy): domain Bacteria; phylum Actinomycetota; class Actinomycetes; order Streptomycetales; family Streptomycetaceae; genus Streptomyces; species Streptomyces shenzhenensis. Next base: position 266,537 of record NZ_JAJONF010000002.1, on the reverse strand, counting down.
CTGATCAGCGCCCCGTCCAGGTTGAAGGACCAGCCGTGGTAGGTGCAGGTGAAGTTGCGGGTGGTGCCGGAGTCCGCGCGGCAGACGCGGGCGCCACGGTGGCGGCAGGAGTTCAGGTAGGCACGGATCCGCCGGTCACGGTCGAGGGTGACGATGACCGGGTCCTCACCCATGTACGTGGTGAAGAAGTCGCCGGGCTTGTGGAACTGGTCGGTGTGCGCGAGGAACAGCCAGCTCGGCGCGAAGACACGGCGCAGTTCCTGCCGGTAGAGCTGCTGGTCGGTGAAGATGACGCGGTCCAGCAGTCCGCCCTCGGTGTCCACGAGCCCGGAGACGTCGATGTTCCGTCCCAGGTCCGCCGGGCGCCGCAGGGCCCCGTGCGGGGCCGCCGTGGCCGCGCCCTGGGGTTCGTTCGTCGAGGTCATGGGCAAAGGCAACAACAGGGGCGAAGAGGTGTGCCACGCGTCGTGCCGCAGAGTGGCACACCGGCTGTCGGACCTGGGCGCCCTCGGGAGAGCGTGCTCCCATGCTTGCCGCAATCGCCGTCTCCCAGAGCGCGACCGACCCGTTGTCGGGGCTCGTGACGGAAGACATCCCCAAGCCTGAGCCGCGCCCCGGATGGTCCACGGTCCGCGTGGTCGCTTCCTCCCTCAACATGCACGATCTGTGGACCCTGCGCGGGGTGGGCCATCCTCCTGAGCGGCTGCCCATCGTCCTCGGCTGCGATGCCGCCGGATACGACGAGGACGGCAACGAGGTCCTCGTCCACCCGGTGATCGCCGACCCGGACGCCGGCCTCGGCGACGAGACCCTCGACCCGCGACGGGCCCTGCTGTCCGAGCAGCACAACGGCGCGTTCGCCGAGTACCTGTCCGTGCCCACCCGCAATCTCATCCCCAAGCCGGCCTGGCTCACCTTCGCCGAGGCCGCCTGTCTCCCGGTCGCCTGGGGCACCGCCTATCGCATGCTGTTCACCCAGGCGGGCATCCGCGCCGGCGACCGGGTGCTCGTCCAGGGGGCCGGGGGTGGCGTCGCCTCCGCCGCGATCAAGCTCGCCGTGGCCGCGGGAGCCGTCGTCTACGCGACCAGCCGCAGTGCGGACAAGCGGGCGCAGGCCGAGTCCTGGGGCGCGCGCAAGGCCGTACCGACCGGCGAGCGGGTTCCCGAGCGGGTGGACGTGGTGGTCGAGACGGTCGGCGAGGCGACCTGGTCGCACTCGCTCAAGTCGCTCCGCCCGGGCGGCACGGTCGTGATCGCCGGGGCGACCAGCGGCACCAACCCTCCCGCCGACCTCGGCCGGGTCTTCTACCTCCAGCAGCGCATCCTCGGCTCGACCGGCTGCACCCGCAGTGAGCTGGTCAGCCTGCTGAAGCTGATGGATGCCACCGGGCTGCGTCCGGTCATCGACCGCACCCTGCCGCTGGACGAGATCCACCAGGGCTTCCAGCTCATGATCGACGGGCGGCTCACCGGCAAGCTCGTCATCCAACCGCCCGCCCCCGAACAGTGAGGAGCACCGCGATGACCGCCGCCGCCGTCGGCCTGTCCCACTCACCCCTCATCGGCAAGAACGACCCGGCTCCGGAGGTCCTGCGCTCCGTCGAGAACGCCGTCGACGCCGCGCGCGCCTTCGTCCGTGCCTTCGACCCCGAGCTGGTCGTCCTGTACGCGCCCGACCACTACAACGGCTTCTTCTACAAGGAGATGCCCCCGTTCTGCCTGGCGACCGACGCGAACGCGGTGGGCGACTTCGGCTCCGCCGCGGGACCGTTGTCGGTCGACACCGAAGCGGCCCGCACCCTGGCCCGCGGTGTTCTCGACCGGGGCGTCGATCTGACCGTCTCGGCCCGCATGACCGTCGACCACGGCTTCGTGCAGCCCCTGGAGGTCCTGTTCGGCGGCATCGACAGGATCCCGGTCGTCCCGGTCTTCGTCAACGGCGTCGCCACCCCGCTCGGTCCCGTCAGCCGTATCCGCGCCCTGGGCACCGCGATCGGCGAAGCGGCAGCGGACCTGGACCGCCGCGTGCTGTTCCTCGCCTCCGGCGGCCTCTCCCACGACCCGCCCGTCCCGGTCCTCGACGGTGCCCCGCCCCGGGTCGCCGACGCCCTCATCGAGGGCCACCCGCCGACGCCCGAGCAGCGGGCGCGGGGCGAGGAGCGGGTCGTCCAGGCCGGCCGGGACTACGCCGCCGGCTCGACCACGATGATCCCGATCAACCCGGCGTGGGACAACCACGTGCTCGACACCCTGGAGAGCGGCCGCCTCGGCGACGTGGACGGCTGGAGCGTGGAGTGGATGAGCGCGGAGGGCGGCGGCTCGGCCCACGAGGTGCGCGCCTGGATCGCCGCGTTCGCGTCCCTGGCCGCCGCCGGTCCCTACCGCATGACCTCCCGCTTCTACGCGCCGGTCCCCGAGTGGATCGCCGGCTTCGCGGTGGCCACGGCGGAACAGGAGCCGCCCCGATGACAGAGCGCACAGAGCGCGAAGCCGCGATCGGGACCGCCGTGGACCGGCTGGTCACGGCCGCGGACAGGCAGGAGCCCTGCGCCCCGGTCCGCGATGTGCTGGGCACGGTGGACATCGACGGCGCCTACCAGGTCCAGAGGCGTCTCACCGCGCTTCGGCTGACCGGCGGGGCCGTCGTGAGCGGTCGGAAGATCGGGCTCACCTCCCCCGCGGTGCAGCAGCAGCTCGGCGTGGACCAGCCCGACTTCGGCGTCCTGTTCGCCGACATGGACGTGACGGCGTACCCCGAGGTACCCATGTCCCGGCTGCTGCAGCCGAAGGCCGAGGCGGAGATCGCCTTCGTCCTGGCGGCGGACCTGGACGGCGACGACATCTCCCCGGCCGACGTCCGCGCCGCGGTCGCCTGTGCGGCACCCGCGCTGGAGATCGTGGACAGCCGCGTCGCCGGCTGGGACATCACCATCACCGACACGGTCGCCGACAACGCCTCCAGCGGACTGTACGTCCTCGGGGAGACCCGCCTGCCGCTCGACGCGTTCGAACCGCGCGCGGCGACCATGCGGATGTTCCTCGACGGCGTCCTCGTGTCCGAGGGATCCGGCGCCGCCTGCCTCGGCGACCCCCTCACCGCGCTGCTCTGGCTGGCCCGCACCGCTCGCGCCTACGGGGAGCCCCTGCGCGCGGGGCAGGTCGTCCTGTCGGGCGCGCTCGGTCCCATGGTCGGCGTTTCCCCCGGAGAAACCGTCGTGGCGGAGATCTCCGCGCTCGGCACGGTTTCCGCGACGTTCAGCGAGAAGGACGCGTCATGAAGAAGACCAAGGTGGCCGTGATCGGCTCCGGCAACATCGGCTCCGATCTGATGATCAAGGTCATCCGGCTCTCGGAGACGCTGGAGATGGCGGCGATGGTCGGCATCGACCCGGACTCCGACGGCCTCGCCCGCGCCCGCAGGCTCGGCGTCCCCACCACCTCCGAGGGGGTGGCGGGCCTGGTCGCGATGGACGGCTTCGAGGACATCGAGATCGTCTTCGACGCCACCTCGGCCAAGGCCCACGTCGCCAACGCCGAGCGGCTGAAGCCGTTCGGCAAGACGCTCATCGACCTGACCCCGGCCGCGGTCGGCCCGTTCGTCGTTCCACCGGTCAACCTCGACGACCACCTCGGCGCCGACGACGTCAACATGGTCACCTGCGGCGGCCAGGCCACGATCCCGGTCGTCCACGCCATCGCGCGGGTGACTCCCGTCGCGTACGGGGAGATCGTCGCCTCCATCGCCTCCAGGTCCGCGGGCCCCGGCACCCGCGCGAACATCGACGAGTTCACCGAGACCACCTCGGCCGCGATCGAGAAGGTCGGCGGCGCGGCCCGCGGCAAGGCGATCATCGTGCTCAATCCGGCCGAGCCGCCGCTGATCATGCGGGACACGGTGTTCTGCCTGATCGGCGACGCCGATCACGACGCCATCCGGTCCTCCGTCGCCGACATGGTGGCGGAGGTCGCCAAGTACGTCCCCGGCTACCGGCTCAAGCAGGACGTCCAGTTCACCCCCGTACCACCCGACGAGCCGGTGCACACCCTGCTGCCCGCCGACGCGCCCGAGGTGACCACCAGGGTCTCGGTCTTCCTGGAGGTGGAGGGCGCCGCCCACTACCTCCCGGCCTACGCCGGCAACCTCGACATCATGACCTCGGCCGCCCTTCGTACCGCCGAGCGCATCGCCGAACACGCACGACAGGGGGCCCAGGCATGACCAGCGAACTGTACGTCCAGGACGTCACGCTCCGGGACGGTATGCACGCCGTACGGCACCGCATCGAGCCCGCCGACGTCCGCCGTGTCGTCGCCGCCCTCGACGCGGCCGGCGTCGACGCCATCGAGGTGGCACACGGCGACGGGCTGGCCGGCGGCTCACTGAACTACGGTCCTGGCAGCCACACCGACTGGGAGTGGATCGAGGCCGCCGCGTCGGTCCTCGAACGCGCCACGCTCACCACGCTGTTGCTGCCCGGCATCGGCACCATCGCCGAGCTGAAGCACGCCTACTCGCTCGGTGTACGGTCCATCCGCATCGCCACGCACTGCACCGAGGCCGATGTCGCCGCCCAGCACATCGGCACCGCCCGCGAACTCGGCATGGACGTCTCCGGCTTCCTGATGCTCAGCCACATGGCCCCGCCCGGGAAGCTGGCCGAGCAGGCCAAGCTGATGGAGTCCTACGGCGCGCACTGCGTGTACGTCACCGACTCCGGCGGCCGCCTGACCATGGACGGCGTCCGCGAACGTGTCCGGGCCTACCGTGAGGTGCTGAACCCCGGGACGCAGATCGGCATCCACGCGCACCAGAACCTCTCACTGGCCGTGGCGAACTCCGTCGTCGCCGTGGAGGAGGGCGTGACCCGGGTCGACGCGTCGCTGGCCGGGCACGGTGCGGGCGCGGGCAACTGCCCGATCGAGCCGTTCGTCGCGGTGGCCGATCTCCAGGGCTGGAAGCACGGTTGCGACCTGTTCGCCCTCCAGGACGCGGCGGACGATCTCGTACGCCCGCTGCAGGACCGTCCCGTCCAGGTCGACCGCGAAACCCTCACCCTCGGGTACGCGGGTGTCTATTCCAGCTTCCTGCGGCACGCCGAGGCCGCGTCCCGGCAGTACGGCATCGACGTCCGCAGCATCCTGCTGGAGGTCGGCAGGCGGGGGCTGGTCGGCGGTCAGGAGGACATGATCGTGGACATCGCACTGGATCTGCTCCGGCCGGGATCCGCCGGCGCGTGATCGTCAGGGCGCGGTCCTGACCGTCGGGGCGGGGAGACGAGGTCGGTCGTCTCCCCGCCCGTTTTTCGGGGCTTGTGCACGCCGAGGATTTCCGTCGCGTCGGGTTTGCGTTTACATCGCCGTAGCAGTCATTTACATTGGACGTGCGTCCATCCGAATGGCCGCCTGAAATGCAACCCGGAGCCCGTTATGCCCGTGCCCTCACCTCTCCCGGATCAGGCCCGCCCCCTGCCCCAGGGCGCTCCCGCCGTCGCCTGCGACCAGCAGACCGCGGTGGACAAGGCCCTCGTGCTGCTCAAGTCGCTCGCGGAACTCGACGGCGAGGTCGGCGTCAGTGAGCTGGCACGGCGCTCCCAGCTGACCAAATCCACCGCCTTCCGGCTGCTGGGCATCCTCCACCGCAACGACCTGGTCGAACGGGTCGGCAGCAACTACCGGCTGGGCTCCCAGCTCTTCGACATCGGTACCCGCGCGTACGGCCCGACTCCCCTGCTGCTGCGGGAGGTGCTGATGCCGTACCTCGCGGACCTGTACGAGCTGACCCACGAGACCGTGCACCTCGCCGTGCTGCACGGCACCGAGATCGTGTACGTCAGCAAGATCCACGGTCATCGCGCGGCCCACTCGCCCTCCCACGTCGGCGCCCGGCTGCCCGCGTACTGCACGGGCGTGGGCAAGGCCCTGCTGGCCTTCGACCACGACGCGGCGGAGGCGGCCACCGCCCAGGGACTGCCGGCGCGCACCGAGCACACCCTCTCCGACCCCGACCGTTTCCGGGCAGCGCTGGGCCGCATCCGCCAGGACGGCATCGCCTACGACCACCAGGAGGCCGCCCCAGGCCTCACCTGCGTGGCCGTGCCGGTCATGGGCGCGGTCGGCCGTCCTGTGGCCGCCCTCTCCATCGCGGGCGCCGACGCCCGCTTCGATCCGGCCCGGTTCGCCCCGGCCCTGCGCCGGGTGGCCCACGAGGCCTCCCGGGCGGTCATCGCGGCCCGCACGCGGCAGCGGCGGCCCGCCGCCATGGCCCGTCCCTGACCTGTGCCGTCTCTCAGCGCCGGCCGTTGGCCTGGGTGCGGGTGAGGTTGGTCACCCCGGTGCCGGGCTGCACGCGCGGCACACTCACCACCACGTGCAAGAGGCATTCGCCCTCGAGGGACTCGTAGACGTGCGGACGGTCTCCCGGATAGCGCACGAAATCGCCGGCCGACAACTCGACGCACGAGTCGAGTGGCCCCACCCGCACCCGGCCGGTGATCACGTACAGGTGCTCCAGCGTTCCCACCGGATGCGGCTCGGAAGGCTTCACCACGCCCTGCGGATCACGGCTGACGCGAACCAGGTAGTTCTCGATGACTCCCGAACCGTAGACGTGATCCAGCGAACGCGACTCATATCCCCCGTGCTCGTGCCAGACGACCTCGTCTCGCCGCTGCACGGTCATGACCTGCTCCCGCTCGGCCACCAGCCTGGTGACCGGCACTCCGAGGGCGGCGGCGATGGCGAACAACGTGTCCACGGTGGGATTGCCCGTCCCCTGCTCCAGATTGGACAGGGTCTGCTTCGACAGCCCGGCCTGCCGGGCCAGTTCGGTCAGGGACAGCCCCCGCTGGTCTCTGAGAAGGCGCACATTGCGCGCCACCACGGCGTTTCCTGAGGTCACGAACCCATGGTAGGCCCCGCAGGAGTACAGAGTCACAGCTCAGGGGCGTACACCTCTCCAAGACCCGGGGCAGACGAACGGGACGGCACAGCGCCGCTCCCCCCTTGGCTCGTGGCCCGGCACAGAAGCCGAACTGCCCCGAAGACCCGGTGCGTCCGCCCGGCCGCCGTCGTCAGAAGGGGAAGTCGCGCGGTTCACCGCGCAGGGTGATCCAGCGTGTTTCCGTGAACTCCTCCACCGCGAAACCCGTGCCGAAACGGCCCCAGCCGCTGTCCTTCATCCCGCCGAAGGGCATGTGGGGCTCGTCGTTCACGGGCTGGTCGTTGACGTGGACCATGCCGGCCTCGAGCCGGCGGGCGATCTCCAGTCCGCGGTGCGCGTCGCCGGTGAGGACCCCCGCCGACAGGCCGTAGCGCGAGGCGTTGGCACGGGCGACCGCCTCGTCGGCGCTGTCGACGGTCTCCAGCATCACGACCGGCCCGAAGGTCTCGTCGAAGGCGAGTTCGGCCTCGTCGGGCACGTCGGTCAGGACGGTGGCCGGATAGCACGGGGGCTCGGCCCGTCCACCGGTCAGCAGACGTGCCCCCATCGAGACGGCCTCCTCGACCCTGCGGTCCAGGAGGGACAGCGACCACTTGTTGATCGCCGGGCCGATGACGGTGCGCGGGTCGTGCGGGTCGCCGGTCGGCAGCGTGGCGGCCTTCTGCGTGAAGAGGCGGGTGAACTCCTCGGCGACCGGCCGCTCCACGTATATCCGGCGGGCGCACATGCACACCTGCCCCTGCTGCACGAACGCGCCGTAGACCGCGGCGTCGACGGCGTAGGGCAGGTCGGCGTCGGCAAGGACGATCAGCGGGTTCTGGCCGCTGAGCTGCAGGACGACGCGCTTGAGGTGGCGGCCGGCGGTCTCCGCCAGCCGGCGGCCGGTGGGCGTGGAGCCGGTGAAGTTCACCCGTCGCACGGCGGGGTGCGAGATGAGCGCGTCGGCGACGGCCCCGGCGTCGCCAGGGGCATGGGTGATCACGTTGAGCACGCCGGGGGGAAGGCCTGCCTCGGCGAAGACCTCCGCCCACAGCGCACCACCGGTCACCGGGGACTCCTCCGACGGTTTGAGCACCACCGTGTTGCCCAGCGCGATCGGACCCACGATGCCGCGCCCGGACAGCACCAGCGAAGCGTTCCAGGGGGCGATGGCCGCGACGACCCCGACCGGCTGCCGCACCGCGAGGGCGCGGGTTCCGGGCAGGTCGGACGGCAGCACCTGCCCGACGGCCGTGTACGCGAGGCCGGCCGCCTGGCGCAGCAGGGCGGCGCTGAAGTCGACCTGGATCTCCGCGTAGTGGCGGCCGGATCCGGTCTCGTGGGCCAGCAGGCGCATGATCTCCTCGCGGCGGCGTTCCATGACGTCGCCCGCACGCAGCAGGATGCGCTGCCGCTCGCCGGGGAGCGCGTCGGCCCATGCGGTGGACGCCGCCTGGGCGGCGTCCACCGCCCGGTGGGTGTCCTCGGCGTCTCCCGCGGCGACCGTGGCCAGCACCGTCCCCGTCCACGGGTCGTGGTCGGGGTAGGTCGCTCCGCTCAGCGACTCGGTCCACTCGCCTGCGATGTAGTGGTCGACCCTGATCGGAGGGGCTGGTCGGGGAGCTTTTCCTGCCGCAGGGTCGAGAACGTTCACCGGGTCATGTCTCCCTCGGGTTCGCGCCGGTCGCGGCGGTCGGCTGCCGCCGCAGATGGTAACCGACCGGCAGCAACTGGACATGGATCCGATCATGGAGCAGGCTCCACAGACCTCGCGGGAGGAAGAGCGCGAAGGCGACCGCGGTCAGCCCGAGCCCGATGAGGTACCAGGCGCCCTGGTCGGCGAAGAAGTACTGGACGGTGAAGAAGAGGATCGCGCCGAGGATCGGACCCTCGAAGGTCCCGATTCCGCCGACCAGCACCATGAAGATCATGTACGCCGACCACTGCACCCCGAAGATCGACTGGGGCTGGATGAACAGGGTGTTGGCCAGGGTCAGCGCGCCGGCCGCGCCGCAGCCGAAGCCGGCGAGGACGAACAGCATGAACTTCAGCGGCCGCACCCGCACGCCGAGCGAGGCGGCGGCGTCCTCGTCGTCCCGGATCGCCTGCAGTGCCGCGCCGGTGCGGTGCCGCAGCAGCAGGAAGAGCGCGACGAGCAGCAGGACGGCGAAGGCGAGGGTGAGCCAGTAGGTGAACGCGCGGCGGACCTCGGGGGCGTAGCCGCTGAGCCCCTGCAGGGACACGCCGGTGCCGCCGCCGAGACTCTGGTCGAGCATGACGAACAGGGCGAGCGCCTCTGCGACCACCCAGGTGCCGACGGCGAACTGGCCGCCGCGCAGCCGCAGTACGACCAGGGACAGCGCCGCGGCCAGGACGGCGGAGGCGAGGGAGGCCAGGACGACGGCGAGGTAGGGCTGGATGCCGTGCTGGGTGAGCAGGATCGTGCCGTAGGCGCCGAAGCCGATGAACGTCTGCTGGCCGACCGACACCAGGCCCGCGTAGCCCGCCAGAGCGTTCCACATCACGGCGAGGACGAGGAAGATCAGCAGGCTGGTGAGCTGCTGCACGATGTTGGCGCTGAGGATCTGGGGGACCGCGAACAGCGCGACGGCGAGGGCGAGGAGGCTGCCCGACCCGATGCGGGAGGCGAGGCTGGACCGCTGGACGGACCAGGGGCCGGGCGGGGCGGGGGCTGTGGTGGTGGTCATGCGTGCGCTCTCCGGAGGGCGATGAACCGGCCTCGGGGGCTGGCCAGGATGACGAGGAAGACCAGGTGTCCGGCGAGGATGGAGTACTGCGGGTCGATGTGTGCGCCGATGGTCTGGGCGATGCCGAGGACGACGCCGCCGGCGAGCGTGCCCCACAGGGATCCCAGGCCGCCGATGACGACCGCCTCGAAGGCGAAGATGAGCTGGGTGGGGCCGCTGGAGGCGTCGAAGGTGGAGTGGATGGCGAGGAAGGTGCCGGCCAGGGCGGCGACCGCGACGGCGATCGCGGTGGCGCGGGCGTAGACGGATGCGGCGGGGACGCCGACGAGAGCCGCGGTGTCGGGGTCCTGGGCGGTGGCGCGCATCTCGCGGCCGAAGCCGGTGCGTCGCAGTACGAACTGCAGTCCGCCGAGCACGGTGACGGCGACGGCGAGGATCAGTACGCCGAGGTAGGGGATGGACAGCTGGTCGGCGAGGCGCCAGCTGCCGGTCGCCAGGGAGCCCACGGAGGGCCCCAGGGAGCGCACGTCGGGCGAGAAGATCTGCAGCAGGGCGTTCTGCAGGACGATGGCGAGGCCGAACGTCGTGAGCAGCGGCGTGAGTTCTCCCCCGCGCAGACTGCGGGCCAGGACGGTGCGCTGCAGGGCGTATCCGAGGGCGAGCATCACCGGGAGCACGACCAGCAGGGCGAGGAAGGGCGAGATGCCGGTCTCGGAGGAGACCCACCAGACGCCGAAGGCGCCGAGGACGGCCAGGTCGCCGTGGGCGAGGTTGATGATCCGCATGACGCCGAACATCAGGGAGAGACCGCAGGCGAAGAGGGCGTACAGGCCGCCGAGGAAGAGTCCTTGGACGACCGCGTTGATCCAGCTCATGTCCGCTCCGAAGTGGGATGGGCCTGGGGCGTGTCCACCGGGGCGGAGGTGGTGGGAACGCGGTTGAGGCCGAAGTACGCGTCGGTGACCTGGTCGCGGGTGACGTCAGCGGCGGGTGTGTCGAGGACGATGCGGCCCTCGAGCATGCACACCACGCGGTTTGCCACGGACATCGCCCGGCTCAGGTCCTGCTCGACCAGGACGAGGGTGGCGCCGCCGCGGATGAGGGCGTCGACGCATTCGTAGACCGCGTCGACGGCCACCGGGGCGAGACCGAGGGAGACCTCGTCGACCAGCAGGAGGCGGGGATTGGTCATGAGCGCCCGGCCGATCGAGGCCGCCTGCTGCTGGCCGCCGGAGAGGCTGCCGGCCCGCTTGTCGCGCAGCGGACGCAGGAGGGGGAAGGCGTCGAGGACGGTGTCCACGCTCCACTGGCCGGGCCGGGCACGCCGGCCGGCAACGAGGAGGTTCTCCTCGACGGTCATGTCGGGAAAGAGCTTGCGTCCCTCGGGGACCAGAGCGAGGCCGCGGCCCACCCGCCGGTGGGCGGCGAGGTGGGTGATGTCGTCCCCGCCGAAGACGACCGCGCCCTCGGCGGCCGCGTGCGCGCCGGCGACGGTGCGCAACAGGGTGGATTTCCCGGCCCCGTTGGCGCCGACCAGGGCGAGCGTCTCGCCCTCGGCCACCGTCAGGGACACGCCCCGGACAGCGTGCAGGAGCCCGTGGCGGGCCACGAGACCGGAGATCCGCAGCAGGTCAGTCACGGCCGCCCCTTCCCAGGTAGGCATCGACGACGTGGGCGTCGCGCAGGACGGCCCGGGGTTCGCCCTCGGCCAGCACGCGTCCGGCGTCCATGCAGACGAGGCGGTCGATGACCTGGACCAGGATGTGGACGATGTGCTCGATCCACACGATGCTGATGCCCAGCTCCCGCAGGGACTTGACGGTGGTGACGAGTTGGGCGGCCTCGGCGTCGGTGAGTCCGCCGCCGATCTCGTCGAGGAGCAGGACGCGCGGGTCGGTGGCCAGCGAGCGGGCCAGTTCCAGGCGCTTTCTGTGCAGCAGTCCGAGGGCTTCGGCGCGCCGGTTGGCCAGGTCGATCAGTCCGCACAGTTCGAGGACTTCGACGCAGCGCCGGTGGGTGGCGCGGCGCGAGAGGCGGGTGCCGAAGGACGCGCCGACGAGGACGTTCTCCAGCACGGTCATCCCGCCGAAGGGCCGGGGGATCTGGAAGGCCCGGCCGATTCCCTGACGGCACCTCAGTTCCGGGCGCAGGGCGGTCACGTCGCGCCCCTCGATGCGGATGCTGCCCTGGTCGGGGGTGACCGATCCGGCCAGTGCGTTGAGCAGCGTGGTCTTCCCGGCGCCGTTGGGGCCGACGATGCCCACGGCTTCGCCGGGCGCGACGTGGAAGTCGACGCCGTCGAGGACGCGCAGGTCCCCGTAGTTCAGGACGAGTCCGGTGCCCACCAGCAGGGGCTGCGGCCCCTCCTCGTGGGAGGGGCCGGCCGTGGGCGTGCTCAGGGCGCTCATGAGGTGTAGGGGCGCAGGCGTGCGGCGACGGGAACGTTGGGGTCGGAGGAGTTCTCGCACAGGACGAAGTCCAGCTTGTAGGGGCTGCCCTTGGCGGCCTGGACCCACTGTCCGCCGAGAATGGGGGCGGCGACGACGTTGGCGTTGGGTCCCTTGCCCCACTGCAGCCGGCCGACCGGCGTCTGGACGTCGAGCCGGCCGATGGCCTGGGCGACGGCCTTCTTGTCCCTGGGGTCGGTGGCTGCCTGAAGCGCTGCGGCGGCCACGTCGAACAGGGCGAGGCTGGGGCCGAGTTGCTGGGTCCACTGCTTGCCGGAGGACTTCTGGTACCCGTCGGCGAGGTCCTTGGAGGAGATCTTGGTGAGGGAGGAGCTGTAGGGGAAGGTGGGCGTCCAGTAGGCGCCGCCGGCGATGCCGATGCCGAGCGGGCCCAGGGCCTCCACCTGGGAGGGGAACAGGCCCGTCTTCGCGACCTGCACGATCTTGGGCTTGTAGCCCTGCTGGGCCGCCTGGCGCCAGAAGGTGGCGAAGTCCGAGGGGATGGGGAAGGTGTTGAAGATCTCGCAGTGGTCGGACTTGAACCGGGAGATCTGGGAGGAGTAGTCGTTGGTGCCGTCGGTGTAGGCACCAGGGTCGACGATCCCGTAGCCGTCCTTCTTCAGCAGCGGGCCCAGCGACTCGCGGATGGCGTTGCCGTCCGAGTCGTTGGGCCACATGACGCCGACCTTCTTGTTGGTCTTCACCTGCGGCCACAGGTGGGTGTACGCCTGATGGAACTGCTCGACGCCGAAGCAGAAGTGGAAGGTGTACTTGTAGGCCTGCTTCTGGCTGGGCTTGGCGCCGCGGCCGAAGTACCAGGCCTCCCAGGGCACGACGGTGGAGATGCACGGAACGCCCGCCGCCTCGCACGCGTCGGAGACGGGGTTGACCGTCTCGGGTGTCGACGTCGTCAGCATCAGGTCGACGCCCTCGCCGTTGATCAGGTCGCTGGCCACCTGGGAGCCGCGCTGCGGGTTGGACTGGCCGTCCTTGTCGATGATCTTGACGGCGTACTTCTTGCCGCCGATCGTCAGGCCGCCGGCGAAGGCCTTGCGGGCGAGACCGAGGACGTAGGCGTCCGGCTCACCGAAGCCGGCCGCGGCGCCGGTGCGCGGGCTGACGAAGCCGATCTTGAGTGTGTCCGTCGTGTCCTTGCCGCCGCCGCTGCCGCTGTCGCCGCTGCCGACCTTGCAGGCGGCGAGCAGCGGGCTGCCCAGGGCCATCGCGGATATGCCGAGGCCCGCCGTGCGCAGAATCTGGCGTCTGCCGGGTTCGGGGGACGGTTCGGACATAGGAGAAGTAGGCATCTTTGCCCTCCTGGTGAACCAAAGTTGGGGGGAACCTAGGAGCGGCTGTCAGAGATGTCAACGCGATGTTCCAACAACTGAAACATTCGGGCTTACCATGCGGCATGACCTCATCGAGACCTCGGTCCGCGTCCGACGAGCCCGTCCCCCTGGGCGACGCCGACGACGCCGCGGCCGGCGCGGACGACGCCTCCGCCACCCGGACGTCCGCCGCCGGTTTCTCGCAGTCGCTCGAACGCGGGCTGCTCATCCTGTCCTCGTTCAGCGAGAACCGCCCGGTGCTGGGCATCTCCGACCTGGGACGCGCCGTGGGCCTCAACCGCAGCACCGCCTACCGCTACGTGGCCACCCTCGCCAAGCTCGGGTACCTGCAGCAGGACCCGGACTCCCGGAAGTACTCCCTGGGGCCACGGGTCGTCGACCTCGGCTTCGCCGCCATCAACTCCATGGAGATCACCCGTGTCGCCGGGCCGTTCCTGCAGGCGCTGTCGGACGAGACCGGCTACACCGTGAGCATGGCCGTGCTCGACGGCACGGACATCGTCTACGTCGAGCGGCGCCGCAGCGGACGCGCCGGCACCTACGCCATGGGGCTCCAGTTGCACGTCGGCTCGCGACTGCCCGCCTACTGCACCTCGATGGGCAAGGTACTGCTGGCCCATCAGGATCCGGCCGTGCTGCGGGACCTGGTCGACCGGACCGACCTCGCCCGCCGGGGACCGAAGACCATCACCGCCCGCGAGCAGCTCATGGTCGCGCTGAGCCGGGTGCGCCGAACAGGGTTCGCCCTCAACGACGAGGAGCTCGCGGCCGGTCTGCGCTCGCTCGCGGCCCCCGTGCGGGACCGCTCCGGAAAGGTGGTGGCGGCGGTCAACATCGCCGTGCACCTCACGGTGTGGAATGCCTCCATGGACTCGGTGATGCCCCGGCTCGAGGCCCCGCTACGCCGCGCCACGACGGAGATCTCCACCCGGCTCGGCTACCGCTCCCGAACCTGACCGCCGACCGGCTGTTTGAATATTCGGAACATCGATCCCTCTCAGTAGAACATTCGCAGCGCATTCTGTTGACAGGCCGAATCCCGGGCACGCAGACTCACGCCGCCGCACTGGTGGGGCGATCTTCACCAGGCGAACAGAGCTGATCGCCCGAGTTGTGTGAGGTCGTCGTGCGCATACAGGCCGCTGTCTTCGACAAGCAGGACGGACCGTTCCGGATCGAGCCCGTGGAACTGGACGGTCCCGGCCCCGGCGAGGTCCTGGTGAAGATCGTCGCGTCGGGCGTGTGCCACACCGACGGCCTCGCCCGCCACGGCGACCTCCCCTTCCCGGCTCCCGGGGTCCTCGGGCACGAGGGTGCCGGTGTCGTCACCGCGGTCGGAGACGGCGTGACCTCGGTACGGGAGGGCGACCGCGTCGTCATCGGCTGGCCCTGGTGCGGCGAGTGCCGCAACTGCCTGGACGGCGAGCCCCGTTACTGTCTGGAGCTCGGTGAGCTGCTCGTCGGCGGCGTCCGGCCCGGCACCCGTGCCTCCGCCATGAGCCGTCCGGACGGCGGCGAGCTGCACGCCCACTTCTTCGGGCAGTCCTCGTTCGCCACCCACTCGCTGACCCGGGCCAACAGCCTGGTGAAGGTCCCCGACGACGTCCCGCTCGAACTCCTCGGCCCGCTCGCCTGCGGCCTGTCGACCGGCGCGGGCGCCGTCCTGAACACCCTGCGCCCCCGGACCGGCTCCAGCCTGGTCGTCTACGGCGTCGGATCGGTGGGCCTGGCCGCGGTCATGGCCGCGGTCAGCAGCGGCGCCACGAAGATCATCGCCGTCGACCGGCACGCCGCCCGGCTGGAGCTGGCGCGCGAGCTCGGCGCCACCCACGCCGTCGACGCCTCCGCCCAGGACGCGGTCGCAGCCGTGCACGACATCTGCGGCGGCCCCGCCGACAACGCCCTGGAGTGCACCGGCGTCATCTCCGTGGTCCGGCAGGCCGCCGACTCCGTCGGCATGCTCGGGACCTGCGCGCTGATCGGGGGCGCCCCCGCCGGTGCCGAGTTCGGCCTCGACCACCTCACCACCCTGTGGGGCAAGCGGGTCGTCGGGGTCCTGGGCGGCGGCGGCCGCAGCACCCGGCTCATCACCGCGCTGATCGACCTCTACCGCCAGGGACGCTTCCCCATGGACCGCCTCGTGTCCTGGTTCGACTTCGACCAGATCGAGCAGGCGCTGGCCGCCTCCTACGCGGGCGACGTCATCAAACCGATCGTCCGCATGCCCGAGTGAAGCCCACCCCTTCCGCGGCCGTCTCCCGGCCGCCCCGTGCCGAAAGAAGCCCTCTCATGCCTCTCACCCGCGATCTCCTGATCGGCGGCAAGGACGTCCCCGCCGCCTCCGGCCGCGTCACCGAGGACATCAGCCCCTACACCGGCGAGGTCTACGCGACCGTCGCCGCGGCCGGTGCCCAGGACGTGACCCGGGCCGTGGACGCGGCGGACGCCGCCTTCCCCGCCTGGGCCGCCCTCGCCCCGTTCGCCCGCCGTGCGATCTTCCTCAGGGCCGCCGACCTGCTGGACGCCCGCGCCGAGGACGTGGCCGACCTGATGGCCCACGAGGCGGGCGGCACCCGGCCGTGGGCGTACTTCAACGTGGCCCTGGCCGCCAACATCTTCCGCGAGGCGGCAGCCGCGGTCACCGCCCCGCGCGGGGAGGTCCTGAACGCCCAGGAGGAGGGCACCCTCGGCCTGGCCGTGCGCGAACCCCTCGGGGTCGTCGCCGCGTTCGCTCCCTGGAACGCCCCGGTCATCCTCGGCGCGCGCGCCGTGGCCGCGCCGCTGGCCGCCGGCAACACCGTGGTCGTCAAGCCGAGCGAGGACGCGCCGATCGCGTGCGGGCTGCTCATCGCCGACGTGCTGCGCGAGGCGGGACTGCCCGACGGGGTCCTCAACGTCGTCACCAACGCGCCCGAGGACGCCGCCGAGATCGCGGAGGTGCTGATCGCCGACCCGCGGGTGCGCGCGGTCAACTTCACCGGTTCCACCGGCGTCGGCCGGATCATCGGCACGCACGCCGCACGGCACCTGAAGCCCGCCGTCCTCGAACTCGGGGGCAAGAACTCGGTGATCGTCCTGGACGACGCCGACGTCGACTACGCCGTCGACGCCGTCACCTTCAGCGTGTTCATGAACTCCGGGCAGATCTGCATGTCCGGCGACCGCGTCCTGGTCCACTCCTCGCTCGCCGAGGAGTTCACCGGGAAGCTCGCCGCCAAGGTGGCCTCCCTGCGGGCCGGCGACCCGAGCCACCCGCACACCGTGGTGGGCCCGCTGGTCACCGCGGCCGCCGCGCAGCGCGTGGCGGGGCTGGTCGAGGACGCCGTCGCCAAGGGCGCCTCCGTGCTGACCGGCGGCGGCGAGCCGGAGGGCGCGGTGCACCCGGCGACCGTTCTCACCGACGTCCCCAAGGACGCGGCCCTGTACTACGCCGAGGCCTTCGGCCCCGTCTGCGTCCTTGAGACGTTCACCGACGACGCCGAGGCCGTCGCCGTCGCCAACGACACCGAGAACGGCCTGACCTGCGGCATCATCACCGAGAACGCCACCCGTGGGCTCCAGGTCGCCCGTCGGATCCGCACCGGCATCGTGCACATCAACGACCAGTCCGTGGCCGACGAGCCCCACGCCCCCTTCGGCGGGGCGAAGGCCTCCGGCTACGGTCGCTTCGGCGGACGGTGGGGCATCGAGGCCTTCTCCAACACCCGCTGGGTCACCCTCGCCACCCAGCAGGCTCACTACCCCTTCTGATCTCCGCCCCCGCAGTCGCCCGCAGCGCCCGCACCCTCCGGCCGAGAGTGCGGGCGCTGCGGGCAAGTGCGTTCTCGGCCCCGGGAGTTGCCGTTGAACGCCGGCCGCGGTGACGGCCTGCAGGGCGTCCCGGTGCTCGGCGATCCTGCCCTGTGCGTCCAGGCGGAAGGCGTCTGCCTCGACGGGAGTTGCCCTGCTCGACGCGCACACGCCTCCCGGCGGCGGCCGGCGTCTGGTGCACGATGCCGGCCGTGCGGACCAGGACGCGTGCGGGCGCTGCGGCCGACGTACCGCGTTCAGCTCGTTGGCTCCCAGGAGACCCCGGGGCGCGCTTGTCGATGGTGCACAGCTCGGCGGGGAGATTTGTGGATCCGCGACATGGGATGGGGGACGGCTCCTTCCTACTGTTCACGGACACGTGACACACCGCCGCACAGCGTCGTCGAGGAGATCTGGTGAGCGTTGGCCTTGGATATCTGCCCTGGGGGCGGCCGGACTCGGTGATGTCCCGGTCCTGTCTGCGCGACGCACGGCACGAGCTGTCGTACGCGGATGTCGCACACCGCGCCGAAGCGGTGGCGGAGCAGTTGGCCGGGCACGGGGTCGGCGAGGGCGACGTCGTCGCGGTCATGCTGCCCAACCGGGTGGAGTTGCTGCTTGTGCTGCTCGCGGCCTGGCGGCTCGGCGCGGCCGTGACGCCCGTCAACCCCGTACTGACCGCCACCGAGGCGACGTACCAGCTGCGGGACGCGGACGCGGTGCTCGTCGTCACCGCGGGGCCGGACGCGCCGACTGCCGGGCTGCCGTCCATTCCCGTCGACGTGCTGCGGGCGGAGCCCTGCGGCGGGCTGCCCGATCGCGAGGTGCGCCCGCAGGACCTGGCCCTGCTCATCTACACCAGCGGCTCCACCGGCCGGCCCAAGGGTGTGATGCTCGACCATGCCCATCTGCAGGCGATGACAGCCATGCTGGCGGGGCATCTGAAGCTGACCGAGGCCGATCACTGTCTGCTGGTCCTGCCGCTGTTCCACGTCAACGCGATCTGCGTGAGCTTCCTGTCCTCCCTGCTGGCCGGCGGGCAGCTCACCGTCCTGGAGCGCTTCGCGCCGCTGCCGTTCCTGGAGGCGGTGGAGCGGCACCGGCCGACCTATTTCGCCGCCGTACCGACCATCTATGCCCGGCTCGCGGAACTGCCCGCTGATGTGGCGCCCGACACCTCCTCGCTCCGGTTCGCGATCTGCGGAGCGGCTCCGGCGTCGAAGGAACTGCTGGAGCGGTGCGAGGAACGCTTCGGCTTCCTCATCGTCGAGGGATACGGGCTGACCGAGGGCACCTGCGCCTCGACCTGCAATCCCGTCGACGGCCGGCGCAGGCCGGGCACGGTCGGGCCGCCGCTGCCCGGCCAGGAGATCGGCGTGGTCTCGGCGCGGGGGGACCTTCTGCCGGCCGGTGCCACCGGCGAGGTCGTCGTGCGCGGCCCGAACGTCATGCGCGGTTACCTGCGCCGCCCCGACGAGACCGCCGCCGTCCTCGTCGACGGCTGGCTGCGCACCGGCGACGTGGGACATGTCGACGACGACGGCTACCTGACCCTCGTCGACCGGGTGAAGGACATGATCATCAGGGGCGGGGAGAACCTCTACCCCAAGGAGATCGAGTCCGTGCTGTACAGCCATCCGGCGGTCCTGGAGGCCGCGGTGGTCGGCGCGCCGGACCTGGTCTACGGCGAGGTCCCCGTCGCCTATGTCGTCACCTACCCCGGCACCGCCGTGTCCGCCGGCGACCTGCTCGGCCACTGCCGGCAGCACCTCACCAAGATCAAGCTGCCGGTGGAGATCCGGCTGCCGGACGCTCTGCCGAAGAACCCGGTCGGGAAGATCGACAAGCCCGCCCTCCGGAAGTCCCTCCAGCAGGGCACCGCCGCCCGCTGAGGGACCCCGTCCCCCTTCCACCGCCCCGTGACAGTCGCCGGGCGGACGGTACCCCCTGCCGCAAAGGAGCCGCACCATGGGGTTCAGAACCGGTGATTTCCCGCCCGTCGACCCGGAGTCCTTTCTCCGCAAGCCCCTCCTTGAGCGGACGAAGACACTCGCGCTCCACTGGGTCGAGTACGGCTTCGGCACGCCCAAGATGATCCACACGACGTACGTCGTGAAGCTCCTCGTCCTCTACGTCGTCGGTGGTACCGCCGCGGCCACCGCCAGCTCGGGGGCCGGACCGTTCTGGGACGTCGCGCACTGGTGGAACGTTCCGATCGTGTACGAGAAGCTGGTGCTGTGGACCGTACTCCTGGAGGCGGTCGGCCTGGCCGGGTCCTGGGGGCCGATCGCCGGGAAGTTCAAGCCGATGACCGGGGGCATCCTGTTCTGGGCGCGGCCCGGGACGATCCGGCTGCGGCCGTGGCGCCGGGTGCCGTTCACGAACGGCGACACCCGGACCGTTCTCGACGTCGTGCTGTATCTCGCCCTGCTCGGCTGCCTGGCCGTCGCGATCGCCCTGCCAGGCGATTCGTCGGACCTGGTGGACCCGGCGCTGCTGGTTGTGGTCATGGTCCTGCTGGTGCTGTGCGGGCTGCGGGACAAGACGGTCTTCCTGGCCGCCCGAGGGGAGCAGTACCTGCCCGCGCTGCTGTTCTTCGCGGTTCTGCCCCTCACCGACCTGATCGTCGCGCTGAAGCTGCTGATCGTAATCGTCTGGGTCGGCGCGGGTGTGTCGAAGCTGGGCCTGCACTTCTCCCACGTCGTCGCGCCGATGGTGTCCAACTCCCCGGCGATGCCCGCCAAGTGGTTCAAGCGCGCCCAGTACCGGGACTTCCCGCGCGACATCCGCCCCTCGACGGTGGCCGGCGCCATGGCGCACGTGGGCGGCACGTTCGTGGAGGTCGTCACCCCGCTGGTGCTGCTGTTCTCCACCAGCCGGCCGGTGACACTGGCGGCCGTGGGGCTGATGGTCCTCTTCCACCTGTTCATCATCTCCACCTTCCCGCTCGCCGTGCCGCTGGAGTGGAACCTGCTGTTCGCCTACGCCACGGTCTTCCTGTTCTGGGGCCACCCCGCCTGGAACGGCTACGCGGTGAGTGACATGTCGTCACCCTGGCTCGCGGCAGCGGTGGCAGCGGGTCTGGCCTTCTTCCCCGTCCTCGGCAACCTCCGCCCGGACCTCGTCTCCTTCCTGCCCTCCCTGCGCCAGTACGCCGGCAACTGGGCCTCGGCCCTGTGGGCCTTCGCGCCGGGCGCCGAGGCGAAGCTCAACTCCCTCCCGCACCGGCCGACATCGAACCAGGTCGACCAGTTGCAGGCGATGGGCTACCCGGCCCCGGTCGCGGAGATCACCATGCAGCAGACCATCGCCTGGCGGTCCATGCACAGCCAGGGCCGGGGTCTGTTCTCTCTCCTCGTCGACCACGTCCCGGACCTCGACCGCTGGACGGTCCGCGAAGCGGAATTCGGCTGCAACTCGCTGATCGGGTTCAACTTCGGCGACGGCCACCTGCACAACGAGGACCTGATCAACGCCGTGCAGAGCCGGATCGGCTTCGCGCCCGGCGAGTGGATCGTCGTGTGGGTCGAGTCGCAGGCCATCCACTCCGGCGTCCAGCACTACAAGGTCATCGACGCGGCCCTCGGCGTGATCGAACGCGGCACCTGGCGGGTCGCCGACGCGGTGAAGGCGCAGCCGTGGCTGCCGGACGGGCCGATCCCGTACCAGGTCACCTGGTCGGCGCGGCAGGTGGCCGACGGTACCGGCTCGGATGTGAGGACGCCGGCGTGAGTACGGCCGTGGTGGTGGGCGGCGGGCCCAACGGACTCGCCGCCGCCGTCCTCCTGGCCCGGGAGAACGTGCGTGTCACCGTCATCGAGGCCGCCGACGAGGTGGGCGGT
Organism: Streptomyces shenzhenensis; assembly: GCF_021462265.1. GTDB lineage: Bacteria > Actinomycetota > Actinomycetes > Streptomycetales > Streptomycetaceae > Streptomyces > Streptomyces shenzhenensis. The sequence continues at coordinate 245,483 of NZ_JAJONF010000002.1, read as the reverse complement.
GGCGCCCGCAGCGGCGAGGCGATCCTGCCCGGTCTCCTCCACGACCACTGCTCGGCCATCCACCCCATGGCCGTGGGCTCGTCCTTCCTGACCGGCCTGAACCTGGGCAGATACGGACTGGAGTGGCGGTGGCCCGACATCGACTGCGTCCACCCGCTCGACGACGGCACCGCCGGCGTCCTGTACCGCTCCGTCGCCGCGACCGCGGCCGGGCTGGGCGGCGCGGACGGCGCACGCTGGCGGCGGCTGCTGGAGGAACCGGTGGCGTCGTACGACGAACTGGCCGAGGACATCATGGGCCCGCTGCTGCGCCTCCCGCACCACCCGCTGCGGCTGGCCCGCTTCGGGATCCCCGCGCTGCTCCCGGCCACGGTCCTGGCCCGTGCGTTCGCCACCCGGCAGGCGCGGGCGCTGTGGGGCGGGGTGGCGGCACACGCCTTCCGGCCACTGCACCATCCGCTCAGCTCCAGCATCGGTCTGGGCATCCTGACGGCGGGGCACCGGCACGGCTGGGCGGTCGCTGCCGGGGGCTCAGGGGCGATCACCCGGGCGCTGGCCACGCTGCTCACCGATCTCGGCGGCACGGTCGAGACGGGGGTGCGGATCCGGTCGTACTCCCAGCTCCCGCCCGCGGATGTGACGTTGTACGACCTTGCGCCCGGCGCCGTGGCCGGCATCCTCGGCGACCGGCTGCCACCGTCGGTCGTCCGGGCCTACCGCCGGTTCCGGCACGGCCCCGGCGCCTTCAAGGTCGACTTCGCCGTGCAGGGCGGGGTGCCCTGGACCGCCGAGGCGGCACGGCGAGCGGGGACCGTGCACCTCGGCGGCACCTTCGCCGAGGTGGCCGCGGGAGAGCGGGAGATCAACGCGGGGCGGCTGCCCGAGCGGCCGTTCGTCCTGGTGGGACAGCAGTACCTGGCCGACCCACAGCGCTCCGTCGGCGACATCCACCCCGTGTGGACGTACGCGCACGTTCCGCACGGCTACACCGGCGACGCCACCGAGGCGATCACCGACCGGATCGAGGGGTTCGCCCCCGGCTTCCGGGACCGCATCGTGGGTCGCGCGGTACGCACCACGTCCGCCTTCGCCGCGTACAACCCCAACTATGTCGGCGGGGACATCATGACCGGCGCCAAGACCGTCCCCCAGCTGGTGTTCGGCCCCCGCCCCACCCTCGATCCGTACTACACGGGGCTGCCCGGCCACTATCTCTGCTCGGCGGCCACCCCGCCGGGGCCGGGCGCGCACGGCATGTGCGGCGTGCACGCGGCCCGGGCCGCGCTGCGCCACATGGCGCGGTGACCACGCCGGCCGGACGCCCCGGCCGGCGGACCTCCCCCGCCGGACCTGCGGAGATACGATCGGCGGGCGCACGGGAAGGACTCGGCTGATGACACCCACCACGGACGACGGCATCCTGCGCCTGGTGGCCGAGACGGCCCGGCGGCTCAACGACCGCGAGCCGGAGATCGCCCGCGCCATGAGCCGGCTGATGGCCCGCGAGATCAGTCATCTCGACGAGGACCGGCACCTCGTCGAGATGCTCCAGGCCAGCGTCGACGCGAACGTGAAGACGATCATCCACGTCCTCGCCAACCGCATCCCGATAGAACATCTGCAGCCGACCACCGCCGCCACCGAGTACGCCCTGCGCCTCGCTCAGCGCGACATCCCCGCGCACTCGCTCGTCCGCGCCTACCACATGGGCCAGAACGAATTCATCGAGGCGTGCTTCACCGAGGTCCGGCGCCTGGAGTGCTCCGCGGAGCTGCGGCTGGACGTCCTGCATCACATCTCGAACGTGCTCTACCGCTACATCGACTGGATCTCCCTCTACGTCCTCGACACGTACGAGAAGGAGAAGAGGCGCTGGATCAGCTCCCGCGGGAACCTGCGCTCCTCCCTGATCCACAAGATCGTCGCCGGGCAGCCCGTCAACATCTCCGTGTTCGAGCAGGAGACGGGCTACCGCCTCGACCAGTTCCATGTGGGGATGGTGGTCTGGAGCACCTCCGAGGCGCCCGAGCCGGAGGAGCCGCGCAGGCTCGAGCGCTTCGTCCTCGGCCTCGCCGCCCGCTGCCGCGGCACCGGCCAGCCGCTCGTCACCGCCATCGACCGCAGCATGGCCTGGGCCTGGCTGCCGTTCGGGTCCAGACAGCCCGCTCTCGACGTCGAGGAGATCCGCGAACTCACCGCCGGCCTCGCCAAGGACTGCCGGCTCGCCCTCGGCCTGCCCGCCCACGGTCTCGCGGGCTTCCGGCGCTCACGCGAACAGGCCCAGTCGGCCAGGGACGTGGCCCTCGCCTCCGTCGGCCCCGCCCACCCCGTGGTGAGCTTCGGAGACCAGGGCGTGGCCGTCGTCTCCCTCCTGGCCAAGGACATGGACTCGACCCGGCGATGGGTGCGCGAGGTGCTGGGCCCGCTGGCCGGCGACGACGACCACGCCGCCGAGCTCAGGCGCACTCTCCACGCCTTCTTCAGTACCGGCGAGAACTACGGCAAGGCCGCCGAACTGCTCAACGTGCACCGCAACACCGTCAAGTACCGCGTGAGCAAGGTGCTCGACTCCCCCGGACTCACCGCGGCGCACGACCGCATGGACATCGCCCTCGCCCTGCAGATCTGCCACTTCCTCGGCCCCGCGGCGCTGCCCGGCACAGGACTCGGTGAGCAGTGACCGCGCCTGGAGCCGGTGCGCCGGCGAGGGGCGTCCGGCCCCGTCGACGGCACCCGCGTCCGGCAGGAGATCCCGCGCCCGGCGGAGCAGCACGCGCATCACGGACAGCTCTGCTGCGGCACTCACGGTGTCGATGCCCCGCGCCTCCCCTCCGCTTCCCCCAGCCTCACATCCGGAGCCGCCGGCGCCACGGCCAGGGTGGGATCCCGGCGTCCCGCCTCGCCGTCGGGCCACCGGGATGGCGGGCTCCGATCACCGCGGTCTGCAGGGTGCAGCGGTGCACCGGGTCTCCCGGACCGGAAAGGCGAGAAGGGGTGTGGGACTCCGGTCCCCGCAGCGCACGGAGTCGAGTACCAGGTCGCCCGAAGGGGAGCATGACGTCCTCGGGCCGGCCCGGCGCCGCACGCGGGGACGCGCGCCGCACGGTGGGCAGCAGGTCCCGAAGACAGGGCCGGAAGGCCCATGGGGAGCTGAGCGGCGAAGGGTGAAGGTGGGACGGTGAGATCGCTGCCGAGTAATCCGTGTACGGAACCGTCCCCCCGTCCGCTCAGCACTGCCGGACGTCCGCCTGCCCCGGTGCCCGCGTGTTCGCCTGTGTGGGAGAGCAGACGCCCGGGCGGTGGTCGCTGATGGTGACCGCTGTCGGGGAGAGGCCGGTGACCGGGGGGCGTGCCGTCGCTGCGGCCGCCCTGCCCACCGCGCAGGTGCTCCGTGATCTCCAGGCGTCGGAAGGCGGCCTGTCGTCGCAGGAGGCGGCGGAACGGCTGAAGCGCTGGGGCCCGAACGCCGTCCACTCGCACCGGGCCCGGGCGTGGCTGGTGCTGTGGCATCAGCTGCGGTCGCCGCTCCTCGGCCTGCTGCTTGCCGCGGCCGTCGTGTCGTACTTCGTCGGGGAGCGCGGCGACGCCGTGATCATCGCGGTGATCGTGACGCTCTCGGTCGGCCTTGGTTTCGTCAACGAGTTCCGGGCGGAGAAGACCGCCCAGTCGCTGCACGCGAAGATCCGGCACCAGGCGGTCGTACTGCGCGACGGGCAACCCCAGGAGGTGGAGGTCACCGCACTGGTCCCCGGTGATGTGGTCGAACTGCGGCTCGGCGACATCGTGCCCGCGGATGTGCGGCTGCTCGCGACCTCGGGACTGGAGTGCGGCGAATCGGTGCTGACCGGTGAGTCGTTGCCGGTCGCGAAGGACACCGCTGTCGTGCCGGCCGGCACGGCTCTGGCGGACCTGTCCGGCTGCGCGCTGATGGGCACCGTGGTGCATTCCGGAAGCGGCCGCGGTGTGGTGATCGCCACCGGCGCCGAAGCCGAGTTCGGGAAGATCGCCGCCGGCCTGAGCGGACACCAGCTGGAGACCGAGTTCCAGGTGGGACTGCGCCGCTTCTCCATGCTCCTGGTCTACGTCGCCGGGGCACTGACCACGTCGATCTTCATCATCAACGTCGCACTGCACAAGCCGCTGATCGACGCCCTGCTGTTCTCCCTCGCCATCGCGGTCGGCATCACCCCGCAACTGCTGCCCGCGGTCGTCTCCACCAGCCTCGCCGCCGGCGCCCGGCGGATGAGCCGGCGCAAGGTGCTGGTCAAGCGGCTGGTGTGCATCGAGGACCTCGGCGATGTCGACGTGCTGTTCACCGACAAGACCGGGACCCTCACCCAGGGCCGCATCGACTTCATGCGGGCCCTGCCCGTCACCGGCACCTCGGCGGAGGAAGTGCTGCTCCGGGGGTTGCTGTGCACCGAGGCGAACGTGGACGGCCAAGGCCGCCCGGTGGGCGGAAACCCGCTCGACGACGCCCTGTGGGACTCACCGGCCGCCGCCGCCCAGCACCCGCTGCTCAGCGGCTGGAAGCGGACCGGCGTCCTGCCCTTCGACCATGAGCGGCGGATGGTCTCCGTCACCGTCACCGATCTCGCCGGTGACACCCTGCTCATCACGAAGGGCGCTCCGGAGGCGGTGCTGGAACGCTGCACGGAGGTGCCCGAGCCGATGCGCGAGGCGCTGGACGCGGAGTTCGCCGCCGGGAACCGAGTCGTCGCGGTGGCGACCCGGCCCGCCCACCCGGCCACCGCACCCAGTGCCTCCGACGAGCGCGGCCTGCGCCTGACCGGTCTGCTGGTCTTCCTCGACCCGCCCAAGCCCGACGCGGCCGAGGCACTGAAGCGCCTGGACGCACTCGGCATCACGACGAAGATCGTGACCGGGGACAACCCCACGGTCGCCGCCAAGGTCTGCCACGACCTGGGGCTGACCGACGCCGCCGTGCTCACCGGGACCGACCTCGACGCCATGGACGACGAACGGCTCACCCGCGCGATCCGCGACACCACCGTCTTCGCCCGGGTCAGCCCCGAGCACAAGGCCCGCATCGTGCGGATCCAGCGCAGGACCGGCGGCGATGTCGCCTTCCTCGGCGACGGCGTCAACGACGCGCTCGCGCTGCACGCCGCCGACGTGGGCATCTCCGTGGACTCGGCCACCGACGTGGCCAAGGACGCCGCCGATGTCATCCTGCTGGAAAAGGACCTCGACGTCCTGGCGGACGGGGTCGCCGAGGGACGGCGGATCTTCGCCAACACCATCAAGTACGTCCTGATGGGCACGTCCAGCAATTTCGGCAACATGTTCAGTGCGGCCGGAGCCTCACTGTTCCTGCCCTTCCTGCCGATGCTGCCCTCCCAGATCCTGCTCAACAACCTTCTCTACGACTCCAGCCAGCTCGCCATCCCCACCGACGACGTCGACGAGGAGCAGGTACGCCGCCCCGCGCACTGGGACATCGCCTTCATCCGGCGCTTCATGATCTGCTTCGGGCCGATCAGCTCCCTGTTCGACTTCGTCACCTTCGCCGTGATGCTGGGCGTCTTCCACGCCGACGCCGCCCAGTTCCACACCGGCTGGTTCGTGGAGTCCCTCGCCACCCAGACCCTGGTGATCTTCGCCATCCGCACCCGCCGCTCACCGTTCTGGCGCAGCCGCTCCAGCTTGCCTCTGACACTGACCGCGCTGGGAGTCGTCGCCGTCGGCGCCGCCCTGCCGGCCACTCCCCTGGCGCATGTCCTCGGCTTCCAGCCCCTGCCGACCGCCTTCTTCGCCGCGGTGGCCGCCATGGTCGTCGTCTACCTCCTCCTCGTCGAGATCGGCAAACGGATCTTCTACCGGACCGCACGGCCGCCCACGCGCCCCGAACCCGCTCTCGGCCACCGGCATCTGCGCCGCCGCGCGGCACGGTTCAGCACCATCACCCGCCTGCCGCACCGCCGGGCCCTGCGCCGTCCGCCGGTGAGCGGTCCGCACCCACAGTGACCGCACCACGCCTCGGCGCCGAGACCCGGCGAGTGCTCTGGTCCTCGCCGGGCCCCGCTCCGGACCATCCGCGCAGGTCAGCAGCGGTGCAGGTCAGGCCCAGGACGTCACCGGAAGGAACGAGCTGTCCTGCCGGAACAGGTCGGTGCCGTCCGAGATGTCCACGCGGAGTTGGTAGTTGTAGTGGCGCAGGTAGTGACCGGGGTAGTTGTACGACTCGAAGCGGACCGAGCCGGTGGCCGTGCCTGTGCGGGCGATGAAGGTGGCGTCCTCGGCGAAGGCCGTCGTGCCGTCGTTCGCGTCGAAGCGCCCCCGGAAGTCGTAGTGGCGCAGGTAGTTGCCGTCGGCGTCGCGGAAGGAGCAGCCGCCCGCGTCGGCCAGGCCCGCGACCACCGTGAAGGTGGCCGCCTGCTTGTCGGCGGTGGCGCTGGAGCCGGTCACCACGGGGAGGTCAAGGAGAGAGGACACCTCCTGCCAGTACCTCGTCGGGTAGTTGACCGACCGGAAGGAGCGGGTCGCGTTCTTGGTCAGGGACGCGCCGCCGGTCACCGTCTCCTTGATGACCGTGAAGTGGCGGGCCGTGCCGGAGAGGGTGGGCAGGGCCGTGGGGGCGGTCCAGGTGGCGAACGTGTCGTAGCTGTCGCTGTAGTAGTAGTTGCCGTCGCCGTAGCCGTCGAAGAAGATCCGCCAGCCGCCGTTGTCGAGCTGGATCACGCAGGGGCCCTCGCGGTAGCTGCCCCAGCCCGCCCAGTCGCCGGTCCTGGAGATCGTGTAGGGGCCCTTGAGGCTGGTGGCCGTGGCGTACTCGATGTACTTCGCCGTCTCGTTCTTCGTGAACGCGTGGTAAGTCGAGCCGGCCTTCACGATGTACGTGTCGATGTGGTTCGAGCCGATGCCGGACAGGGCGGCCGGCGCTGTCCACGCCGTGAGGGCCGAGTCGGTCGCGGTCAGGACGTACGGGGTGAAGATCCACTCGTCGTCCGTCGTCGAGCAGGACACGATCACGTTGACGCCGGCGTCGCTGTCCACGAACCACTCCGGCGCCCAGGCGCGGGAGAGGTTCGCGATCGGGACCGGGTAGTCGTACAGGAAGGTCCAGTTGACCCGGTCGGCGCTGCGGGCGAAGCCGATGGTGGGGCTCGGGTCCTGCCAGGTGTGGGTGGTGTAGGTGATGTAGTAGTAGCCGTCCGTGTGCTTGAAGACGCTCGCGTCGCGGATGCGGTTGGCGGGCGGGGTGTAGGCCGAGGACTGCAGGAGCCGGAAGTCCGTGGCGTCGTCGGACTGGTAGACGTTCACCGTGCCGTCGTCGCTGTTGAGGAACGGCACGATGGTGTAGCGGGTGGCGTAGCCGCCGGCGGGGGCGGCGGCCTCGGCCGCGCCGAGCAGGCCGGGCAGTTCGCCCAGGGCCAGGGCCGTCACGGGCAGGGCTGCCAGTGCGCGCAGCAGGGTGCGACGGGACGGGGCGGGGGGATGTGTGGTCACGGCGGCTCTCCGGGGCTCGTGCAGACGCGGACATGACGGTGCGTCCGGTATTTCGAACTGAGTTCGAGAAGTCGTGCAGAAAGTAGAAGTCGCGGCAGGTTCACGTCAATGGTTTGAGCGGGACTGGGGCCCGGCTGGACGCCGGCTGTGCGAAACCTGTCCGGTGCCGTGCCCGGCGGACGGCACGCTCCGGTGAACGCCGTGCCCCGAAGTGGGTCCCCGCACGCCGTACGACCGTTCCCGCGAGCCCTGCCGAGTCCGTACGGGCCCTGGCCGAAGGCGACATGACATCCCGTCACTGGTCGAGGCATGTCTCGCGCGGGTCGAGGCCGCCCAGGGCTCCCCCAACGCCTCCCGGATCGCGCGCCACTGCAGCCCTCACCGAAGCGGACGCCTTGGGCCGCGAGTCGGCCGCCGGGGCGCAGGCGGCTTTCCTCTCGCTTGACCTGACCGTACCCTCTGACCATGGACGATGCGTCGATGGTCGGGCTCATGGGACGGGTCACCGGAACGGTCGGGCCCGGGCTCGTCGGCGAGGTCATCGTCCGGGTCCGCGGCGGTGCCGAGCACTTCCTCGCGTACGCCGCCGACGGCACCGGGCGGTTCGAGCGGGGCACGGTCGTGATGGTGGTCGAGTACCTGCCGCCGCGGACCGTCTACGTCACTCCCGCCTACGACAGTTGAGCGGGCGAACCCCCAGGTGAGGGGGGTATGCGTCAAGATTGCAACAAGGAATCGCAGGCGTCTTCACCCGGCGCTCACGCGGGCGCACACTCCCTTCGTTCGGTGCCGAAAGGGCACCATGCAAAGGGGGGCGTATGCCGATGGTCGTCGGCGTCGTCGCGGGGGCGGCGGTTCTCGCCGTTCTCGTGTTGATCGGTGTGTTCAAGATGATGTGGCGGGTCGCCGAGCCGAACGAGGCGCTCGTCATCTCCGGTTCGAATCATCGGACCGAGGGTCTTGAGGAAGGCATGGGGTTCCGCATCGTCACGGGGCGCGGCACGCTGGTGCTGCCGGGCGTGCAGGCGGTGCGCAAGCTCTCCCTCGACCTGAACGAGACCGAGTTGTCGGTGGACTGCGTGACCCAGCAGGGCATTCCGCTGAAGGTGCGGGGGGTGGTCATCTTCAAGGTGGGCGACGACTTCGTGTCGATCGCCAACGCGGCCCGCCGCTTCCTGGACCAGCAGAAGATGATGTCCGAGCGGGTGCACAACGTGTTCGCGGGTCATCTGCGGTCCATCGTGGGCGGGTTGACGGTCGAGGACATGATCCGCGACCGGGACAAACTCACCGGGCAGACCCGGGCCGCCTGCGGCACGGAGATGGAGAAGCTGGGGCTCATCGTGGACTCCCTGCAGATCCATGAGATCGAGGACCCGACCGGGTACATCCAGAACCTGGCGATGCCGCACGCGGCCGCCGTCCAGCGCGACGCGCGGATCGCGCAGGCGGAGGCGAACCGTCTCGCCACCGAGGCGGAGCAGCAGTCGTTCGCCCGGATGGCGGAGGCCACCCGGGACAGCGAGATCCTCCAGGCCGGCTACCAGGCCGAGCGGGACAAGGCGGCGGCCCAGGCCCGTCAGGCCGGTCCGCTCGCCGACGCGGCCGCCCGGCAGGAGGTCGTGGTCCAGGAGACGCGGGTCGCCGAGTTGGAGGCGCACCGGCGCGAGCAGCAACTCCAGGCGGACGTCCGCAAGCCGGCCGACGCCAAGGCCTACGAGAAGCGGACGCTGGCCGAGGCCGAGCGTGACGCGCGTATCTCGGCGGCCCAGGCCAAGGCGAAGGAGACGGAGCTGGCGGCCGCGGCCGAGGCGACCCGGGTCAAGGCGGCCGCGGGTGCCGACGCCGAGGCGACCAAGTCCCGGGGCGCGGCCGGCGCGGCGGCGACCCGGGCCACCGGTGAGGCCGAGGCGGCCGCCGCGCAGGCCAGGGGGCTGGCGGACGCCGAGGCGGTCCGGGCCAAGGGTCTCGCGGAGGCGGAGGCGATCAAGGCGCGCGCCGCGGCCCTCGCGGAGAACCAGGAGGCGGTGGTCGCCCAGCAACTCGCCGAGAACTGGCCGGAGATCGTCAAGGCCGGCGCCTCCGCCTTCGGCAACGTCGACAACATGGTGCTGCTCAACGGCGCCGACGGCATGGCCGAGTTGTTCGCCAAGGCGCTGACGATGGGCGGCACGGGGCTCGGTCTCGCCCGCCAGCTCCTCGCGTCGATGAACCAGAACGGGCAGCCCCCGGCCGCGACTTCGCCGGTCCTCCACGGGGGCACGGCGGGCGCGAAGTCGCAGAAGGTGCCGGTGGAGCAGGACGCCGAGTAGCAGCCGAGAGCCGCCGGGGAGGGAACGACCGAGGAGACGAGCGAAGAACGAGCGAGGGACAGGGGTGCCCCCGGCCGTGCCGGGGGCATTCCCCTGGTCACCCCTGCGCGTTGAGCCGCTGCAGCAGCTCCAGCAGCGTCGCCCGTTCCGCCGCCGACAGGCCGGCGAAGCAGTCGGCCAGCACCTCGCCGGCCACACCGTGCCCGGCCGCCAGCGTCCGCTTGCCGTCGGGGGTGAGGTGGTGCCGGATCCGTCGCCCATGGCCCGGCTGCCGTTCCACCAGGCCCTGCGCGACCAGCCGGCCCACCAGCGTGCCGAAGGCCTGCTCGCTCTGGAAGGTGGCCGCGGCCAGCTCGCGCGCCGAGGCGCCCGGCGACCGGTCGATGGCGCGCAGCGCGTCCCACTGCGCGAGGGTGGTGCCGACGGCCGCGAGCGCGCTGTCCATCGCCCGGTGCTGCCGGTACTGGGCCTGTTTCACCGCTCTTCCGAGAACTTGCAGGTCATCGTGCATGGCTCCACTGTAACCGATGACTAAGCTTGTTTAAATAAACATCCTTAGTTAGGTTGGGCGGCATGACGACGAACCGCATCGCCCACGTGTATCCCGACCTTCCCCTCTCACTGACCGAGGCCGGTTCCGGCCGCCCGGTGCTCATCCTGCACGGCGGCGGCGGGCCCGCGACGGTCGCCGGACTCGCCGCCCGCCTGGCCGAGTCGGCCCACACCATCGCCCCGGTCCACCCCGGCTGGGACGGCACGCCCCGCCCCGAGTGGCTGACGAGCGTCGACGATCTCGCCGTCGCGTACCTCCACCTGCTCCAGGACAGTGAGTGGAGCGACGTCCTGGTCATCGGCTCCTCGCTCGGCGGCCAGCTCGCCGCCGAGATGGCCGTACGCGACACGGCGGGGCTGATCACCGGCCTGGTCCTGGTCAACGCGGTCGGCGCGGACATCGAGGGCGAACCGGTCACCGACTTCTTCGCGCTGGACCCGCGCGCCGCGGCCGAGCACTCCTGGCACGACCCGGACCGCTTCTACGTCGACCCGGCCACCCTGACCGCCGCCGAACTCGCCCGCCGCCAGGCCAACATGGCGACCATGCGGCTGCTCACCGACGGCGGCCGGATGACCGACCCGAAGCTGTTGCCCCGGCTCGGGCGGGTGCGGCAGCCCGCGCTGGTGATCTGGGGCGAGAGCGACCGGATCGTCACGCCCGCGTACGGCGCGGCCTACGCGAAGGCCTTCCCGCAGGGCCGGTTCGAGCCGATCCCCGGGGCCGGTCACCTTCCGCACATCGAACGCCCCGACGTCACCGCCGAGTTGATCGAGGCGGAGCTGCACCGCACCGGCACCCGGCCTGACGTCGCAGGCTGAGGCCCCTTAGGGTGCCCTCGTGACTGCGTTTATCGACGACGAGAGCATCCCCGGCCGGTACGGCCCCACCGCGACCGCCGAGGCCGACCCGCACGAGGTCGGCAAGGTGCGAACCGAGTACTCCCCCGCCCACGACGGCGACCCCGACCCCGGTGAGATCGTCTGGACCTGGGTGCCCTTCGAGGAGAACGACGGGCGGGGCAAGGACCGGCCGGTACTGGTCGTCGCCAGGGAGCCGGCCGGCACCCTGCTCGCCGTCCAGTTGTCCAGCAAGCGGCACGACAACGACCGTGAGTGGGTGGCGATAGGCGGCGGCCCCTGGGACCGCACCGGCCGCGACTCCTGGGTGAACGTGGACCGCGTCCTGCGCCTGCACGAGGACGGCATGCGCCGCGAGGCCTGCGCCCTCGACCGGGGCCGCTTCAACCTCGTACGCCACCGGCTGCAGGAGCGTTACGGCTGGAACTGACTCCCTGGACGCCCACGGTCCGGAACGTCTCGCCGAAGGCGGCCCGGACCACGGAACCCGGCGTGCGGTCGAGGACGCCGAACACCACGTGTTCGAAGGTTCGTGCGAACCGTCCGCCGGGGCCCAGGAGTTCCCGGAAGGCGCCCGCCACCTGCGCGGGGTCGTTCTGGAACACCCCGCAGCCCCAGGCGCCGAGAACCAGCCGCCGGTAGCCGTGCGCGGCGGCCACCTCCAGGACCCGTTCGGCGCGTACGGCGAGGGCGTCCGGCAGTTCACCGGCCCGCTCCGGGGCCGTACGGCGGATCACGCCCGCGTTGGGCGCGGCGGCGGTCAGGAACCCCGCCCGCCAGGGCTCGGCGAGCAGCGCGCCGCGGTCGTCGCGGAAGACCGGGACGGCCGGTGAGTGGATCACGCGGTCCGTGTAGAAGGGGTCGCGGTGGGCTCGGTGGTGGTCGTAGTACCCGGGCGCCTCGCGCAGGCACGTGTACAGGGCGGAGGCGCGGCACAGGGCCTCCTCCTGCGCCTGGGCGCCGTTCAGATAGCCGCCGCCCGGATTGCGGGCCGAGGCGAAGTTCAGGACGGCCACCGGGGCGGCGGCGAGGCGGCGGGCCGCCTCCAGGCTGCTCTCGGCGGTGACCTCGAAGACGGTGTCCAGGTCCGGGACGGACGGGACCGGAACCGGGTCCGGGCCGTGCAGCCGCGTTCCCGCCCGCGCGGCCGCGATGCCGGCCGCCAACAGGACCTCGCGGCCGTCGGGCGCGCGGTAGCGCCCGGACGCCACGATCTCTTCGGTCTGCCGGGCGATACCGCGCAGGCGCGCGCTCATGGCGCCACCCCCGTGGACGCCATGACCGCGGCCCGCGCGGCCTCCCCCGTCGTGCTCATGCACGCATCCTGGGCGATGCTGGTGGTGCCGCGCAACGGAGTTTCCTTGGCCTGAAACGGTCGGAAACGCACAAGGAAGGAGGGGTTACCGATCCAGGACGTCCGTAGAGGTGCCCTTGTGCGAACGGACGCGACGGTCTTGGGTGGAACGGACGTTGCCGTCCCCGACGCGTTCACGGCCGGGGCGGCGGCATGGTGGAATCTCAGGAGGATCCCTGCATGTCCGACTCGATATCCGGCGGCGGCCACTGTACCGACGGCTCGGTGCAGACCGATTTCTCGGACGACCGCACCGCTGTCACCGAGGCGGAGGTGGAGGCCCTGGTCAAGGGCATCTGCTTCAAGACCGGCCCGCCCCGCACCCTCGGGGTCGAAGTGGAATGGCTGGTCCACGAGCTGCGCGAGCCGCAGCTCCCGGTGACATCCGAACGACTCGAAGCGGCCTACGCCGCACTGCGCACGGTGCCCCTGGGGTCGACGCTCACCGTCGAACCCGGCGGCCAGCTGGAGCTCAGCTCGCCGCCCGCCGCCTCCCTGACGGAGTGCGCCGGCACCGTCTCCGCCGACCTGGACGCCGTCCGCAAGGTCCTCGCCGATCAGGACCTCCAGCTCGTGGGCGCCGGTCACGATCCCTGGCACGCACCCCGCCGCTTCCTGCGCGAGCCGCGCTATGACGCGATGGAGACGTGCCTGGACCGCACCGGCCCGGCCGGGCGCCACATGATGTGCGCCTCGGCGTCCGTCCAGGTCTGCCTGGACGCCGGCCACGAGGAGCCCGGCCCGCTCGGGTACACCCGGCGCTGGTGGCTGGCCCACCAGCTGGGCCCGGTGCTGGTGGCGGCGTTCGCCAACTCCCCGCTGGTCGGGCACCGGCCCACCGGCTGGGTCTCCACGCGGCAGCTGGTGTGGACGGAGATCGGCGCCGGCCGGGCGGGCGCGCCCCCGCTGGACGGCGACCCGCGCACCGCCTGGGCCCGGCACGTCCTGGACGCACCGGTGATGTGCATACGGCGGGACGGCGGCCCCTGGGAGGTTCCCGAGGGCCTGACCTTCCGGGCCTGGACCCGGTCGGCGGCGCCGCCCACCCACGCGGACCTGGCGTACCACCTGACCACGCTGTTCCCGCCGGTCCGGCCGCGCGGTCATCTGGAGCTGCGGATGATCGACGCACAGCCCGGCGACGACGGCTGGATCGTGCCGCTGGCGGTGACAGCGGCGCTGTTCGACGACCCGGAGGCCGCCGAGACCGCGTACCGGACGGTGAAACCGCTGGCCGAGCGGGCGGGCCCGCGGCCCGCCCCGAACAACCCGCTGTGGCTCGACGCGGCCCGCTCCGGGCTCGGCGACCCGGAGCTGCACGAGGCCGCCGTCGTCTGTTTCACGGCGGCGCTGGAGGCCCTGCCGAGGCTCGGCGCGACCCCCGAGGTCATGGACGCCGTGGCGACGTACCGGGAGCGGTACGTGCTGCGGGGCCGCTGCCCGGCCGACGACCTGCTGGACCGACTGCGCGGCACGGCCCCTCGCGACCATGGGAAGGACATCAGCGCATGACCGAGACCGACGTCGACATCGATATCGAGACCCTGCGGGACCGGGCACTGAAGTCCCTGACCACCGCCCGCGACCGCACCACGCTGCTGACCAGTTGCGTGGCGGAGCCCGACCTCACCGCCCAGCACTCCCCGCTGATGTCCCCGCTGGTCTGGGACCTCGCGCACATCGGCAACCAGGAGGAGCTCTGGCTGCTGCGCAACGTCGGCGGCCGGGAGGCGATGCGCCCCGAGATCGACAGCCTCTACGACGCCTTCGAGCATCCGCGCTCCGAGCGGCCCTCGCTGCCGCTGCTGCCGCCCGCCGAGGCCCGGCAGTACGCGGCCGAGGTGCGCGGCCGGGCGTTCGACCTGCTGGAGAGCACGGCGTTCAGCGGCAGCCGGCTGACCGAGGCGGGCTTCGCCTTCGGGATGATCGCGCAGCACGAACAGCAGCACGACGAGACGATGCTGATCACCCATCAGCTCCGCAAGGGCCCCCAGGCCCTGACCGCCCCGGACCCGGCCCCGGCGCCACCGTTCACCGGCCCCGCCGAAGTCCTCGTTCCCGGCGGCCCGTTCACCATGGGCACCTCCACCGAGCCCTGGGCGCTGGACAACGAACGCCCCGCGCACCGGCGGGAGGTGGCGTCCTACTGGATCGACACCACCCCGGTGACGAACGGCCGGTACCTGGAGTTCATGGCGGACGGCGGCTACGAGACCGAGCGCTGGTGGACGCCGGAGGGCTGGGCGCACATCCGGCGGCACGCCGTCCGCGCGCCGCAGTTCTGGCACCGGGAGGGCGGCCAGTGGCTGCGCCGCCGGTTCGGGGTCACCGAGGTCGTGCCGCCCGATGAGCCCGTCCTGCACGTGTGCTGGTACGAAGCGGACGCCTACGCCCGCTGGGCCGGGCGCCGGCTGCCCACCGAGGCCGAGTGGGAGAAGGCCGCCCGGCACCACCCCGGCGAGAACCGGTCCCGGCGCTACCCGTGGGGCGACGCCGACCCGGCGCCCCACCACGCCAACCTGGGCCAGCGGCATCTGCGCCCGGCCCCGGCGGGCAGCTATCCGCAGGGCGAGTCCCCGCTGGGCGTACGGCAGTTGATCGGCGACGTGTGGGAGTGGACGTCCAGCGACTTCCTGCCCTACCCCGGCTTCACCGCCTTCCCTTACAAGGAGTACTCGGAGGTGTTCTTCGGCTCCGAGTACAAGGTGCTGCGCGGCGGTTCGTTCGCCGTGGACCAGGTGGCCTGCCGGGGGACGTTCCGCAACTGGGACTACCCGATCCGGCGGCAGATCTTCTCCGGCTTCCGCACCGCCCGCTCGGCGGAGGCCGCCTGATGTGCCGTCATCTGGCCTGCCTGGGACCCGAGGAGCCGCTCGGCCGGCTCCTCATGGAGCCCGAGTACTCCCTCTACCGGCAGTCGTGGGCACCCCGGCGGCAGCGGTACGGGACGGTCAACGCGGACGGTTTCGGGGTGGGCTGGTACGCCCCGGCGGATCCGCAGCCGGCCCGGTACCGGCGGGCGGGGCCGATCTGGGCCGACCAGTCCTTCGCCGACCTGGCCCGGGTGGTGCGCACCGGGGCGCTGCTGGCCGCCGTACGGGACGCGACCCTGGCGGGCGCGGACGCGGAGGCCGCGGCGGCGCCGTTCGCGGCGGGCCGCTGGCTGTTCAGCCACAACGGGGCCGTCCCCGGCTGGCCGCGGAGCCTGGCTCCGCTGGTCCCGCTGCTGCCCCCGGCCGACCTGCTCGCGATGGAGGCACGCACCGACTCGGCGTTCGTCTGGGCGCTGGCCCTTGACCGGCTGCGGTCCGGCACGGCACCGGGCCCAGCCCTCGCCGAAACGGTTCAGCAGGTGGCCGGGGCGGCGCCCTCAGCCCGGCTGAATCTGCTTCTCACCGACGGCGAGACCATCGCCGCCACCGTCTGGGGCGACAGCCTCTTCTACCTCTCGGAACCCGGCCGGCGCGTCGTCGTCGCCTCCGAGCCGTACGACGACGACCCGCGCTGGCGGGAGGTCCCCGACCGCACGCTGCTCACCGCGAGCCGCGCGGGCGTCGCACTCGCGCCGGTGGAGAACCCGGTCGACAAGCCCGTCGCGAACCCGGTCGAGGACCCGGCACGGTCCCCCGTCCCCGGCTGTGTCCGGGCGGGGGCGCCCACATTCCCGAAGGAGCCCTGTACGTGAGTCCCTTCCGTGTCACCCGCACCCTTCCCGAGGACGCCACGGACGCCGCGCTGCGCGCCGATGTCCTGACCGGCCTCACCGCCACCCCCAAGACGCTGCCGCCGAAGTGGTTCTACGACGCCCGGGGCAGCGAGCTGTTCGAGCAGATCACCGAGCTGCCGGAGTACTACCCGACCCGGGCCGAGCGGGAGATCCTGCGCGCCCGGTCCGGCGAGATCGCGGCCGCGAGCGGCGCCCGCACCCTGGTGGAGCTGGGCTCGGGCTCCTCGGAGAAGACCCGGCTGCTCATCGACGCGCTCACCGCACTTGAGGTGTACGTCCCGGTCGACGTCAGCGAGAGCGCGCTGACACAGGCCGGCCAGGCGCTCATCGCGGAGCGGCCGGGGCTGTCCGTGCACGCCCTGATCGCCGACTTCACCGGCCGGCTCGAGCTGCCCGGAACGCCGGGGCCCCGGCTGCTGGCGTTCCTCGGCGGCACGATCGGCAACCTGCTGCCCGCCGAGCGGGCCGCGTTCCTCGCGTCGGTGCGCGGGCTGCTGACGCCCGGCGACGCGCTGCTGCTCGGCACCGACCTGGTCAAGGACGAGGGGGTCCTGGTCCGGGCGTACGACGACGCGGCCGGGGTGACGGCCGAGTTCAACAAGAACGTCCTCGCCGTCGTCGACCGGGAGCTGGGCGCCGACTTCGACCCGGGCGCCTTCGACCATGTCGCCCTGTGGGACGCGGAGAACGAGTGGATCGAGATGCGGCTGCGCTCCCGGGTGGCGCAGACCGTGAAGGTGCCCGCGCTCGATCTGGCGGTGGACTTCGCGGTGGGCGAGGAACTGCGCACCGAGGTGTCGGCGAAGTTCCGGCGGGACGGCGTGACCGCCGAACTGGCCGCCGCGCGACTTGAGCTGACCAACTGGTGGACCGACTCGCAGGGCCGCTTCGCGCTCTCCCTGAGCGTCGCCCGCTAGTCGACCCGCCGTGCGCCCCGCTGGACGTGCCGCGCCACGCCGTCGTTCGTCAGCGGCGCCGTCGTGGCCGGTCGCGCCCACGCGGCGGCAGCCGCACCCTCGCTACAGCCCCGCGCCCCTTCGGGGCGCCGCCGAACCGCATGCGCCAGGTCACCCGAAGTCCGGCGCGAGCAGTTCGGTGATCCGCCGGGAGGCGCGGCGGGCCTCGGTCGCGGGGTCCGCTCCGCCGAGCACCTTGGTCATGTAGCCCTTGACCGGGTTGTCGGCCTCCACCGCCGGCCAGTCCGGGGTGTGGGGGGTCGCGCGCCCTCGCGCGGCACCCGCCGCCATCGCGGCGACCCCCTCCTCCCCGGCCACCGCGCCGGCCAGCGTGGTCTTGTTGGGCACGTAGTTCATGGTGCGGGCCAGTTCGGTGTCCCACTTGGCGCCGGTCAGCGCGCCGACGACGGCGGTCGCGTCGTAGGGCCGGTCGGTGTTCTGCGGTACGACGAGGTCGGAACCGCCGGTGAAGACGGCGCCGGGGTGGTCCGCGGTGAGACCCGGCACCGGGAAGTACCCGATCTCGTCCTTCAGCCGGGGGTTCTCCTGCACGACGGACTGGGCGAGGCCGGGCACCGCGACGATCTGCGCCACCTGCCCGCCCGCGAACACCCGCGCCTGGGGCGGGTGTTCCTCGTCGGCGTCGACGGGCCCCCTGCCGAGGGCCTGCAGCCGCCGGTAGAAGTCCATCCCGCGCAGTGCGGCCGGGCTGCCGAGGGTGCCCTGCCAGCCGGCGTCCGTCTCCTCGGCGAGGTCGCCGCCCTCGTCCCAGATGAACCCGGAGAGCGTGTACCAGTCCTGACCGGCGAGGTAGATACCCTGCCTGCCGCCGGAGTCGAGCTTCCCGGTGTCGGCCAGCCACTGGGCGCGGGTCTTCGGCGGGGTGCTGATCCCGGCCTTCCTGAACAGGTCCTTGCGGTAGATGACGACCCTGTTGGCGGCATACCAGGGGATGCCGTACTGGCGGGAGTCGTCCCGGCCGGGCTCGGCGAGGCCGGGCAGCCAGTGCTCCTTGCCCCAGTCGCGCATCGACTCCAGGGTGAGATCGGTGAGCCGGCCGTCCTCGACGTACTGCGGTACCTGGGTGTTGCCGACCTCGATGACGTCGGGCGCGTCGCCGGCGTCGCTCTTCAGCGCCGCCCGCACCTTGTCCACGATGCCGGTCCAGTCCTGGATGCGGATGTCCAGCCGGATGTCCTCGTGGGTGCGCTCGAAGTCCGCGGTGAACCGGCGCAGGAAGTCCGCCGAGGCGCTGTTCCGCATCAGCCACACCGTGACCGTGTGCCGCCCGCCGCCCTGACCCGGCAGCACTCCACAGGCGCTCAGCAGGGCGGCGGACACACAGACGAGAGCGAGCGGTCGGCGAAGTCTCACGGCGGTTCCTGTTCTGTCTGGCGGACAGGCGAAGGGGCCCGGCGTGGGGGAACGAACACGGCGGCTCGTACGGGTGTACGGGATTTTGGTATGGACCAATGCGAGGGTCAAGGGCTGCGGGCCGTCCGGAACCGACGCCTCGCGCTCCGCTTGAGGATGCGGCACGGTGGGGTGACGACGAGAGGAGCTTCCCGATGACGAACCACACCTACCGGGTCACCGAGATCGTCGGCACCTCGCACGAGGGCATCGACCAGGCCATCCGCAACGGTGTCGCACGCGCCGCCCAGACCCTGCGCAACCTCGACTGGTTCGAGGTGACCCAGGTCAGGGGGCAGATCGAGAACGGGCAGATCGAGCACTACCAAGTAGGCCTGAAGGTGGGATTCCGCATCGAGGACGAGGGCTGAGGGCTCTGCCGTCAGGACCGCCCCTCCCCCTCCTGGGCCTGCTCCAGCACCGCCGAGCGGTCGGCCCAGCGGGCCCGTACGACGGTGAATCCGGCCCGTTCGGCGGCGTCGCACACCATGTCGTCGTCATCGACCAGGACACGGACCTCGCGCCGCTCGGCGAGCCGGCCGAGGACCTCCAGCTTGGTGTGCCGGGCGGGCCTGCGGTCGGCGTTGCGCCGCATGTGCAGGCGTCCCTCGGGCAGCCCATGGGCGGCGAGCCAGTCCAGGGTGTCGCGCCGGCAGCGCTCGGGCCGCCCGGTGAGGTAGACGACCTCGCTCTCCTCGGCGGCCGCGACGGCCAGCGCGATCCCCTCGGCGATCGGCGGATCGTGCGGCGCGGCCGCGAAGAACGCGTCCCAGTCCCTCGGAGCGCGCTCCAGGAACCGCTGCCGGTGCGCGGTGCCGGCGAGGGTGTTGTCGATGTCGAACACGGCGATCGGCCGTCTGCTGCGCTCTGTCACCCGGACACCCTAGAACGGCGCCCCCGGGCCGGCCGTGCGGACGTCGGCGCCTTCGCGACGCGTACGGCGACCGCCCCGGCGGGAATCCTGTGGCCGCGGGGCTGTTGAACTCTCTGTGAACGCACTGATCGCCCGGACCCGGTTCTCCGTCCTCGACCGCTCCCGCACCCGGGAGGAGCACGCGCCCGCTGAGGCGCTGCGGGACACCGTGGCGCTGGCGCGGGAGGTGGAGGCGCTCGGCTACCACCGCTTCTGGGTGTCGGAGCACCACGGGGTGCCGGGGGTGGCCGGTTCGGCACCGACCGTGCTGGCCGCCGCCGTGGCCGGCGCGACCAGGACCATCCGGGTGGGCACCGGCGGCGTGATGCTGCCGAACCACCAGCCCCTGGTCGTGGCCGAACAGTTCGGCGTTCTGGAGTCGCTGTACCCGGGGCGGATCGACATGGGCCTCGGCCGGTCGGTGGGCTTCACCGACGGCGTGCGCCGGGCGCTGGGCCGCGACAAGGGCGACGCCGACGACTTCGCGGCGCAGCTCGGCGAGCTGCTCGGCTGGTTCGAGGGGACCTCGCCGACCGGGGTGCGGGCCCGCCCCGCGGACGGGCTGCGGGTGCCGCCGTTCGTACTGGCCATGGGTGAGGGCGCGGACATCGCGGCCCGGGCCGGGCTGCCCCTGGTCATCGGCGATCTGCGCGGCCGCGAGAAGATGCGGCGCGGGATCGAGCGCTACCGCGACCGCTTCCGCCCCTCCCCCTGGGCCGCCGAGCCCTACGTCGTGATCTCCGGGACGATCGCCGTCGCCGGCACCCCCGAGGCGGCGCGCCGGCTGCTCGTCCCGGAGGCCTGGTCGATGGCTTGCTCCCGCACCCGCGGCACGTTCCCGCCGCTGCCCCCGGCCGAGGCCGTCGAGGGCCGGACGATGACCCCGAAGGAGCGCGGCTTCTACGAGTCCGGGCTCACCGGGCACATCGCGGGCACCGAGGACCAGGTCGCGCACGAACTGGAGACGGTCCTCAAGGAGACCGGCGCCGACGAGGTGCTGGTCACCACGAGCACCTACGACCGCACGGCGCTGCTGGAGTCGTACCGGCGGCTGGCCGCCCTCGTGAACGGCGTCTGATCAGCTCACCTCGGCCGGCTTGTCGGACCTGATCACGATCTCGCCGTCCGCGGCGTCCGCCACCGCGCGGTCGCCGGCCACGAGCTGGCCGGACAGCAGCAGGTCGGCGAGGCGGTCGTCGACCTCGCGCTGGATGGTGCGGCGCAGCGGGCGGGCGCCGAAGTCGGGCTCGTGGCCGAGGTTGGCGAGCAGTTCGGCGGCCGCGTCGGTGACTTCGAGAGTGACCTCCTGGGCGTGCAGCCGGCGCCGGGTGTGTTCCAGCAACAGGTCGACGATCTGACGCAGTTGGGACCGGTCCAGGCCGCGGAAGACGATGATCTCGTCGATGCGGTTGAGGAACTCGGGCCGGAAGTGCTGCTGGAGGGCCGACATGACCGCCTCGCGGACCTTGGCGTAGTCCTCGGTGCCGGCGGCCAGGATGCGGTCGGCGCCGATGTTCGACGTCATGATGACGACGGTGTTCTTGAAGTCGACGGTACGGCCCTGGGAGTCGGTGAGGCGGCCGTCGTCCAGCAGCTGGAGCAGGGTGTTGAAGACGTCCGGGTGCGCCTTCTCCACCTCGTCCAGGAGCAGCACGGCGTACGGCTGCCTGCGCACCGCCTCGGTGAGCTGCCCGGCCTCCTCGTGGCCGACGTATCCGGGCGGGGCGCCGACCAGCCGGGAGACCGTGTGGCGTTCCTGGAACTCGCTCATGTCGAGGCGGATCATGCGGGTCTCGTCGCCGAACAGGGCGGCGGCCAGGGCGCGGGCCAGTTCGGTCTTGCCGACGCCCGTCGGGCCGAGGAAGAGGAAGCTGCCGACCGGGCGGTTCGGGTCGCTCATGCCGGCCCGGGCACGGCGGACCGCGCGGGCGACGGCGGTGATCGCCTCGTCCTGGCCGACGACCCGCTCGTGCAGGTGCTCCTCCAGCTTCATCAGCCGTTCCCGTTCCTCCTCGGTGAGCTGGGCGACCGGGATGCCGGTGGTGCGGGAGACGACCTCGGCGATGTCCTCGGCGGTGACCCTGGGCGCGTGTTCCTCCGCGGTGCCGGCCTGCTCCAGTTCGGCCTCGGTCGCCCTGATCCGGTCGCGGAGTTCCCTGGCTCGCTCGTACTCCTCGTCGGCGACCGCCTGGTCCTTCTCCCGGTTCAGGGCGGCGATCCGGTGCTCGATGTCCCGGGTGTCGGTGGGCGGGGTCTTCGAACGCAGCCGGACCCGGGCCGCCGCCTGGTCCATCAGGTCGATCGCCTTGTCGGGCAGGAACCGGGAGGTGATGTACCGGTCGGACAGTTCGGCCGCGGCGACCACCGCCTCGTCGGTGATGCGGACCTGGTGGTGGGCCTCGTAGCGGTCGCGCAGGCCGCGCAGGATCTCGATGGTGTCGTCGACGGTCGGCTCGCCGACCAGGATGGGCGCGAACCGCCGTTCCAGGGCCGCGTCCTTCTCGACGTGCCTGCGGTACTCGTCCACCGTGGTCGCGCCGATCAGGTGCAACTCCCCGCGGGCCAGGGCGGGTTTGAGGATGTTGCCCGCGTCGAGGGCGCCTTCGCCGCCGCCCCCGGCTCCCACCACGGTGTGCAACTCGTCCAGGAACAGGACGAGTTCGTCGCCGTGCTCACGGACCTCGTCGAGCAGCTTCTTCAGCCGTTCCTCGAACTCGCCCCGGTACTTGGTGCCGGCCACCATCCCGGCCAGGTCGAGGGAGACCAGCCGCTTGCCCTCCAGGGTCTTGGGCACGTCGCCGGCGACGATCCGCTGTGCGATGCCCTCCACGATGGCGGTCTTGCCGACACCGGGGTCACCGATCAGCACCGGGTTGTTCTTGCTGCGCCGGGAGAGCACCTCGATGGTCTGCTCGACCTCGTCGTCCCGCCCGATCACCGGGTCCAGGCGCCCGGCCCGGGCGTCCTCGGTGAGATCACGGCCGTACTCGTCGACGGTTGGCGTGGTGCTGGGCTTCCTGCGCTCCGCCGAGCCCTCGGCCGGCATCCGGGTCGGCTCCCAGCCGCTGTCGCCGAGCGCCCGACCGGCCATGGACTCCGGGTTCGCGGCGAGTGCCCGCACCAGGTGCTGGGGGCCGATGTAGGAGGCGCCCTCGGCGCGCGAGATCTGGTAGGCGTCCAGCAGTGCGCGTTTGGCGGCCGGGGTGAGGATGGTGGGCTCGGTCTTCTGACCGCCGCCGTGCCCGGCGGTGAGCCGTTCGCGGAGGCGGTCGGGGTCGGCGCCCGCCTCGGTGAGCAGCCGCCGGGTGGAGTCGTGTGTGGTGGCGGCGGCCAGCAGATGCCGGGCGTCCAGTTCCTCGCTGCCCTCGACGGCGGCGAGTTCACGGGCCTCGGCGACCAGCTCCCGGGCCCGCTCGGACAGCAGACTGCCGATGTCGACGCGCTGCGGACGGTGGGCCGGTGCGCCGGGTCCGGATCCGCCGAAGAAGCGGGACATCAGCTCGTCGAACTCCTCGAAGGGACTGCGTCCGAATCCGAAACCGGAAGTGCTCATGGGGCCGGGCCTTTCTGCGGACGGCTGTGCGGGGGGGCTGGGGGCGGCTGCGCGGAAGCCGGTACGGGGGCTGCGGGCGGCCTGCGCGGACGGCGGAAATCCGCGTCTCCAAGCTCGCACAGGCGCGCCGGGCCCGCACGGGGACGCCGCCGAGATGCGGACGGCGCCGCGGCCGGTGAGGCTGGAGGTGGAAGCCGCAACCGGCGAGGAGGGCTGCCATGTCCATGCTGGACAAGCTCAAGGGGATGCTCAAGGGCCACGAGGACCAGGCCAGACAGGGCGTCCAAAAGGGCGGCGACATGATCGACCAGCGGACCGGAGACAAGTACCGGTCCCAGGTCGACATGGCCCAGAAGCAGGCCGACGACTACATCGAGCGGGAGCGGAGGCAGGGCAACCCTCCGCAGTAGCGAGCCGCCCCGGGCAAGGGCCTGTTCCTCGGATCGGCCCGGCCTGGACGCCCGGCGCCTTGCCGGCCGACCCGAGCGGGGCGCCGGGGGTGTCCCCGCGCGAGCGTGCGGGTGCGGGGCGGAGGTGGGGCACCTGGGGGACGCCGACGGCCGACGACCCGACGTCGGCGTGATCCAGACGGCGGGCCCCACGCCCAGGCCCAGGGCTCGCGGGGTGTGTCCCTGCCCCGCGAGCCGCTGTCACGCCCTACGGGGTGGACTTGGTCAGGCGCCACGTGGAGACCGGCCACTGAGCGGCCCGCCCGGGGCCCACCAGGGCCGCGTGCGTCCAGGCCGGCTCATGGGTCACCGGCTGCGCGGCGCGGGCGAGGGTGCGACGGTCCGGGTGACTGCCGGCCGGTATCAGCGGACGTATGTCCACCTCGGCCACCAGGCCGCGGGTCGTCACCACGCGCCAGAGGGAGGCCAGCAGCGTGTCCTCGCCGACGTAGGCGGGCACGGTGCTGGCCGCTCCCGCCGCCAGCCGGTAGCGCAGCCGCACCGGCTGCACGGGCGCACCGGCGTCCAGCGCGGCCTGGAACACGGCCCGCCGGAACCGCCCCTGGGCCCGGCCGCACCAGGTGCTGCCCTCCGGGAAGGCGACCACCGCGGCCCCCTCCCGAAGCGCTCCGGCGATCCGGCCGACCGTGTCCGGCAGTGCGCGCAGCCGGTCCCGGTCGATGAACAGCGCCCCGGCCCCGGCCACCAGCGCGCCGGCCACCGGCCACTCGCGGATCTCCTTCTTGGCGAGCATCCGCGCCGGCCGTACGGCGGCCAGCAGCGGGATGTCCAGCCAGGAGATGTGGTTGGCGACCAGCAGCACCCCACCGCTGCCCGGGGCACTGCCGGTGATCCGGATCCGGACCCCGGCGGCCCGGACGAGCGTGCGGGAGAACCGCCGCACCCATGCGGCGGGGATCCTGCCGCCGAGCGGCAGCAGCGCGACGGCGACGAGCATCAGGGCCACGACCGCGGCGAACCGCAGCACGGCCCGGGGCAGGGCCGTCAGCGACCCCGCGCGCTCCACACACGCGCCCGGAGTGCAGGGCGCGCTGGGCAGCCAGACGCTCATCAGGCCGGGACGAGCGAGAGGAAGTGCCGCAGATAGCGCGCGTTGACCCGGCTCATCGACAGCAGCACGTACATGTCGGCGACCCCGAAGTCCGGGTCGTGCGCGGGCTCCCCGCACACCCAGGCGCCGAGGCGGAGGTAGCCGCGCAGCAGGGCGGGCAGCTCGGTGCGGGCCGCCTCGGGGGCCGGACCGGTGGGCACCCAGGGCCGCAGCGGCCGTACCCGGAACTCCTCCGGTGCGAGGTGCTTGGCCTGGACCCGGTCCCAGGTGGCGGCGGCGAGGGCACCGCCGTCGGCGAGCGGGACGGAGCAGCAGCCGGCCAGCCACTCGTGGCCGCGGTCCACCATGTACCGGGCTATGCCGGCCCAGATCAGACCGATGACGGCGCCGTCGCGGTGGGCGGGGTGCACACAGGAGCGGCCGACCTCGACGAGGCCGGACCGGATGCCGGCCAGCGGGCCCAGGTCGAACTCGCCCTCGGAGTACAGGCGGCCGGCGACCGCGGCACGCTCCGGCGGCAGCAGCCGGTAGGTGCCGACGACCTCGCCGGTGAGGGCCTCGCGGATGAGGAGGTGGTCGCAGTACGCGTCGAAGGCGTCCACGTCCAGACCCGGCTCCGGCCCGTCGAGCCGGGCGCCCATCTCTCCGGCGAACACCTGGTGGCGCAGCCGCTGCGCGGCCCGGACGTCGTCCTCGTCACGGGCGAGCTGGACCAGGTAGCCGGAGTCCCCGGGCGGGGCGGCGAGGGCGGGGGGTGAGGCGGGCATGGCGGTCATAGGGAGGTCTCCTGCGCCGAGCGGAAGCTGAGGAAAACTGCACCTGCTTTCTTCCGTGGCAGGCTGGACTCGGCGTGACGTACGCGGGACCCGTGGATGTGGGACTGCTGAATGCCGGGGGTCGGGGCCCGTCCGGTCACTCACGGAGGCGCCGGGGTGACGCTATCGTGCCCCCACGGCCACCCGGAAACGCGAGACGGGGCCGGAGAGCACCAGCCCCGGCCCCGCCCGTCCGCACCTTTCGGCGAACGTCACTCACTTTTCAGCGCCCCGCACAGCGGCGCCCCGTCACCGGCGCCGGGCCTCGCGACGGCGCTACCGCTTGCCCGCCTTCCGCGTGGCTCGCAGCCACTCCCTGTTCATGCTCGTGATGGACATCAGGGGAATCCC
This sequence comes from Streptomyces shenzhenensis, assembly GCF_021462265.1. Lineage (GTDB taxonomy): Bacteria > Actinomycetota > Actinomycetes > Streptomycetales > Streptomycetaceae > Streptomyces > Streptomyces shenzhenensis. The sequence continues at coordinate 219,685 of NZ_JAJONF010000002.1, read as the reverse complement.
CTTCGGACAGGCCGTCGCGCACTCCCCCGTCAGCGTGCACCCCCCGAAGCCCTCCTCGTCCATCTGCGCCACCATGTCCAGCACCCGCGTCTCCCGCTCGGGCGCCCCCTGCGGCAGCACGTTCAGGTGGTTCACCTTGGCGGACGTGAACAGCATCGCCGCGCCGTTCGGGCAGGCGGCGACACACGCCCCGCACCCGATGCACTCGGCGTGCTCGAACGCGAAGTCGGCGTCGGCCTTCGGCACCGCCGTGGCGTGGGCCTCCGGCGCGGCCCCGGTCGGCGCGGTGACGTACCCGCCGGCCTGGATGATCCGGTCGAACGCCGACCGGTCCACCACCAGGTCCTTGATCACCGGGAACGCGGACGCCCGCCACGGCTCGATGTCGATCGTGTCGCCGTCCTTGAAGGACCGCATGTGCAGCTGGCAGGTGGTGGTGCGCTCCGGCCCGTGCGCGTCCCCGTTGATCACCAGGGAACACGCGCCGCAGATTCCCTCGCGGCAGTCGTGATCGAAGGCGACCGGGTCCTCGCCGCGCAGGATGAGCTCCTCGTTGAGGGTGTCGAGCATTTCGAGGAACGACATGTCCGACGAGATGCCGTCCACCTCGTACGTGGACATCGCGCCGTCGGCGTCGGCGTTGCGCTGCCGCCAGACGCGCAGGGTGAGCTTCATGCGTAGCTCCGCTGGGTGGGGTGGACGTACTCGAAGACCAGGTCTTCCTTGTGCAGGACCGGGGCGTCCCCGGTGCCGGTGAACTCCCAGGCGGCCGCGTACGCGAACTCGTCGTCCCGGCGGGCGGCCTCGCCGTCCGGCGTCTGGGACTCCTCCCGGAAGTGGCCGCCGCAGGACTCGGCGCGGTGCAGCGCGTCGAGGCACATCAGCTCGGCGAGCTCCAGGTAGTCGACGACGCGGTTGGCCTTCTCCAGGGACTGGTTGAACTCCTCGCCGGTCCCGGGCACCTTGATCCGCCGCCAGAACTCCTCGCGGATCTGCGGGATGCGCTCAAGTGCCTTGCGCAGCCCGGCGTCCGTGCGGGCCATGCCGCAGAACTCCCACATCAGTTCGCCGAGTTCCCGGTGGAAGGAGTCGGGGGTGCGGTCGCCGTCGACGGACAGCAGCAGGTTCAGCCGGTCCTCCGTCTCGGTCAGCACCTCCTGGACCACGGGGTGTCCGGCCGTCACCGCCTCCTGGTGGGGGTTGCGGGCCAGGTAGTCGTTGATGGTGGCCGGGAGGACGAAGTACCCGTCGGCCAGGCCCTGCATCAGCGCCGAGGCGCCGAGCCGGTTGGCCCCGTGGTCGGAGAAGTTGGCCTCGCCGATCGCGAACAGGCCGGGGACGGTGGTCTGGAGGTCGTAGTCGACCCACAGGCCGCCCATCGTGTAGTGCACGGCGGGATAGATCCGCATCGGCACCTCGTACGGGTCCTCGTCCGTGATCCGCTGGTACATGTCGAAGAGGTTGCCGTACTTGGCCTCGACGGCCTTGCGCCCCATCCGCTTGACGGCGTCGGCGAAGTCCAGATAGACGCCCTGCCCGCCGGGGCCGACACCCCGCCCCTCGTCGCAGACGTTCTTGGCGGCGCGGGAGGCGATGTCGCGCGGGACCAGGTTGCCGAAGGACGGGTAGATGCGCTCCAGGTAGTAGTCGCGCTCGTCCTCGGGGATCCGGTCGGCGGGCCGGGTGTCGCCCTTGGCCTTGGGCACCCAGATCCGGCCGTCGTTGCGCAGCGACTCGCTCATCAGCGTGAGCTTGGACTGGTGGTCGCCGGTGCGCGGGATGCACGTGGGGTGGATCTGCGTGAAGCAGGGGTTGGCGAAGTAGGCACCGCGCCGGTGGGCCCGCCACACGGCGGTGGCGTTGGAGTTCATGGCGTTCGTCGACAGGTAGAAGACGTTGCCGTAGCCGCCGCTCGCGAGGACGACGGCGTCCGCGAAGTACGTGTCGACGCGACCGGTGATCAGGTCCCGGGCGACGATCCCCCGCGCCCGCCCGTCGATCACGATCAGGTCGAGCATCTCGGTGCGCGGATGCATGTCCACGTTCCCGGCGGCGATCTGCCGGCTCAGTGCCTGGTACGCGCCGAGCAGCAGCTGCTGGCCCGTCTGCCCGCGGGCGTAGAAGGTCCGGGACACCTGCACGCCGCCGAACGACCGGGTGTCGAGCAGACCGCCGTATTCCCGGGCGAACGGCACGCCCTGTGCCACGCACTGGTCGATGATCTCCACGGAGATCTGGGCGAGGCGGTGGACGTTGGACTCGCGGGCCCGGAAGTCGCCGCCCTTGACGGTGTCGTAGAAGAGCCGGTGGACGGAGTCGCCGTCGTTGCGGTAGTTCTTCGCCGCGTTGATACCGCCCTGCGCGGCGATCGAGTGAGCGCGGCGCGGGGAGTCCTGGTAGCAGAACTGGACGACGTGGTAGCCCTGTTCGGCGAGGGTGGCCCCGGCGGAGCCGCCGGCGAGGCCGGTGCCGACGACGATCACGGTGTGCTTGCGCCGGTTGGCGGGGTTGACCAGCTTGGCCTCGAAACGGCGCTTGTCCCAGCGCTCGTTGATCGGGCCGTCGGGGGCCTTTACGTCGGTGACCGGCGCGCCGGTCGAGTAGTTCACGTAGTCGGTCATGTCAGCTCACCACTCCGGTCATGACGCCCACGGGTACGGCGATGAAACCGGCCGTGAGCAGCAGCGCGAGAACGTTGGCGACGATCTTGAGACCGCGGTCGCGGGTGCGGCTGCCGGCGCCGAGGGTCTGGGCGGCGCTCCAGAAGCCGTGCCGGATGTGCAGGCCGAGCGCGAGCATCGCGACGATGTAGATCACGTCGCCGTACCAGGTGGAGAAGGTGTCCACGACGTTCTGGTACGGGTGGCCCTCCTGGAAGCCGCCGGAGTGCACGGTGCCGGTGGTCAGGTCGAGGATGTGCCAGACGATGAACAGGCCGAGGATGATCCCGCCCCAGCGCATGGTGCGGGTCGCGTAGCTGGCCCGGGGCCTGCCGTGCACGTACTTGGTGGGGCGCGCCCTGATGTCCCGGCGGCTGAGCTGGTAGGCGGACGTGGCGTGGGCGACCACGGCGACGACCAGGACGATCCTGATGAGCCACAGCGTCCACTCGTAGTGCATGAACGGTTCGCCTACGGTGCGCAGCCAGTGGGCGTAGTGGTTGAACTCGCCCGCCCCGAAGTAGATCTTCAGGTTCCCGATCATGTGCGCGACCAGGTAGAGCAGCATGATCAGGCCGCTGACGGCCATCACGGTCTTCTTGCCGACGGAGCTGTCCCACATCGTGCGTGTCATGGACGGCCGTCGATCCGTCCGCGTTGCCAGAGCCATGTTCAGGACGGTAGGGCCGAACGGCCCCATCGGTCCAAGACATGGTCCAGCTTGATTCGATAGCCAGAAGCTATCGTGTACCCATGCAGTTCCAGCAGCTTCAGTACTTCGTCGCCGTGGCCGAGACCCGGCACTTCACGCGCGCCGCCGAGCTGGTCCATGTCGCCCAGCCGTCGCTGTCCCAGCAGATCAAGGCGCTGGAACGGGAGCTGGGGGCGGATCTGTTCCTGCGGGCCCGGGGCAACATCACCCTCACCGACGCGGGCGAGGCGCTGCTGCCGCTGGCCCGGCGGATCCTCGCGGACGCCGACACCGCGCGGCACGAGGTGCAGGAGCTGGTGCAGCTGCGCAGCGGGCGGGTGCGGCTCGGGGCGACGCCGAGCCTGTGCACCGGGCTGCTGCCGGACGTGCTGCGGGCGTACCACGACCGGTATCCGGGGATCCAGCTGCTCATCGAGGAGAGCGGGTCCCATGACCTGGTACGGGAGCTGGCGCGCGGGGCGCTGGACCTGGCGCTGATCGTGCTGCCCCTGCCGCCGGCGTCGCCCGCGCTGACCGCCGTGGAGCTGCTGCGGGAGGACCTGGTGGTGGTGTCCTCCCCCGAGGCGCCGGCGCCCGGGCGGGCGCCGGGCGGGGTGCGGATCGCGGATCTGGAGGGGGAGCGGCTGGTCATGTTCCGGCACGGGTACGACCTGCGGGAGCTGACGGTCGCCGCGTGCCGCTCCGCGGGGTTCGAGCCGGGGTTCGCCGTCGAGGGAGGTGAGATGGACGCGGTGCTGGGGTTCGTACGGGCGGGGCTCGGGGTGGCGGTGGTTCCCCGGATGGTCGCCACCCGTTCGGGGCGGGGGTTGCGGGTCACTCCGCTGGCCCGGCCGGGGTTGCACCGGACGATCGCGCTGGCGCACCGCAGTGATGTGGCGCCGCCTCGGGCCGCCCGGGAGCTGCAGAGGATGCTGCTGGAGCGCTGAGCGGCCGCACTCGTCCCCTGCGCGGGTCGCACCGACGGCCCGGCCCGAACCGTCCTGGTACCGACATCGCCACCTCCCGATTCGATGGCCATCGATCGGACACGGAGCGGGAGGTACCGCCGCGGTCGCCGCCCTGTACCGGCGCTGCGTCCCGAAGCGGCACGGCGGGTGTACACGCCCGCTTCGAAGCCTCCCGAACCGGCGCGGCCCGAGCCGAGGACGGCGGAGTGGCCTTGTCCGGTGTGCGGACCAGGGGCCGGCGGAGCCGGGCACCACGCACCGTGCGACGCCTCGGAGTGCCCGGTGCGGCAGGCCCCCGGCGTGGGCGCGGCCGGCCTCCGTCCCGGCTGGGCGCCCCGGTGTGCCCGCTTCGACGCGCCGGGCGCTCAGCCCGTCGCGTCCACCAGTGCCAGGTCGTGGAGACGCTCGGGTGGGCCCGGACGGGCGTAGTACCAGCCCTGGGCGGTGTCGCAGCCGAGTATGCGCAGTTGTTCGGCCTGAGCTCCGGTCTCCACTCCCTCCACCGTGACGGCGAGGTCCAGGCCGTGGGCCAGGGCCACGATGCCCTCCACGATCTTGAGGTCGACCGGGTCCGCCGGGAACTGCTGCATGCTCTGGGTGAAGGAGCGGTCCAGTTTGAGGATGCTCACCGGGAGACGGCGGAGGTTGGCGAGGTTCGAGTAGCCGGTGCCGAAGTCGTCCAGGGCGATGTCCACACCCATCTCGGCGAGGCGCCGCAGGGGTTTGAGGAGGTCGTCGTCGGCGCCGATGAGCGCGGACTCGGTGACCTCCAGGCAGAGGGCGTCCGGGGCCACTCCGGTCCGCTCCAGGATGTCCACCGTGTCCTGGACCAGGCCGGGGTGGCTGAGCTGGCACGGGGAGAGGTTGACGTTGATCCGCAGGGGGCCCACGCCGTCGTGCTCGCCGTAGCGCTCCCGCCATTCGCGGGCCTGGCGGATCGACTCCTCCAGCACCCAGCGGCCCAACGGCACGATGAGACCCGTGTGTTCGGCGAGCGGGATGAACCGGTCGGGGCCGAGGACGCCGTGCTGCGGGTGCAGCCAGCGGACCAGGGCCTCGGCGCCGCGCACACTCCCGTCACCGAGGTGGACCAGCGGCTGGTACTCGATGAAGAACTCGCCCCGGTCCAGGGCGGCGGGCAGCGCGGTGGTCAGGCCGTGCCGGGTGATCGCGCGGGCGTCCGCCTCCGGGTCGGCCAGCTCGAAGCGGTTGCCGCCCGCGGACTTGGCCCGGTACATCGTGATGTCGGCGCTGCGCAGCACCTCGGCCGGGGTGCGCTCGCCCGCCGGGCCCTCGACGATGCCGATGGATCCGCGGACCATGAGTTCGCGGCCGTCGATGCTGATCGGGGTGATCAGGGCGTTCATGATGCGGTCGGCCAGGTCGTCGACCTCGCGCTGGGTGGCCGGGCCGGTGGTCAGCGCCACGAACTCGTCGCCGCCGAGCCGGGCGACCATCTCGCCGGGCGCGGTCGCGCAGGACTGCAGCCGGTCGGCGACCTCCACGAGGAGCCGGTCGCCGGCCGAGTGGCCGAGGCTGTCGTTGATGGTCTTGAAGCCGTCCAGGTCGAGGTAGCACAGGCCGAAGCGCTGGTCCTCGCCGGCCGACAGGGCCTTCTCCAGGCGCTCGAAGAACAGCGTGCGGTTGGGCAGGCCGGTGAGCGCGTCGTGGGTGGCCTCGTAGCGCAGCCGGAGGTTGAGCAGGCGGCGCTCGGTGGTGTCCTCCATGAGGGCCAGCTGGTACTGCGGCTCCCCGTCCGCGTCCCGGAGCAGGGAGACGGTCAGGTTGGTCCACAGGACCGTCCCGTCCGAGCGGTTGAACGCCTTCTCGACGTGGTAGTGCTCGCGTTCGCCGCGCACCAGCTCCTCGTAGAGCCGCCAGGTCTGCGGCGCGTCCTCGGGATGCGCCCACTCCATGACCTTGCGGCCGCGCAGGATCTGCTCGGACCCGCCGAACATGCGCAACAGGGCGCCGTTGACCTGGAGGACGTTGCCTTCGAGGTCGGCGATGCCGATTCCTATCGCCGCGCCCTCGAAGACGGCGCGGAAGCGGGCCTCGCTCGCGTGCAGCGCCTGGGCGACCACGCCCTGGGCGCGCAACGCGGCCTGGGCGATGGCCTCCTGTTCGGCCAGCGTGCGCTCACGCAGCGCCTGGGCGAACCCGGCCGCCATCGCGTGCTGGATCCGCGAGGAACGCATCCGCAGCTCGTCCTGGGGGCCGTCCTCGCCGCAGTACAGGACCAGGTACGCGTCGACGCAGTCGAGGGAGCGGGTCAGCGCCTCGGGGTCGGTGCAGTGCGCGTCGATCAGCGCGGCGCCCACCTGCCGGGCCTCGTCGGCGTCGAAGCCGTGCGCCAGCAGGATCTCGCTCAGCCGGCGGGCCAGCGGCAGCAGTTGTTCCTCGAACTCGGGGCGGGTCATGGACGTGGAGGTGACCGGGAACACCGCCCGGCTCCAGATCGTCGCGTACCTGCGCAGTCTGTCCTCCGGGCCGCCCGGCTCCGCGGTCACGCCGCGATCCCCACGCCGGCGAATCCGGCGAAGGCATAAGGATCCTCGTCCTCCGGCGCCGACTCCGGCCGCCAGTGCGGCATCGGCACCAGTCCGGGCTCCACCATGTCGTACCCCTCGAAGAACCGCGCGATCTCGTCGCGCGAGCGCATGATCAGCGGGTTGCGAATGTCCTTGTATACGTCCACCGCGCCCTCGGCCCGCTCGGGCGGCAACGGGATTCCCTCGTACGAGGCATGCGTGAGAACAAGCAGGCTGCCGGGCGCGAGTGCGTCGCGCAGCTGTGCCACTGCCCCGTACGGGTCGTCCGTGTCTTCCACGAAGTGCAGTATGGCAACGAGGAGCAGGGCCACTGGCCGATTCAGGTCGATGAGGCGCTCCACCTGGGGGCTCGACAGGATCTCCTGGGGCTTGCGGAGGTCCGCGGCGAGCACGTCGGCGTCCTCGGCGCCCTCAAGGACCGCGACGCTGTGCGCCACGGCGACCGGGTCGTGGTCGACGTACACCACGCGGGAGCCGGGGTGCGCCGCCTGCGCGACCTCGTGGACGTTTCCGAAGGTGGGGATGCCCGAGCCGATGTCCAGGAACTGGTCGATGCCGGTGCCCACGGCGTAGCGGACGGCGCGGCGCATGAAGGCGCGGTTGGCCTGCATGATCTTCGGCAGGCCGGGCAGGTGCGTCATCGCCTTGCGGGCCGCTTCCCGGTCGACCTCGAAATTGTGCGAACCGCCCAGGTAGTAGTCGTAGATACGCGAAACGCTCGGCACCGAGATGTCGATGCTCCGTGGGGCCCAGGCGGGACGCTCCATGTATCTCTCCAAGGCTGAGGCGATCCGGTGTTCGAGCTGAGGCTACTGATCGCCTGCGAACAGGGGTAGCCGAACCGGAAATTGACCGTCCGTTCCTGGTCACTGCCTGGGAATTCGGTGAGCGCTTTGGGGGTGTTCGGGTACTCCGTCGGGTGCGGGTGCGTTGCGGCTGCCCGCGCCCGCGCGGCAAAGCCGCATATCGGCACGGACCCGCGCCCCTGAAGGGGCGCTCCATCGGGGGCGCGTCAAGAGGCACCGCCGGGACGCCAAGAAGCCCGCCCCCTCCGTGCGGTGCGGAGGGGGCGGGCGGGCGTGCGCCAAGCGTTCAGCCCTGGGGACGTGGTCCCTAGTTGCTCGGCGCGCCGACCAGTTTCCCTTCGGGCGAGACGGCGAACCACGTGCCGCCGACGCCCTGGCCGTTGGTGTCCCCGGCCTTCGCGTCACCGGAGAAGGTGTAGATCGGCCAGCAGTTGACCGTCTGCTGCTTCTGGCCGTTGTCGGGCCGGGTGAAGCCCATCAGGCCCTTCTTCACGATGCCCTTGGTGTCGCTCGACGCGACCTCCGCGACGGCCGGCCACTTGGCCAGGCAGTCACCGGTGCAGTTCGAGACGACCTTGGGCCACGCCTTGTCCTTGATGAAGCGGTAGACCGTCATGCCGTTCTTGTCGACGATGATGTCGCCGAGCTTGGCGTCCTTGCGGACGGACAGGCCGGGCAGGTCGGCCAGCGTCGCCTTCTTGCCGTTGGGGGCCGCCGCGAACCACTTGCCGCCCACGCCCTGGCCGTTGACGTCACCGGCGTTGACGTCCTTGGCGTAGCGGTACACCGGCCAGCCGGCGACGGTCAGCTGCTTGGTGCCGTCGGAGCGGGTGACCTCGCCGAGCAGCGACTTTTCGATGCCCGCACCGGCGGTGGCGTCGTCGGCGGGCACCGGCGGCCAGGTGGTGGCGCAGGCGCCGTCACAGGTCGACTTGGGGGGATTGGCGGTGTCGGCGTCGAAACGGTAGAGGGTGAGGCCGCTGCCGTCGGTCAGCACCTTGCCCAGATCCGGGTTGCTGGCAACGCTCAGCTGGCCGGCGGGCGCGACCGCGGCCGGGGAGCTGGAGGCCTGGTTGCCGTCGGCGCCGTAGCCGTTGCCCGCGCCGGTGGAGGCGGAGGGGTTGGTGATGCTGCCGATGCCGGCCGGTGCCGTGGCACCGACGTTCTGGGCCGCCGAGGACGGAGTGGTCGTGTTGTCCTGACCGCACGCCGTCGCGAACACCATCACCCCCGCGGCCGTGGCCACCAGCGAGGCGCTCCTCCACGAGGTCTTCATCGTCAACTCCCCATAATCGCCTGTTTATTGCAGCGCCTCTGCGCCGCCGCACGACATCAGGTACGGATGCCGGGGGCCGAAGTGTTCAACGGGCGCACGAATTTCTTTCCGGACGCTGTGGCCGCGGACCGCGTCCCGCACGGCCGTACGCTTCGAGCCATTCGCGAGGCGGTGTGATTCAAACCGGTTTACGCCACATGTCCCCCGTTCGGATCAATCACCCGGCACTCCGGCGTGCGACGGCCCCCGACGCCCCATGATCTTCGTCGTGCATGCACCCGAAGCGACCAGACTCGCGCCCGTCCCAAGGGCGTTGGCCCTGCTGACGCTGACGTGGGCCCTGGTGGGCTGTCCGGTCGGCGCGGCGTCGGCCGACGCCTGCGCCTACGCCTCGACGGGCCCCGACGGCATCCACGCGGTGGCCGTCGCCGGCGGCTCCTGGCCCACTCCCCCGCCGTGCCCGGCCCCCACCCCGCCGCCCTGCCCCACACCCACTCCGACGCCCACGCCCACCCCGACACCCACGCCCACCCCGACGCCCGAACCGCCGCGCACCACCCCGCCGGCGCCGCGCCCGGCCCCACCGCCGCCACCCCGGCCGGTCCGCAGGCCCACGCCGGCCCCGACCCCGCCACCGGCTCCCCGGCCCAGGCCGAGGCCGACCCCCACCCCGACGCCCAGCCCGACCCCGACCCCGAAGCCCACCCCGGTGACCTACCCGCCGTACCGCGTCCAGTCGACCGGCGCGCCGGCCCCGAAGCGCACCTCCCCGGTCACCTACGTCCTGCTCATCGCCGTACCCGCGATCATCGCCGTCGCCGCGTTCCGCGCGCGCTGACGGCCGGCCCACCGATTCCTGGAGGCTTCCGTTGCCGGATTGGCTTGTTCTCGTCCTCGCGATGCTCGCGGCCGTCGCCGTGGTCGTCGTCATCACCCTCGTCCGCGACAAGAGAGCGACGGAGGACGAGGATCCCTCCGAGACGCCGGACGTGATCGAGTACATGACCATGTGGATCGGCGTCATCTACGCCATCGTCCTCGGCCTTGCGGTGGCCGGCGTGTGGGAGGCCCGCAGCGCCGCCCAGGACCATGTGCAGGCGGAGGCGCAGGCGCTGCACGAGATCTACGAACGGGTGCGGGTGTATCCGCCCGACACCCGCGACCGGATCCGGGCCGACGTCGACGCCTACGTCACCCAGGTCGTCGACAAGGAGTGGAAGGAGATGGCCGACCACGGCCGGCTCTCCCAGCACGGTGCCGGGCTGCTCGCGCGGATCCGTCAGGACGTCACCGACTACCAACCGAAGACCGACTTCCAGGCGCAGGCCTACCAGCCGCTGGTGGACCAGGTGGCCGCTCTCGACCAGGCGCGCAGCGCCAGGGCCGACTCGACGGGGGCGACCATGCCGAGCGTGGTGTGGATCGGGCTGCTGACCGGAGCCGCGGTCACCATCGGCATGGTCTTCGCGCTGCAGATCAGGCGCACCCGGCGCGAGCTGATCCTCGCCGGCCTGTTCTCCGCGACGATCGCCTTCATGCTGTTCCTGATCTGGGACTTCGACGAACCGTACAGCCGGGGCATCACGGCGACGGCACAGCCGTTCCTGAACCTCTTCCCGCACATCAGGGGGTAGGGGCACTCCCGGGGACACCGCGCGGCGCCGCGCCACGCCGCCGGTACCCCCGGGACGGCCCACGCGTCCCCCGTCCGATCCCCGGGAGACCGGCCCCGGCGCCGCTGGTGGCGGGCCCGGTCGGTACGGCGTACCGGCGCTCGCACGGGCGCGCCGGCGGGGACGGCGCCTGATCCCGGCGCGGCCGGCGGAGCTGCGCCCCGGCCCGCCGGGGGACGGGGGCACAGGCCCGCTGCATCAGATCCGGTTCTCGTGCCGGCGGCGCAGCCAGAACCCGCAGCCGGCGAGCACGGCCGCGCCCACCAGGCCGCCGCCGATCGCCATGTCGGTCGGCGTCGCCCCGCTGGAGATGCTGCCGCCCAGCCCGGCCTGCACTCCGCCGAGCTTGGGGGTGGACTGCCACCCGTCGGACCCGGGGTCCTGATCCCATCCGTCGGAGTCGTCGGAGTGTTCCGGCCCGTTCAGCGCGGGCCCCCGGTCGAGCACGGTGAAGGCGGACTGCCGGGTCATGAAGTGGTCGTCGCAGCTGACGGTGATGTCGTACGGTCCCGTGTGGGCGTTCTGGCGGATGGTGGCGACACCGCGCGCCATGTCCCCGCCGAACGGGGACAGCCGCTGCGTCCCGAAGGCGGCGGACCTCATGTCGCCGCGGTGGCAGCCGTTGACGGTGACGGTGAGCTGCTCCCCTCTGCGGACCGTGCGGGGCTGGACGGAGATGTTGCGCCCCCCGTCGCCCCGGCCGCCGAGTTCGTCGAACTCGTGGCCGCGTCCGCGCTGGCCTTCGCCACGCTCGCCGTAGCCGCCCACGCCGAACCCGGGGACCAGTACTCCGGGGACGGCGGCGACTCCGGGAGCCACTCCCACCCCTCCGACACCGGGAGCCACTCCCCCCACGCCGGGAGCGACACCGGTGCCGGGGGCGACGCCCGTCCCCCCGACGACCGGGGCCTGGGTGTTGGCCGGGCCGCCGCCGTTTCCAATGCCGTCCGCGACGGCCATGGGGGCGGCGGCTCCGAGAACGGCGACCACTGTGCACGCGGCCGCCAGGGCACGTGAGTTTCGCATCTCTTCCTCCGCGGAAGGCGCCCCGGGAACCGTCCCCGGTGGATCGGCGAGAAAGCACCTCCCGAATAGACCCTCAGATGCCCTGAACACGCCCGCATTTCGAGAATGGTCCGTCCTGGTGAGGGGACACGCCGCACGAAAAGCGCACAATCGGATATTGCCGCAGGTCACGGACCGTCAGAAAAATCCTGAGAACGGCAACTCGGATGGCGCACCGGAATACCCGCGGGCCACCCGTTCGCCCGTCGCCCCGTCGCCGCACGCGCGCGGGGGACTTAGCTTTTTCCCATGCGCGATACGGACCTGAAGGCGGCCGCGTCGAGAGGGGATGGCGAATGTCTGCGTCCGAACTTTCCGAGGTGGCAGAAGAGGAGGAGCGGCGGCGGAAGCGTGCCCCCTGGGGCGTGATAGCGCTCGTCCTGCTGACCGGTCTGGCACTCATTCGGAACGGTTCGGGAGAGTTCGACGTCGGCCCGCCGCAGCCGGCCTCGGCCGCCGCCCCGGACAGCCGTACCACGGTCCCGGGCATCTTGGCCACGGCGCCCGCCCCGCTGCCGTTCGCCGCGGCGGACCGGATCCGGATCCCGGCGATCCGGGTCGACGCGCCGGTGATGCCGGTGGGGCTGGACACGGCCGGCTGGATCGCGGCGCCGCCGCCGGACGACCCCAACCTCGCGGGTTGGTTCACCGGCGGTGTCTCACCGGGGGAAAAGGGCACCTCCGTCGTCGTCGGTCATGTGGACAACACGAAGGGGCCGGCGGTTTTCTACGGGCTCGGTTCCCTGAAGAAGGGAAACCGGATCGAGGTCGACCGCCAGGACGGCCGGACGGCCGTCTTCGAGATCTACGGAATCGAGGTCTTCGCGAAGGCCGGCTTCCCGGGCGACCGGGTCTACGGTTCCAAGGGCACTCCGGAGCTGCGGGTCATCACCTGCGGCGGCGGTTTCTCGAAGCAGAACGGCTACGACGGGAACGTCGTGGTCTTCGCCCGCCTGGTCGAGGCCCGCTGAGGCCACCACCGGGCGGGCGCGGGCCCGTTCACGTACGGCGGCGCGGCACGGTCAGGTGGTAGCCGTTGTCCAGCAGATAGGGCAGGTACTCGCGCAGGGCCTGGACGCTCTGTGAGCGGTCGCCCCCGGCGTCGTGGGAGAGGACCACGACACCGGGGGCGGCGCCGTTCTCGATCGTGTCGACGATGGTGCGGGTGCCCGGGACGGTCCAGTCGGTGCTGTCCACGGTCCACGCCATCGGCTCCATGCCCATTTCGGCGCCGAGTTGGAAGGCCGCGCGGTTCCAGGCACCGTAGGGGGCACGGAACCACTGCGGGCGTTCGCCGTAGGTGTCCTCGATGGCGTCGCTGGTGCTCGTCATCTCGTCGCGGATCTCCCGGCGGTTCAGGGTGGTCAGCAGCGGATGCGTCCAGGTGTGGTTGCCCACGACATGGCCCGCGTCGGCCATCCGCGCGACCAGCTCCCGGTTCTCGACGATGCACTCCCCGCACAGGAAGAACATCGCCCGCACGTCGTACTTGGCGAGGGTGTCCAGGATGTGCGGGGTGTAGTTCGGGTTGGGTCCGTCGTCGAAGGTGAGCATCATGCGCCTGCCGCTGCGGGAGATCTCCGTGATCGGCTCCTTGCGCACCTTCAGCTTGCGCGGCGCGGTGGGCGGCGGGCCGTATCCGGTGAGCGGCTGGAGCCGGAAGGCGGAGGGCTTGAGGGCCGGGCGAGCCTGCGCTCCCGCGGCCGGCGCGACCCCGCCGGCCGCCTCCTCGGCGCTGCTCGCCAGCACGATGCCCGCGGTACCGGCGGCTCCCAGAGCGGCGCCGCCGGCGAGCAGCAGCCGGCGTCGGGTGAACAACTGATCCTTCTGCATGACTCATCAGTCGCCCGGCAGGGCACCGCCGCACCACTTCGACACCGGTGCGGCGGCGGGAAAGCACCCGCACGGACCAGCAGGAGGAGGTTTCGGTAAGAAAAGACCAAAAAGATCAGCGGCGGCGGACCAACGGGAAGGGCAGCGTCTCGCGGATGGTCAGGCCGGTGAGGAACATGACCAGCCGGTCGACGCCGATGCCGAGCCCGCCGGTGGGCGGCATCGCGTATTCGAGGGCGTCGAGGAAGTCCTCGTCGAGCTCCATCGCCTCGGGGTCGCCGCCGGCGGCGAGCAGCGACTGGGCGGTGAGCCGGCGGCGCTGTTCCAGGGGGTCGGTCAGTTCGGAGTAGGCGGTGCCGAGTTCGATGCCGAAGGCGACCAGGTCCCAGCGCTCGGCGAGCCTCGGGTCGGTGCGGTGCTGCCGGGCGAGCGGCGAGACGTCGGCCGGGAAGTCCTTGTAGAAGGTGGGCATCCGGGTCCGCTCCTCCACCAGGCGTTCGTACATCTCCAGCACCACGTCACCGGGCCCGTCGTCGGCGGTGTACGGCACCCCGGTGCGGTCGCAGTGCCGGTGCAGCCGCAGCAGTTCGGTGCCGGGGCCGATCTCCTCCCCGAGCGCCTCGGAGACCGCCCCGTACACGGTCTTGACCGGCCAGGTGCCCGAGAGGTCGTACTCGCGTCCGTCCCCGCGGGCCACGGGTGCGCCGAGGGCGGCGGTCGCCGCGTCCTGGATCAGTTCACGGGCGAGGTCCAGCATCACCTCGTAGTCGGCGTACGCCTGGTAGGCCTCCAGCATGGTGAACTCGGGGTTGTGCCGGTGGGAGACGCCCTCGTTGCGGAAGTTCCGGCCGAGTTCGAAGACTTTCTCCAGACCGCCGACGCAGAGCCGCTTGAGGTACAGCTCGGGGGCGATGCGCAGGTGGAGGTCGAGGTCGTAGGCGTTGCTGTGGGTGGTGAAGGGGCGGGCGTTGGCGCCGCCGTGGATCTGCTGGAGCACCGGGGTCTCGACCTCCAGGTAGCCACGGTCCAGGAGACCCTGGCGCAGCGCCTGTACGGCGGCGCAACGGGCGCGGAGCACGGCGCGGGCGGCGGGGCTGGTGGCGAGGTCCAGGTAGCGGCGGCGGACCCTGGCCTCGGGGTCGGCGAGACCGCGGTGCTTGTCGGGCAGCGGGCGCAGGCACTTGGCGGTGAGCTGCCAGTCGGTGACGAAGAGGGTCGGTTCGCCCTGGTCGCTGACGCCCATGCGGCCGGTGGCGGCGATCTGGTCGCCGATGTCGGTGTCGGCGGTGAACCGGTGGAGGGCGGTTCCCGACCCGTCGCGGGTGAGGGCGAGTTGGCGGTCGCCGGACCAGTCGCGCAGCGTCACGAAGACGATGCCGCCGAAGTCGCGGACCAGCATGATCCGCCCGGCGACGGTGGCCGTCTCGCCGTCGCGCAGGTCGGCGAGGGCACGGGTGGGCCGTACGGTCGCCACCGGGTAGGGGTCGACGCCCGCCGCCCGCAGCCGGTCCAGCCTGTGGCGCCGGACCCGGAACTGGTCCGGCAGCCCGGCGTCCGGGGCGCCGGTCCCGGTTCCGTCCCCGCTGCCGAGGCCGGGCACCGGCGCGGACGGCGCCACGCCGACGGGCCGCGGTCCGGTCCGCGGGTGCCCCTTGCCCCAGAGTTTGCGCAGGGACGGTACGGAGACGAACCCTTCGGCGATTCCGGAGGCGAGGCCGATCCGGGCGAGGGAGCCGGCGTCGCCGTAGCAGAGGAAGCGCGGGTACCACTCGGGGCGGTACTTGGCGTTGGAGCGGTAGAGGGCCTCCAGCTGCCACCAGCGGGAGAGGAAGAGCAGCAGCCCGCGCCACAGCCGCAGCACCGGTCCGGCGCCGATGCGGGCGCCCTCCTCGAAGACCGAGCGGAAGACGGCGAAGTTCATGGAGATCCGGCGCACCCCCAGTCTGGGGGCGGCCGCGCACAGGTCGGCGACCATGAACTCCACGACCCCGTTCGGTGCGGTGCGGTCCCGGCGCATCAGGTCGAGGGAGATGCCGTCGTCGCCCCAGGGCACGAAGGAGAGCAGGGCGAGCAGCCGGCCGTCCTCGGCCATGGCCTCGACGAGCAGGCAGTCGCCGTCGGCGGGGTCGCCGAGCCGGTCCAGGGCCATGGAGAAGCCGCGCTCGGTCTCGGTGTCGCGCCAGGCGTCGGCCCGGTCGACGATCTCCTCCATCTCCGTCTCGGTGAGGGTGGCGTGGCGGCGGATCCGGCAGCCGGCGCCGGTGCGCCGGACCCGGTTGACGGCCTGCCGGGTGACCCGCATCTCGCGGCCGCCCAGGTCGAAGTCGGCGACGTGCAGGATCGCCTCGTCGCCGAGTTGCAGGGCGCCGAGCCCGGCGCGGACGTAGCTTCTGGCGCCGTCCTCGGAGGCGCCCATCACCGCGGGCGCCCAGGCGTGCCGGCGGGCCGCGTCCAGCCAGGCGGCGACGGCGTGCGGCCAGGCCTCCGGGTCGCCGACGGGGTCGCCGCTGGCCAGGCAGACGCCCACCTCGACCCGGTAGGTGACGGCGGCCTTGCCGCTGGGCGAGAAGATGACGGCCTTGTCCCGGCGGGTGGCGAAGTAGCCGAGGGAGTCGCGGTCGCCGTAGGCCCTGAGGAGGGCGCGGATGCGGGCCTCCTCGTCGCCGTGCAGGGCGGCTTCCAGGCGCTGTGAACGGAAGAGGGTGGCGGCGGCGTTGAGCAGGGCGAGGGCGCCGAACAGGCCGAGGAGGAAGGAGACGAAGCGGGGCGGCCGGCCGGCGTAGGTGCGGACGGAGACCAGGCCGCCGCAGACCCGGTCGGCCGCCCAGGCGAGGTGCTGCCCGTGCGGGAGCGAGCCGGGGAAGAGGGAGACCAGGCCCCAGCCGGCCAGGATCGCCACCACCAGGCCGACCAGCAGGACGGCGAGGGCCTGGCGTACGGCGGCCCGGCGGGAGGCCGCGTAGAACTCGCGGCGGGCCACGATCAGCAGGGCCAGGGCGAGTCCGCAGACCACCAGTGAGCTGAACGAGTACCAGTCGAAGCCGAGGGCGACGGCCACGACGTCGGCCAGCACCAGCAGGCCCAGGTAGATCACCACCAGCCACCAGGCGACCTTCTTGCGGGCGGCGGTGGCGCCGGCGAGCAGGAACAGGAAGACCGCGTAGGCCAGGTTGGGGCTGACGGGCACCACGACGGCGTTGAGGAAGTGCACGGCCGGGCGGAGCAGCACGCGCAGCGGGGCGATGAAGGAGAGCAGGGCGCACAGCAGGCCGAGGGCGCCGAAGAACGTCCCGAAGGCCTCCGGCACCCAGGTCAGCCGCCCGCCGCCGGGCGGCCGTGTCCGGCCCGCCGTCTCCCTGCCGGTGGCGGGCTCCACGGCGGCACTCATGTCTCCGACTGTAGGAAGGCCCCGCCCGGCCCGCCCGTCGAGCAGCCCGAGCCCGACGGGCGGCTGCGGGCCGGTGGGGGCTGGTCGCGCCCACGCGGTGGAGCCGCGTATCGGTACAGCCCCGCGCCCCTTTCAGGGGCGCCGGGTGCGCGCCCCCTCAAAGGGGCGCGGGGAACTGCGCGAGCAACCACCCACAGCCCGCGCCCGCACCGCGCGGCCGGGACCGGCAGAACCCGGCGGGCCGCCCCCGGGCGCCCACCGGACCTGCGGATTCCGATAGCCTCGGAACGTGGCGGAACAACACCAGTTCGAGCGGGGCACGGACGGCCCCAAGGTCATCGTGGCCGGCATGGACGGCTCGGACTCCTCGTGGCGCGCGACCTCCTACGCCGCCGGTCTGGCCCGGCGGCAGCACGCGCTGCTGGCCGTCGTGTACGTCCAGCCGGTGCTGGCCGCCGGGGCGGCGCTCGGGGCGCCGGTGGCGGAGACCACCGACGAGATCGCGGAGGACCTGGTGACGCAGATCCGGGACGCGGCCGAGCGGCTCCGGGGGGTGTTCGAGGTGCGCTGGGAGTTCCACACCTTCCGCGGCGACGCCTACAGCGGGCTGGTGAAGGCGGCCGACGAGCTGAAGGCCGACGCTGTCGTGGTGGGCGCCTCCGAGCAGGCCGGCCACCGCTTCATCGGCTCGGTCGCGATCCGTCTGGTGAAGGCGGGACGGTGGCCGGTGACGGTCGTGCCGTAGCGGTCTCCCGCAGGAGCAGCAGCGGGGTCGCCAGGAGCAGGACCCCGGCGAGGGCGATCGCGGTGCGCGGGCCGGTGAGGCCGGCCAGCAGCCCCCACAGGGCGGTCATGGCGGCCGTGCTGGCCTTGCCGGTGATCGACCAGGCGGACAGGGTGCGGGCGACCCGGCCGTCCGGGGTGTGCTCCAGCCGGCGGGTGGCGGACACCGGGCTGTAGACGCCCGAGCAGGTGATCACCCCGAACTCCAGGACCATCACCAGCAGCAGTCCCGGCACCCCGGGCCCGACGAAGGCCAGCCCGACGGGCCAGACGGCGCGCAGGACGCTCGCGGTGCGCAGCACCCGCCACTGCCCGTACCTGGCGACCAGCGGCCGGGCGATCCGGGCGCCCAGGAGGCCGCCGAGGCAGGGCACCGCGAAGGCGAGACCGTACTGCCAGGGGGCGAAGCCGAGCGGGCCGAGCATGAGGACGGCCAGCGGCGGTACCGCGACCATGATCAGGGCGTTGCCCGCGAGGCTGTTGAGGAAGAGGGGCCGCAGGGCGGGGCTGGACAGGATGTGCCGCCAGCCGTCGAGCAGGTCGGCGGCGCGCAGCCGCGGTACGTCCTGGGGTGCGGGGCGGGGCTCCCCGCCGCCGACGGCCCGGATGCCGAGCGCCGACAGCAGGAAGCTGACCGCGTTCGCCGCGACGGTCGTCGCCGGGCCGAACAGGCCGATCGCGGCGCCGCCGAGGGGCGGCCCGAGGACCAGCGCGGTCCAGTTGGCGGACTCGAACCGGGTGTTCGCCGTGAGCAGCCGGCCGGCCGGGACGAGGGCCTTCAGGAAGGCGCCGGAGGCCGCGTTGAAGGTGATGTCGGCGGCCGCGACGATCACCGAGACCAGCAGCAGCTGGCCGAGGCCGAGGGCACCGAGCGCGTAGGCGGCCGGGACGGTGAGCAGCGCCGCGAACCGGATCAGGTCCATCGCCATCATCACCGGCCGCTTGCGCCGGAACTCCACCCACGGCCCGAGCGGCACCGCCGCGACCGCGCCCACGGCGGGCCCGGTGGCCGCGAGCAGGGCCACCTCGGCGGACCCGGCGTGCAGCGCGATGACGGCGATCACCGAGAACGCGTCGAAGGCGAGATACGTGCCGAGCGCACTCACCGAGTACGCGGCCCACAGCCACCCGAACCGCCGCCCCATGCACAACCTCCCGTTGACCGGGTCCATGAAAACGTGCAGGTGGCCGCCGGATCAAACAACCTCCGGGCCCGCCGCCACAACCATCGGTTGTACGGTGTGGCGGTGGATCTCACCGCCGTGCGCACCTTCGTCACCGTGGCCGACTACGGGCAGTTCCAGGAGGCCGCGGCCGTCCTGGCGGTCACCCAGCAGGCCGTGTCCAAGCGGATCGCGGCGCTGGAGAGGGAGCTGGGGGTACGCCTGTTCACCCGGACCGCCCGGGGTGCCGAGCCGACCGTCGACGGCCGGGCCTTCCTGCCGTACGCCCGCGAGCTGCTGCTGGCCGAGGAGCGGGCGGCCGCTTCGGTACGGCGGGGCCGGCGCCCCCTGCGGGTCGACGTGGTCGGTGCCCGGCTGGCCCCGGCGGCGCTGCTGCGCGGCTTCCACGAGGCGCACCCGGACCTCGCCCTGGACGTCGTCACCCTCTTCGACGTGGACTCGGCGCTGACCGCCCTGCGCTCGGGCGCGATCGACGCGTCCTTCCGGGCCGTGGCCATGCCCGGCCGGCCGCTGCCCCGGGGTGTCGAGGCCGCCCGGGTGTACGACGAGCCGGTCCAGCTGCTCACCGGCCCGGGGCACGCCCTGGCCGGCCGGACCTCGGTCGCGCCCGGGGAGCTGGCCGGGCACCGGATCTGGATACCGGGGATCGTGGAGGGCACCGAGTGGGCCGCGTACTACGCCTCGCTCGCCACCGAGTTCGGGCTCACCATCGACTCCTCGGGCCCCAACTTCTCCGGGGCGCTGCAGGACGCGCTCGCGGGCTCCGACACCCTGGCGACCCTGGTCAGCGAGCGGACCGGGCTGGCCTGGCCGGACGGCCACGATCTGCGCCGGATTCCGCTGCTCGGCCCGACGCCCCTCTACCCGCACTCGCTCCTGTGGGCCGCCGCCAACCCGCACCCGGCGCTGACCGCCCTGCGCACCCATCTCGCCGGCGCCCGCCCGCCGCGCGGCGCCGCCCGCACCTGGACGCCCGGCTGGGCCGAGACCGTGCGTGGTGTCTTCCGTCCTTGACGCCCCTGAGCCATCATGATCGGCCGTCAGCCGTTCGCGACCGGCGAAGAGGTGAGGCGCATGACCAAGCTCCGCATGGGTGAAGGAATTCTCCGTCGCAAACCCATCGAACACATCGAGGAGACGGAGGCCACCACGGGCCCCCGGCTCGACAGATCGCTCGGGCTGGTGCAGCTGACCGCGATCGGCGTGGGCGGCATCATCGGCGCGGGCATCTTCACCCTCGCCGGCACGGTGGCCAACGAGACGGCCGGGCCCGCCGTCCTGGTCTCGTTCCTCATCGCCGGCGTGGCGAGCGCCTGCGCCGCGCTGTCGTACGCCGAGTTCGCCGGGCTCATCCCGAAGGCGGGGTCGGCGTACACGTACGGCTACGCGGTGCTCGGCGAGTTCGCGGGCTGGTTCATCGGCTGGGACCTGCTGCTGGAGTACACGGCGATCGTGGCGGTGGTCGCGATCGGCATCTCCGGGTACTTCAGCTTCCTGGTCGAGGAGATGGGCGCGAACCTGCCGCACTGGATGCTGGGCGCCCCCGGCACCGGGTCCGGGCACCGGGTCGACCTGTTCGCCGCCGTGCTCTGTCTCCTCATCGCCGGCCTCCTCAACCTCGGCATCCGCAGCGCGGCCCGCTTCGAGACCTTCGTGGTGGTGCTCAAGGTGCTGGTGGTCCTGCTGGTGATCGGCGTCGGCGTCTTCCACGTCGACTCGGCGAACTACCACCCCTTCTTCCCGTTCGGCATCAGCGGCGCGTTCACCGGAGCGGCGACCGTGTTCTTCGCGGTCTTCGGGTACGACGCGATGTCGACGGCGGCCGAGGAGTCGAGGGACGCGCAGCGGCACATGCCGAAGGCGATCATGTACTCGCTGGCGATCTCGATGGTGCTGTACGTGGCGGCCTGCCTGGTCCTGACGGGTATGCAGGACTACAAGGGCATCGACCCGGAGAGCGGCTTCTCGACGGCGTTCAAGTCGGTGGGGCTGAGCGGGCTGGCGGACGTGATCGCGGTGGGCGCGATCATCGGCATCCTGACCGTCATGTTCACGTTCATGCTGGGCGTGACCCGCGTCTGGTTCTCCATGTCGAGGGACGGGCTGCTGCCCGGCTGGTTCGCGAGGACGCACCCGACGCGGCACGTGCCGACGAGGGTGACCTGGATCGTCGGGGCGGCCTCGGCGCTCCTCGCCGGGTTCGTGCCGATCGGCGAGGCGGCCGAACTCACCAACATCGGCATCCTGCTGGCGTTCGTGGTGGTGTGCGCGGCGGTGATCGTGCTGCGTTACCGGCAGCCGGAGCTGCCGCGCACCTTCCGTACCCCGGGGATGCCGTTCGTGCCGGCGCTGGGTGTCGTCTTCTCGGTCTGGCTGATCACGTTCCTGAAGTGGCAGACCTGGGTGCGGTTCGCGGTCTGGTTCGTGATCGGGTGCGTGATCTACTTCGGCTACTCCTACAAGAGGTCGCGTCTGGCCGGGTCCTAGAGGCCGCGGAGGAAGCCGAGCAGGAGGGCGTTGAACTCCGCCGGCCGCTCCAGGTTCGGGTAGTGGCCGGTGCCCTCGATGATCTCCGACCGGCCGTTCGCCACCGCACGGGCCAGGCGGTCGGCGGCGGCGAGCAGGTCGGCGGGCTCCAGACCGCCGTTGACCGTGAGCACCGGGACGTCGGTCTTCGGCACCCGGGACCAGGAGTCGGTCACGCGCACCAGACGGTCGGGCTCGTCGGGTGTGTGCTTGGAGATCGAGTGCAGGGCCATCTCCCGCAGCCGTCGCGGGATCTCCGGGTCGACCGCGTCCAGGGTGCGGTGCTCGCCCGCCACCACCCGCACGAAGGCGTCGAGCCAGCCTTCGATGTCACCGGCGCCCAGCGTGCGGGCGTACTCGGCCTGGAGCTCGGTGTGCCAGGGGTCCGTGTACCGGAAGTCGCCCGTCGCCGCCCCGCAGGTGACCACCGCGCGGACCAGTTCGGGGTGTTCCAGCACGGTGTCGGTGGCGATGACCCCGCCCATGGAGACGCCGACGACGACGGCGGGCCCGGCGTCGAGGTGGCACAGGAGCTCCGCGAGGTCGTCGGCCCAGCGGAACGGCCTGGTCGCGTTGGCGGAGAGGCCGTGGCCGCGGACGTCCGGGGCGATCACCCGGTACCCGGCGGCGAGCGCGGGCAGCTGCCGGTACCAGAAGCGGTGGTCGACGTAGCCGGCGTGGAGCAGGACCACCGGGTCGCCGGAGCCGGTGTCGAGGTAGGCGAGGTCGCCGTCGGAGGAGGGGAAGAAGCGGATGTCCGCAGCACCATTCATGACAACCAAGGTGTCATCATCGCGGGATTTTGACAACTGAGTTGTCATCTCGACGAGGGTGCATGATGGCCGGGTGGACGACATCGACAAGCCCCTCGCCCCCGACGAGCTGGGCGAGCGCATCACCGAGGTGTTCGATCTGATCGGCCCGCTCTACCGGCGCGCCTTCCGCAAGGTCGAGCAGGGTGAGCAGATCGAGGGGGCGTCGGTCGGGGTGCGCTCGGTGCTGGACCTGCTGCGCCGGTACGAGCCCATGACGGTGCCGCAGATGGGCCGGATCATGGCGCTGAGCCGGCAGTTCGTGCAGCGCATGGTGAACGACGCGGTGGCGCGCGGCTGGGCCGAGGTCACCCCCAACCCGGCGCACCAGCGCTCCTCCCTGATCCGGCTCACGGACGAGGGCCGGGCGACCATCACCGCGGTCCTCGCCCGCGAGCACGCCCTGAACCGGCAGGTCGGCGGCGATCTGACCGACGCCGAGATCACGGCGTGCGTACGGGTGCTCAAGCAGTTGCTGGCGGCCTTCGACCACGTCGAGGTGGACTGACCGCCGCTACTCCCCCATGATCAGCCCGTCCTTGGCGGCCCCGCGGCTGAGCACGACGTCGCGGATGGCGTCCCGGGCCGCCGTGTAGTCGGCGCCCTGGGCGATGGCCGCGTTGAGGTCGACCACCCGGCCGGCGTCCAGGTCGTACAGCTGCGGGACGAACTCGGCCCTGGCGACCTCCCAGCGGCCGCCCGGCCGGGCGGGCGGGGCGAAGGTGAACCGGGCGAGGGTGGACTCGTTGCCGCGCGGGTCCTGGTGGCCCTGGCCGTTGTACATCTCGCCGGCCAGCTGGTCGCCGAGGCTGTAGACCACCCAGGTGCCGTTGACCTTCTCGTACGCCTGCGGGATGTGGGCATGGGTGCCGAGGAGCAGGTCGATGTCGGGGCGGCCGCCGGTGCGCGCGGCGGTGAGGGTCCTGGCGAGGGCGAGCTGCTGCTGGTCGGGGGCGTCGGTTCCTTCGGTGCCCCAGTGCACGGAGACGACGACCACGTCGGCGCCGGCCTGCCGGGCGGCGCGGGCGTCGGCGAGGATGCGGTTCTCGTCGAGGAGGCTGACCGCCCAGGGCCGGCCGGGCGGCAGGGCGTTGCCGTTGACGTCGTAGGTGTAGGAGAGCTGGGCGACTTTGGCGCGGCCCGCGTTCATCAGGTTGAGGGTGCCGGCCTCGGCTTCGCTGCGGGCGGTGCCGGTGTGCCTGAGGCCCACTTGGTCCAGGGCGGCGAGGGTGCGCTGGATGCCCGCGGCACCGTCGTCCAGGGCCCGGTCGGAGGCGGTGGAGCAGCCGTCGTAGCCGGTGGCGGCGAGGGCCTCGGCGAGCTGCGGCGGGGAGGTGAGGCCGGTGGGGCCGCCGTCCGTGCCGGTGACGGTCGCCAGGTGACAGAGCGCCAGATCGGCCCGCGCGACGACGGGTTCGACGCCGGCGAGCATCGGGCGGAAGTCGTAGCCGTTGCCGCCCGCCTCGAAGTTCGCGTGGTCGGTCGCGGACTTCTGCGGCATCACGTCACCGGAGGCGACGAGGGTGAAGCCGGTCGCGGGCGCGGCGGGCGCCGGGTGCGGGGGCGGGGCGGCGCCCTCCTCCCGCAGGTGGTTCTGACAGGCGGCCGCGGCGGCGAGGAGGGCGGTCAGGGCCAGGGCCGCCCGGCGTCTGCGATTGATCATCAGGAGCACCCCAGAGTCGCAAGCCTTGTCCGATTTACAGATCAATGGGTACGAAGGTCGGGGCGACCGCAAACAACTCAGGCGCCCCGATTGACCCATCCGGGTCGGGTACGCCGCGTGACGGACCGTTCGTCGCACCGTTCACCGACACGATCGACCGTCCGCCGCACATCCCTGTGCGCCCCCTGTCCCCCGGCCGGACCCTGCGATGCCATACGGCCATGACGGCCGGAACCACCCTTCCCCACGGGACGACGACCGCCGAGCACGAGCTCGTCGCGCTCCAGCGCGAACACGGCCGACCGCTCTTCGCGCTGCTGCTGCGGCTCAGCGACGGCGACCGGCAGCGGGCCGAGGACCTCGTCCAGGAGACCCTCGTACGCGCCTGGCAGCACCCGGAGGCGCTGCGCGCCGACGCCTTCGACTCCGTGCTGCCCTGGCTGCTGACCGTCGGCCGGCGGCTCGCCATCGACGCGCGCCGGGCCCGGCAGGCGCGCCCCGCCGAGGTGCCGGACGCCGTGCTGGAGAACACCCGGGCGGTCGGCGACCACGCCGACCGCGCCGCCGCGACGCTCGACGTCCGCGAGGCTGTGAAGACTCTCACCCCCGAACACCGTGAAGTCCTGGTGCTGGTGTACTTCCAGGGGGCGAGTGTGGCGGAAGCCGCCGAGACCCTCGGGATTCCACCCGGTACCGTGAAGTCGCGCGCTTACTACGCGCTGCGCGCCCTGCGCCGGGTTCTGCCCGGTTACGCACCCGGCCTGCGATGAAACCGCGAGCAGAGCAAAGCCTTCGCAAAGCGCCTTGCTGAGGACCAGGTTTGAGCAATCTGCTGTCTTCATCCGTGTTCCGCACCGGGAGAGGAACGGACCCGGGGTCGGGGCCACGCGCGCACCGGAGGAAGGCAGGACGGGATGCTGCACAGAGGTCAAGAGAGCACGGACGGGGCCGGAAGCGGGGAACTGGCGGTCCCGATGGCCTGGCTGTACGCCGAGTACATCGCCGACGAGCTGCTGCGCACGGGCGATCTCATGCCGCCGACGTCCTTCGAGTTCCGGGCCGGCCGTGACGCGCTGGCGCTGACCGTCTTCCTCTCCGACGCGGACGGCGAACTGTCGGGCATCCGGGTCGTGTCCCAGTTGGAGACCTGGCTTTCGCTGACGGCGTACGACCAGCCGTGGCAGGAGTGGGTGAGGGAACGTATGGCCGGGCTGGCCGCCGAGTCGCACGGGCCGTCGCCGGACCTGGATCTGGCCGTGGCGGCCTGGCGCTGGCTGGAGGAGACCGAGCTGCTGGCGCCCGATCTGGACGCGGTGCCGGGCGGCGGTTCGGTGTTCGGCGAGGACGACGGACCGAAGGTGTGGACCCCCGCCTGGCGGCTCGGTCTGCCCCTCGGGCACCTGGCGATCCATCTTTTTTGATTCAGGACCAATCCGCGGGCCCGGCCGCTCCGAATCCGTTGATTACGATTCTGTACGTGGCTTGAGTGAAACGGCTGCCGACTGCGTACGGGTGGGAGCAAGGAACAACGCGTAACCCCCACCCGCACCTTCGGCACGAGGATTCGTCATGAGGTCCCTGGAAAGGCATCGCGACGTCGGCGCGTACGCGCTCGGCGTGCTGGACGAGGCGGAGGCCTTCCGCTTCGAGGACCACCTCATGGAGTGCCCTCAGTGCGCGGCACACGTGACCGAGTTCGGCCCCGCGGCACGGCAGTTGATGCTGTACCGCAGGGCCACGCCGCGCTTCGTGCACCCCATGGCGCAGCCCGGTCCCCGGCTGCTGGACCGGCTGCTCGCCGAGGTCGCGATCCGGCACCGGGCCAAGCGCCGCAGGCTGCTGTACGGCCTGGCCGCCTCGGTGGTCTTCGCGGTCGCCGGCCCCGGCATCGCGGCCTATGCCGGTCACGACACCACGCCGGCCGTGCAGGTCACCGCGGCCACCGGCGCGCAGTCGGGCATCTGGGCGCAGGTGAAGTCCCAGGACACGGACTCGGGCAGCACCATCGAACTCCAGGTGAAGGACCCCGGCGGGCCGCGCTCCTGCCGCCTGGTCGCGGTCGGCGACGACGGCTCCGAGCAGATCGTGACCACCTGGGCGGAGCGGGACCACGACGACCGGGTGAGCACCATGACGGGCGGCTCCTCGATGCACCAGGACGAGATCGACCGCTACGAGGTGCGCAACGCGGACGGGCAGCTCCTGGTCGCCCTGGACCCCGGGTGAGCCCCGGCTACTTGAGCAGCCGGGACAACCGGCGGTCCGCGAGCGGCTTGCCGCCGGTCTGGCAGGTCGGGCAGTACTGCAGCGAGGAGTCGCTGAAGGAGACCTCGCGGACGGTGTCGCCGCAGACCGGGCAGGGCTCGCCGGTCCGGCCGTGGACCCGCAGCCCGCTCTTCTTCTCGGCCTTGAGCCGCCCCGCCGCCAGGCCGTGGGAGCGCTCCACTGCCTCGGTGAGGGTGGTGCGCAGCGCCTGGTACAGCCGGTGCGTCTCCTCGGGGGTCAGGGACGCGGCCAGCTTGAACGGGGACATCCTCGCCGCGTGCAGGATCTCGTCGCTGTAGGCGTTGCCCACCCCGGCGATCAGGCTCTGGTCGCGCAGGGCGCCCTTGAGCTGCCGTCGCTCGTCGGCCAGCAGCGCCGTCAGGCGGGCCTCGTCGAAGTCCGCGGCGAGCGGGTCGGGGCCGAGCCGGGCGATGCCGGGGACGTCCCGCGGGTCGCGGACGACGTACACGGCCAGTTTCTTCTGGGTGCCGGCCTCGGTGAGGTCGAAGCCCGCCCCGGTCTCCAGAGCCGCCCGCAGGGCCAGGGGACCCTTTCCGGGCCGGGGCGGACCGTCGGGCAGCCGGTCCTTCCACTGGAGCCAGCCCGCGCGGGCCAGATGGGTGACGAACCGCAGTCCGCGGTCGCCCTCGACGTCCAGGAACTTGCCGTGCCGGTGGACGGCGACGACCTCGCTGCCCTCGAAGGCGCCGACCGGCGGGTCGTACGTCTTCAGGACGCTGACGGCGACCGGCAGCACGCGCACCACCTGGTGGCCGACCAGGTTCTCGGTCAGGAAGTCCCTGAGCGCTTCGACCTCGGGCAGTTCGGGCATGCGTCCAGAGTGCCACCGGGCGCCCCGGTGGTGTCAGGTCCCGCCGGTCCTCTCCGGCATCCGGAACTCGCACCAGACCGCCTTGCCGCTGCCGCGGGCCTCCACGCCCCACCCGTCGGCGAGCCGGTCGACGAGCAGCAGCCCCCGCCCGGAGACCCCGTCCGCGCCGGCCTCGCGGCGGCGCGGCAGGGCGCTGGAGGGGTCCTCGACCTCGACGCGCAGCCGGCGGTCGCTGCCGCCGAGGACCCTGAGGGTGACGATCGCGCAGCCCTCGGTGTGCATGAGGGCGTTGGTGATCAGCTCGTCGGCGACCAGCTCGATCTCGTCGGCGCGGTCCCCGGCGCCCCAGGCGCGGACGGCGGCACGGACCATGCGCCGGGCCAGGGCGAGCGCCTCGGGGTCGCCGGAGGCCACGTGCTGCTGGAGGCGGCCGACGGCCCGCGCGGTGTCGGAGCCGCGGCGGCGCAGCAGGAGCAGGGCCACGTCGTCGTCACCGGCCCGCTCCTCGGCGATCTCGATCAGCCGGTCGGCGAGGGCGCGCACGTCCTCGGGCCCCTCGGTGACCTGCTCGGCCAGGGCCCGCATGCCGTCCCCGAGGTCGGCGCCGGGCTGCTCGACGAGCCCGTCGGTGCACAGCAGCAGCATCTCGCCGGGGTCGAGCTCCAGGGTGGACACCGGGTACTCCAGGCTCTGGAACTCGGCGGACAGGCCGAGCGGCAGCCCGCCCTCGACGGGCACCCGGCGGCAGCCCCCGTCGGCGGCGCGGACCAGTGGGTCGATGTGCCCGGCGCGGACCACCTGGACCACCCCGGTGGCCAGGTCGGCCTCGGCGTACAGGCAGGTGGCGAAGCGGTCGGTGTCGAGCTCGTCCAGGAAGACGGAGGCGCGGGCCATCACGGTGGCCGGGGCGTGGCCCTCGGCGGCGTAGGCGCGCAGCACGATACGCAGCTGGCCCATGACGGCCGCCGCGTGCGTGTCGTGGCCCTGGACGTCACCGATGACCGCGCCGACCCGGCCGCCGGGCAACGGGATCAGGTCGTACCAGTCGCCGCCGATGTCCCGGCCCAGGGGGCCGCCGGCGCTCGCCGAGCGGTAGCGGACGGCGACGTCGGCGCCGCGCACGCTGGGGATGGTGCGCGGCAGCATCGCCTGCTGGAGGCCCTGGGCGAGGTCCTTCTCCTGCTCGAAGAGCATGGCCCGCTGCAGGCTCTGCGCGATGCTGCTGCCGAGGGCGACCAGGACGGCGCGTTCCTCGGTGGAGAAGCCGAGCCGGTCGTTGTAGAGCAGGCCCATGGCGCCGATCGGGCGGGCCTGGGCGATCAGGGGCAGATAGGCGGCCGAGGTGATGCGGAGGCCGGTGATGTGCGGCCACAGGACCGGGTAGCCCTCGGCGAACTCCTGAGGTGACTCGATGAAGCGCGGGCTGAGGGTCCGCACCACCTCGCCCATCGGGTACGGCTCCTCTATCCGGGTGATCCGGGTGCCCGGCACGAAGCTGCCGGCCGGTCCCTCGGCGACCAGCCGGATCCGGCCCGCCTCGACCAGGCCCATCACCAGGCTGGCCGCGCCCAGGTTGGGGATGCCGCGGGTGCCCTTGAGGACGTCGATGACCTCCTGGACACTGCTGGCGTGGGCGAGCGCGGCGGTGACCGCCTGGACGACGCCGGTCTGCCGGCGCAGCGCCTGTCCCTGGGCGTCCCGCAGGTCGCGGGCCTCGCTGTCCTCCAGTTCCTGGGTGGCGTCCCGGACGATGCCGACGACCCGGCGCGGGCGGCCCGTCTCGTCGCGCCGGATGTAGCCCTGGGTGTGGGTCCAGCGCGGGGTGCCGTCGCGGCGCCGGATGCGGAAGTACGCCCCGTAGTTCTCGCTGCCGTCCTTGATGGCCCGGGACACCACCTCGTCCAGTCTGCTGGACTCGGCCGCGGGTACCCGGGCGGCGAGGGTCTCGGGGCGGCCGTCGTACTCCTCCGGGGTCAGGTCGAACACCTCGTACGCCTGGGCGTCCATGTGGAACAGGCCGGCGTCGAGGTCCCAGTCGAAGGTGCCCATGCGGTTGAGCGCCAGGATCGGGTGGTCCGGATGGGCGGGCCAGTCGTCCGGGAGTGACGGAGCGCTCGCTCCCCGATCAGCCATGGGGCCACCATGCCAGGGGAACCCCCGACGGGCAATTCCTCCCTATTTGTCTTCTTCACTCGCGCGGGTTACGCAACCGGGCAGGCGCGGTACACAGGGTGACAGGCCCCGCCGATCCGGGGCCGCACCATGGAGAGAGTCAGGAGCGCACGGCCGTGGACTGGTTCACCGCACCCGGTTACTGGTTGAGCCGGCTGGTCTTCCAGCGGGCTCTGGCCGGCGTGTATCTCGTCGCGTTCCTGACGGCGGCGCTGCAGTTCCGGGCCCTGCTGGGCGAGCGCGGGATGCTGCCGATCCCGAGGTTCGTCGCCCGGGCACCGTTCCGCCGGGCGCCGAGCCTGTTCCATCTGCACTACTCGGACCGCTTCTTCGCGGGCTGCGCCTGGGCCGGCTGCGCGGTGTCGGCGGCACTGCTGGCGGGGGCGGACGCCCGACTCCCGCTGTGGGCGGGGATGGTCCTGTGGCTGATCCCCTGGGCGCTGTATCTCTCGATCGTCAACGTCGGTCAGACGTGGTACGCGTTCGGCTGGGAGTCCCTGCTCCTGGAGACCGGCTTCCTGGCCGTCTTCCTGGGCAACGACGAGGTCGCCCCGCCGGTCCTCGTCCTCTTCCTGCTGCGCTGGATCCTGTTCCGGGTGGAGTTCGGGGCGGGCCTGATCAAGATGCGCGGGGACGCCTGCTGGCGCAAGCTGACCTGCCTGCACTACCACCACGAGACCCAGCCGATGCCGGGTCCGCTGAGCTGGTTCTTCCACCATCTGCCGGGGCCGGTGCACAAGGCGGAGGTGGCCGCGAACCACCTCACCCAGCTGGTGGTCCCCGTCCTGCTGTTCGCCCCGCAGCCGGTCGCGACGGCGGCCGCGTCCCTGATGATCCTCACCCAGCTGTGGCTGGTGGTCTCCGGCAACTTCTCCTGGCTGAACTGGATCACCATCGTGCTCGCCCTGTCCGCCCTCCGGCTGCCCACGGACCACACCAGCGCGCCGCCCGCCCCGCTCTGGTACGAGGCGGTCGTCCTCGCCGTGACCGCGCTGCTCCTCTTCCTGAGCTACCACCCGGTGGTGAACATGGTCTCCCGCCGCCAGGTCATGAACCGCTCCTTCGACCCGCTCCACCTGGTCAACACCTACGGCGCCTTCGGCAGCGTCAGCCGGGTGCGCTACGAGGTGGTGGTCGAGGGCACGCGGGACGGCACACCGCGCGAGGACTCGGACTGGCGGGAGTACGAGTTCAGGGGCAAGCCGGGCGATCCCCGGCACTGGCCGCGCCAGTTCGCGCCCTACCACCTCCGCCTGGACTGGCTGATGTGGTTCGCCGCCCTCTCCCCCGCGTACGCCGGCGACTGGTTCGGCGGCCTGGTGGAACGCCTCCTGGAGAACGACCGCGACACGCTGCGGCTGCTGCGCCGCTCCCCCTTCCCGCCCGACGAGCCCCCGCGCTTCGTCCGCGCCCGCCTCTTCCGCTACCGCTACACCAGCTGGCGCGAGCTTCGGGAGACGGGCGCGTGCTGGGAACGGACGTATGTGCGGGAGTACCTGCCGCCGACGCGGCTGGCGGGGACGACGTCTCAGAGGCCGTAGACGCGGGCGGCGGTGGTCTCGAAGACGCGGGTGCGTGCGTCGGGGCCGGTCAGCCGGGCGGCCGCGTCCAGGATCTCACCGTAGGTCCCGGCCAGGGTGCACACCGGCCAGTCCGAGCCGAACATCAGGCGGTCCGGGCCGAAGGCGTCCAGGACCGTCTCGGCGTACGGGCGCAGGTCGTCCACGGTCCAGGAGGCGGGGTCGGCCTCGGTGACCATCCCGGAGAGCTTGCAGACGGTGTTGGGCAGGGCGGCGAGGGCGCGTACCGCGGTGGCCCAGGGTTCGAGGGTTCCGGCGGCGATGGGCGGCTTGCCCAGGTGGTCCAGTACGAAGGTCAGCCGGGGGTGGTTCGCGGCGGCCTTGACGGCGGCCGGGAGCTGGTGGGCCTGGACGACGAGGTCGTAGACCAGGCCCGCGTCCGCGAGCGCGGCCAGGCCCCGGCCGACGTCCGGGCGCAGCAGCCACTCGGGGTCGGGTTCGCCCTGGACCTGGTGGCGGATGCCCTTCAGGTAGGAGCCGCCGGGGAGTTCGCGCAGGCGGGCGAGTTCGCCGGCGACGTCCGGGCGGGTCAGGTCGGTCCAGCCGACGACTCCGGCGATCAGTTGGTGGGTGTCGGCGAGGGCGAGGAACTCGGGGGTCTCCTCGGGGACGGTGACCGTCTGGACGAGGACCGTGCGGGTGACTCCCGCCGCCCGTGCCTCGGGGGCGAGGTCGGCGACCGTGAAGTCCCGCCTGAGCGGGCTGTCCCCGGGGATCCAGTCCTGGTCCCGCACCGCGAGGTCCCAGACGTGGTGGTGGGCGTCGATCGTCATGGCAGCTCCCGTACGACGGGCGAGCCGGCCTGCGAACCCGCCTCGCAGTGGTCGTGGACGACGTCGAGGAGTCCGGCCGTCCGGGCCCGCCGGACCGCGTCGGCCTCGGTGTGCGGGGCGGCTGTCATGACGGGTCCTCCGTGGGCACGGGAGCGTCGGCGGGCAGCAGTCCGGTGGCGCGCAGCTCCTGCCAGAAGGCGGCGGGGACGTGCGTGGCGAACTGCCGTGCCCCGTCCTCGATCTCGGCCGCCGAACGGGCCCCGACCAGGACGCTCGCCACGGCCGGGTGGGCCGCGCAGAAGGCGAGGGCGGCGGCGCGCAGGGTGGTGCCGTGCTGTTCCGCGAGCGCCCTGAGGCGCAGGGCACGGGACAGCAGTTCGCCGGGCGCCCGGGTGTAGTCGTAGGTCGCGTCCGGTCTCGGGTCGGCCAGCAGGCCGGAGTTGAAGGCCCCGCCGATCACCACCGAGGTGCCGCGTGCCGCGGCGGCCGGGAGCAGGTCGGTGAGGGCGCTCTGGTCGAGGAGGGTGTAGCGGCCGGCGCACAGCACCACGTCGACGTCGGTGTCCCGGACGAACCGGGTGAGCATGGCGGTCTGGTTCATGCCGGCGCCGATCGCGCCCACGACGCCCTCGGCGCGCAGCTTCTCCAGGGCCGGGTAGCCCTCGCGGAAGGCCTGTTCGGCGTGGTCGTCGGGGTCGTGCAGGTAGACGACGTCGACCCGGTCGAGGCCGAGCCGCTCCAGGCTCGCCTCCAGGGTGCGGCGGATGCCGTCGGCGGTGAAGTCCCAGACCCGGCGGCGGGTGTCGGGCACGGCGAAGCCGTTGGCGAGGTCGTCGCCGTCGCCGGGCCCCGGCTCCAGCCTGCGGCCGACCTTGGTGGAGAGGGTGTACGTGTCCCGGGCGTACGGCCGCAGGGCCTCGCCCAGCCGCTGTTCCGACAGGCCCAGGCCGTAGTGCGGGGCGGTGTCGAAGTAGCGGACGCCCTGCCGCCAGGCGGCGGAGACCGTGTCGTACGCCTGCTGGTCGGGGAGTTCGGTGTAGAGGTTGCCGATCACGGCGGCGCCCAGGCCCAGGGGGCTGACCCGGACGCCGCTGCGGCCGAGGGCGTTCACTGGTCCACCGGCCGCAGCCTGAGGCCCTGCATGCCGCCGTCGACGGCGAGCGAGGTGCCGGTGGTGGCACCGGACAGCGGGCTCGCCAGGTAGGCGACGGCACCGGCGACCTCGGCGGCGGAGGCCAGGCGTCCGGAGGGCTGGCGGGCTTCCAGGGCGGCGCGTTCGGCGGCCGGGTCGGGGGCCTTGTCCAGCAGGCGGCCGATCCACGGGGTGTCGGCCGTACCGGGGTTGACGCAGTTGACGCGGATGCCCTCGCGGACGTGGTCGGCGGCCATGGCCAAGGTGAGGGAGTACACGGCGCCCTTGGTGGCGCTGTACAGGGCGCGCTGGGGCAGTCCGGCGGTGGCGGCGATGGAGCAGGTGTTGACGATCGCCGCGTGCGCGGAGCGGCGCAGGTGCGGCAGGGCGGCGCGGGCGGCGCGGACCATCCCGAGGACGTTGACGTCGAAGACGTGGCGCCATTCGTCGTCGTCGTTGTCCTCGACGGTGCCCTGGGCGCCGATGCCCGCGTTGTTGACCAGGACGTCGAGGCCGCCGAGCGCGTCCACCGCGCTCCGCACCGCCGCCCGCACGGAGGCGTCGTCGGTGACGTCGGCCCGGAAACCGAGCAGCGGCTTCTCGACCGGGGCCGGGTCGAGGTCGAGGACGGCGACCTGGGCGCCGCGCTCGGCGAGGAGTTCCGCGGTGGCCCGCCCGATCCCGGAGGCGCCTCCGGTGACCAGGGCCCTCAGGCCCTCGAAGTCGGTCATGCCGCCTGTCCCTTCTGCGTGTCGGGGTCGGCGGCCCAGAAGGTGCCGCCGGGGTAGGTGTACTCCGCGAGGGACTCCGGTCGCATGGCGGCCGAGAAGCCCGGCGCGGTGGGTGCCGTGTAACGACCTTCGCGGATCACCACCGGATCGAGGAAGTGTTCGTGCAGATGATCGACGTACTCGATGACCCGGTCCTCGGTGGTGCCGGAGACAGCCAGGTAGTCGAACATCGCCAGGTGCTGGACGAGTTCGCACAGTCCGACGCCGCCCGCGTGCGGGCAGACCGGGACGCCGAACTTCGCGGCCAGCAGCAGGATGGCGAGGTTCTCGTTGACGCCGGCGACCCGGGCCGCGTCGATCTGGACGATGTCGAGGGCAGCGGCCTGGAGCAACTGCTTGAAGACGATCCGGTTCTGGACGTGTTCGCCGGTGGCGACCTTGACCGGGGCGACCGCCCGGCGGATCGCCGCGTGGCCGAGGATGTCGTCGGGGCTGGTGGGCTCCTCGATCCAGTAGGGGGCGAACTCGGCGAGGGCCCTGGTCCAGCGGATCGCCTCGTCGACGTTCCAGCGCTGGTTGGCGTCGATGGCCATGCGGATGTCCGGCCCGACGACCGCTCGGGCCACCCGGCAGCGCCGGATGTCGTCCGCCAGGTCGGCGCCCACCTTCAGCTTGATCTGCGTGAAGCCGTCGGCGACCGCCTGGGCGGCGAGCCGGGTGAGCTTCTCGTCGTCGTAGCCGAGCCAGCCGGCGGAGGTGGTGTACGCGGGGTAGCCGCGCTCCAGCAGCCCGGCCCGGCGCTCCGCGGCGCCCTCACGGCCCCGGCGCAGGATGGCGAGGGCCTCCTCGGGGGTGAGGGCGTCGGTGAGGTAGCGGAAGTCGATCTGGCGGACGATCCACTCGGGTTCGGCGTCGGCGAGCAGCTGCCACAGCGGCTTTCCGGCGCGGCGGGCGGCGAGGTCCCAGACGGCGTTGGTCACCGCGCCGATCGCCATGTGCATCACGCCCTTCTCGGGGCCGAGCCAGCGCAGCTGGCTGTCGCCGATCAGGACCTGGAAGAGGGATCCGGGGTCGTCGCAGATCTCGTCGACCGGGCGGCCGAGCACATGGCCGCGCAGCGCGTCGATCGCGGCGACCTGGACGTCGTTGCCCCGCCCGATGGTGAACGTGAACCCGTGCCCCTCGTGCCCGTCGGCCGCGTCGGTGCGCAGCACGACATAGGCCGCCGAGTAGTCGGGGTCCGGGTTCATCGCGTCGGAGCCGTCCAGCTCGCGCGAGGTGGGGAAGCGGATGTCGTAGGTGTCGACGGCGGTCACGCGGGCCGGGCTCGGGGACACTGATTTCCTTTCCGTCAGGGGGAGTTCGGGACGCGGGCCGGTCAGTCCTGGGCCCGTCCCGTGGTGACACGGGCGATCATGAGGGCGACGAGGATGATGCCGCCGTAGATGGCCTGGATCCAGAACGACGGCACCTGCGCCAGGGTGAGCAGGTTCTGCACGACGCCCAGCAGGAGTACGCCGGTCAGGGCGCCGAACATGGTGCCCCTGCCGCCGTCCAGGCTGATGCCGCCGATCACCGCCGCCGCGAACACCGTGAAGATCATGTTGTTGCCCTGGTTGGCGCTGATCGCGCCCACGTACCCGGTCTGCATGATCCCGCCGACCGAGGCGAGGACCCCGGCCACCACGAACACCCCGAGCATCACGCGGTCGACACGGATGCCGGCGGCGCGGGCGGCGTCGGCGTTGCCGCCGATGGCGTACAGGGCGCGGCCGACCCGGTGGTACTTCAGCACCAGCCCGGTGAGCGCGAAGGCGGCCGCCGCGAGCCACACCGAGAGCGGGACGTCGAGAAAGGTGGTGGTGGCCAGGGTGAAGAAGCCGTCGGGCATCCCGAACAGGGTCTTGCCCTGGGTGGCGCCGACCAGCACACCACGCAGCACGATCAGCATCGCCAGCGTCACGATGAAGGCGTTGAGCTTGAACTTCACGACCAGGATGCCGTTGAAGGCGCCGACCGCCGCGCCGACGGCCAGGATGGCGACCATGGCGAGGGCGGCGGGGAACCCGGTGCCCCAGCCGGACTCGGCCGACGGCAGGACGAGCAGCGCGCCGACGGCGGGCGCGATCCCGACGACCGACTCCAGCGACAGGTCGAACTTGCCGGTGATCAGGACCAGCGACTCGGCGAGCACCACCATCGCGAGGGCGGCGGAGGCACCGAGGATGGAGATCAGGTTGCGCTCGGTGAGGAACGAGTCGTTGACCACCGCACCGAGCGCCATGAGCAGCACCAGGGCCGGGACGAGGGCGAGTTCACGGGCCCGGCGCAGGATGACGGTACGGGCCGGACGGGTGTCCGGGGAGCGCACCGGGGTGAGCGGCGGGGCCTTGGTCTCAGCCATGGTCCACTCCTTCGGGCATGGAGTCCACTCCTTCTATGGAGGCGATCAGCTCGTGGTCGTGCCAGCCGGCCGGGTGTTCGGCGACGATCCGGCCGTGGAAGAGGACGAGGACGCGGTCGCAGCGGCGCAGGTCGTCGAGTTCGTCGGAGACGACCAGCACGGCGGTGCCGTCCTCACGGGCGCTGTCGACCCGGGCCAGCAGGGACTCCTTGGACTTCACGTCGACGCCCGCGGTGGGGTTGACGAGGACGAGCAGCCGGGGGTCGGAGGCGAGGGCACGGGCCATGACGACCTTCTGCGCGTTGCCGCCGGACAGGTCGGAGACGGGCTGCCCGGGGCCCTCGGCGTGGATGTCGAGGCGTTCGATCAGGCGGGCGGCGAAGCGGCGCTTGCGGTCGGTGCCGACGAACCCGCCGCGGCCCAGCCGGTCCAGTACGGTCATGGTGGCGTTGTCGCCGATGCTCAGGCCGGCCACCAGGCCCTGCTCGTGCCGGTCGCGGGGCACGAAGCCGACGCCCGCCTCGAGCACGGCCCGCACGTCACCGAACGGCAGTTGCCTCTCCCGCAGTCGTGCGGTTCCGCCGGCCGGGGTGC
Organism: Streptomyces shenzhenensis; assembly: GCF_021462265.1. Taxonomy (GTDB): domain Bacteria; phylum Actinomycetota; class Actinomycetes; order Streptomycetales; family Streptomycetaceae; genus Streptomyces; species Streptomyces shenzhenensis. The sequence goes on along the minus strand of NZ_JAJONF010000002.1, from coordinate 183,322 downwards.
GCAACCCGGCGATGGTCTCGGCGAGTTCCACCTTGCCGCTGCCGCTGGTCCCGGCGAGGCCGACGACCTCGCCACTGCGGACGGTGAGGTCGATGCCGTCGTACTGCTCGGAGGTGAGCCCGCTGACGGTGAGGACGACGGGTGCCTCGGCGGCCACCGCGTCCCGTGCCGTCTGCTCCTGCCGGGTGACGGCCTCCCCCGCCATCGCCTCCACCAGGGCGGTCCTGGGCAGGTCGGCGACGGGGGCGGTGGTGATCCAGCGGGCGTCACGCAGCACGGTCACGGTCTGGCAGACCTCGTAGACCTCCTGGAGGTGGTGCGAGATGAACAGGAAGGTCACGCCCGAGTCCTGGAGCGCCCGCATCCGGCCGAACAGCCGCTCGATCTCGCGGTTGTCGAGCTGGGCGGTCGGTTCGTCGAGGACGATGAACCGGGCGCCGAAGCTCAACGCCCGGGCGATCTCGACCATCTGCCGGTCCTCGACCTTGAGGTCGGCGGTGCGCGCCTCGGGGTCGACATGGACGTCCCAGGTGTCGAGGAGGGCCGCCGCCTCGCCGCGCAGTCGCCGCCAGCTGATGAGACCGCGGTGCAGCGGCTGCCGGTTGATGAACAGGTTCTCGGCGACCGTCAGCTCCGGTACGACGGTGGGCTTCTGGTAGACGCAGGCGACCTTGCGCCGCCAGGCGTCCCGGTCGGCGAGCGGGGGCGCGGGCTCGCCGTCGAAACGGACCGTGCCCTCGTCCGGGGCCTGGAGGCCGGTGAGGACGTTGACCAGGGTGGACTTGCCGGCGCCGTTGCGGCCGACGAGGGCATGGGACTCGCCGGGCAGCACGGTGAGCCGGCCGTCGGCGAGGGCGACGGTGGGGCCGTACCGCTTGACGATGTCCCGGGCCTCAACGAGTGGCGTGCTCATTTGACCGTGTTGCCCCAGAGCTTGGGGTCGTCGACGTTGTCCTTGGTGACCAGGGGTGCGGGCAGCTGGTCCTCCAGGATGCCGCTGGGCAGCCTGACGATGGTGGAGTCGTGGTCGGTCGGACCCGGCTCGAACGTCTTCCCCTCCATCGCCGCCTTGATGTAGTACATCCCGTACTTGGCGTAGGCGTCGGCGGGCTGGGAGACGGTCGCGTCGATCTGGCCCTTGCGGATGGCGTCGAACTCCTGCGGGATGCCGTCGTTGGAGACGATCACTATGTGCCCGCTCCGGCCGGCCGTCCTGAGCATGCCCTTGGACTTCAGGGTCTGCAGGGTCGGCGCGAGGTAGACACCGCCGGCCTGCAGGTAGATGCCCTTGATGTCGGGGTTGGCGTTGAGGAGGGTGCCCAGCTGGGCAGCGGCCGTGTCGGACTCCCACTTGGCGGGGATCTCCAGGACCTTGAGCTTCGGGTACCTCTTCTTCACGCAGGAGCGGAACGCCTCGGAGCGGTCCCGGCCGTTGACCGAGGCCAGGTCGCCCATGATCTGCACGACCTTGCCGGAGGTGACGTGCCGGCCGAGGTAGTCGCAGGCCTTGGTGCCGTAGGCGACGTTGTCGGCGCGCACCACCATGGCGACCTTGCCCTTGTCCGGCGCCACGTCCACGGCGACGACCGGCACGCCCTTGCGTTCGGCCTGGTCCAGGCCCGCCTCGATGGCCGCGCTGTCCAGCGGAGCCACGACCAGGCCCTTGACGCCCTGGTTGAGCTCGTTGTTGATGTCGGTGATCTGCTGCGAGGGGTCGCTGTTCGAGTTGACCGTCTTCAGCGCGTCCACGCCTTCGGACTTCGCCGTCTTGGGCACGTAGTCGTTGTACGACTGCCAGAACGGCGAGGTCAGCAGGGGCAGGATCACTCCGACCTGGCCCGTACCACCACCGCCCGCGGTGGCGCTGCCGGTGTCCTTCGTGCTGCCGCAGGCGGCGAGCGCGAGCGAGGCTCCGACGGCCACGGCCGTCGCGCCGATGATCCGGGACCTGTTCCGCTTCCTCAGTGTTCTGCCGGGCATCTGGGCGGCTCCTCATCGAGCGTGTTCGAGCAGATGCCCGCATACTTATCAGACCACTCGGCGAATCCAACACCCCGCAGACGCCATTTTCCCGTCGATGAGGCGTCGAACGGGTGGTAGTGGTCCGACCACCTTGCTGATTAGACTGCGGCGCACCGGCGACAGGAGAGCGGTGTGGACGAGACGGCGCCCCAGAAGGGCACGGTGACGCAGCGCGCCATCGAGCGCATCAAGGCGATGATCGCGGAGGGCCGTCTGGAGCCCGGCCAGCGGCTGCCGACGGAACGGGATCTCGCCGCCCAGCTGGGCATGTCCCGCAGCTCCATGCGCGAGGCGATCCGCGCGCTGACGGTCCTGGGCGTCCTGGAGGCCCGGCACGGCTCCGGTATCTACGTCACCCAGTTGGAAGCGGGCGACCTGCTGGAGACGTTCGGCGTGGTCGCCGACCTGTCCCGCGGGCCGCAGCTGGTGGAGCTGCTGGAGGTGCGGCGGGTACTGGAGTCGACGGCGACGGCACTGGCCGCGGCGCGGATCACGGCCGATCAGCTGGCCGAGGTGGAGAAACACCTGGCGGCGATGAACGCGACGGACGATCCCGAGGAGATCCTGGCGCACGATCTCGCCTTCCACCGGGTGATCGCGGGTGCCGCGGGGAACGACACGATGGCCGCGATCCTGGAGGGACTGTCGTCGCGGACGTTCCGGGCCCGGGTGTGGCGGGGGTACGAGGAGGAGGGGGCGTTCGCGAGGACGCGTCGGGAGCACGCCGCGATCCACCGGGCCCTCGTCGCCCGGGACCCGGAGGCGGCGAGGGCGGCGGCGGCCGCGCATGTGGGTGAGGTGGAGGAGTGGCTGCGCGCACAGCTCGGTGCCTAGTGCAGAGGGGCGACCACGGGGGCGTGGGGGCTGGTCGCGCCCACACGGCGGAGCCGCGGACGAATACCGCCCCGCGCCCCTGACGGGGCGCTCAGGCTCGCCGGAGTCGCAAAGTCACCAGCTCGAACGGGCGCAGGCGCAGTCCGACACTGTTGCCGGCGTGCTCAGGCGCGTCGGGGAGCGGGCGCTCCAGGAGGTCCGTCGCCGTGACATCCGCGATCTCGAAGCCCGCGGTCAACGAGGCACGAGCCCTGCCCCCATGAGCCTCGTGGAAGCGGACCACCACGTCGCCGCTGCCGTCGTCCGCCAGCTTCACGGCCGTGATCACCACCGCGTCGTTGTCGACCGTCACCAGCGGGGCCACCTCCCGTGCTCCGGTCACCCGGCGCTCCGGCAGGTTGATCCGCCACCCCTCCCGGACCGCGTCCGCGATTCCCGCGCCCGGTACCAGTGCGTGGCGGAAGCGGTGGACGCCCTGGTCGGTCTCGGGGTCGGGGAAGCGCGGAGCGCGCAGGAGTGAGACCCGGACCGTGGTCGTCGTCCCCTTGTCGCCGTCCGTGCGGACGCTGCGCGTCACGTCGTGGCCGTAGGTCGAGTCGTTGACAACGGCCACGCCCCAGCCCGGTTCGTCCAGGTGGATGAAGCGGTGGTTGCAGGCCTCGAACTTCGCGGCCTCCCACGAGGTGTTGGTGTGGGTCGGGCGGTGGAAGTGCCCGAACTGGGTCTCGGACGCGTACCGTTCGGCGTGCAGATCGAGCGGGAACGCCAGCTTCAGGAACTTCTCCGTCTCGTGCCAGTCCACCTCCGTGTCGATCAGCAGACGGCGCTCCCCCGGCGCGAGGGACAGCACCTGGGTGACCCGGGACGAGCCGAAGGACCGCACGATCCTGACGCCCTCCTCGCCGGCCGTCAGCTCGTCGGTCCGCACCAGGTCCGTGACCGCGTTGCGGTAGAAGGCGTCCACGTCCCAGGCGTCCCACATGTTGGGGAAGTCCGGGTGGAGTTGGAGCAGGTTGGCGGCCGTGCCGGGGGCGACGGTCTCGCGGTCGGCGTCGAGGTCGTACGCCGACACGACCAGACCGCGGGCGTCGATCTCCACCCGCAGCAGGCCGTTGGAGAGCACGTACCCGCCCGCGGGCCGCTTCGACACCGTCACACCGCCGGCCGGCTGTCCCGGGGCCGCGCCCCCGGCGGCCACACCGTTCCTCGTGTGCGGCGCCGCGTTGAACACCAGTGGCCGGTCCCCCTCGCCCGCCAGCGCGCGCTGGGCCCCGTCGATGATCTCGTTCAGTTCGGCGGCGATCCGCTGATACGTCGCCCTGGCCTCCCGGTGCACCCACGCGATCGACGAGCCCGGCAGGATGTCGTGGAACTGGTGGAGCAGGACCGTCTTCCAGATGCGGTCCAAGTCCTCGTAGGGGTAGCGGAATCCGGTGCGCACGGCGGCCGTCGCCGCCCACAGCTCGGCTTCCCTCAGGAGGTGTTCGCTGTGCCGGTTGCCCTGCTTGGTCTTCGCCTGGCTGGTGAGGGTGGCGCGGTGGAGTTCGAGGTAGAGCTCGCCGACCCAGACGGGCGGATCCGGGTATTCGGCCTCGGCCTTGGCGAAGAAGTCAGCGGGGGTCTCCCAGACGACCGTCGGCGAGCCTTCCAGGTCCCGTACCCGGGCCGCCTTGGCGACCATCTCGCGGGTCGTGCCGCCGCCCCCGTCGCCCCAGCCGGTGGGGGCGAGGGAGTGCCGGGCGCGGCCCTTGTCCTTGAAGTTGCGGGCGGCGTGGGCGAGTTCGCTGCCCTTCATGGAGCAGTTGTAGGTGTCGACGGGCGGGAAGTGGGTGAAGACACGGGTGCCGTCGATGCCCTCCCACTGGAAGGTGTGGTGCGGAAACCTGTTCGTCTGGGACCAGGAGATCTTCTGGGTGAGCAGGCGGGTCGATCCCGCCGCCCTGATGATCTGCGGGAGGCCGGCCGCGAAGCCGAAGGTGTCGGGCAGCCAGGCCTCGTCGTTCTCGATGCCGAACTCGTCCAGGAAGAACCGCTTGCCGTGCACGAACTGACGGGCCATCGCCTCGGATCCCGGCATGTTGGTGTCCGACTCCACCCACATCCCGCCGGCCGGCACGAACCGGCCCTCGGCGACCGCCTTCTTCACCCGTGCCCAGACCTCGGGCCGGTGCTCCTTGACCCAGGCCCACTGCTGGGCCTGGGACATGGCGAACACGAAGTCCGGCTCGTCCTCGATGAGGGCGGTCATGTTTGCCGTGGTGCGGGCCACCTTGCGGACCGTCTCGCGCAGCGGCCACAGCCACGCCGAGTCGATGTGTGCGTGCCCGACCGCGCTGATCCGGTGGGCGGAGGGTACGGCGGGGGCGGACAGGACCCCGGCGAGACGTGAACGGGCCCCGGCCGCCGTGCCGTTCACGTCCTGGAGGTCGATGGCGTCCAGTGCCCGCTCGACCGCGCGCAGGATCTCGTACCGGCGCTGCGCGTCGGCCGGCAGCTCCGCCATCAGCTCGCCGAGCACCTCCAGGTCGACGACGAGCTGCCACACGGTCTCGTCGAAGACGGCGAGGTCCATCCGGGTGAGCGTGTACTGCGGCTGGTTCCCGGCGGTGTCCTTGTCGCCGAGCCAGGTGGGCCGGAAGGGGTGGTAGTCGAGAATGACGGGGTTCGAGGCGGCCTCGATGTGGAGCCGTACCTCCTCGCCGCCCGCCACCGGGGTGCCGACGCGGACCCACTGGTTGCGGGGGTTGAGGCCCTTCACCGGGCTGCCGTCGGGCCGGTAGACCAGGCCCTCGCACTGGAAGCCGGGCATGTTCTCGTCGAACCCGAGGTCGAGCAGTGCCTCCACGGTCCGTCCGGCCCACTCCTCGGGCACGGTCCCGGTCACCCGGAACCAGCTGGTGCCCCACGGAGCACCCCACCGGACGCCCACCGCGATCGGTTCGGGCTCGGCGGCGAGCCCCTCGGCGACCGGCACGGGCTCGCCGGGCGCGTGCCACACCGCCACGTCGAGCGGCACGGACTCGGGGTACACGGCGGGACGGATGCGCTCGTCGAGGACGCGCTTGAGGCGGGCTTCGACCAGGCTGCGGTCGTCATGCATGTGGGGTGCTCCGTTTGTTGGGTACCGGTTACCAGGTGTGCGTGACGGTCACGGGGTCCGACGTGGTGTACAGCTCCCCTACGGCCCGCACTTCGAACCGCGCCGCGGTCTCCTGCTGCTCCGGCCGCAGGCCGGTCAGGAAAAAGGCCCGCTGGGCGGTGGCGCCGAGGAAGCGCCGGGTGCCGTCGTTCAGGAGGCGGTGCAGGGTGTAGTGCCGCACGGCACCGGGCGCCGCGTCCCAGGCCAGGCGGAGGCTGCCGCCGTCGGCCGCGGTGATCCGCGGGCCGGCCGGGGCGGCGGGCGTGCTCACCGCCTCCCGTACGGCGATGCCGCCGAGCCGCCAGCGCACGGGCCCGGCGGTCGCGGTGAGGCGGACGCCGAGGGCGTGGACGCTGCCGGAGAGGCCGGTCAGCGGGACGGTCACGGTGGTCCAGCCGTCGCCCGGGGCGGTCACCGGCAGATAGGTGTACGGCGGTGCCGCGCCGGCGGCGGCCGGCTCCGCGGTGGCGACGGCGAGCTCGACGGCCACGCCGCCGGCGTCGGTCCGGTACGTCAGCTCGGCGACCGTCTGTGCCGTGACCGGGAGCCGCGTCGCGTAGAGGTCCAGTACCGTGGGCCGGTCCAGCGCGCCGTCGACCAGCACGCTGCTGCCGCCCCGCCAGGCGTCCGCGAAGTCGAAGGTCACGGTGGGTCTGGTACCCGCCGTCCGGACCGCCCACCGCCGGGACGGCAGCCGGTCCTGCAGGCCGAGGTGGTTCCAGGGCGTGTCGGAGGCGACCTCGCCGTCCTCGTACCAGCGCAGCCCGTGCCCGGTGTTGAACACGCTCGCGAACGGCACCGCCGAGACCGTGGACCGGTCCGCCACCGACACGGCCGGCGCCCGCCAGGGATCCGTGCCGTCGGGCCGGGACGGGTCCAGTGACCGACCGGTCCAGAACCGGTCGTCGGCGGCGTGGAAGTCGCCGGGGGTGCGGGTCGCGGGCAGGTGGTTGCGGGTCCACTCGGGCCGGTAGAAGCCGATGGACGTGACGTGCGCCGAGCCGCCGGGCACGATCGCGTCCCAGTTCACGAAGGTGTCGGACCCGCCCGACTCGACGTCGATCCCGGCCCACAACTCGTAGCGGCTGCGGCCGAGCCGGTCCGCCTTGGTGCCCGAGGAGGCGAGGGTGGAGGCGCTCCAGCGGAAGTCGACGAACATGTCGTCGGCGGCCTGGAAGAAGGGCTGGTTCTGGCTGTCGAGCGCGCCCTGCCAGCTGACCGTGCCACTGACGGTCATCGCGTCGTACCAGGTGATCCGCTGTCCCTGCGCGGCCGCGAGGGATGTGAGCTCCTTGAGGAAGCCGAGCACGGCGGTGCCGAGGGCGGTGTCGCCGCCGCCGGTCTCGGCGTTCACGAACCAGCCGTCGAAGCCGTGGGCGGCGGCCACCGCGACGAGCTGGGCGGCGAGCGGGTAGTGTCCGCCGGCGTCCCTCTGGACCAGGTCGCGGGTCCACTGGAGCTGGCCGCCGTAGGCGGTGGGCGGCAGGAAGACGTTGCCGAGGACGGGCACGCCGTGCCGGTGGGCCGCGTCCACGATCGGCGCGTTCGGGGCGAGGATCAGCCCCTCTCCCGCCGAACCGCCCCAGAAGACCAGCTCGTCGAGGTACGCCCAGTGGGTGAGGGCGTAGTAGTCGGCGGTGGCCGAGCCCTGGGAGGGGTTGCTCGAGGTGGGGCCGAAGGACACCAGTGCCTGGACGCGGGCCTGGCCGGAGCGGGCGGTGGTGTTGGCGGGGGTCGGGGTGAAGCGGGCGGCGAGCGGCACGGAGGCGGCGTTGAAGGCGAGGTCGGGGTCGCCGGCCGCCGTCCAGGTCTTCAGACTGCGCCAGGTGATCCCGCTGCCCGGACTGCCGGAGGGGAACGAGTCCGGATACCAGTACGAGGCGTACGGCGGGGTGGCCGCCGCCGCTGCCTTCGGGGTGCCGGCAGCGGCGGCCGGGGCGGGCAGGAAGGCCGCCGCGGTGGCGGCGACGAGGACGGTGCGTCTGCTGGGGTTCACGAGCGGGTGCCTCCTTGTGGGGTGGGGAGTACCTGATCGGGCGTGACGACTTCGGTGATGCCGCGCGCGGCGAGATGCGCCCGGTCGGCCGCGCGGGTGTCGAGGACGGTTGTGGGGCGGGCGCCGTCGGCGGCGAGCCGGAACCAGGCGTCGAAGACGGGCCCGCCGGGTGCGCACCGGGAGCGCACGGCCGGGTCGGAGGGCACGACGAGCGCGGTGCCGCGCGTCCTCGCCCCCCTGGGCTCGGCCGCCGCGAGGGCGTGGGCGATGTCCTTGGGTTTGCGGTCGTTGGTCATCAGGCCGAGCCCGTATTCGAGTTCGGGGAAGTCGGCGAGGCTACGGCTGACGTCGTGGGAGCACCACCAGGTGACGCCCCACAGGTCGGGGCAGTCCAGTACGGCGGTGATCGTCGCCTCGGCGAAGGCGGCCGCGTGCTCGGCGGGGATCAGCGGCGCGGGCGCGCCCACCTCCTGGAGCCAGACGGGCCGGTGCGCCTCCTCGGCCCAGGCCTTGCTCAACTCGACCAGATACGCGGCGTGTTGCTCGGTCTGGAGGGCGGTCCGGCCGTGCCGCTGGGCGGTGCCGTTGAACACCCAGGAGTGCACGGCGGTGATCTCGCCGAGGCGGGCCGAGTGGGCGGGGGTGAAAGGCTGGTCGTCCTGGTACCAGGCGGCGTCGTAGGAGGCGTGCAGGTGCGGCCGGCCGGGGGCGCCGTCGGCGCAGGCGTCCAGCAGCCGGACCAGCCATGCCTCCGCCTGCGCGGCGCTGATCCGGTCCGGGTCCGGGTGCGGGCCCGCGGCGAACTGGTTGACCTCGTTGCCGATCGTCATCCCGATGAAGTTGGGCCGGTCCGCGAGGGCCGCGGCGAGGGTGCGCAGGTAGGCGGCCTCGCCCTCGACGACGTCGGGGTCGGTGAAGAGGTTGCGCCGGTGCCAGGTGCGGGTCCAGGCAGGCAGGAAGTCGAAGCTGCTCAGGTGCCCTTGGAGGCCGTCGACGTTGACGTCCAGGCCGCGCTCGGCGGCCGCGTCGGCGAGGGCGAGGAGCTGCTCGACGGCGCGGGGCCGGATCAGGGTGCGGTCGGGCTGGAAGTAGGGCCACAGCGGGAAGACCCGGATGTGGTCCAGGCCGAGTGCGGCGATCGAGTCGAGGTCGGCGCGCACGGAGTCCGGGTCGAAGTCGAGCCAGTGGTGGAACCACCCTTCGCTGGGGGTGTAGTTGACGCCGAAGCGCACGGCAGGAGGCATGCGGTCTCCTCGTGGGAACGGGGCGTTCAGCCTTTGACGGCGCCTTCGCCGACCCCGCGGAAGAAGTACCGCTGGAGGCAGGCGAACAGGGCGATGAGCGGGGCCACGGCGATCACGGTGCCGGCGGCGACGAGGCGTTCGTCGTTGGCGAAGGTGCCGTGCAGGTAGTTGAGGCCGATGGTGAGGGTGAACTTGGAGGGGTCGCTGAGCACGATGAGGGGCCACAGGAAGTCGTCCCAGGCACCCATGAAGGCGAAGATCGCGACGACGGCGAGGGTGCCCCTGACCGACGGCAGGGCGATCCGCAGGAACCGCTGCCACGCGTTGGCGCCGTCGACGTAGGCGGCCTCCTCGATCTCGTACGGCAGGTTGAGGAAGGCGTTGCGCATCAGCAGCACGTTCATGGCGCCGACGCAGCCGGGCAGGACGACGCCGATCAGGGTGTTGTTGAGGCCGAGTTCGCGCATGGTGGTGAACTGGGCGATGATGATGCCCTCCACCGGCACGAGCATCGCGAGGACGAAGACGAGGGTGGCGATCCCGCGGCCGCGGTAGCGCAGCCGGGCCAGGGCGTAGCCGGCGAGTGCCGATCCGACGCAGTTGGTGACCACGCTCGCGCCGGCGACCTTCAGGGAGTTGAGGGCGTAGTCCCAGACGGGGATGGTGTCTGCGACCCGCTGGTAGTTGTGCAGCGTGGGGTGTTCCGGCAGGAAGCCGGGCGGCGAGCCGAAGATGTCCTCGGTCGGGCCCTTGAGCGAGGTGGACAGCTGCCACAGGAACGGGCCGACGGTCACGGCCAGGACGAGCAGCAGCAGGGCGTAGCGCAGGACCAGTTCGCCGATCCGGATGCGGCGGCCGTGTTCGTCGGTGACGCGCGCCTCCTTCGCCGGGGGCACGGTCCGCACGCGTTCCTCGGTGACGGTCATGTCCGCTCCCTCCGGTCTGCGCGCAGCACGAGGAGCATCAGCGCCACCGTCACCACGAAGACGACGACGGAGAGCGCGGAGGCGTAGCCGACCCGGCCGGTCAGTCCGGTGCCGGTCTGCTGGACGAGCATCACGAGGGTGGTGTCCTCGCCGGCCGGACCGCCGTCCGGGCCTGCCAGCAGGTAGACCTCGGAGAACGTCTTGAAGGCGGCGACCGAGGAGAGCGCTGCGACCAGCACCATGGTGGAGCGGACGGCGGGCACGGTGACGGTGAGGAAGCGCCGGACCGCGCCGGCGCCGTCCACGGCGGCGGCCTCGTGCAGTTCGCGCGGCACGTTGGCGAGCGCCGCGAGATAGATGATCATGTAGTAGCCGAGGCCCTTCCAGACCGTGACCGCCATCGCGCTGAGCAGGAGCAGCCACTGGTCGCTGAGGAAGCCGATCCGGCCGATCCCGACGGTCTCAAGGAGCGAGTTGACCAGGCCGCGTTCGTCGAGCAGCCACACCCAGATGAGCCCGACCACGACGATCGAGGCGACGACCGGGGTGTAGAAGGCGGAGCGGAAGAAGGTGATGCCGGGGATGTTCTTCTGCACCAGCAGGGCGAGCAGCAGCGGCAGGACGACGAGGGCGGGGACCACCCCGGCGATGTACAGGGTGCTGTTGCGCAGGCCGGTCCAGAACATGTCGTCGTGGATCAGCTCACGGAAGTTGGCGAGCCCGACGAAGTGCCCCGGGATCAGGGTGCGGCGGTCCGTGAAGGAGTTGACCACCGTCGAGACGAACGGGTAGAGCACGAAGGCGCCGACGACCAGCAGCCCGGGGGCGGCGAACAGCCAGGGGCTGGTGGGGAGTTGGCGCCGCACGCGGGTCACGTCGGCCATCGGGTCCTCAGCCCTCCTGCTGGAGCAGCCGGTCGCAGGCCTTGACAGCGTTGTCGAGGGCCGTCTTGGGGCTCTCCTTGCCCTGCAGCGTCTTGGCGACCTCGTTGCGCAGCGCGGTCTTCATCTGGTCGCTGAACAGGACCGGTGTGTAGTTGACCGCGTTCTTCAGCGACTTGGCGGCGGCGATGCGCACCCGGGTCTCGTCGGTGCCGTCCTCCTTGGTGAAGTACGGGTCGTCGAGGGAGCCGGCGGTGCTGGGGAAGATGGCGACCTTCTTGGCGAAGGACATCTGGTTCTGCGCGTCGGTCACGAAGTGCGCGAAGGCGACGGCGGCGGCGGTGTGCTTGGTCCGGGAGTTGACCATCACGCCCATCACGTACATGTTGACGTGGCCGGTGCTGGTGATCTGGTCGGTGATGCCGATGTTCTTGTACAGGCTCGGCGCCTGCTTCTTGAAGTTGTCGAGGTCTAGGGCGCTGCCGGGGTTCATGGCGACGGCCCCGGTGAGGAACTTCTTGCCGGTGGACTCGGGGGTCGCGGTCAGCGCCTGCGGGTCGAGCGCCTTGGCGTCGTACAACTCCTTGTACCTGGTGAGCAGTTCGACCCCCTTGGCGTCGTTGAAGGCGAACCCGGTGCCCGCCTTGTTCATCAGCTGCGAGCCGTAGCGTCCGAAGTCCTCGATCGTCGGCACGTTCGCGAGGGTGGCGACCTTGCCGTCGCTCTGCTGGGCCATCTTCAGGGCGTCGGCGAAGAGTTCGTCGTACGTCTTGGGCGGCTGCTCCGGGTCGAGTCCGGCCTGTTTGAACAGCGTCTTGTTGTAGAAGAGCGGGCCGGTGTTCAGGTACCAGGGGAAGGCGTACGTGCCGCTCGTCCCCGGTATCCGGTGGCTGGCCCAGGCGCCCGCCAGATACTCGGACTTGTACTTGGCCGCCGCCTTGTCGAGGTCGAGTGCGAGGCCCGCCTTGGCGAGCGGGGCGACCAGGTCCGGGGAGACGTTGACGACGTCGGGGAGGGTGCCGCCGGCCGCGTCTGCGCTGATCTTGTCGGCGTAGCCCTCGGCCGGCTGGTCGATCCACTTCACCTTGGTACCCGGGTACTTCTTCTCGAAGTCCGCGACCAGGCCGTCGAAGTACGGCTTGAAGTTGGCCCGCAGGTTCCAGGTCTGGAAGGTGATGTCGCCCTCGACCTTGCCCGAGGCGTCGGTGGAGCCGCCGTCGTCTCCCCCGGAACCGCAGGCGCTCAGCGGCAGGGCGAGGACGGCGGCAGCGGCGAGGGCGAAGGCTCTGCGGGAGATGCGCATGGTCCGTTGCTCCTTTGCGACGGGATCGGCGGAAGGTGCCGGGCCAGACCTTGCACGCCGTTTCCGCATCCCGTCAATGGATTCGGCGCAGCTAAAGTCATTAGTGGCGCGAAACCCCAGGTCAAAAAGGTGTTACGAACGCATTGCCGCCGATCACTAATGCGCTTTAGAGTGAGCGGACTCAAGCGCATTAGCAGAGCGCGGTCCGACCGAATGAGGAACTGAGTTGGCGGAGAAACGCACCCCCGCGCGCCGGCCGACGATGAAGGACGTCGCGCGCCGCGCCGGAGTCTCCGAGAGCGCGGTCTCCTTCGCGCTCAACGGCCGCCCCGGGGTCTCCGAGACGACCAGGGCCCGGGTCCAGCGGGTCGCCGAGCAGCTGGGCTGGCGCCCCAGCACGGCCGCCCGCGCCCTGTCCGGCGAGGGCGCGGCCACGGTCGGCTTCGTCCTGGCCCGCCCGGCGCACTCGCTGGGCGTGGACTCCTTCTTCCTCCAGCTGGTCTCGGGCATCCAGGAGGTGCTCGCCGAACGCCATCTCGGGCTGCTCTTCCAGATGGCGGAGGACGTGGCCGACGAGTGCGCGGTCTACCGCCGCTGGTGGGCGGAGCACCGCGTCGACGGCGTCCTGGTGGTGGATCCGCGCGCCGACGACCCCCGTCCCGGCCTGCTCGACGAACTCGGCCTGCCCGCCGTGGTGATCGGTGGCGCACCCGACGACCGGCACCCCGGACTGTCCACGGTGTGGGCGGACGACGCGGCCGCGATGGCGTCGGTGGTCGACGAGCTGACCGGGCTGGGCCACCGGCGCATCGTGCACATCGCCGGCCTGCCCGGCCTCGCGCACACCCAGCGCCGGATCCGCACCCTGCGCGCCGAGGCCGGCCGGCGCGGTCTCGGCGAGGTCCACTCGGTGACCACCGACTACTCCGACGCCGAGGGCGCCGCCGTCACCCGCCGCGTCCTGCGCGCGAGCCCGTCCCCGACGGCCCTGATCTACGACAACGACGTGATGGCGGTGGCCGGGGTCGCGGCGGCCGCCGAACTCGGCTACGCGGTACCGGACGACGTCTCGGTCGTCTCCTGGGAGGACTCGGCCCTGTGCCGCATGGTCAAACCCTGGCTCTCCGCCCTCTCCCGCGACAGCACCGCGTTCGGCCGCACGGCGGCACGGGAGCTGACGGCCCTGCTGGACGGCGGTGCGGCACGGGCGGTACGGGTGCCGGTGCCCCGGCTGACCGTCCGGGGCAGCACGGCACCCGCGCGCGCCTGAGCGCTCAGCCGGGTGGCGGTTCGTTCACCGCGGGCCGGCGGCGAGGATGCCGGCGGCCCCGTGCCCGGCCGCGCCGGAGGCGACGAGGCGCGCCCGCGAGTCGGACGACTCCCCCGCGTCAGGGTTCAGCCGGTCAGCGCAGGTACGGTGACCGGCGTGGCCGCCTGCCGCTCCCGCGCCACCCCCGGGGCCCGCGCCACCAGCGGGGCCGGCGCCGCCGCGGCTCCGAGGAGGGGCAGCCGCCTCTTCCCGGCCTCACCCATGCCACTCCACCTTGAACACCCACACGTGCTGTCCCGCCTTGCGGGCCGCCTCGGGCACGTCGATCACCAGGGCACCGCCGGTGACGGTCCAGGTCAGTGGCCGGCCGTGACCGAGCATCGTCACCTTGTCGCCGGCGCGGACGGGTACCGGCGCCTCGACGGTGAGCCTGGCACCCGGCCGGGTCAGGGAGTGGATGTAGAAGGCCTCGTTCGGACGGACCGTGAACCGCAGGTCCTCGCCGAGCTGGGCCATGCGCGACCAGTACGTGGTGCCGTAGACCGCCTCGCCGTTGACGGCGAGCCAGGCGCCCGTCTCGCGCAGCCGGGTCTGCATGATCTCCGGGATGGTGCCGTCGGCGCGCGGGCCGATGTCGAGGAGGAAGTTGCCGTTCTTGGAGACGATGTCGACGAGAGTGCGCACGACGTCCTCGGCGGTCATGTAGGCGTCGTCCGGGGTCTGCCGGTTGTAGCCGTAGCTGCGGGGGTCCAGGCCGCGGCTGGCCTCCCACTTGGCGACGACCGTGTCGGCGTACGTCGTGTACTCGGGTGTCGTGTAGTCGTGGAAGCCGATGCCCGAACGGTCGTTGACGGTCACGTCGACGGGGCGGTGGCGGTTCTTGGCATGGTTGAAGTACTCGGCGAGGACGTCGACGCTGTCGTTGGCGCCGCCGATGTCGCACCAGATGATCTCCGGGTCGTAGCCGTGGATCAGTTCGAGCAGCTGCGGGGCCTGGTAGTCCCGCACGAAGTCCCTGCCCGCGGTGTATCCGGTGTACGGCAGCGGATCCAGGGTGTAGGGGTTGCGCGGGGCGTGGCCCATCCAGGGGCTGTCGGGGTTGAACCACTCCGGCATGGAGAAGTAGAGACCGCGGTGGAGTTCGGGCGCGTGGCGCCGGGACGCGTCGAACAGTTCCCTGACCAGGTCGCGTCTGGGGCCCAGTCGGACGGCGTTGCGGCCGGAGACCTTGGTGTCCCACAGGGCGAAGCCCTCGTGGTGCTTGGAGGTCAGGACGTGGTACTGGGCTCCGGCGTCCCGGAACAGCTCCACCCAGGCACGCGGATCGAACTTCTCGGCGGTGAAACGGGGGATGAAGTCGTCGTAGGCGAAGTCCGCGCCGTAGGTGTCCCGGTGGTAGGCATGGGTGGGGTTGCCCGGGTCCTGCATCTGGTCCCAGTACCACTCGGCGTACTGCACCCCGACCGGCGCCCACGCGGGCACCGAGTAGACGCCCCAGTGGATGAAGATGCCGAACTTGGCGTCGTTGAACCAGTACGGCGCCCGGTGGCCGGCCAGCGAGGTCTCGGTGGGCTGGTAGTCGGCGGTGCCGAGCGTCAGCGGGCCGCGCCGGGCGGCGGCCTGGGCGCCGCGTCCGCGTACACGCACCGTGCCGTCCTCGGCGGTGCCGGGCGCGGTGCCCGTGCGGTTGCGGATGCCGACGTGGACGCGTGCCTGTTCGCCGGGGTCGAGGCGGCGGATGCGGGCGGGCTCGACCGTGCGGGCACCGGGGACGTCGACACGTACGGAGACCGCGTCGCCCGCCAGGATCGCCACGGTGCCCGCGTTGACGACGGTGGCCTCGACGCTCTGGGCGCCGGTGGCGGTGAGCAGCGAGCTGGTGGACCGGGTGTCGCGCAGGACCAGTGCCCGCCCCTGGGCGACGGGCTGGAGGGAGAGCGCGAAGACGTGCAGGGCGGTCTTGCCCGCCTCGGCCGGGTTGGTGACCGGCAGGGTGAGGGCGACGGCCTCGCGTCCCGGGTCGATCCACACCTCCGAGGTACCGATCCCGACGCTGTGCTCGTCCTTGCCGCCGTCCGGCCGACGGCGGTACGGCGCCGACAGGGGGCCGCCCACCGCGTACCAGTCGCCGCCGCTCAGGGTGGCGGTGCTGGTCGTGCCGTCGGCGTAGTGCACGGTGGCCGTGCCGGAGGCGCTGCCGTAGCTGCCGGCGGTGAGGAAGAGGGCCGACAGGTAGCGGCCCTTGGGCAGGTCCAGGCGCTGGCCCAGCGCGACGACGTTGTTCTTCGCGCCCGCGGTGGCGGCCGGGAAGTCGAAGGGGACGCCGTCGACCTCGATGCGGCCGGCCGGGAGTTCCTCGCCCGGGAACGTGTAGCCGGAGCCGTCGAAGTCACCGCCCTGGGCGGCGGCGGTGTCGATGCCATCGTTGTCATAGAGGGAGTCGAGCGGTACGGGAACCGGGTCGGGGACGGGAACCCAGGACGGCGCCTCCCCCGCCCGGACCCGCGCACCGGCCGGCCCGGCCTCGGCCGGCCCGGCGGCATGCGCTTCGGTCGGCGCGGCCAGGGGCA
This sequence comes from Streptomyces shenzhenensis, assembly GCF_021462265.1. Taxonomy (GTDB): domain Bacteria; phylum Actinomycetota; class Actinomycetes; order Streptomycetales; family Streptomycetaceae; genus Streptomyces; species Streptomyces shenzhenensis. The sequence continues at coordinate 167,137 of NZ_JAJONF010000002.1, read as the reverse complement.
GGGCGGCCGCCGCGGCGGCGCCCGCCGCGATCCCCAGGACCTGACGTCGTCTTGGACTAGGAGACATGCTCATTGCGCGGCTCCATTCATCGGATGTCTGATGATCGAGCGGGCTCTGAATCCTGTCAATGGGGCGCGCACCAACGGAAGTTCACCAAGTCGTCGGATGACCTGAGGGAAAGGTGCCGCCGCCGATGGCCGCTCCGCGGCCCCTCCGCTCCGCATGACCAGCGGCCGAGCCCCTCGACGCGGAGCCCGCGGCGAGGCAGAGTGCCTTTTCGTACCGACGAGTAAGACGCATTCCGCACCCCGAGGAGCGCCCGTGACCGACTGGGCCGGCCGGACCGCCACAGACATAGCCGCCGCCGTACGCGAGAAGCGGGCCACTCCCCGGGACGTGGTCGCCGCGCATCTGGAGCGGATCGCCCGGCTGGACGGGCGGATCGGCGCCTTCCGCAAGGTCCGGGCGGACGCGGCGCTCGCGGAGGCGGACGAGGTCGCGGCCCGCGCCGACCTCGCCGGACTTCCCCTCGCCGGGGTGCCGTTGGCGGTGAAGGACAATCTGGCGGTGCGCGGCGAGGCGCATCTGGACGGTTCCGCCGCGATGCCGGACGCGCCCGCCGACGCGGACCATGTCACCGTGGCCCGGCTGCGGGCGGCGGGCGCGGTGGTCATCGGCCTGACCAACGTGCCCGAGCTGTGCGTCTTCGGCACCACCGAGGGGGCTCACGGCGTCACCCGCAACCCGTGGGACACCCGGCGCAGCGCGGGCGGCTCCTCGGGCGGCAGCGCGGCCGCGGTCGCCGCCGGGCTCGCGCCGATCGCCCTCGGCAACGACGGCATGGGCTCGCTGCGCATCCCCGCGGCCAACTGCGGTCTGGTCACCATCAAACCGGGATCCGGGGTGGTACCGGCCGGGATCGGCAACGGCGACTGGTTCGGCATGTCGGAGAACGGGCCGCTGGCGACCACCGTGGCGGACGCCCGGCTGATGCTCGCGGTGCTGGCGCAGCGGGAGTTCGAGAGCGCCGGGCAGCACACCCCGCGGAGGATCGCCGTCTCGCTGCGCAGCCCGCTGGTCGGGACCACCGTGAGCAGGCCGTATACGAAGGCGGTGACGGAGGCGGCCGGGCTGCTGGCGGGCACCGGGCACGAGCTGCGGCGCGCCGAGCCGCCGTATCCGACCTCGATCGGGGTCACCGCGCTCCGGCACTGGACCGCCGGGACAGCCGTGGACGCGGCGGGCCTGGACCCCGCCCTGCTGGCCCGGCGGACCCGGGTGCACGCGGCCGTCGGGCGCCGCTTCCTGCGCGGGGTGCGGGTGGGCGACGCCCGCGAGCGGCTGCGCGCCCGGCTCACCCCGTTCTTCGCCGAGTACGACGTGCTGCTCACCCCGGCCCTGGCCCGCCACGCTCCGCTCGCTGCCCCCTGGCACCAGCGGGGCTGGCTGCGCAACGTCCTGGCCGGAACCAGCCACTCCCCGCTGACCCCGGCCTGGAACCTGACCGGCTGGCCCGCCATGTCGGTCCCGTTCGGCACGCTGCCCTCGGGCGCCCCCTGCGCCGTACAACTGGTGGGCAGGCCGGGCTCGGAGGCGGTCCTGCTGGAGGTGGCCCGGCAACTGGAGACGCTCCGGCCGTGGCAGCGGACGGCGCCGCTCGGCTAGGGCCCGCCTCTCGGAAAGGACCCCGAGGCGGTGGTCCGCCGGGTCACAGGGCTCGGTACATGATGTGCAGGCCGACCGGTCCGTGTTTCGGGTGGTCGAAGGCGCGCGGGACCGTGCCGAGGATCGTGAAGCCGAGGGAGGTCCACAGGGCCACGGCGGGGTTGGTCTCGACGACGGCGTTGAAGACCATCGCCCGGTAGCCGTGCGCCCGGGCCTCGGCGAGGACGTGCTCGGCGAGTGCGCGCCCGATGCCCCGGCCGCCCTGGTCGGGATCGACCATGAAGCCGGCGTTGGCGACGCCGGCGGCGGGGCCACCGTAGTTGGGGGTGAGGTAGGCGGAGCCGACGACGGTCCCGGTGGGGTCCTCGGCGACGTAGACACGTTTCGCCGGGCCCATCCACAGGGCGCGGGCCGCCTGCTCGGAGGTGCCGGGGTCCCATCCGTACGTCTCGGCGGCGGCGACGATCCGGTGCCAGAAGGGCCAGATCTGCGGCCAGTCGGCCGCGGTGGCTTCTCTGATCAGCATGGGCGTGAGTCTCGCACGCCCATGCGCGTCGGCGATCGCGACGGAACAGCCCTGCGGTCAGTCCACGCTCGGCAGGATGTGGGGCTCGGCGAGGTCCTCCTCGTAACCCGCGAGGCGGATCGGGGCGGAACGGGCCCACACGTCGAGGCTGCCGAGCTGTCCGGGCCGGGTGCCCGCGCGCTCCGTGCGTTCCTTGGGGCGCTGCTCGCGATTCGTCTTCTCAGGTGTCACCGCGCACTCCTTATGTGTCGGTCACCCTCGGGGCGTGCCGGACGGTCTGCGTTCCGGTGCCCGGCGCCCGCTCGGGTCTGGATGGAAGGCCAGTTCGGACGCGGTGGCGCCGGTACTTCACAAGAGAGCAGGCCTGGTCGACCGGCTTGTCCCGGGACGGACCGTGGGTGTGGGTGGGACCCCTTGTTGCTGTCCGCCCCCCCTAGGTTAACCAAATGAGCAGGGGTCCGCTCGATCGGGAGTGCAAACAAGGTGTAACTATCGCGAGTCATTGCGCACGTCGATGACCCGGAATTGCACCCTCTTGTACCACAATGCTCTTTTCGTCCGCCACCCGCCCAGCCCGCCGCACGAACATCTCTTCGAACAAACAGGTCTGCGCTTTCTTCACGGGCTGCGCAGTTCAGCCCGCGTTGGCCGGGTCGAAAACTCGACCTGATCCGATGGCGCAGGACAACGGCTGTCTCGCGGAAGGACTGACGCATGGAGCTGCGCAGCGTCGAGGAGCTGATGGATCTGCTGTACGCCTGCCGGCACCAGCGCGCCCTGCGCACCGCGGCACTGCTGCGCCGCGGCCGCCCCGCCGACAAGGAGCTCCAGGTCGCCGGCCTGGTGCACGGCATCAAGGAACCGCCGGGCCCCGCCGACGGCGCCGCGCACGCGGTACGCCACCTGCTCGGGGAACGCGTCTACCACCTCGTCCGCGGGGACGGCGCCGCCACCCACGACGACGTGCTGCGACTGCGCCAGGCCGACGAGGAGAGCCGCACCGCACGCTTCGACGCGGGCGTCCTGGAGGACTGGCGGACCGTCCTGGAACTGGTCGCCGCCCGCAACTCCCGTCTGGGGGCTGTTGACTGACGGTCCGTCATGAGACGGTACGGCGATGACGTCGTCGTACGGGTTCAGGGGCAGGGCGGCCGTCGTCACCGGCGGCACGCGCGGGATCGGGCGCGCGGTCGCCGAGGCGCTCTCGGCGGCCGGTGCGCTGGTGTGCGTGAGCGCGCGGGACGCGGACGAGGTGCGGCGTACGGCCGCGGAGCTGGGCGGGGTCGGCCTGCCGGGCAGCGTCGCCGAGCCTGAGCACGCCCGGGAGCTGACCCGGCTGGCGCTGACCGAGTTCGGGCGGCTGGACATCCTCGTCAACAACGCGGCGACCAACCGCCCGTACGGCTCGCTCATGGACGCCGACCTGGGCGTGTGGCGGGAGGCGTTCACGGTCAACGTGGAGGCACCGCTGCGGCTGACGCAGTGCGCGTGGCGGGGCTGGATGCGGGAGCACGGCGGCTCGGTGGTCAACATCTGCACGGAGGGCGCGGCCCATGTCGGCCCCCACGTGGGGGCGTACGGCACCAGCAAGGCCGCACTCCTGCACCTGACCCGGCAACTGGCGGGCGAACTGGCCCCCCGGGTACGCGTCAACTCGGTCTCACCGGGCCTGGTCCGCACCGAGATGGCCCGCTTCATGTGGGAGCCGCGGGAGGACGAGATCGCGGCGGGGCTCCCGATGGGGCGGATCGGCGAGCCGGAGGACGTGGCGGGGGCGGTGCTGTGGCTGTGCTCGGACGCCGCGCGGTGGGTGACCGGAGCGGACCTGGTGGTGGACGGCGGTACCCGGGTCCGGGCGGCACGCACCACCACGTAGGGGCGCGGGGCCGTCCCGCTCGGCGGCTGCCACCGCGCCGACCCGACCGACGGCGTCTCACGACGTCGCAGGCGCGACCCCCGGGGGCGCGGGGCAGAAGCTGCATGCGGCTCCGCCGCGTGGGCGCGACCAGCGCCAGCCCCCACGCACCCGCACCCGCACCCGCACCCGCACCCGCACCCGCACGATCACGCAGGACTTACCACTTGCCCGGCTCGTAGTCCTTCAGGAAGACCCCGTACACGTCCTCCCCCTCCTCGCCGCGCACGATCGGGTCGTAGACCCGGGCCGCCCCGTCGACCAGGTCGAGCGGCGCGTGGAAGCCCTCCTCGGCCAGCCGCAGCTTGTCGTAGTGCGGCCGCTCGTCTGTGATCCATCCCGTGTCGACGGAGGTCATGAGGATGCCGTCGGCCTCGAACATCTCCGTCGCGCTCGTCCGCGTGACCATGTTCATGGCAGCCTTGGCGGCGTTGGTGTTGGGGTGCCCGGCGCCCTTGTAGCCGCGGCCGAAGACGCCCTCCATCGCCGAGACGTTGACGACGTACGACCGTTTGCGCGCCGCCTGCCTCGCGGCCGCGGCCATGGCCGGGCGCAGTGCGCTGATCAGGATGAACGGCGACGTGTAGTTGCAGAGCTGGGTCTCCAGGAGCTCCACCGGGGAGATCTGGTCGATGGTCTGCACCCAGGTGTTGGTGTCGACGACGTCCGGGACGAGGCCGCCCGCGTCGATGGCGGTGCCGTCGAGGTGCCGGGCCACGCTGGCGTTGCCCGCGACGAGGGCCAGGCCGGCGACCTGCTGCGCGTCCAGGCCGCTGGTACCGAGGGGCAGCGCGGCGATGCCGTCGACGGCTCCGGAGTTGAAGGCGCCGATGACGTGGTGGGCGGGGAGCTCACCGGCGGGCAGCGGGGCGCTCTCGCCCTCCACCAGGGCGGCGTACGCGGAGGGCAGCCGGCGTACGGTCTGGGTCGCGTTGTTGATCAGGATGTCCAGCGGGCCCGCCGCGCTGACCTGCTCCGCGAGGGCGACGGCCTGCGCCGGGTCGCGCAGGTCGATGCCGACGACCTCCAGGCGGTGCAGCCAGTTCGCCGAGTCCTCCATCGCCTTGAAGCGGCGGATGGCGTCCTTCGGGAAACGGGTGGTGATCGTCGTGTGGGCGCCGTCGCGCAGCAGCCGCAGCGCGATGTACATGCCGATCTTGGCGCGGCCGCCGGTGAGCAGGGCGCGCTTGCCGGTGAGGTCGGCGCGGGCGTCGCGCTTGGCCCGGTTCAGCCGGGCGCAGTCCGGGCAGAGCTGGTGGTAGAAGTAGTCGACCTCGACATAGCGGGTCTTGCAGGTGTAGCAGGAGCGCGGGCGCTGGAGTATCCCCGCGACCCTGCCCTCGTCGGTCCGGGAGGAGGGCAGCAGGCCCTCGGTCTCGTCGTCGATGCGCTGGGCGGAGCCGGTCGCGGTGGCCTCGGTGACCGCCTTGTCGTGGGCGGTCTTGGCGGCCCGGCGCTCCTGGCGGCGGCGCTGCTTGACCGTGCGGTAGACGCCGGCCGTGGCCCGGCGCACCGCGATGGCGTCCGGGTGGTCGACCTCCAGCTCGTCCAGCTCCGCGAGCACGCTGAGGCAGACGGCGAGCCGCTCGGGGTCGATGCCGGGGCCGTAGACCACGGCCTCCACCGTGTCCTCGGCCGCCGGGCCGTCCTGTGTCACCGTCATCGCGCTGCCGCTTCCCTGGTCCACCAGCGGCGCTCCGACTCGCGCCCGCTTTCGAACCAGGAATTTTACGGAGCGCCCGGCGTTACCTCCAAACTCGACCGGATCATGGATCGCAGACCGCGATCAGCGAGTCCACCTCGTCGGTGACCGCGCGGGCCAGCACGTGGAGGTCCGGGACGGCGCTCGCGTCGGCGACCAGGCCGTAGTGGACGCGGTTGCGGTAGGTGGAGATGGCGACGGCCAGGGACTGGCCGGGCGCGAGCGGGGCCAGCGGATAGACCGCCGTGAGCGGGTGCCCGCCGAGGCGCAGACCGACGCCGGGCAGCGGCACGCTGGTGACCAGGATGTCGAACCACAGCCGGGCGGCCTGGCCGACCAGCGGCCCGCCGAGCCGGTGCCCGAGCGCGGGCACGTGGTCGGCGAGCAGGGCGACGGCACCGGCGCCCCGGTTGGGGCCGGCGTCCTTGTTGCGGACCATCGCCGTGCGGACGCGGTCGAGGCGGGCGAGCGGGTCGGGGTTGTCGACCGGGAGCCGTATCAGATACCCGGAGAGCCGGTTGCCCTGTGGGGTGGCGGTGCGCGGGCGGCGCTTGGCGACCGGGATCAGGGCGCGCGGCGCGACACCCTCGGTGCCGTCGCCGCGCTCGTCCAGCCAGCGGCGCAGGGCACCGGCGACGACGGCGATCAGGACGTCGTTGACGGTGCCGCCGACGGCCTTGCGGACCCGGTGCACGTCGTCGATGTCGAGGTCGACCCCGGCGATGCTCCGGGTGCCGGTCGGCTCGGACTTCAGTGCGGCCGAAGAGCTCACCCCGAGGGCGGACAGGGCGACGGAGGCGCCGATGTCGAGGGCCCTGCCCACGTCCGAGAGGGCGCCGCGCACCAGCTCGGGCAGCCTGCGCACGTCGGGCAGCGCGAGCATCGGGCGCGGCGGCTCGATCGAGCGGGGGGCACGCGCGGGCAGGTCGAGCGGGTCCATGACCCCGGCGGCCAGCTTGAGGGCGCGCAGCCCGTCGGCGAGGGCGTGGTGGAACTTGAACAGCACCGCGAAGGACACCCCGTCCTCGCCGGGCAGCACATGCGCCTCCCACGGCGGCCGGCCGCGCTCCAGGGGACGCTCCATCAGCCGGCTCGCGACGGCCTGGAAGTCCGAGGTCGGCGCGTGCAGCCGGACGTGGTCGAGGGGGTCGAAGTCCGGGTCGCTCTCGCGGGCGGCGCCGCCGAACGCGAGCGGCTGCCAGACGTCCCGGATGCGCATGCGCAGTCCAGGCACGGCGGCGGCCCGCGCCGCGAGCAGGTCGGCGGCGTGCGCGCCGGCGGTCGGCGAGTGCGCCGAGAACACGCCGAGCGCCCCGAGGTGCATCGGGTGCCGGTCGGACTCGATGTTCCAGAACGCCAGATCGAGAGGTGCGAGCAGGTCAGCGGTCGCAGTCATCAAAACGGGTGCCTCGCGTCGGACGAAGGGTGGATCAGCAGTCAAACGCCGACTCACGATTACGGTCAAGTACGATCAGGCTACGCTCAGTTAACAGCAGATTAAGTCCCGCCCGCTCCGAAAGAGGCGGGGCGCAAGGGACACCTGAGGTCACTTCAGCACCGGTGGCCCCGCCTCGGGTGACGTACCCCACTCCGACGGGCGCGAGCCGACCGTGAACGCCAGCGACCGCAGGGAGCGCAGCGCGCCGGTCGTCAGATAGGTACGGCCGTAGTCGGTGTCGTCGGTACGGGCCCGCTGGATGTACCGGTGCTCGGCGGAGGTGCCCGGCGCGGTCACCGTGAACCCGCCGCTCGGCCAGAAGCGGCGGTCGAGTCGGACGTCGGCCCGGTCGAAGACGGGCGTGGACAGTCCCCAGGTGCCGTAGCCGGGCTGCACCGGGAAGATGCCGAGGGACGACAGCACGTTCCAGGCGGACATGGTGCCGAGGTCGTCGTTGCCGGTCATACCGGTCGGTCCGTCGGTGAACAGGGTCAGCGCCGCGTGCACCACGTCGGTGGTCTTCCAGGGCTGGCCGGTGGAGAGATAGGCGTACGGGGCGGTCAGGTCGGGCTCGTTCATGGGGTTGTACACGGCCGCGTTGTAGTAGGCGTACGCGTTGCCGTGCACCCACACCTCGCGCGCGGTCCTCTCCGGGTCGGCGAGCAGCTTGTCGTAGGCGAAGAAGGAGTCGAGCCGTGCGTTGGCGGCGCGCTCGCCGCCGATCAGGGAGATCACGCCGGGCAGGTCCTGCGGGACGAGCCACTGGTACTGCCAGGCGGTGCCCTCGTGGAAGCCGATGCCGCGGGCCGGGTCGGGGTCGCCGGTGAAGGCGCCGGAGGCGTCGCGGGCGCGGAAGAAGCCGGTGGAGGGGTCGAAGACGTTGCGGTAGTTCTGCGCCCGGGTGGCGTAGCGGGCCGCGTCCGCGCCGTGGCCGAGGTCCCGGGCCATCTGCCCGAGCATCGCGTCGGACAGCGCGTACTCCAGGGTGACGGAGGCGCCGTGGTCGTAGTCGGAGTCGCCCACCTTGGCGTGCGGGCGGCCCTTGAGGTACGGCGCGAACCCGTCGGCGAGGTACTCGGCGTTGGCCTCGCGGCCGACCCCGGCGTTGGCGGCCGGCGGCACGCCGTCGGCGTTCTTCCGCAGCGCCCGGTAGGCCCGCTCCTCGTACCCCTTGAGCAGGCCCAGTTGGTAGGCGGTGGTCAGGAACGGGGTGACCGGGTCGCCGGTCATGATGTTCGTCTCGACCGTGCCGTAGCCCCACTTGGGCAGCCAGCCGCCCTCCTCGTCGATCTTCAGCACCGACAGCGCCATGTCACGTGCCTCACGCGGGGCGAGCAGGGCGAGCGCCTGGGCCTGGGTGCGGTAGGTGTCCCAGAGCGACCAGTTCTGGTAGTAGGTGAACCCCCGGGCGCGATGGACCCGGCGGTCCCAGCCGGTGTAGCGGCCGTCGGCGTCACCGCCGACGTTGGGCGCGAGGAAGGTCCGGTACAGGGAGGAGTAGAAGGTACGGCGGAGGGTCGGCGAGCCGCCCCGCACGCGGACACCGGCGAGCCGCCGCTCCCAGGCGTCCTGGGCCTGCCGCCGTACCGTGTCGAACGGACGTCCGCCTTCGGCACGCAGGTTGGCCTCGGCGCCGTGCGCGTCCACGTACGACAGGGCGGTGGTCGCCTCGACCGTACGGTCCCGGGTGGTGTCGAAGCGGACGTAGGCGCCGTCGGCCCCGGTGCGGGAACCGGGGGTGAGCGCGGTGCCGTTCCAGGTGCCGTACGCGATGAAGGGGCGGCTGAAGCGGGTGACCGTGTAGACGGTGTAGGGGGCCGTCTCGCGGCAGAAGCCGTGTCCTGTGATCCTGGTGCGGACCGTGTGGTCGTCGAGGATCTCGACCTCGCTGCCGACCGGCTTGTGCAACGCCTGGGCCGCGTTGAGCAGGACGTTCGCCTTGCCGGTGGCCGGGAAGGTGTAGCGCTGGACGCCGGTGCGGGCGGTGGCGGTCAACTCGGCCGTCACGCCCGAGTCGAGGCCGACCCGGTAGTAGCCGGGGCGCGCCGCCTCGTCGGCGTGGTCGAACCCGGCGGCGTACCGGGCGTAGTCCGTCTGTGTGACGTCCCCGGTGGTGGGCAGCACGGGCAGGTCGCCGCCGATGGCACAGCCGACGCCGGAGAGGTGGACCAGGGAGAAGCCGCGGATCCGGTGCTGGGAGTAGTCGTAGCCGGTGCTGTGCCCGGTGTCCGGGGAGAGTTGCACCATGCCGAAGGGCACGGCCGCGCCGGGGAACGTGTTGCCCTCGTCCTGGCTGCCGATGAAGGGGTTCACCAGGTCGGTGAGGTGGCCGTCGGCCGGTCCGGCGGCACCTGCGGCGGGGGCGGTGAACAGCGCGGACGCCGTCAGTACCCCGGCGAGGCACAGCCGTGTGCGCCGGGTCCCTCTCATGTCGGATGACCTCCGAAGCTCGACATTGCTGTCTGCATCGTGAGGGGAAAGAGCCGCAAAGTCCGGCAAATAAGGGTTTTTTACTCACCGCGCGTCGCGCGAGTCGGCACCCCGCGACGGGGTCGCGCATGAGTCGGCCGCACCGGGTCGGGGGCTGGTCCTAGGAGACCAGCTGCCCCTTCCCGAGGGCGATGACCCCGCCCTTGGAGACGGTGTACAGCTCCGCGTCCCGGTCCGGGTTGACGCCTATCGTCGCGCCCGGCGGGACCTCCACGTTCTTGTCCAGGACCGCACCGCGCACCACCGCGCCCCGGCCCACGACGACGTTGTCGTGCAGCACCGACCCCTGGACCACCGCGCCCGGGTCGACACGCACGCCCGGGGACAGCACCGACCGGGTGACCTGGCCGCGGATCAGGCAGCCCGCGCTGATGATGGACTCGCTCGCCATGCCGCCGGCGTTGAAGCGGGCCGGGGAGAGCTGGTACGAGTGCGTGTAGATGGGCCAGCTGCGGTTGAACAGGTTGAACGCGGGCCGCTCGGCGATCAGGTCCATGTGGGCGTCGTAGTAGGCGTCGAGGGTTCCGACGTCCCGCCAGTAGCCGCGGTCGCGGCTGGTCTCACCGGGTACGTGGTTGGCGGCGAAGTCGTAGAGCTGGGCCTCGCCGCGGGCGGTGAGCTGGGGCAGGATCGAGCCGCCCATGTCGTGCACCGAGTCGTCGTCCTCGGCGTCCCGGTGCAGGGCCTCCACCAGGGCCTTGGTGGTGAAGATGTAGTTGCCCATGGAGGCGAAGACGCAGTCCGGGTCGTCCGGCAGGCCCGGCGGGTCGGCGGGCTTCTCCAGGAAGGTCTCTATGGTCTGCCCGTCCGAGCCCGGGGTGATCACACCGAAGGCCGAGGACTCCACGCGCGGGACGCGGATGCCCGCGACGGTGACGCCGGCGCCGCCCTCGATGTGCTGCTGGAGCATCTGCCGCGGGTCCATGCGGTAGACGTGGTCGGCGCCGAACACCGCGACGTACTCGGGCTGTTCGTCGTGGACGAGGTTCAGGGACTGCAGGAGGGCGTCGGCGCTGCCCAGGTACCAGCGCGGGCCGAGCCGCTGCTGGGCCGGGACCGGGGTGACGTAGTTGCCGAGCAGACTGGACATCCGCCAGGTGGTGGTGATGTGCCGGTCCAGCGAGTGCGACTTGTACTGCGTCAGCACGCAGATGCGCAGCACGTCCGCGTTGACGAGGTTGGACAGCACGAAGTCGACCAGGCGGTAGGTACCGCCGAAGGTCACCGCTGGTTTCGCGCGGTCCGCGGTCAGCGGCATCAGGCGTTTGCCTTCCCCGCCCGCCAGCACGATCCCGAGTACCGAAGGCCCACCACGACGCATGGCCGCTCCCCTCACCCTGGTGCTCCATGCCTGCCCTGGGAGCACACGCGCTAAGCCTGCACCCGGATCACGTCGAACAGGCGGCCTGTTCGTTACGCCTGTTTGAGAATCTCCTCGTAGAGCCGGACCGTGCGCCGGGCCACCGCGTCCCAGCCGAACTCCCGCACGGCGCGCTCCCGTCCGGCCTCGCCCATCCGGCGGGCCGTCTCCCGGTCGCTGACGACCGCGTCCAGCGCCCGCGCCAGGCCCTCCTCGAAGTCGTCGTCCAGGTCGACCAGCAGACCCGTCGTGCCGTCCTCGACGACCTCCGGGATACCGCCCACCCGGGACGCCACCACGGGCGTGCCGCAGGCCATCGCCTCCAGGTTGACGATGCCGAGCGGCTCGTAGACCGACGGGCAGGCGAACACGGCGGCGTGGGTGAGGAGTTGGATGACGTCGGCACGCGGCAGCATCTGCGGGATCCAGTGCACGCCGGCCCGGACCCGGCTCAGTTCCGCGAACAGCTCGCGGAACTCCCGGTCGATCTCCGCGGTGTCGGGCGCCCCCGCACACAGCACGACCTGCGCCGCCGGGTCGATGTCCCGCACCGCGCGCAGCAGATGCGGCACGCCCTTCTGGCGGGTGATCCGGCCGACGAACAGCACGTAGGGGCGGTCCGGGTCGATGCCGATCCGGGCGAGGACGTCGGTGGCGTGGTCCGGGCGGTAGAGAGTGGTGTCGATGCCGTTGTGCACGACGTGGACGTTGGCCGGATCCAGGGCGGGATAGCAGTCGAGGATGTCCGCGCGCATCGCGCCGGACACCGCGATCACGCCGTCGGCGGCCTCGATCGCGCTGCGCTCGGCCCAGCTCGACAGGGCGTAGCCGCCGCCGAGTTGCTCGGCCTTCCAGGGCCGCAGCGGCTCCAGCGAGTGGGCGGTCACCACGTGCGGGACGCCGTACAGCAGCTTGGCCACATGGCCGGCGAGGTTGGCGTACCAGGTGTGGGAGTGGACGAGTTCGCGGCCTTCGAGGCCCGCGGCCATGGCCAGGTCCACGGAGAAGGTGCGCAGCGCGTCGTTGGCGGTGTCCAGGGCGGACCAGGGGCGGTGCCGGACGACGCCGACCCCGCGGCCCTCGCCCCAGCAGTGCACCTCCAGGTCGACCAGGGGCCGCAACTCACGGGCGAGGAACTCCACGTGAACACCCGCGCCGCCGTACACGTCCGGGGGGTACTCCCGGGTCAGCAGTCCGACTCGCACCCGCAACCCCTCGCTCTCCACGGCCGGTTGTTCCATGGTCACCCAGATGCGACGCGCGGGGAAGAGCGCGGCGGTTGTGTGAAACAACAGTCACCGCAGACCCCGCCGCCCGGTACCCGGTAGTAGAGACAGCAACTCCGGCGCCGGAGGGCCAGGCCGGTCCGGGTGCCCGTCGCGCTCAGCAGGGGGTGCGTGAAGAGGGCGTCGGTGAGAGCGCGGGTCCGGGCGGCCGCCTGCGCGTGGTCGTTCGCGCGCGCCCAGCGGTCGAGTTCCCGGGCGGCACCGGCCAGCGCGGAGCCGGCGTTGCCCCACAGCAGGCCGGGAGCGATGCCGTAGCGGTCCCGCAGCGCCTCCCCGAGGGGTTCGAGATGGCCGTGGACGACCGTGCGCACGACGGTGTCGGCGAGCGCGGCCGGGCCGGCACCGCCGGGCTGCGCGCGCACCTCGGTGAGCCAGAGGTCGTCGGGGGCGGCGGCGCCGGGGTCCCAGCGGAGCAGGGCCGGGTCGAGGTCGGGGAGGCGGCCGTAGCGGACGGCGCAGCCGAGGCCGACGGACCAGAGCCGGGCGGCGAGTCCCTGGTGGGCGATGGAGGCGGCGACCCGGGGTTCGTCGGTGCGCAGACGCCTCGAAACATCGTCGACCCGGTAAGTCAGGGAATTCAGGCGAACATCCGATGTGGGTCTTTCGTAGCTCTTTGCCAGAGTCGCGAGTTCACCGGTCCGCGCCGCCTCGGGACCTCCTGCCGTCGACCTGAGCGTCCGCAGGACGAAGAAGCCGCCGAGCTGGCGAAGCGCGGCGAAATCGGGGTCCAGGTCCGTGAAAAGGTCCACGAACAGCAGTAGTACCAGGCCTCCCGAAATCCCGTGCGCACGCCCTCTCCACCCCGCGGCCCCCACCCTGGGGATGATCGGGATCCCGTCGTACTCCATCGGTAGTACGACCCATTGGGTGCTCAGGTACGACGACGGGAAGCATACGGGCCCGGCAGAGTGTTGCTCATGGAAGCCGACCGATCACCGCGCGGGGCCAGGCGGCACCGCCAGACGCAGAGGAGCCGAGTATGAGCGCCCTCGCGTTGTCCGTGCTGCTTTCCTTCGTCTCCGCTGTCGCCTACGCCGGCGGAGCGATCGTGCAGGAGCAGGTGGCGGTCTCCTCCCCCGACGAGCAGTACGCGCCGCTGCGCCGCCCGAGCTGGTGGGGGGCGATGGCGCTGAACGGCCTCGGCGGCCTGCTGCACGTGGTGGCACTGGCCTACGGCCCGCTGAGCCTCGTGCAGCCGCTGGGCGCGCTCACCATCGTGTTCGCTCTGCCCATGGCGGCCCTCTTCGTCGGCCGCCGGGCCGGGACGACCGCCTGGCGGGGCGCGATCATGGCGACCGTGGGTCTGGCCGGTCTGCTCTCCCTGGTCGGCTCCTCCGACTCGCACACCCTGGACTCCGCCGGGCGGATCGGGGTCGCGGTGGTCACCGGCGGCGCGGTCGTCGCCCTGATGATCGCGGGCCGGGCCGTGCACCGGCACCCGGCGGTGCGCAGTGTGCTGCTCGCCACCGCGTCCGGCATAGCCTTCGGCATGTCCTCGGTGTTCACCAAGGTCGTGGCGATCGACTGGGACGGCGGGATCGCCGCCGCCGACCTGCTCTGGCTGGCCGTGATCGGCGCCTATGCCGTCGCCGGCGTCCTGATCTCCCAGGCCGCCTACCGCGGCGGCGGCCTCGCCGCGCCGCTGGCGACGCTGACCGTGGTCAACCCGGTGCTGGCCGCCGCGGTCGGCATCACGATGTTCGGCGAGACGTTCCGCCACGGCGCGACGGGCACCCTGCTGGCGCTCGGCTGCGGTGTGGTGGCGGCGGGCGGTCTGATCCTGCTGACGACCGAGCGCATCGAGCGCACCCCGCACCCGGCGCTCCCCGTGCCCGAGCCGCTGGTCGAGGCGCTGGTGGAACTGGCCGAGGCGGAACTGGCCGAGGCCGGTGCGGCGGAGGTCCTTTCGGCGGGCGACGGCGACGCGCGCGCCGTGCCGGCCTCACTGGTCCAGATGCCCCAGCAGCGGACGGGGTCCGCGGCGCCCGCGCCGGAGGTGGCCGACGTGCTGCTGCCCGCCGCGGACTACGCGCACGGTGCGCTCCGGGACCGGCACCGTACCCGGGTCACATCCTGACGCCGCCGGCCCGGAGATAGGCGACCGGGTCGATGTCCGTGCCGAAACCGGGCCCCGTCCGCACCTCGAAGTGCAGATGCGGGCCCGTGGTGTTTCCGGTGGATCCCGAGCGGCCGATCCGCTGGCCCGTGGAGACGCTCTGCCCGGCCCGCACGGAGATCGCCGAGAGATGGCCGTACTGCGTGTAGCGGCCGTCCGCGTGCCGGATCACCACCTGGTAGCCGTAACTGCCGCCCCAGCCCGCCGTGACGACCTGCCCGGCCTCGACCGCCTTGACGGAGGTGCCGGTGGGCGCGAGGAAGTCGACGCCGGTGTGGTAGCCCTTCGACCAGTGCGAACCGGACGCGTGGTAGGGGGTGCCGATCGGGGCGTCGACCGGGGCGACGAGAGAGTGACCGGTGTGGGTGGCGGCCTTGGTCCGCGTCTCGGCCTTGGTCTTCGCCTTGGTCCTGGCCTCGGTCTTGGGGTGGGGCTCGGTCTTCGGGTGCGACTTGGTCTTCGGGTGGGACATGGTCTGGGCGGCCTGGGCCTTAAGGCTGAGCCGTTGCCCCGGCAGGATCAGGTCGGGGTCGGAGCCGACCGTCGTACGGTTGGCCGCGTACAGCCGGTGCCAGCCGCCGGCCACGTCGTGTTCCTCGGCGATCCCGGAGAGCGTGTCCCCGCGCACCACGGTGTACGTCTCGGCCCGGCCGGCCCGGGACTGCGGCGTGGTCTGCGGCTGTACATCCCGTACAGAGCTCTTCGCGGCGTTCGTCGCGGGACGGGTGGCCGCGCTCTCGGTGCGCACACCGGGGACGTCGCCACCGCGGGTGAGCCCGGCCCGCACCGAGCAGACCGGCCAGGCACCCGGCCCCTGGCCGTCGACGACCTTCTCGGCCACGGCTATCTGCTGGTCCCTGGTGGCGAGGTCGGCGCGCGGCGCGTACCGCGTGCCTCCGTAGGCCTCCCAGGTGGACTGGGTGAACTGGAGCCCGCCGTAGAAGCCGTTGCCGGTGTTGATGCCCCAGTCGCCGCTGGACTCGCAGGCGGCGACCTTGTCCCAGGTGGACACGGAGGCCGCGTCGGCGCTGCCGGCCGCGGCGAGCGGGAGCGCGAGGCCCGCGCCGCCCGCCGTGACGGTGAGCGAGGCGCGGTTGAGCCTGTTCGGCTGGTACCGGCGGTGCCGGCCGCGTTCGGCCATGTCTGAGTCCCCCTCGCCACGCGCGTCAGGAAGGCCAAAAGTAAGTGGCCCGAACAGGCCATGACAAGACGGCAATCGGCCTCCTCCCGTCTCTCGGGCACGGCCGCCCCGGCCCGAAGGGGTGCGGGACGCAGGCGGGTTGAGGTGCCGTCAGTCCCGCCGGTCCCGCGGCGTCCCCGGAAAGCGTTTCGCGAGGTTACTGAGGCGTCGGGGCCGTGTCGCCCGTATCTGCAAGTGCGGCCGGTCGGACGCCGGGTCAGGATGGCCTTTGGGCAATACTTGCGGGCATGAGCGGCAGCAGCATCCCTTGCACGTGCTACGGGATCGACTTGATTCTTGAGGAGCAGGCGGTATGAGCACTTCGGCGCAGATCGGCGTCACGGGTCTCGCGGTCATGGGCCGCAACCTCGCCCGGAACTTCGCGCGCAACGGCTACACGGTGGCGTTGCACAACCGCACGGTGTCGAAGACACGTGAGTTGGTGGAGAACTTCGGGGACGAGGGCGACTTCATCGCGGCCGAGACCGCCAAGGAGTTCGTGGCGGCGCTGGAGCGGCCGCGCCGGCTGGTCATCATGGTCAAGGCGGGCGGTCCGACGGACGCGGTGATCGAGGAGTTCGCACCGCTCCTGGAGCCGGGCGACATGATCATCGACGGCGGCAACGCGCACTTCGCGGACACCCGGCGCCGCGAGAAGGCGCTGCGCGAGCAGGGCATCCACTTCGTGGGCATGGGTGTGTCCGGTGGTGAGGAGGGTGCGCTGCACGGGCCGAGCATCATGCCGGGCGGGCCGAAGGAGTCGTACGACTCGCTGGGCCCGATGCTGGAGAAGATCTCGGCGAAGGCGGCTGACGGCGCGCCCTGTGTGACGCATGTCGGTCCCGACGGGGCCGGGCACTTCGTGAAGATGGTGCACAACGGCATCGAGTACGCCGACATGCAGCTGATCGGCGAGGCGTACCAGTTGCTGCGTGATGTCGCCGGGTACTCCCCCGCGCAGATCGCGGACATCTTCCGTACCTGGAACACCGGCCGGCTCGACTCGTACCTGATCGAGATCACGGCGGAGGTGCTGGCGCACGTGGACGCGGCGAGCGGCAAGCCGTTCGTGGACGTGGTGGTGGACCAGGCGGAGCAGAAGGGGACCGGCCGCTGGACGGTCCAGATCGCGCTCGACCTGGGCGTGCCGGTGTCGGGCATCGCCGAGGCGGTGTTCGCGCGGTCCCTGTCGGGTCACGCCGGCCTGCGGGCCGCCTCCCGGGACCTGGCCGGTCCGAAGCCGGCGGCGCTCTCCGGGGCGGAGGCGGCGGCCTTCGCGGACCGGGTGGAGCAGGCGCTGTACGCGTCGAAGATCGTGTCCTACACGCAGGGCTTCCACGAGATCCAGGCGGGCAGCGAGGAGTACGACTGGAACATCGACCTCGGGGCGGTGTCCGCCATCTGGCGGGGTGGCTGCATCATCCGGGCGGCGTTCCTGGACCGGATCCGGGCCGCGTACGACGCGCGGGCGGACCTGCCGAGTCTGCTGTCGGACGAGACGTTCGCACGGGAGATCGCCGAGGCTCAGGACGACTGGCGTGAGGTGATCATCGCGGCGACGCGGGAGGGGGTGGCGGTGCCCGGGTTCTCGGCGGCGCTGGCGTACTACGACGCGCTGCGGGCGGAGCGGTTGCCTGCGGCGCTCACGCAGGGGCAGCGGGACTTCTTCGGGGCGCACACGTATCGGAGGGTGGACCGGGAGGGGACGTTCCACACGCTGTGGGGCGGGGACCGCTCGGAGGTCACGGCGTAGGGCCGGCCGTTGAGGGTGCGGGTGGGCTGCGGTTTCGCGCAGTTCCCCGCGCCCCTGGGGTGGGCGGGCCTTCGCGGTCGGGTGCGGGCACGTCGTGGGTTTTCGCGCAGTTCCCCGCGCCCCTGGGGTGGGCGGGCCTTCGCGGTCGGGTGCGGGCACGTCGTGGGTTTTCGCGCAGTTCCCCGCGCCCCCGAAAGGGCGCACCTCCGCCGTCCGGCGCGGGCACGTCGCGGGCTTTCGCGCAGTTCCCCGCGCCCCCGAAAGGGCGCACCTCCGCCGTCCAGCACAGGCACGTCGCGGGCTTTCGCGCAGTTCCCCGCGCCCCTGGGGTGGGCTCGCCATCGCGGTCCGGCGCGGGCACGTCGTGGGCTTTCGCGCAGTTCCCCGCGCCCCTGGGGGTGTGGTCGCTTGTGGGTCAGGTGAGGGGTGGGCCTGGTTGGGGGGTGGGGGTGGGTTCTGGGTCTGGGATGGGGGGTGGAGGGGTGGGAGTGGGGGGCGGGAGTGGTGGGGTCGGTTCGGGGGCGGGGGGTGGTTCGGGGGTGGGGACCGGGGAGGGGTAGGGGTCCGGAGGGTGGGGGGTGGGGGGTGTGGGGTCTGGGTGGGGCGTGGTCATGGTGTCCTCCGGCCAGTGGCTCGATGTCACCTCTGGGTCTACAGGGTCACCTACCCGACCGTCGCTCGCGCACTCCCCGTGCGGACCGCCGCCGCGGCCGCCGCCAGGCCCGGGCGTGGGCTGGACAGGATCGGGAGTGCGGTGGTCGTGATGCGCGCGGCCGGGGTCATGGAGGCCTGGGCCAGGAGGATCACGTCGGCGTCGGTCACGGCGTCCGCCGTGGCCGCCACCAGGCGGGCGCAGCCTTCGACGTCGCCGGCCTCGAAGCGGGTCCAGGCCTCCGGCACGACCTGGGCGCGGGCATGGATCGGGCGGGCCGCTCGGCGGGCCTCGTCGTCGAGCAGGGCCAGGGTGGGGGTCAGGGTGCTCTCGACGGTCGCCAGGACGGCGATACGCGGGCCCGCCGCCACCGCGGCCGCGGCCATCGGGCGGTCGCCGCGGATGACCGGTACGCCCACCTCGTCGGCGGCCCGCTCCGCCACCTCGCCGATCGTCGAGCAGGTGCAGAGCACGGCCTGGACGCCGTTTTCCGCTGCGTGATGGAGGGCCGCGGTGACGTCTTGGGCGACGGCGTCGGGGCCCTCCCCGCGGGCCCGGGACAGGAGGTCCGGGGCCACGAAGTGGCGTAGCTCCAGGCCCGGGTGGTGCTCGTCGCGCAGGGCGTCGAAGACCGGGACGTGGAGGGGGGAGGTGTGCAGGAGGGCGAGCACGGCTCAGAAGCGGCCGGGGTGGGCGACCAGCCATTCCTTCGCCGCGCGCAGCAGCTCGGGGTCCGGCGTCGGTGCCACGTCGGGGTGCCGCTCGGCCCACCTGACGACGTACGGGCAGAGCGGGGCCACCGGGGTCTTCTCACGCTCGGAGATCGCGTACAGCTCGCGGGCGAGGGAGCCCGCGATGCCCTTCCCCTCGTGCTCGGGTTCCACGATGGTGTGGACCGGCACCAGGGCCCGGGAGGGCGACTCCAGGACGAAGTACTCGATGTGGCCGACGACCTCGTCGCCGGCGACCGCCTCGAGACGGCCGGCCGCCCGGTCGTCTCGGATCTCGATGTCGCTCATGTCGCCCTCCTGGTCCGCCGGTCAGGCCGACACGGCCTGCGGGCTGCGTTCCTGGTCCGAGCCCGGTACCGGCTCGGACGGGTCGGCACCGAGAGCCACGATCCGGTTGCCGTGGTCGACGTGCACGACCCGCGGCCGAAGAGTACGCGCCTCGGCGTCGGTGACCTGAGCGTAGCTGATGATGATCACAAGGTCGCCGGGATGGACGAGATGCGCGGCCGCCCCGTTGATCCCCACGACACCGGAGCCCCGCTCGCCCTCGATGACGTACGTCTCCAGCCGGGCGCCGTTGGTGATGTCGACGATGTGGACCAGCTCGCCGGGGAGCAGGTCGGCGGCGTCGAGGAGGTCGGCGTCGATGGTCACCGATCCCACGTAGTGCAGGTCGGCCTGGGTGACGGTGGCGCGATGGATCTTGGACTTGAACATGGTGCGCAGCACTTGAACTCCTCGAAGACGGCTCCCCGCCGGCTTTCTGCAGGTCGGAGGCGTCGTTCACTGTACATCGGCATGCGTTCGACTCGAAGACTTTCCTGGACATCGCGCGCTGCGCGAGCAGGCTTCTCACCTGCGCGATTTGCGCGGGACAAGGTGTCGCGAAGCCGTCGGTCAAGAGCATGTACGGCGCACGGCGGGCCAGCCCGCGCTGAGGACCGACGGTGCGGCCGTCGGGCCGGCCGGACCTGCGCGCCGACGGCCACCGGATACGGGAAGAGGGGATGTCGCCGGTTGCCGCCGTTGGTGCGGCACCACAGCGACATACTGGGCCGCTGCTCCTCGCCCTGAGGTCCGACCTGCCCAGGACGTGAGCGGACAGACCTGGCGCATTGTCAGGACGGGCTCCTGCTGCAGTCGACGGGGCGGGCACCAGCAGCCGGTGGGCGTCGGGGGAGCCGCCGGGCATGATGCCGGGGCCCTTCAGGGCGCCTTCCTCGCCGCCGGAGATGCCGGCGCCCAGGAAGTGGATGCCGCGCTCGCGCAGGGCGGCTTCACGGCGCCGGGTGTCAGCGAAATGGGCGTTGCCGCCGTCGACGATGACATCGCCAGGATCGAGCAGCGGCGCGTACTCGGCGATCATGTCGCCGGTGGGCCGGCCTGCACCGTGACGATCGGACGCCGCGGCCGCTGCAGCGCGGCGACCAGTGCCTTCGCGGAATCCGCCGCGACGGCGGAGCCCTCGTGACCGAACTGGGCGCCGCGGTGGCAGAGTGGTCCCGGCGGGATGAGGGGCGATGTCCACAGGTCTCCCCAGGCACGGACCCCTGGAACCCTGTGTGGCCGCGGTCGGCCCGGCACATGCCACCGCCGCGGAGTACGACTCCGCGCGGCAGGTCGGGGCGCATCCGGCACCGTCGGCGTCACCGGTGACGTGACGCCCGGTGCCCGAGCCTGACCGCGCCAACGCGGCGGCGGTCAGGCTCCGATCAATGACGTCCAGGTTTCCGCGGTGCGGAAGCCGAAACTCTCGAAGAGGCCGACTGCTTCATCGGTCGCGTGCAGGTAGGCCGTGTGCGCGCCGGCGGTCCGCCCGTCCGCCAAGATCTTTTCGACCATGACCCGGGCGTGACCCTTTCTGCGGTGCTGCGGCGTCGTGGCGACGTTGATGACGCCGAGGTGGTCCTCGACGACGACCCCCAGGCCCGCGGCTACGGCGACCCCGTCCGCCTCGGCCACGTAGGCGTTGATCCCCTGCGCGTCCAGAACAGCCGGTGTGTACAGGCTCGAAATGATCACCGGAGGGGCACCGAACCCCGCGGCCAGCACCTCGGCGAAGGCGTTGTACTCGTGACCGCCGAGGGCACGCACCCGTACCTGCTCGCCCTCCCGGGCGCGCACGGACGCGTCCTTCAGTGGCATCACCATGAAGGGCTGCTCGGACTTGCCGGTCAGGCCGTACTCACCGGCCCTGCGCGTGATCGCGTCGTCCGGGCCGCCGCGAAGGCGGATGCTCCAGGGGAATCCGTCTCGGCCCGCCTCCTCGGCGGCCACGGCAGCAAGGTCCGCGATCTTCCCCGCGTCGGGTTCCCTCGCCGTGCTCATCACCACGTTCAGAGCGGGTATCTGCGAACGAGTGAGGGCGAGGAGAGTGCCTTCGGGGCCGCTGCGGCCGGTGGCGCCGGGAACGACGCTCACCAGCCTCTCCATCGCCGATCCGAAAGCGTGCGCGGCCGCATCCGCCCGGGAACCGAGAGACTTGGGATCCATGTGAACTCCACTTGCGAGGTGCTTAGACACCGGCAGGACGCCGGACGGGGAGAGAAGCGATCGTGAGGCGAAGTGCGCGCCTGATGGGCACAGCTCCAGGAGACGTCCCTGATCACGCGGACCGCCAGTTAGATGTTAACCAAAATCTATTGCGCTCGGCAAACCGCACGTCCGCGAGGCAGCGGCAGAAGTGGCGGTGAACCACCCGGGGCCCGGGCCTGCAGCCTGGTCGGCAGCACCGGCCGGACAGCATGCCACTGCCAACGCCGAAAGAGTCCGCGGACGGCCTGCCACGGCCCGTACTCCTGTGGCACGTCACGCCACTGAGCTCCGGTCCGTACCCGCCACCGGATTCCGTCGATCAATCGCCGCCGGCCGACCGCCGGCCTGCCCCGCATTGCCGCCGGCAGCAACGGCTCCAGCACCGCCCACTGCTCGTCAGAAAGGTCTCCTCGCCCCACGCCGAGATCATCGTGGCGCGGAACGGCACACCGAGCCCACTTTCAAAACACTGCCGAGAAACGGCCGTTGGACGCGGCGCCGCCGCACGAGCCGGGTTCACGGATCGTCAGCGCGAAGTCTGTGCACGGCCGTCTCCTCCGTTGTCCGACAGCGGGCCGCCGCTCCGGTTCCTCAGTCCGCACAGGGGCAGGTCGCACTGAACGGGGAAGGTGAAGAGGCGGTACTGCGAAACCTCGACGAAACCGAATCGCCGGTACAGCGGCTCGCCGGCCGGGCTCGCGGCGAGTGCTGCCAGCCGCATTCCACGGTCCTGTCCCACGCGGAGCGCCGCCGCGGTCAACGCTGTGCCGATGCCGAGTCGGCGATGCGTCTCAGCCACATGGACAATGAAGATCCCGGCCACGTCGTGGGCCGCGATCACCACGGTCGTCCCGACGACGCGGCCCTCGAGAACCGCCGCCAGGCGGACGATGTCCGCGTTGTCCCGACGTTGTGACTCGATGCGCACGATGTCGGACTCGATGTCCGCAGCGACGCCCATCGAGGCGCTGTAGGTGCGGACCAGTTCCCGCAAGCGGTGGTCACCGCTCACCGCTTCGATCCGCAGGCCGGGCGACGATTCCGTCGGATCCATCGCCTGGTCGAGCGGTCTGACCATCACCGGGATCGTGGTGAATTCCTGGGCTCCGTGCTCGGCGAGGGCCGACGACGTGCCCGCGGGGCTGTCCGGGCCGACCCACCACCACCAGGGCACTCCGGCGAGCCGCTCTCGTGCGGTGGCAGTGATCTGCTCGACCTCTTCCAAGGAGCGCACCCTCACCACCCCGTTGAACTGCGGCTGCGCCAGCCCGCTGCGGAACCAGTCGATGTCACTGTCACCGGCGTCCACCACGCCCCATCCGGTCAAGTACTGCCGGAAGTTTGCGGTCACGTCAGCCATGATCCCGGGATGCCGCAGGTCGTGCGGTACGCGCCTGCCCGGCAACGCGCCCGCCGCAGACGGTTCGCCGGCTCCGCTGGATACGTCGGTCATGGGTGTTACCTCTGTCTGAAAGCCTCGGACCTGGGGCGGTCCGAGAAGGTGTCTCGCGGCTGTCGGGCCGGCTTCACACGCACGTTTTTCCGACCGTGCGACGCAGCCGTTGGGTCCTTGTCTCCGCGCACGGCCGTTGCCTGCGGCCGTCGACCGCGCCGGCTCTTGCGGTCTCAGGACACCACGATGCGGAAGTCCGAGACGGGGCGGTATCCGATGCGCTGGTAGACGCTGTTGCTCGCCGGGTTGGCGAGGTCGGTGAAGAGGAGCACGTGCTCCGCACCGGCGTCACGCGCCGCTTGGGAAACCGCTGCGGTGACGGCGGAGCCGTAGCCCCGGCCGCGTTGTTCCGGCAGCGTGTAGACGGGGGTGAGGCGAGCCGTGCCGGCCACCACCGACGTCATGGCGGCCGTGGCCACCGGTTCGTCCCCCACCGTCCACAACCGCCAGCCGCCCCGGCTCAGCCGCTCGTCGATGAATGCGTCGAGATCGGCTCCGAGCGAGCCGGCTTCGGTGACGAAACGGGTGCACCAGTCGTGGAGCAGAGCCCGGTCGTCGTCGGTGGCCGTCCGCGCTGCCCCCGGTGGTGCGAGGGCAGGGCGCACAAGCCCGTCGAGCCGATAGAGGCGCAGGTGCGGTCCGCTCTTCGGCTGGGAGCCGGTGGTCGTCTGCCACGCATCGGAGAAGGCACGGGCCGATGAGTCGTCGGCCACGAGCTGTGTGAACGGTTGGGTCCGGTCAGACAGGACGTCGGCCAGGTGTGTGGCCGCCTCCTGGGAAAGGCGGCTCGCTGCCAGCAGGTGCGGAGGCATCCACACGAACGCGGCCGTCGTCGCCGTCTCATCCGGTTCCCGCCACCAGCCCAGCACCGCGGGCGGGGCTTTCCCTTCGGACCGCAGTCGCTCAATCGTGTCCAGCCCGGACAGCAGCATGGTGTGCCAGTCGGGCCGGGCGGCGAGAAATGTCCCCGCCTCGGATCGAAACACCTCGGGCTCGTCCGTGGTGAACCAGGTCACGGGATTTTGCCTCCTGCTCGCCTGGGGCGCGGTAGGAATGCACCACGCCGCAGCGGTGGTTGGTGCCCCCAGCCGCAGCACGTCCGGCTGGGGGGCCTGTTCTTGCCTGCCTCAGCCGCGGAGGGCCGGGAAGGGGAGGGCGAATGCGAACCGCCGGCTCCAGGGTCCCGATCCCACGTCCGAGGGGTTGCGGATGCCCGGGCTTGTTCGTACTCCGGGCGACGGCGACGGCAATGCATTCGAACCTCATGGGTCAGGTGCTGCGTTGAACATGGACGTGCGGCCCATCATGGAGGCCCCGCCGCACAGCGTCCACGTGATAGATGTCATACATAATCTATATATCGGGACCGGATCGCCCTACCGCGAGAGACGGGGCCACCCCGACCCGCCGGCGGCACACTCAGGGTGGAGCGTCCAGGTCCCGGCGACCCCGCCACCCTCTGCCGGCGCGGCCTGACCAGGTTGCCCACCGGACCTCATTGAGGATTACCTACATGATCCAAGAGGTGTGCGACCAGCGCGTCCATCCGCAAGAGGGGGCGGCATGGGCACCTGCTGATCAATCGTTCTCCACGTGCAGCGCACGCCCGGAAACGGCAGACGACTCACCCACGACTGGTCAGGTCCGCGCCCCGAAGAAGTCCGGCCGCACTCCCCGCCCACACCTTCCGCCGCACCGACCACCCCGGCAGCTACCACACCCGCTGGGGCACCGACCGCACCGAGGAACCACCCCCTGACATCGGCTCTACGCCGTGTCGCAGACGCAGAGGCATGCGACTTTTAGATTATAGTGACACTCTAACGTCCGCGTCTACCGAGGAAAGAGGACGACCATGTCCACACAGAAGGCCGGGGCGGCGCTCGTCACCGGCGCGACCGCGGGTCTGGGTGCCGCCTACGCCGAGGAACTCGCGGCGCGGGGCCACAACCTGCTGCTCGTGGCTCGTGACCAGGCGCGGCTGGAATCCGCCGCAGCCGGCCTCGCGGAGCGTTCCAGCGTCGAGGTCTCGATGCTGAGCGCCGACCTGTCCACGCCGTAGGGAACGGCGAAGCCCGGGTACCGCCTTCCCTCCGAGGGCGGCACCAGAGGGTCGGCCGTCCGCCGGGCCGCCGCACGCCCTGGCGACCGTCATACCGCCGGGCGGCGGCGACAGAACCGCATCGCCGGCCGGGTGCGGCCCGCCAGGTCAGGAGGGGCGGGACAGGCCGCGAGCTCGGGACCGCGCACGAACCAGCCGCGGGCCGGCGACAATTGACGCACCTCACTACGCGCATGTGCCGCGGCGGGACGTCTGGAGGTCAGGACGCGGAGGCGTACACGTCAGTCGGTCGCCGCCTGACCGCTGTCGGCAGCCCTCGCCACCGCCGCATGCACGGCCTGCAGGATCTCCTCGGACAGGGGTGTGCCCGCGGTCGCACGGGCGAGCAGGATGCCGCCGACGAGGGTGGCATAGGCCGCCAGCCCGGCCTCGCCGGGCGCGATCCACCCCGCAAGCTCCTGGATTCCCCTGGCGTACGTCTCCCGGTGCTCGGGCTCACGTGCCACGTCGCCCGCGAAACCGGCGGCGGGACAACCGGTGCCGGGGTTGTCGCGGTGCTCGACGGAGAAATAGGACTCGAGCAGCGACTGCCACGCCGCCTGATGCCCCCCGGTCTCACGGTCCAGAGCCACGAGGTCCTGCAAGTTGTCGGAGAAGGCCTTGGCGACCGCTTCGTCGACGAGAGCGGCTTTGGAGGCGAACTGCTTGTAAAAGCCGCCTTGAGTGAGTCCGATCGACTTCATCACATCCGCGACGCCGACCTTGGCCACACCGTCCTCGCGGAACAGCCGAGAGGCCGCCAGCACCACTCGCTCCCGGTTGACCTTCGCTTCTGCTTGCGAGACGCGACTCACGTATCACCCTCCGTAATACCGGCCAGCCACTGTCACGTCGGGAGTCGTCACCACGACCAGCCGATCGACACCCACTCTAAGATTACGCCTGCCGTCTATAGCTTGCCGCAGCTCCCTGCCGGCCGGCACTCGCCGCCGATCCGTCGCACCAGCGGATGCGCGCGCGTCCACGCCCCAGAGGGCATGAACGACGCCCCGCATGTAAGATGGCGAGCAGAATCTAATATCGCGTCGCCGCCCGGATCGACCGGGGTCGGCATCCATCTGCTCAAGAGCCGAAGTGGGCCCCTCGGCACATCGCCCGTGACGTCGTGCACCGTTGGACGGTGCGGTCGGGCAGTGGACCCGCGAGAGCGCCATCGGACAGGCACCGATCCTCGTGCTTCAGGGCGAGTGGCGACTGTCACTGAGAAGCCGCGGGACGATCCGGCCGGCCCGCCGCCGATTCCCGTTCCCGTCCGAGCAGCACTGCCCGTGCGGCCGGTCCCCTCACCAGGACCCCGGTCGAGACCCCCTCCGACGGCGATACCGCCCTCCGGGACCGGTCAGGCGAGACCCGCGACATGCCCAGAGAGGAACCGCACAGGAGGCACCCATGACGAGATCCGGACCGCCGACTACGCCACCGGGCAGGTACTCCCGGGAGGGTCACACACACTGGACTGCTTCTCGGTGGAAACGCCGTACCTGCACGCATCCGACATCGTCCGCATGGCCGACCTGCCGTCATCGACCGTGGTGGACATGCTGCCCCCACTGGTCGACCAGAACTTGCTGCGGCATGACGGCCCCTTCTGCAGCGTCGACCTGCGCGTGATCCGGTGGGAAGCCGCAGCCGACGCGGCCTCGGAGCCTGTGACAGCAGCCACGTCCTCGCTGCCGACCCTTCGCGGACCGGACCAAGTGAAGGACGGCGGAACTGTGACGCAAACAGAGCCGCGCAGATACCGAAGACCTCACCGCACCGGCGTGGGCCCTCTCCTGGCCCGTCTGCCTCCGTGGGACACACCAGTCGCCCCCTCGCGCGCACCGCGAACCGCAGTGACCCGCCGATGCGCTGAGGTGGCCACTGTGCGGACCGCCCCCTGACCGGACCATCACCGGTCTGAACGCCGCCCCGCCAAGAGGACCGCTCGCCGGAGACGACCCGCCGGCGAACCCGGCGGGTCGCAACCCCACCCTTCGTCACCGTGACCCTTCGTCACCGTGATGGCACGAAAGCCGCCATGTTGATACGACGCAGCCCTGCCGGAAGAATCCGGTCGCACCCCGGCCTCGTGATGCGCCTCTTCCCGCGCACCCCCGGCACCCGGCGCGCGACCGATGACGGAGCCCGCTCGCTCCCGGGCCCCGAAGTCCCCGAGCGGCCGAAGGCTCGTGGCCGCGGCACCGGACCCCTGGGCTTGCGCGGCCACGTGGTCCCTCCGCTGCTACTGATCGCGGCCATCACCTCCGGTGCGTCGCTCGCCCCGCTCGCGGTTCATCTGTCCCCACTGCTCGTGGCAGCCCCCACGTGCACGGGCACGTTCGCACGAACACGCTTCACGAGCGTCGTCGCGCTCCTGGCAGCCGCGGCAGTGCTCCTCGTGGACCGCCACGACGGCCTGCTCCACTCACCACTGCTGCCCATTCACATCGGAGCAGTCCTCATCGTCTCCGCGTTCGTCATCGCCTCCCGGACCGTGCACGACCGCGACCTGCGTGAACTGGCCCAGGTACGGGCCGTCTCCGAAGCAGCCCAACGGGTGCTGCTCCGGCCGATCCCGGCGGAGCTGGGCCCCCTCCACGTCGCATCGATGTACCGCGCCGCGGCGGCACACGCTCTGGTGGGCGGCGATCTGTACGCAGCCGCCCGCACCGCGCACACCACACGCATCCTCATCGGAGACGTCCGCGGAAAGGGCCTCCCGGCCATCGACGACGCCTCCGCCGTCCTAGGCGCTTTCCGCGAGTCAGCCCAGCAGTACCGCACGCTCCCGGAACTCGCGGCCTCCCTGGAACGCAGCGTTCGCAGGCACCTGAGTGAGCTGACCCGTATCGCCCCTGACAGCAGCGAGCGGTTCATCACCGCCCTGCTGATCGAACTCCCCGACGACGAAGAAATCGCCAGAGTGGTCAGCTGCGGGCACCCGCCGCCTCTGCTGCACCAGGGCAGCCGGCTCACCCTGCTGCCCGTCACCCAACCCGCCCCGCCGCTGGGGCTCTCAGCAGACACTCCCCACGCCTTCCGCCTCGACACCGTCGCCTTCGGTCCCGGAGACACCCTGCTCCTGTATACCGATGGCCTGGCAGAGGCCCGCGACTCCGCAGGTCGCTTCTTCCCCGTCCTCGAACGTGCCGAGACATGGACGTGGGACTGCCCCAGCCGCCTGGTACAGCACATCAGCGTCGACGTGGACCGGCATGCGGGCAAGAACCTCCAGGACGACCTGGCCCTTGTCGCTGTCCATCACCCAACGCACCCCGCCCACTCCGAACAGGCGCCACCGTGAACTTCCACAGTCCGAAGTCCCGCACGCCCGCGCAGACAACTCCGAACCATGCGCCGCACGCCATGCGCACCATCTCACGGGCTCTGCGCACGACATCAAAAGCGACGGTGACGAGGATGGCCACGCCCAGACTCCTCCTGCTCCGGCATCCGAGTACACTGCTCGCCGTCTATCTCTCTGCGGCCTGCGCACTGCAACTGAACGCCTCTGCAGTGGGCTTGGTCCGCTGGTCGGACTACTCGGTCCTGGCACCCCTGATAGCGGCAGCGCTGCTGCCCATCAGGCACACCCTGATCGTCGGAGCCTGCACGCTGGCGACCAGCGTGGCCATCTACGGTTTCACGATCCGGGGTGTGTCGGAGGGCGGCCGGACGGTTGTCGTCACCGCGGCCTTGCTGTCTCTGGTCGTGAGCCTGTTCATCTGCCGAGTCCGGATCCGCCATCAGGCCAGGTGCGCCTTCGCCGCGCCTCCCCCGGGCGGTGAGGAGAAGGGCCGCATCGCTCCTGCACCACGCCAGGACGCCGGCAATCTTTGCGCGTCCCTGCTTGCCGGGGGACCCCCGACCGGGCACCTCCCGCAACTGGCGGCGGTGGAACTCGCGTACGACCGGGCCGATGACGGAAGTCCGCAGGCCCATTGGCTTGACGCCATCCCACTGCCCGGAGCCCGGGTGGCGCTGGTGGCCGGCAGCGTGACCGAGCACGGGGAACCGGCCCCCGCCCTGGTGCCCGAACTCCGCGCCGCGGTACGAACCCTGGCGGACATCGACATGCAACCGGACGAGACACTGACCCACCTCCAGGACGTCCTCCACCGGCTCCGACCGGACGAGGCCGGCCACGACGTCACGGCAAGCTGCCTGTACGCCATCTACGACCCCATCACGGCAGACTGCACCTTCGCCTCCGCCGGCCACCCCGCCCCCGTCGTCATCAGCTCCGAAGGTTCACCCATCGCCGTCGACCTTCCCTCCGGGACACCGCTCGGACGCGCGCGGACGCATGTCGCGACCGCGGAGATCCGGCTCGGCAAAGGCAGCGTGCTCCTGCTGCACACGCACTCCGCGAAGCCAACCGGTTCCGGGTCCAGGACCGATGGATCCACCGTGCCCGGACGACGCATCGAACCACAGTCCTCGCTCGCAGCCACCTGCCATACCGCCCTGCAGGCCCTTGCGGCAGAGGGTGGCCCCCGTCAACTGCGTGTGCTCGCCGCACGAACCCGCACACTCGACACCACCACCGTGGCCACGTGGGACCTCACCGCCGATCCAGCGGCCGTCTCCGCCGCGCGCAAACATGTCACCGCCCAGCTGACGGACTGGGGCCTGGACGACGCGACCCCCACCACCGTCCTGATCGTGAGCGAGCTGGTCACCAACGCCATCCGCCACGCCCAGCCACCGCTGCATCTCCGCCTGATCCGCTGCGACACCCGTCTCACCTGCGAGGTCACCGACGGCAGCACCACCACTCCTCACCTACGCCGCGCCCGCACCCTCGACGAAGGCGGCCGCGGGCTCTTCATCGTCGCGCAACTCACCTGCCGCTGGGGCACTCGCCACCACCCCGAGGGCAAGACCATCTGGGCCGAACACACCTCGCAACACGAAACATAGGAGGAGACACACCGTACGTCGCCTCAGAGGAGGTGCCCCTCCGGGTCGACGTGCGTCTTCGGCGCGGGCGCGCCTGACGGATCCTGAATGCCGGAGGGCAGCGGCGCAGAGCGAAGAGGTGGTCACCGCGGCCGATCCTGCGTGCTCGGCGCGGTGACGGAGACATTCACCTACCCGGGGCCGGGTCACCGCCGACCACTTAGATTATTGCTGTAATACACTCCGGGGGTCGGCCGGGCCGCACCGTATGTGGCCGCCGCCACCTATGCGGAAACATTCACAGGCGCTGGATGCAGCGGACTCACGTCCATTCGTTCCGGCACCATCTCCTGAGGGACCTCACATGACTTTTGACGATGCGTTCGCACGAGTGTCGCCCACGGAGGCAGAGGAACTGACGTCACGGGTGAGCGGCCCGGTTCTGCTGCCCGGCGACGAGGGCTACGAGGCCGAATGCCGGATCTACAACCTGAACGTTCCGGTGGAACCGGCTCTGGTAGTCGGTGCCGCCGGCGCCGCCGACATACAGGCGGCGGTCGGTTTCGCCGCGCGCCAGGGCCGGCCCGTGGCGGTGAAGACCACAGGCCACCAGCAGGTCAGCCCCGCCCGGGGCGGGATTCTGATCAGCACCCGTCGTATGAAGGGCATCGTCATAGACGCCGCCGGACGGCGCGCACGCGTCGGGGCCGGCGCGATCTGGCAGGAGGTGATCGACGAGGCCGCCGCCGTCGGGCTCGCCCCGGTGAGCGGCTCGGCTCCGCTGGTGGGCGTGGCCGGCTACACCCTCGGGGGTGGACTCAGTCCGGTCTTCGGCCGGAGCCGGGGATACGCGGCGGATCATGTCCGCTCGCTGGACGTGGTGACCGCTGACGGCGAGTTGCGGCATGTCACGGCGGACAGCGATCCCGAACTCTTCTGGTCCCTGCTCGGAGGCAAGGGCAATTTCGGCGTCGTCACCGCGCTGGAGTTCGACCTGTTCCCCTTGACCCACTTCTACGGCGGCGGCATCTACTTCCCCGGCGAGCACCTCGCCGATGTGCTGCGCGCCTGGCGCACCTGGCAGTCGGAGATGCCCGAGGAGATGTCCTCCTCGCTGGCCGTGCAACGGCTGCCCGAGTTGCCGGAGCCGCTGCGAGGGGCGTTCGTGGTGCACGTGCGGATCGCCCACCTCGGTCCGGCGGCCGAGGGCGAGCGGTTGATCGCATCCCTGCGCGCGGCCGCCCCGGCGCTCATCGACACCGTGGGCGAGATGCCGTACACCGCCATGGGTGCCATCCACATGGACCCGCCGAAGCCGATGCCCTATTTCGACCGCACGACGATGCTGCGGGCGTTTCCCGCCGAGGCCGCGGACAAGCTGATCGAACTACTGGGTCCCGACTCGGACTCCCCGCTGGTGAGCGTCGAGATCCGCACGCTCGGCGGCGCACTCGACCGCGAGCCCGCGGTACCCAACGCCGTCTCCAGCCGAGGGCTTCCTTTCGTCCTCTTCGGTTTCGGCGTGGGCGGCCCGGACCAGGCCAGGTTCCTGAGCGGCGGACTCGACGAGGTCATGAACGCGATGGAGCCCTGGGCGGACGGGCGCAGGATGGTCAACTTCCTCTCCGTCGAGGAGGCCACCGACCCGGAGCGGCTGAGCGAGGTCTACGGCGCCGAGCGCTACCTGCGCCTGGCTGCCACGAAGAAGGCCTACGACCCCACCAACATGTTCCGGGTGAACCACAACATCCTGCCCGGCTGACGGGGCACGGCCGCCGGGATCGGGCTTGATACCGGATCGGCCTGTCGGGCCCCATGGACGCCCGGGGTCGGGAGCCACCAGGGGGATGACTTGCTCCGGCAATGAGCGGCTTGTCGGTCCACTGAGGAGTGCCCCCGGGCTCAAACCGAGCACGTGGAGACCGGAGCTCCTGCCGCAGCGGTACGGCTGCGGCAGGAGCCCGCTCAAGTAGTGCCGGCCCGGACGGGCGGAGGCGGACTGCCGGTGGGCGGCGGTGACCACGGCCTTCGCGCGGTGAACCGCGGTGAACAAGGCGTCGAGCGAAGGCGTCACGAATGCCGTCATGGGCCGGAACCCGAGTGGCGACGATGCCGTCGGCGGTCACCCCGACGTCGGCGCCCTCGAAGACGAGTACGGCCGGCCGCCCGGTCGGCCCTTGGGGCGCTGCGCCGGAAACCCTGACCGGACGCCGCCTTCGGAGTGAGCTCCGCCACCTGCGCCCGGGCGGGGGCACAAGTTCAGTCGGCCGCCGCGACCGCGCCCCCGATGAGGCGGCGAGCGGCCGCGTCGGTACGGGCGACGTCATGGGTCACCAGGCGGTCCTGGCACAGACCGCGCAGGCCGGAGACGAGGAGCGTGGCCCCTGCCTGCGCCTGCTGCGGCGAGTGCCCCAGCCGGACGTACGCCGCCGCGATGGGGCCGACCATGACCTCGACGGTCTCGGCCGCGGCCTCGCCGTACTGCTCGGGATCGGTGGCGGCCAGGCTGAGCAGCTGCAGCAGCATGCGGATCGGCCCGGACTGCTCCCCGACGGTCATCGCTTCCCACAGGGCATGGGCAGCCTCACGCAGTCCCGCGGTGTCGCTGACGTCGTCGAACATCGCGTGGGCGTCGGGACGGCTGACGGCCAGCGCCTGGGCCAGCAGATTCTCGCGGCTGCCGAAGTAGTAGAGAAGCATGCGCTTGGTGGTGCCGATCGACTCGGCGAGCGGACTCAACGACATCTGCGCGACGCCGTGGTGCTGGAGGTGGTGCACCACCTGCTTCAGCAGCTCGGCGCGCTTTTCGGCATTCACGGGGCGAGGCACGGCTTTGACTGTACCGACCGATACGCGTATGGTCCACCGACGTAGACGTGCCGATCGGTACATTTATGGAACGGCGCCATGGCGACGGTCGGGCGCGGGCGGCCGGGAGGAGCGCCGTGAAACTGGTTGGACCGCGGGTGGTACAGGACCACCGGCACCGAAGAGGCGGCCGTCGGACCGAGCGTCCCCCCGGCGTCACCTTGGCCAAAGTCCTGGCCGAGACCCTGACGATCCCGGCCCTGCTCTTCCTCGGCCTGCTGTTCTGCTTCCCCATGGCCTTCCACCAGCCTCAGCCCGACCACGCGAAGCTCGTGATCGCCGGTGCCCCGGTGGCGGGCAAGGTCGACACCGCTCTGCAGCGGCAGCATCCCGGCGGGTTCGACGTCACCGCCGTGACAGACGCCCGGGAAGCCCGCCGGGCGGTACTGGACCGGGACGCCGTGGCCGGCTTCGCCGCGCAGGGCAAACACGCCGTGCTCTACGTGGCCGGGGCCAACGGAGTGAGCCTCGAGCAGGCCCTGGCCAAGGGCTTCACCCAGCTTGCGGCGCACAACCACCAGAAGCTGACGATCACGGACGTGGCGCCCACCGTGAGCAAGGACGGACTCGGCACGACCCCGGTGTATTTCGCGATCGCCTGGAACATACCCGGCTACATCCTCGCGACGTCCCTGCTGCGGGCGGTGACCCTCAACCGGCGCAAGAAACTGCTGACGGTCGCGTGCTTCGCCGCTGTCTTCAGCGCCGTGGGCTTCTTCGTCGGCGTGGGGCTGGGCTACCTGCCCAACTCCCCCGCCGCCCTGGCGATCGCCTTCTTGCTCACCACGGCGGTGGGCACGTTCTCCCTCGGCATGGCGCCTTTCGTCAGACACTTCTTCCCGCTCGCGGGCCTGGGACTGTACATCGTGCTGAGCGTTCCCTCCAGCGGCCTGGTCCCCGTCCAGCTGCTGCCGCGGTTCTTCCAGGGCCTGCACGCCGTCATGCCCCTCGGCAACGCGGTCGACGGCCTGAGGGGGGTTCTGTACTTCGACAATGCGGGCGTGCTCCGGCCGGTCCTCGTGCTGTGCGCATGGATCACGTCAGGTATGACCCTGCTGGCTCTCGACGCGTGGCGGCACCATCGCACGGCCGCACGACAGGGAGGCGAGGACGAACAGGAGGACATTCCGGAACCGCCGGTGGAGGACCCCTCCGTGGAGGCGCCCGTGCCCACGGCACTTCCGGTCCGCCCCCATCACTTCGGCGAGCTGCTGCCGATGCTGGAGGGCACCGTCCACGACGGCGAACAGCAGGCCGTCCGCCATGCCGCAGTGACCGTCATGGACACCAGCGGCCGTCAGGTCGTGCGAACCGCGACGAACGCGCGGGGCGAGTACGCCGTGACCGGTCTGCCCGAGGGATACGTCAATGTGGTGGTCTCGTACCCCGGCCGCAACCCACTGGTGCACCAGAAGCTCCTGCAGTCCGGTGTGGCGGTCCGGGCCGACTTCACCCTGCACGACCGGCGCGACGGGACGACTCGCGCGGCGGCTCAGCTCCTCGGTCCCCCGGCGTAGCCGCAGTGACACGTGCCCCTGGCTGAGAACGCGGCCCGGCGCCGTCTTCCTCGCCCCGTGACCGACCCCGCGACCGGACAGGTCACCACGCGGGTGGCCATGGCAGGTGATCGGCATGTGGATGTTCCCCATGGCGATCGCCTGCGGGAACACCTTCGTGCACAAGCCGAGCAGCAAGGCCCCGTCCGCGTCCGGGCGGCCTGGCGTCCCGGGGGGGGCGGATTCCCGAGAGCAGTGACGCCTGTGTAGCGGTGAACCACCACACACAACTGGGGAAGGCAACCGGCGGCAGGGTCTCTTTCGCCGGACGCAATCAGAAGAGGGGTGCGCGATCGACGCGGGCCCGGATGGAGGCAGACACGTATGTCCGAGAAGAACCACGCCACGGTTGCGGTCACCGGGGTGACCGGGGCGCTGGGCGGCCGGATCGCGGCCCGGCTCGCCGACCGCGGCGTCCCGCAACTCCTCGTCGGGCGCAACCCCGACCGCATGCCTGAACTGCCTGGCGCCCAGCGGCGCGGCCCGGCCGCCTACGCCGACGCTCGCGCCATGCGCAAGGCGCTCGAGGGCGCATCGGCCCTCGTCCTGGTCTCCGCACACCGCACGGGCCGCCGGCTGGAGGAGCACGCCAGTGCGGTCGAGGCCGCGATCGCGGTCGGCGTGGACCGGGTTCTGTATGTGTCCCTCGTCGGCGCGGCGCCCACCGCCACGTACCTCAACGCCCGCGACCAGTGGCTGACCGAACAGTTCCTGACAGGGGCCGGGATCCGCCACACGGTGCTCCGGGCCGGCTTCTACACGTCGACGCCGGCCGCCCTCGCGGACGAGGAGTTCGTCGTCAGCGGCCCGGCGAACACCGGCCGGGCCGCCTTCGTCACCCACGAGGACATCGCCGACGTGATCACGGCCGTCGTCCTGGACGAGGGTCCGCGCTCCGAGCACGACGGCGCGACCCTCGAGATCACCGGGCCCGAGGCCCTGACCCTCGACGAGGCGGTCACCCGGATCGCCGCGGTCACCGGCCGGCCCTACCGCTACGAACCCGAGACCCTTGAGCGAGCCTTCGCACGACGCTGGCGACGGGGCATGAGCGGGGCCCAGATCGAAACCTGGATCTCGTGGTACCAGGCGATCGAGAAGGGCGAGATTTCCACAGTCACCGACGTCGTCCCACGGCTCACCGGCTCACCGGCGACCCCGATCTCGGACGCAGCCTGGTGGCCCGCACCGAACACGGCGCGCGGCACCGCCGAACTCAGGCGGGGCTGAAACTGAGAAGGTGTCGATGCGACAGCTCCGCGCTGGATGCCGCCGATCCTGGTTGCACAAGGCCATGCCGAATCGGCTCCGGCGTGAAGCGCACATGTCGCACTCGCGCCACGAGACGGACAGGTATCCGATGAGGTCCCGTCAGCCGACGGATCACGGCGCAGGCGGCAGTTCCGTCCAGCCCTGGTCAGGAACGATGTGATTGCGCCTTCCGGGTTCGGCGGGCGTCTCGGCTCTGCCAGCGGCGACCCGCCGAGGCCGTTCTTGGTCTTGGGTGTTGCCGGCCACGTAGAAGCAGCGGACTGTGCGGCCGGTTCTCACTTCACGTCGCGATGGTTCTCATGCCCGGTGGCCAGCCAGGCCAGAAGCCAGGGCTCCAATTCGTTCTCGGGCACCTCATGGCTCGCTTCATTTTCTGGAGAGTCGAAAACCGAGGCGGCGCACTCCTGGGTGGGGGGGCGGCACGGAGAGCGGGTTTCCGATTCACCCGGCGTGAGGCCCCGAAACGGGGACGTAGCGCTCATCGTGCCGGCACTCCTCAGTAGTAACTACCGACACCACCAGTGTCGGTCGGCTCGTCCGTTGACGGTCAGGCATTCCCGTACGGGCGCACACGAGATTCAACGACGAGGCGAGACTTGTCAGGCGTCGAAGCGATCGGGATCGGCGGCCTTCCAGTCCGCCGTCCACGACTCGGGCGGCTCGATCAGCAACTGCCCCGGGACCAGCCAGTCGTAGAGCTCCGCGTAGGACCGGACAGTGACCGGGTCCACACGCCGGCGCAGCATGTGCGGGCGCAGCTCGGCGGGTTCGCTCACACCCAACGAGGCGATGATCTGCTGTGCGCTCCTGACCGTGGCGGAATGAAAGCGGTGGACCCGAGCCGATTTGTCGTCGACGTTCAGTGCGCGTGCGCGGCGCGGGTCCTGTGTGGCGACACCGACGGGGCAGGCGTTGGTGTGACAGCTCTGCGCCTGAATGCATCCGACGGCGAACATCATGGCGCGTGCCGCGTTGGTGAAGTCCGCCCCCTGCGCCAGGCGCTTGACGATGTCGGCTCCCGTGGCCACCTTGCCGCTGGCGCCGATCCTGATGCGGTCCCGCAGGCCGGTGCCGAGCAGGGCGTTGTGGACGGTGATGAGCCCCTCGGTGAGTGGACTGCCGAGGTGGTCGGCGAACTCCAGCGGGGCCGCTCCGGTGCCGCCCTCCGCCCCGTCCACGATGATGAAGTCCGGTGTGACGCCCTCGTCGATCATGGCCTTGCACACCGCCAGGAACTCGCGCCGAGAGCCCACGCACAGCTTGAAGCCGACGGGCTTGCCCCCGGCCAGCTCACGCATCTCGGCGATGAACCGGATCAGTTCCCGGGGTGTACCGAAGGTCTGGTGAAAGGGAGGCGAGACGACGGTCCGCCCCTCGGGGACCCCGCGCACACGGGCGATCTCGGCGGTGACCTTTTCGCCGGGCAGCACCCCGCCGATGCCGGGCTTGGCTCCCTGAGACAGCTTGAGTGACACGCACTTCACATGATCGTGAGCGGCTTTCTCGGCGAACCTCGCTCGGTCGAAGTCGCCGTTCTCGGTGCGGCAGCCGAAGTATCCGGTGCCGATCTCCCACACCAGATCCCCACCGTGGCGCAGGTGGTACTCCGACAGGCCGCCCTCGCCGGTGTCGTGCGCGAAGCCTCCCAAGGCGGCACCCCGGTTCAGAGCGAGGACGGCGTTGGCGGACAGCGAACCGAAGCTCATCGCCGAGACGTTGAGCAAGGACATGTCGTAGGGCTTCGTGCAGTCCGGGCCGCCGACGCGGACCCGGGGCTCCTTCGCTCCCACCGGGAGGGGCCTGATCGAGGTCTCGAAATACTCGTAGCCCTCGGCATAGACGTTCCGCTCCGTTCCGAACGGCAGCTCTGCTGCACCTCCTTTGGCACGCTGGCACACGAGACTGCGCACATCCCGGTCGAACGGGCGGCCGTCGTAATTGCGTTCAATGAAATACTGCTGCAGCTCCGGCCGGATCGACTCCAGCATGAAGCGGACATGCCCGAGTACCGGATAGTTGCGCAGGATCGAATGACGCCTTTGGGACAGGTCATGAATGCCGACTCCGGCTGTCGCCGCGCACAGCACGGCGGCCGGCCACCACCAAGGGGAGACGGTCGACGCCATGGCGCCAAAGACGACCGCGACGGCTCCGATGAATCCGATCACGACGGTTCTGATCATGTGTGGTACGCACATCTTTCCGGGTATACGCGGTACACGGGCAAACGCCCGTGCCCGTGCTCGGTCGCCTGGGCCGAGCCGGTCGCCGGCACGGAGGGGACTGGGTGCCGGCCGACGGTCTCCGTCTGCGCACCGGCACCTGCCCCTGCGGAGACGGCCGCGCCGGCAGAGGGGCCGCGGCGGTGGCGATGCGCCGTGCGGGCTTTTCCACTGCTGTTTCTCCGTGCGTCAGCAATGCGCTGACACAACGAGTCTTGGACAGAGACCCGCCCAGGGCATCGCGCAATCTAGTGATTGACGAGGTACTCGCCGACCTCGCCTGTCAGAAGATCCGGCCGCTCCGTTCCGCGGTCGGCCGGCTCGTGCACCGTTCAGTCGTCCTCGTCGGCGCCGATACCCCGCTCGATCGACAGCCGGGTCAGCTCGACCCGCGAGTTGATGCCGAGCTTGGCGAAGATGTGCTTCATATGGGTGTTGACGGTGTGCACGGACACATAGAGCCGGTCGGCGATGGCCCGGTTGGTGAGCCCCTCGACGACGAGCGGAATCAGTTTCTGTTCGGATTCGGTGAGATCCCCCCACCCTCGGGGGCCGGCCGAGGAGCTCCGCACGGGGGCGGTGCGCACGCCGAGCCGGCGAAGCCGCCGCCTGATCCGTTCCTGATCACGGCCGGCTCCGGAGGCCGACGCCAGCCGGCCCGCTTCTTCGAGGTACGGGACCGCCTGCGTCGTATCGGCCGATGCCGCCATGAGCTCGCCGAGGTCCTCGCAGGCCCCTGCCAGAGCCAGCGGCCTGCCAGTGCTCCGGTAGCCGGTCACGGCGGTCTCCAGTGCACGGGGGTCGCGGTCGAGCAGGCCGTCCACGTGGGCGCGGACCGCCCCGATGATCTGCCGGGTCTCGTTCTGCACGGTCAGGCTGCGCAGTGCGCCGGACACGGCCTGGCCGAGTGAACGGTCCTCGCCGCTGAGGGCGATGCGCACGATCGTCGGCCAGTGGGACGGAGCGAGCGCGAGCAGCCGCGTCGGCTCATGCCTTGCGAAGCCCGCCCCGAGTACCGCCGCCGCCTCGCCGCCCTCGCCCTCGGCATCCGCCAGACAGGCACGCGAGAGGGACACCCACGGACCGTACCTCTGGGCGTTCGCACCGGAACCGGTTCCGGCGGCGCGGAGGTGGTCTGCGGCCTTGACGAGGTCACCGCGTCTGATCTCCACCAGTGCCAGTACGGAACGGGCCTGCGGATTCACCGGTGTGACCTCGAGTTCGTCCGCCACCATGAGACTGGCCTCGGCCTCCACGGCCGCGTCGTCCAGGGCTCCCCGTTCGAGGAGCGCACAGGCCCGGGCGGCGTGCCAGTGGGGCAGTGACCAGCCGAGGCCCAGCGCCTCCGCCTCGCGCTGTCCCTCCCGTAGGGTCCGCTCTGTGTCGGCGAGCCGGTCGGTGACCGTCAGCACGGTGGCCAGCCACAGTGCCGGAATCCGCGGAGGGCGCAGGTAGAGCGCGGCGGGCTGGGTGGCGGCGCCTCGGGTGGCCTCCTCGGCGAGTTCCAGGGCGCTGTCCAGGTGCCCGCGGTAGAACTCGGCCTGTGACTGGAACACCATGGCGCTGACGATGACGGCCGGGTCGTCGCTGCGGTAGGAGGCCTCGACCAGTCCGGTCCCGGTCTGCTCGGCAGCGGTGACGTCCCCCAGGTAGACATGGCCCGTGGCCTTGGTCTTCAGCAGCCGGACCCGCAGGTCGGACGGCAGCCCGGGAAGGTCGAGGGCCTTCTGGAGGTGCGTCATCGCGGCGGTGTCGTCACCCGAGGCCTGGTGGATCTCGGCGGCCACCAGGCGCAGACGGGCCTCCTGCAGGGGTTCGAGGCCCTCCGGCAACGTGGCGTCGACCAGGTCGAGCGCCTCGTGCACCCGGCGGGTGCGGCCGAGATACTCGGCGGCGTCGGTCAGCAGGGCGATACGCCGCCCGTCGTGCGGGGCCAGCAGCCCGGCGACCCGCTGGGCCAGATCCGCCGCCGCCTCGGGAGCCGACGACGACAAGTCCCGTACGGCGGTGGTCATGGTGGTCACGGCATCGTCGTCGACCGGGCCGCCCGACATGACGACGTGCCAGGCCACCTCCGCCGGCCGTGCTCCCGTGCCGCGCAGGCTCTCGGCCGCTTCCCGGTGCAGGGCGGTCCGCACGGCCAGGGGCAGGTCGTCGTGGACCGCCTGCCGTGCGAGGTCGTGGCGGAAGGCCAGTCGCGGGCCGTCACCCGAGAGCAGACCGGCGTTCAGCGCGGCTTCGACACCCGAAAGCAGGCTGCCGACCTGCCTGCCCAGCATCCGGGCGGCCGTGCCGAGGTCGAATTCGCGGCCGAGGACGGATCCGATCTGGAGCAGGCGCACGGCGTCCTCGGGGAGCCGGTCCACGCGCGCGGCGACACTGCGCCGGAAGCTGACCGGGATGCCGTCACGCAGAAGGCTCGCCTCACCCGTCTCCGTCCTGCCCCCATCCGTGTCGCCGAAGGCGCGTACCAGTTCGATGGCGAGAAAGGGATTGCCCGCGACACCCCGCAGCAGTCTGGCCAGTCCGGGTGACGGCGTCGCCCCGAGGACATCGGCCGCGATGTGCTCCAGGTCCTGCTGGGGCAGGGGGCCGAGGGTCAGCCATCGGGCTCCCAGGCGTTCCAGGTCCTCCCGGACCCTGGACACGATCAGCCGGTCGGTGTCCGACCGCACCGCCAGCACCCACAGGATCCGCGAGGCGGCCAGTCGTCCGGGCAGGGTGCGCAGCACGAAGAGCGTGGCGGGATCCACCCACTGCGCGTCGTCCACCAGTACGGCCACCGGGGCGCGCTGGGCTCGGTCCTCCAGAGCGTCCGTGATGCCGTCCAGCAGCCGGAGCCGCTGGTCGCCGGCGGCCGCGACGGCTCGGTGGGAACCGTCGAAGGATTGCAGGGCGGCCTGCAGGGCCGCTCCTGCCGCGTACTGATCGAGCTCGTCGGCCCGTACCGAGACCACGTCGAACCCGGACCGCCGCGCCATCCGGTCCAGCTCCGCGAGGAACCGGGTCTTGCCGACGCCGGCGGCGCCCTCCACGACAACGCAGGCGCCGCGTCCGCCACGTACCGCGTCCAGCGCATCACGGGCCGCCGTTGTCTCGCGGTCCCGTCCCCGCAGGCGCGGTCCCGTCCTGTCCTGGCTCCCGCGCCCGTCGGCCTCGTCGCCGGTGGGGTCTGAGCTGTGCATGGGGCCCAGCATGGCGCAGGGCTCATCCGCCCTCAACGTCAGTTCCGCCGTGATCACCGCTTTCACCCGGGTGAAAGCGGCTCCGGCGCCGTCGGCTCACCCTGTCGCGACGCATGCTCCGTGCCATCCAGATCGCTGTCCCACGGAGAGGAGCACGACATGCGTACAGGCAAGGAGTACCTGGCGGCGCTGAACGACGGTCGCAGGGTGTGGGTGGGAGACGACCTCGTCGACAACGTGGCCACGCACCCGAAGACCCGGGCGTACGCCCGGAGCATCGCGGCCTTCTACGACCTTCACCACCGCCCGGACCTCCAGGACGTCATGACGTTCGTGGACGAGGACGGGGTGCGGCGGTCCATGACCTGGTTCCAGCACCGTTCCAAGGACGACCTGCGGCGCAAGCGGATCTACCTGGAGACGGTGCAGCGGGAACTGGGCGGCGGGGCGGTCCCGCGCACACCGGATGTCAACAACTACGTCCTGCTGACCTACGTCGACGACCCGGAGCCCTGGAGCAGCCAGTCCGTCGGAACCGACGGGAGGGACCTCACCGAGGGCATCCTCGATTTCTGGAACGAGGCACGGGACGGTGATCTCAACGCGACGCCGGCCTTCGTCGACCCGCAGGCGGACCGCTCGCGCGATTCCGCACAGGCCGAGTCCCCGGCCCTGCGCGTGGTCGGCACCTCGGACGAGGGCATCACCGTTCGCGGTGTGAAGGCGATCAGCACCGGCGCGGCCTTCGGGGACGTGATCCACATCGGCGTCTTCTACCGCCCGGGCATCGTTGCGGAACAGATCATCTACGGTGCGGTGACGCCCAACACCCCCGGGGTCACCATCATCTGCCGCGAGAGCAACGTCCGCGACGGCGAGGAGGTGGAGCACCCGCTGGCCTCGCAGGGTGACGAGCTGGACAGCATCATCGTCTTCGAGGACGTGCTCATCCCCTGGAACCGCGTCTTCCACATCGGCAACCCGCAGCACGCGTCACTGTATCCGCAGCGCGTCTTCGACTGGCTGCACTACCACTCGCTGGTGCGTGCGATGGTGAAGGCAGAACTGATGCTCGGTCTGGCACTGCTGATCACCGAGCACATCGGCACCTACCAGCTGCCGCCTGTCCAGGCCCGGATCGCCCGTTTCGCGGGCTTCCACCAGTCACTCAAGGCACATGTGATCGGTTCGGAGGACCAGGGGTTCTTCACTCCCGGTGGGATCTTCAAGCCGAACGTCCTGATGTTCGACTTCGGGCGGGCGTACTACATCGAGCACATCGGCGAGATGGTGCACGAGCTGATCGACCTGGCCGGCCGGGCCGCGCTCATCTATCCCACCGAGGGGCAGTGGCAGCGGCCCGAACTGCGGCCGTGGCTGGAGGCGCTGCAGACCGGACCGGTCGGCAGGCCTCACGACCGGCTGAAGATAAGCCGCGTGATCCGCGACATGTTCCTGTCCGACTGGGGCGACCGCATCAGCATCTTCGAGAACTTCAACGGCACGCCGCTGCTGGCCATCCGCACCCTCACCATGAAACGGGCCGAGATGTCCCCGAACGGCGCCATGGCCGACCTCGCCCGCAAGGTCTGCGGCATCGAGAGCGTGAGCGAGCGGGAGTCGGCGTACCAGGCCCAGGCGAACTACGCCCGCCGCCAGGACGCCTCACGCCAGGACGCCTAGTGCTGTGGCCGGGAAGGTTTGCCGGAAAGCTCGCGGCGTCCGGTGCGGTGCATCGCAAGGCGGAGCATCGCCCGCGTACTGGATGTACTCGGGCGATGCGACAACGCGGCGAGGTGCCGTGCCGGGCGTCGCGAGCCGGTGAACCTTTCCGGTCGCAGCACTAGCTAGGGGCCGCACGCCGGGGCCCGTGTCACAGCACACCGCACTGCCGGGCCCTGGCGACCGCCTCGCTTCTGTCGTGTGCGTCGAGCTTGCGGAAGATCGCGCGTACCTGTGTCTTGACGGTGTTGTGGGACACGAAGAGTTCGGAGGCGATCTCACGCAGTGTCAGCGTGCCGCAGAGCGCACGCAGCACTCGGCGCTCACCGAGCGACAGGTCCTGGGGGCGGGGCGCGGCGGCGGGGGCCGCGGTGTCCTCGCCGGCCCGGCCGAGCAGGTCCGTCAGCATTCCGGGCGACTCGCACCGGGCCGCCGCTCGTTCGGCGGCCTCCCGGGACTTTCGTGCCGCGTCGGTTTCGCGCCGTGCGCTCTCCAGCCGTGACCGCATGAAGTGCCACAACGCACGCATGTGGGGTTCGCCCTCGGTCCGGGGCGAGCCCGCCAGCGCTGCTTCCGCGTCGGCAAGTACCGCTTCCGCCTCCTCGACGAGCCCTTCTTCGAGGAGGAGCCCGGCCCGGCCGATGTACGCGGGAACAGAGACGAAGTGCCGCTCCAGGCCGAGCGTCGCGACCTCTTCGAGGGCCTCGTCGCCCAGGATGCGTGCCAGTTCGTGCCGACCGGCCAGGAGCGCGCACACGGTGCGCAGACCCAGCGCGCGGACGAGCGCCAGGC
Source organism: Streptomyces shenzhenensis (assembly GCF_021462265.1). GTDB lineage: Bacteria > Actinomycetota > Actinomycetes > Streptomycetales > Streptomycetaceae > Streptomyces > Streptomyces shenzhenensis. Next base: position 123,711 of record NZ_JAJONF010000002.1, on the reverse strand, counting down.
CGTGCCCGGCGGCATGCGCGTCGCGGGTCGCCTCCCCCAGCAGCGCCTCCGCCTCCTCGTATCTGCGGGTCCACAGGAGAGCGGCGCCACGGGCCGTACCGGCCAGCGCACGCCAGGAAGTCAACGGAAGGGTGCCGGCGACGGCGGACACGCCGAGACGGTCGGCCGTCAGGACCTCCCCCAGCAGACAGCACGCCACGGCCTGAGCGACGGCTGCCGCATCGGACACCGTGCTGCCTTCGCCGACCGTCTGCCGCCCCGTCTGCCTCAGCCGGGCCACGTCCAGCCAGCGCCGGGCCGCTACCGGGGAGCCCGCCGAGAGCGCCGCCATCGCCGCCACGACGCACAGTCTCGCGTCGGCGGCCACCGTGCGCGGCGGCAGCAGGTCCAGCCATTGCGAGACCTGCGCACCGCGGCCCGCCGAGAGCGCCCTCTCCCAGCTTTCGAGGACGGACGCGACGGCCGCGGACTCGTCGCCGCCCAGCATCCAGTGCCGTACGGCTGCGGTCGTGTGCCCGTGCCGGGAGTACCACTGGGCCGCGGACCGGTGCAGGGACGCAATGGTGTGCGCCGCTTCGGCATCGAGGACCTCGGACAGCAGCGCCGACAGTGCCCGGTGATGCCGGTACGCCGACGGCTCGGCGGCGACGGGCACGAGCAGTTGCACGGTCCGTGCGAGCTCGTGCAGCAGGACGCCGGCGCGCTCTCCGGCGAGGGCCTGGCACGGCCCGACGCTCAGCTGGTCGAGCACGCCGGTACGCAGGAGGAACCGGCGCTGTTCGGTGGTGAGCCGATGGAGGACCTCGGTGGCCAGGTAGTCGGTGACCGCTCGCCTGCCCCGGGCCATGTTCCCCTTGGTGTCGGCTTCGTCCGCCGAGCGGGCGAGGGTGCGTCCCATGAGGCAGAGCCCCGCCGCCCATCCCTCGGTGGCTTCGTACAGGGCGGCAGAGATCTCCGGGGCCGGGGCGGATCCGAGCAGTTCGGTGAGCACTGCCCCGGCCTCCTCGGGGCTGAAGGCCAGGTCGCGCTGGTCGAGTTCGGCGAGCAGGCCCCGGGCGCGCAGCGTCGGAAGAGGGCTTCCGGGGACGTGCCGCGTCGACAGCACGATACGGAAGCCGTGCGGAAGTCTGGTCAGGAAGTCCGCCAGGGTACGCATCGCGTCGGCGTCCGTGACGGATTCCAGTCCGTCGAGGATCAGCGTGAGCGGTCCCGCCGCGCCCAGTCCGGTCACCAGATTCGGCAGGATCTCCGCAAGCCATGCGTCGACCCTCCACTCACCGTCGTCGAGGTGAGCGGGCAGTTCGGGCCGTGCGTGGCGCAAGGCCCCCAGGACGCCCGCCCAGAGACGGTCCGGGGCGTTGTCGTGGGCGTCCAGGCTGAGCCAGGCGCACGGGCCTCGAGCCGCCGAGGCCCGCGACCACTCGGTCAGCAGTACCGTCTTGCCGGCACCGGCCGGCGCGGAGACGACCACCACGGGCTCGGTCGCCACGTCCAGCCGGCGCAGCAGACGCGGGCGGGACAGGAGATGCGGGGGCTGGGCCGGAGGGCGGAGCTTGAAGGACGGCACGGAGCTGGTCATGGCACTTTCCGTGGAGTGGTCGGGACGAGCGGAGCCCCCGACGGCCGTGGCCCGCCTCGCGCGAGCCGGATGTCGGGGGCGGTGGTGGGCGGGTCACCGGGCCCGCAGCGGCTCCTCCCACCTCAGTTGCTGAGTCACCGCTGCTTTCCTGCGACTCGACCCGCCGGACAGCCGCTAGAGCGCGGCCCTGAGCGCGCCGAAGCCGCCGGCGAAGTGGAGCAGCGGCCGGCTGTCCGCCTGGTGTGAGCAATAGCGGACGTCACCCACGAAGATGGTGTGATCACCGCCGGGAAGCGCCTCGGCGACCTCGCACACGACGGCCGCGATGGCGTCCTTCAGCACCGGCACGCCGTGGTCGTCGATGGTCTCGACGCCTGCGAACTTGTCGGGTTTGGAGACGGCGAAGTTCCGCGCCAGTGACTCGCTGTCCTCACCGAGCACGTTGACCGCGAAGCGGCCGTGCTCGGCGATCGCGGTCCGGGTGTAGAGGTGGTTGCCGATGCACACGAGCAGCTGAACCGGGTCCAGGGAGAGGGCGGACACGGCGCTCGCCGTCATGCCGATGGGTGTGTTCCCGGAGCGTGTGGTGATCACGCTGACACCCGTGGCGAGCCGGCTCATCGTGGCTCGGAAATCGACCGTCATGTCGAGGATTTCAGTCATCGGAACCTCCGTGGGAGTCGGGAAGGGCGTCGGTCTGTTGCTCGGGGACGGGGAATGGCTCCCGGTCGCGGTGGGCGTGTGGGCGCACGTGCCGTTCGAGCGCGGCCCGAGGATGCAGGCGGCTGCCTCGGTGACTCACCTGCGGTCGCCGGGCGTGCAGGGCACCTCGCGCTTCGCCGAGTTGTCGGCGCTCGTCCGCGGCAGTCCCGCACCCGGGACTCGCCGACGCCCTGCGGAGCGGCGCTCCGGTGACCGGGGTGGCGTGTGCGGCGCCGACCGCTCGGCCGGACGGGGCGAGTTCTCCCGCGGATGCCATGGCGAGTGCGTCCGCGCGGCAAAGGGTTCAGGCCCCGGGAAGCGGTTCGAGGACGAAGGTGCGGCGCAGCAGGGTGTACGGCACGTCGGTCAGCCCGCGGCAGGGGCCGTCGTCCGGCGCGTACGTGTCGTAGGCCTCCAGCAGTGACTCCTTGACCCCGAACACCGGATCCGCGTCCAGGTACGCGTCGTCGGACGGGAACAGCATGGTGGTCACCCGCTGGAATCCGGGGGCCTCGATCAGCAGGTGCACATGGGCGGGACGCATCAGGGACCTGCTGGTCGCGCTCATGAGTTCACCGACCGGGCCGTCACCGGGTATCGGGTAACTGGACGGGCGGATGGAGCGGAAGCTGAAGTGTCCCGTCTCGTCGGTGCGAAACAACGCGCGCATGGCCGGGTCGACCTGACCGGGCACCTCCATGTCGTAGTGACCGTCCGCGTCGCTGTGCCAGACGTCCACCGCGGCGCCGGCCACCGGCGCTCCCTCAGCGTTCACGACCCGTCCTTCGAAGAACAGCGGGATGCCGGGCAGGCCTCCGGAGATGTCGGCGCCGTCGGTGTGCTGCGGCCGGTCCTCCCTGAAGTAGGGGCCCAGGACGCTGTTCTGAGTGGCTTCGGCAGGGCGCCGATTGCCCAGGGCGTCGACCAGCATGGTGACGCCGAGCACGTCGGACAGCAGAATGAATTCCTGGCGAGCAGGCGTGCACATGTGCCCGGTGCGGGTCAGGAAGTCCACTCCCTGGGCCCACTCCTCCGCCGTCAGTTCGACCTCGCGGACGAAGGCGTGGAGGTGCCGCACCAATGAACCCAGGATCTCCGCGAGCCGGGGGTTCTCGGTGTCCCCCATGGTCGAGATCACGGCTCCGGTGATGGTGTCGCTGGTCAGATCACGCATGGCGTCCTCCTGTGGTGAGTGGGTGTCCGGTGACGGAGTCGGTCCGGGAGTGCGGGCGGCCCGGTGACGGCTACGGCGTCTCTCCGGCCCAGGCCCGGGCCAGGAAGGCGCGGACGGTGCTCCGGCCCACGGGACGCGGATTCCAGTAGCCGTCCCGCACGACGAGTTCGGCCGCCCGGTCGATTCCCGATTCGGGCATGCCGAGGTCCCGCAGTGCCCTGGGTGCGCCGAGCCGCCCGGCGAGGTCGTACAGGGCGTTCGCGGGGTCGTCCCCCGGCAGTGCCTGCGCGATGCGTGCCATGGCCTCGCCGGCCGCCGGAGCGTTGTAGGCGATGACGTGCGGCAGGACGACCGCGTGGGTTTCGGCGTGCGGAAGGCCGAAGGTGCCGCCCAGCACGTGGCACACCTTGTGATGCAGGGCCATGCCCACCGTGCCCAGACATGTGCCGGCCAGCCACGCTCCGTACAGCGCGTCGGCCCGCGCCTCCGTGTCGTCCGGATGCCGCACGACGAGGGGAAGGGACCGGGTGAGGGCGTCGAGTGCCTCACCCGCCATCAGGAAGGCGACCGGGTCCCGGTCCTGTGCGTAGAGCGCCTCCACGGCGTGCGCCATGGCGTTGATGCCGCTGACCACCGATGTCGCCGGCGGGAGGGTGAGCGTCAGGTCGACGTCGTACACCACCGTCTTGAGCAGTACTTCCGGCAGCCGCCGGGTCGTCTTCCGGCGGCCTTCGGTCTCTCCGAGGATGGGTGTCATCTCCGAGCCGGCGTACGTGGTGGGCAACGCCAGCTGCGGAAGGCCGGTCCGTGCGGTGATCGCCTTGCCCAGGCCGATGGTGGAGCCGCCGCCGATGGCGAGCACCGCGTCGGCTTTCACGGACCGGGCGTACGCGACCGCCTTGTCGGTGACCTCGACGGGGGTGTGCGGGGCCGCCTGTGCGAAGGTTCCCGCGGCTGTCGCGCCCAGTAGTTCGCCGGTCCGGGCAGCCTGGTCCGCCTGGCCGGGCGTACACAGGATGAGCACCCGACGGCATCCGAGAGCATCGGCCTCTTCGGGAATAAGGCTGCGGGTGCCGCTGCCGAAGACCACCTTGGTGATCTGTCCTCGGTGCACGAATTTCTTCACGATGATTCCCTCGGTCCTGCGGCTCCTTCGACGAGACGAAGCGTCGCCACCGAGACGAGGTGCGTCAACGGAATCCATGGGGGATAACGCCGATCGGCGCCGGAATACCCAGTTCGCGCGACACGCACCTCCGCACCAGCCTGGGGGCGGCGTCCGATATCACTCATCTACGGGATACCCGTGCAGGACTGGGCGTTGGGACCGTGGACGCATGTGTCGGCCGGGGCGGACGCGTGGCAAACGGGCCCGTCCCGGGCCGATTCGCTCCCACGACTCCCATAATTCCCGAAAGTCGTGACAGGGGCCGGACGAATTTCTTGTGCATTGCCTTACGAAAACGGTTTTCGATGGGTTCGCAGGGGCGAAAGGCGGGGTGTGGGACATGGACAAAGGACTGCGGGCCGGCGGTGCGGGGATTCCCGCTTTCCACACCCCGGCCGCAGGTGGCCGGCGGCGGACTGCCGTGGCGGTACGACGGCTCGGGCGGGGTGGCGCCGGCCTCGCCCACGTCGAGCCGTCGACCGGGCGCCGGCCAGGACCGGCCGGACCTTCGCCGGTCTCGACGCGCTGGAACTCAACGAGGCCTTCGCCGCGCAGGTTTCTGGGGTGTCTGGCCGAATGGCCCGAGTCCGGTACGGCGATCCTCGATCCGCTGGGCGGTGCCATCGCCCTCGGACACCCCCTCGGTGTCTCCGGCGCCCGCCTCGCCGGCACCGTCGCACACCAGCTCGCCTGCCGCGGCACCGGCACCGGCACCGGCACCGGCACCCTCTGCATCGGCGTCGGCCAAGACCTCGCTCCGGTCCTCGAACGCCGGCACGGGCCTGGTCCCTCGAACGCCGACACGTGCCGCCCGCATCGCCGCCGATCCCAGCCGCGGCGGTCCCGCCCGGACGACATGCCTTGACAGTACGCGGGGAGGCACCCAGGATGAAAACCATGGAAACTAATCCAGTATCGAAAGTTTCCGAAGACGACAGGCAGCGCGCCGAGGCGATCGTCGAGGCAGCCGGGCGGTTGTTCCTCGCGCCGGGCCTGGCGCGGGTGAGCATGGACGATCTCGCGCGTGAGCTCAGGATGAGCAAGAAGACGATCTACCGTTGCTTCCCGGACAAGCGCAGCCTGCTGGTCGCAGTGCTGGACCGGCAGTTCGCGGCGGTGGAGCGAACGCTGGTGATGTCGGCCGAGGACGCGGAAGGCCAGCCGTTCGATGTGCGGGTCCACCGGTTCCTGGTCGCGGCGGGCACCGAACTCGGAAGGATCGGCGCCGCGCAGCTCGCCACGGGGCGTGGCGGAGACCCGGTGCTGCGCCAGTACGTGGAACAGCGTGTGGACACGGTGATCTACCGGCGTGTCGACGAGTTGTTCCGGGAAGGTCACCGGCAGGGACTGCTGTCGGCGCCGCCCGAACTGCTCGGTGAGATCACCCGCGGCGCTTTGGAGCGGCTGTTCACCTCCCGGCTGCCGTACGAACTGGAGTGGACCGCGGCGGATCTGCTGCGGGCGACCGTCGACACCGTGCTGTACGGGGCGATCCGCTCCACCGGCCCCGCGATCGACGACGAACGACTCGGGGCGGTCATTCCGACGGCCCGCGACGACGAAAAGGAGGTGGGCCCATGACCGGGACCGGCAGGGTGGCACTGGTGACGGGGGCCAGCAGCGGAATCGGTGCGGCCACCGCACGTCTCCTGGCCGCGCGGGGGATGCGCGTGGTGGTCAACTATCTCAGCAGCGCCAAGGCGGCCGAGGAAGTGGTGGCCGACATCGAGACCTCCGGTGGCCGGGCCATGGCCGTCCAGGCCGACGTACGCGAGGTGGCGGCGGTCGAGAGCGTGGTGGAGCAGGTCCGGGCCGCATGGGGCGGCATCGACGTGCTCGTGCACAACGCGCTGATCCCGTACGCGGTCAAGTCGTTCCAGGACATGACGTGGGAGGAACTGGGCGGCAAGCTCGACGCCGAGATGCACGCGGCCTTCGCGGTCACCAAGGCCGTCCTGCCCGCCATGACCGAACAGGGCTGGGGGCGCATCGTCTACATCGGGACCGGCCTCAGCCGCCGGCCCCGGGAGGGCATGATCGCACTGGGCACGTCCAAGGCCGCCCTGGAGCAGTTCGCCCGGTATCTCGCCCAGGAACTGGGTCCGAAGGGCATCACCGTCAACGTCGTGGCACCTGGGCCGGTGGAGACCCGTACCACCGAAAACCTGCTGGACGACGCGACAAGACAGCGGCAGGTGGCAGCCACTCCCCTGGGCCGCCTGGCACACCCGGCCGACGTCGCCCAGGCGGTCGCCTTCTACGCCTCCGAGGACAACGCGTTCATGACGGGCACCACGGCCGCGGTCAACGGTGGGATGGCCATGTACTGACGCCTCGCCGACGCCCCGGCACACGGGGCCGTTCGGGCCGGGTCCGGCCGACGGCCGGACCGTATCCGGTACACCGTCACCCGAGCCCGGACACCACTGGACCCGTTACGGGCCCGGCCGCTGACGGTGACACGATCAAGGACAAGCACCCATGCACACGATCGATCTTGCCTACGTCGGGCGGGGCCTGCACGAGGAACTGGCCGCCTACATCGCCGACCAGGAGGACTTCTACGCCGCCGAGGACGTCCACGTCGCACTGCGCGACGGCTGCACGTGGGACGAGGAGCGGCTGCGCCGTTGCGCCACCATCGGGCTCGGCCGGGCACTGCTGTCCCGGCTGACCGACGGCACTCCCTGGGTCGGGCTCAGTGTCAACACCCACCGGCCGCTGTTCTGGTTCCTGGCCCGCTCCGGCCTGACCTCCCTGTCCGACCTGGCCGGCCGACGGCTGGCGGTGCATGCTCCGCACACCGCGCCGGGGTGTTTCACCAGGATCGTGCTGCGCAGGGCGGGCCTCGACCCGGACCGTGACATCAAGACCGTCGTCCGCCCGCCCGGCGACTACGGCATGGACCTGCGCCGGTTGCGCGAGGGCGAGATCGACGCCGCGCTGGTCGGCAGCACCATGGCGCCGGAGGCGGTGGCCGCCGAGCACGGGTGGGAGGTACTGGCCTGGGTGGGAGACCACTTCCAGATCCCCACCGTGGGCCTGGCCGTCGACCCCACCTACACCGACCCGGACGGCCCCGCGGTCCAGGCCGTCCTGCGGGCGCACCGGCGCGCCCTGCAGGTGATCCGCAACGACCCCGACACCACGGTGCGGCACATCCAGACGTTCCTCGGCGGGCACACCGCGGACGAGGCCCGAGCTCACTACAAGACGTTCATCGCACCGCATTTCACCATCGACGGACAAGCCGATCTGGCCATCGGCGACAGGGCGATCACCGCGGTCGCCGCCGAACTCGGCGTCCCCGCAACCGTCACAGCGGCCGAGTTCTACCGCACGGCCACCACCACGTCCTAGAGATGGGTTCCCGAAACGGCGTCCATGGATCCGTGCCATGGACACCCGGGTGCGGATGCCGTCCCCCTGTCCCCGAGACCGCCCGGCATCCGCCACACCCATACAGGCGTCGCGGTCCGGCCATCACGGGAGCTTGACCGCTACCGCACGGCACCGCGACGGTGACCAGACAGCACGGTCCAGGTCGGTGCCGGCGTCGCCCTCCGGCCCGGAGCTGTCCCCGGCACCGGGCCGGAGGGCTGTCCATGGGTGCTGCACCGCGCCGGGCGGTCACAGCTCGAGGCAGTCGTGGAGCGACAGACCGTGCCGCGCCCGCGACTCGTCGCGCACGCGCCCAGGGCTCCACAGGATCGGTGGAGGCTGCCGTGCGGTGTCCGCCGAACCGCGGTCGGTCATGTTCGTTCCCCGGGTGGGTTTACCGGCCGCGGGCTCGCGGCCGCATGGTGGCGCCCAGGTTCCCCGCGCGACCGATCGCGGGCCGGTGGGACGTGAAGCCCTCGGATCAGGACACCGCCTCGCCCGCGCCCGCTCCGCCATTCGGTGGCGGCACCCGCGGCCGGCCCGCCGGCCGATGTCCCGATACGAGGCTGATGTGGCCCGCCGGACCGTCCGTCCCCGTTCTCTCACGGATTTAGCGTCGTCGATGCGACGTGCTCGCAGAGGTTGGTCCGTGAAGCGGGATGCCCCGGTCCGGGGTACGGCACACGCGGGGCGGGCGGATGTCGGGGCTACGTCGGGATCGTAGGCTTCACACAGGGAAGAAGGCGTGCTACGCCATGGCCTCGCAATCAGACACCGCTCGAACCGTGCTCCACGGACTGGATTTCGGATTCAACGCATGGGTCGTGGACGAGCAGCGGCAACGTTTCCTGCGCGACCCGGACTCGGTCGAGGAGACGTGGAGGGACTTCTTCGCGAACCCGGGGGCCCCGGCCGCCGCGGCGTCCTCGGCCACTGCGGCTGCGCAGGACACATCGCCGGCCCGGCCGGTGGGCGCCGGCTTCGGTCCGGACCACGAGGACGGCGACGAGGCGGCGCTCAGGGCCGTCCGGGTCGCGGCACTCATTCACGCCTATCGCGTGCGCGGACATCTGACAGCCGGCACGGACCCGCTCGCGGCGCAGCCCGCCGCCCATCCGGAACTGGACCCCGCCGCGTTCGGACTGCACGGCGTGGATTCGGCACAGGACGTCGTCGTGGACGGCTTCGCCGGGCGTGCCGCGACAACGCTCGATGAAGTGCTGGGCGCCCTTCGGGAGTTCTACTGCGGCGGTGTCGGGTTCGAGTACATGCACATCCAGGACTCCCGCGAACGCCGCTGGATCCAGCAGCGCGTCGAGAGCCCGCAGCATCGGCCGGACCGTGCCCGGCAGCTGCGGATCCTGTACCGGCTGGGGGCGGCGGAGGCCTTCGAGACGTTCCTGCAGACCAAGTACGTGGGCCACAAGCGGTACTCGCTGGAAGGCGGCGAGTCGACGATCGTGCTGCTCGACTCCCTACTGCTCGGGGCCATCGGGGACGGTGTCGCAGAGGCCGTGATCGGCATGGCGCACCGCGGCCGGCTGAACGTCCTGGCCAACATCATCGGCAAGTCCTACGCCCAGATCTTCGGCGAGTTCGAGGACGCCGTGGACCTCGAGTCCGTGCAGGGTTCGGGGGACGTGAAGTACCACCTCGGTGCGGAGGGCACCTACCGCGCCCTTCGCGGCGGAACGATCGCCGTCTCGGTCGTGGCGAACCCCTCCCATCTGGAGATCGTGGGGCCGGTCACGCAGGGAGTGGTGCGCGCCAAGCAGGATCTGGCGGCAGAACACAGCGGGGCCGCGCGCGTCCTGCCGGTCGTCGTCCATGGAGACGCGGCGTTCGCCGGTCAGGGGGTGGTCGCCGAGACGCTGAACATGTCGCAGCTGCCCGGCTACCGCACGGGCGGCACGGTTCACGTCGTGGTCAACAACCAGGTGGGCTTCACGACTTCGCCTGCCAGCGGCCGCTCCAGCACCTACGCCACCGATGTGGCACGGATGGTGGAGGCCCCGATCTTCCACGTCAACGGCGACGACCCGGAGGCGGTCGACCGCGTCGGGCGGCTGGCTTTCGAGTACCGCCAGACCTTCCACAAGGACGTCGTGGTCGATCTGGTCTGCTACCGGCGCCACGGCCACAGCGAGGTCGACGACCCGTCCATCACGCAGCCGGTGATGTACGACCGCATCGATGCCAGGGCGTCGGTGCGCACGCTGTACGCCGAGGCCCTGGTGGCACGCGGCGACATCAGCGAACGGCAGGTGGAGGGTGCCCGCCGCGACTACCAGGACCACCTTGAGAGGGCCTTCGCCGAAACCCGGACGCTGCCCGCGGCCCACCCCGCCCAGGACGTTCCCGGCTCCGGCACCGGTGCCGGGCAGGGCACCGCGCCGCGCGCACCACGCCGGGCGGCGACCGCGATCGGCGAGGCGACGATGCGACGGGTGATCGCCTCGCAGGCCGACCTGCCGCGGGGTTTCACCGTGCACCCGCGCGTCCTGCCGCAGCTCCACCGGCGTACGCGGACACTCGGCACCGGCACGGTCGACTGGGCCACCGCGGAGCTGCTGGCGATCGGTTCACTGCTGCTGGACGGCGTCCCGGTGCGGCTGGCCGGTCAGGACTCCCGGCGCGGTACCTTCGGCCAGCGCCACGCCGTCCTGACCGACCGGCGTACGGGTGCGGAACACACGCCGTTGCACTCCCTCGGTCCGCGGGCCGCAGGTTTCGCACCGTACGACTCGATGCTGTCCGAACTGGCGGCGCTGGCCTTCGAGTACGGCTACGCGCTGGCCCGCCCCGAAGCCCTGGTGCTGTGGGAGGCCCAGTTCGGGGACTTCGCCAACGGCGCGCAGACGGTCGTCGACGAGTACATCGCCTCGTCCGAGCAGAAGTGGGGCCAGCGCTCGGCAGTGACGCTGCTGCTGCCCCACGGTCTGGAGGGCCAGGGCCCGGACCACTCCTCCGCCCGGATCGAGCGCTTCCTCCAACTGTGCGCGCAGGACAACATGACCGTGGCCGTGCCCTCCCTGCCGGGCAACTACTTCCATCTGCTCCGGCAGCAGGCACTGGACGGCCGCAGGCCGCTGGTGGTCTTCACCCCGAAGTCGATGCTGCGGTCGAAGGCGGCCACCTCCGCCCCGGCCGAGTTCACCCAGGGCGGCTTCCGCCCGGTCCTGCCGGACGACACCGTGGACCCGGCCCGGGTCACGCGCGTGCTGCTGTGCTCGGGCAAGGTCTACTACGACCTCGATGCCCACAGACACGCCTCGGGCTCGACCGACACGGCGATCGTGCGCGTGGAGCGCCTCTACCCGTTCCCCGACGAGGAACTCGAAGCGGAACTCGCCCGCTTCCCTTCGGGCGCTGACGCGCGGTGGGTGCAGGAGGAGCCGGAGAACCAAGGCGCGTGGTCATTCGTCGCGGCGCGTCTGCACCGGCTGGCGCGGCGCGCTGTGGAGTGCGTGAGCAGGCCCGAGGCGCCCGCGCCCGCGGTCGGCTCGGCCCGCCGGCACGGTGTGGAGCAGAAGGCTCTCGTGGCGTCGGCCTTCCGGTGACCAGCGGCTCGCGCGGGCGATTTCCAGACCGCCATGTCGCGGCCACGGGAGCCGTCCGGGGCCCCACCTCGACGTCGTGGAACTGACCCCGGCACCGCATCGGGCCTTCGGCTCCCCGCGCGACCGGCCGCTGCGGGACGTCGGGCACGGGCCTGCGTCCGCGAGGCGGCACCACCGGCAGCAACCAGCCGCCGAACGCCGCGTCCGGCATGAAACGGTGCCGTGTGATCATCAGATACAGAATCGTGCAGGGGGCGGCACCCGGCACCGTTCAGGCCGACCACGGCACCCAGGCCACGTCCACCGCCGCACGTCCACCGCCGCACGTTCTCCGGTCAGCCGCCGGCCGAGCAGGGGCGCCCCGGCCCCCACGGTCGGCAGCGCCATCGGCGGCGCCCCGACGAACTGGGCCAGTACCGGATCACCGGCATGCGCCCGCAGTGTCCGCTGTCCGGCGGGGCTGCCGGCGAGCACGCTCAGCAGCAGCGCGGTCCCCGCCCGGACCGCGGTGGCGGCCTCGCCGAGCCCGGGGAGGCCGCCGCCGCGGCGACGATCCCCGTGCCCGTGACGGCCGGGAACCAGCCGGGACCGAGCCGGCCCCGCTCGCTGCCGTTCGCCTCCGCCGGCTGGTCGTGGACATCCACGGACGGTCTCCGGGCCGGGCCGGCCCGGGAGGGGACCGCTCGGCCGGTACTGGGGTGGGGTGTCACGGCGCCGAGTGCCTTTTCTTCTCGTGTCGCATTCGTCAGCGCCCACGGTCAGCGACGGTGACCGGCCGACCGGCCGGGCCGCACCCCGGCAGCTCACGGGACGCGGCCGAGACCGTCGGCCCGTCGGCGCCTTTGACGCAGTGGCGAAGCACAGCTCCCGCCGCAGAACAGCGCGCGCCATGACGCCCTCGCACCACGGCATCGAGCACCGTGCAGGCCCGCTGCCGCGTGCCGGCGGATGCCCCGATGTCCTTGTCGGAGCGTGTTGTGGCCGCATATGCGGGCATGACGAGACGGCAGGCGACCGCTGAACACGGGTGAGGCGCCGAAACCCGACGCCTCCATCCACACAACGGAACGCAGCATCATCCCGCGGAGACGCGGACGGCACCCGGCACGGGCGCGGGCGGGACGTCGCCGGGCGGATGATGGTGTCTTCCGCCGCAGGCCCCGATCCGTCCGGGAGGCGCACGATGAAGGACCCGCAGGCAGGCAGGAAGCCGCTCCTGGTGACCGTACTGGTCTTCCCCGGCGTACGCCTGCTCGACGTCACCGGCCCGATCGAGGTGTTCGCGACGGCCAACGAATTCGGCGGCCGCTACCGCGTGCGCACGGTCTCCCCCGACGGCGCCGACGTGGCCACCGCAGCCGGCACCGGACTGCGCGTCGACCTGGCTGCCGCCCAGGTGCGGGAGGCCAGCGACGTGGTCGTCATTCCCGGCGGCCCGGAGTGGCCCTCCCTCATCAAGGACGACGCCCTGCTGGACGCCATAGGGGCGCTCGACGCGCTCAGCGGTCGCACCGCGTCCATCTGCACCGGAGCCTTCCTCCTCGCCGCGGCCGGACTGCTCGACGGACGCAGAGCGACCACGCACTGGCGCTTCGCCGACCAGCTCGCTCTGCGCTACCCGCGGGTGACCGTGGAGCCGGACGCTCTGTTCGTGCGCGACGGTCACATCATGACCTCCGCGGGCGTCAGCTCGGGCATCGATCTCTCGCTCGCCCTGGTCGAGGAGCACCTCGGCGCCGATGCCGCCCGCGCCGTGGCCAAGGACATGGTCGTGTTCATGCAGCGACCGGGAGGCCAGTCGCAGTTCAGTGTCCGTACCCACACCCCGCGCGCGAGGCAGGAGATGCTGCGCCGGGTCCTGGACGCGGTCGCCGAGGACCCGTCCGCCCCGCACACCCTTGCCGCCATGGCACGCCGGGCGGGTGTGAGTGCCCGTCACATGACACGCCTGTTCCACGACGAGATGCACACGACCCCGGCCCGCTACGTCGAGCAGGTCCGCATGGAAGCAGCCCTGGCGATGCTGGAGGACAGCGACGACCCCATGGCCACGGTGGCCCGGCGCACCGGCTTCGGGTCGCCAGAGTCGCTGCGCCGGGCCTTCACGCGCAGCCTCGGGATCACGCCGGGGGCCTACCGGGCTCGCTTCCGTACCACGCACACGACAGGCGATGGCCGGCACGCCTGATGCTCCTGAGATATCCGGCCGGCACAGGCAGTCGCCGAACTCCGGCAGGCGGACCGTGCCGGACGAGGCCGATCAGGCCTCCGCGATGGTCCGCCCCGGCATCGGCTCTGCGAGCGCGACCCGCCACGCGGGCGTGCCGAAGGGACCGGCGAAGTACTGTGTCTCGTGCACGACCTGCCGGTCGGCGAACTCCATGACACTCACCGAGTACGACGGCACACCGTCGTAGGTGATGACACATTCGCTCACCCATACATCCGCGTGACCGGTGATGCGCAGGACGGTGAAGTGCCGGTCGGCCGGGTGCCCGCCGCGTTGCGCCGCGATCGTCTCACGGCCCCGGAAGCGTTCGCCCGACTGCGGATAGTCCAGCATCGCGTCCGCAGCGTAGATCGCGTGCTCGGCCTCGACGTCGCCTCGTTCCGAGGCCCGCCAATGCTCCTCGATCGCGGCCCTGATCTGGGACTCGGCGTCCACGGCACAGCCCCTTCCGTAATAGTGACAGCCTAGACATCTCCGACCGCAGCCGCCCGGGCGCCTTTGCGGACCATCTACCGCTGCCGTTCGCGGAACCGGGGGAGCCATCGCCCCCGAGTAGATCTCGATGACACCAACGGTGCCCGAGTGACGCCTGCCGCGCCCAGGCACAGCTGGGGACCGGGGATTGCTTCCGGGCGGGCCGAGGTGGGGCAACCGATCATCTCGACCACTGCACGCCACAACTCGTCGTCATGCCGTCCACGTCGCCGGGCTTCAGCAGACGGGGACGGCCTCCCGTCGACCGGGGGCCGGTGAGGCCGGGCCGGTCTCGTCGAACCGGTGGATCTCGTGGCACGAGGCGTCCTCATCCGACGGCGCGAATCCGGAGATCGGCGAAAAGCCTGCAGCGAAGACCTGATGTGCGCCTTCGCTGTCCTTTTCCGCGGCCACACACACCCGGGGCCTGCGAGTTGAACACCTCAGGAAAGTCCGTGGGCCGGGCAGGCTCGCGCCCTCGCCTCTCAAGGCGGTGTCCAGGGGCACGACGGCGGCCCGACCGAACAGAAAGCGATCAGTGATGACTCCGATCAGTCCCACCCCCGAACCGGATCCGCGCAGGTGGCGCGCGCTCGGGATCATCTGTCTGGTCCAGGTGATGCTGCTCCTCGACGTGACCGTGGTCAATGTCGCGCTGCCTCCCATCCAGCACGATCTCGGCTTCACGACCACGGGCCTGGCATGGGTCGTCAACGGCTACACCGTCACCTACGGTGGGCTGCTGATGCTTGGCGGGCGCCTCGGTGATCTGCTCGGCCGCAGACGCCTCTTCCTGACCGGCTTGGCGATCTTCGCGCTGTCGTCGGCGAGCGCCGGAGTGGCCCAGCAACCCGGTGTACTGGTCGCCAGCCGCTTCATACAGGGTGCCGGTGCGGCACTCGTCAGCCCGGCAGCCCTGTCTCTGGTGACGCTGCTGTTCACACAGCGGCAGGAAAGGGCACGGGCCATGGCCATCTGGAGCGGCCTGGCCGGAGTGGGCGTGGCCCTGGGAGTCGTGCTCTCGGGCGTCCTGACCACCATCGCCTCCTGGCGTTGGATTTTCTTCATCAATCTGCCCATCGCCGCCTTCGCGTTTCTCGCCACCTTCAAGCTCGTCTCAGAAAGCCGGGCCACCAAGCGCGGTCGGCCTGACGTCCTCGGCGCAGTGGCGGTCACCCTCGGTCTGCTCCTGGTCGTGTTCGGCCTCCTGGAGAAGGACAGCCACGCGTGGCTCTCGTTCTCCGTCCTGGGCCGCGTCGGGATCGGCGTGCTCTGCTTGATCGGCTTCGTGCTGGTGGAGGCCCACGTGGCGCAGCCCCTGATGCCCCTCGCGTTCCTGCGCTCACGCAACCGGAGCATCGCCAACGTCGTCCGCATCTGCTACTACGTCGGCTTCGCCACTCTCTTCTTCTCGCTGAGTCTGTATGTCCAGCACATACTGCGCTTCTCCGCGCTCGCGACCGGATTCGCCTTCGTACCGTTCGGGTTGGTCATTCTTTTCAGCGCCACCGTGATGGCGCCGCGCCTGCTTCCCCGGTTCGGTCCGCGGGCGCTGAACGGAGGAGGGCTTGCGGTCACCACGGTCGGCTACCTTCTCCTTGCCGGGCTGAGCAGTCACGGCACCTATGTGGCCGACGTGCTGCCCGGACTGATCCTGGTGCCGCTGGGAGGCGGCCTCGTCCTCGTCGGATCCACCGTCGCCGGAGTGGACGGCGCCACCGGTGAGGACGCGGGCATCGCCACCAGCATGAACAACGCGTCCATGCAGGTCGGCAGTGCCATCGGGCTGGCTGCCCTGGTCTCGCTGGGCACCGGCCACGCCGCCGTGCTGCAGCGTGCGGGCGCCGACCCGGCGACCGCTGCCGCGCACGGTTACGCCTTCAGCTTCACCATCGCCGCCGGCGTGACGGCCTTCGGCGCGTTCCTCGGCTTCCTCGGGATCCGCCCGACGCCGGCCGAGACTCCGACGGTGAGGGCCGACGCCAGGCAGCGCGTGGTCTGACTTGCCGCCGGCGGCCGAAGCGAGAGTCCGGGCCACGACGGACCCGGCGGAACGGCGCTGCCGCCGCTTGTCAGGGGGCAGAACGGGTCCACGCTCGAAGAGGCCGAGTGTGGACCGGGTGTTCGTGCGGCGGCTGCCCCGCCGGCGTGTGAGCTCCCGTCGGCTGCCTCTCCTGGCTCCTGGGGATCTGCGTGGACCTCGTCCTGCGGCACCGGCGGTGCTCGCGTACGAAACGGCGCCGGCTCTTCTCACGGGGGGCCGGGCCGGTCCGCCCCCGCTCTTCTCGAACTGCCGCTCCGCATCGCCGTCCCCCCACCCGGCCGCCCGGCAGGCGGGTGTCCACCAGGACACACCAGGCGCGCACCGGACCAGTACCGCTCACACCACAAGCGCAGACAGGACGACAGGCATGACCGCAAACGACCATCTCGACCACTTCACGCCACAACTCGTCGTCATCCCGTGCGGCAGCCGCAAACTGGGCTCGCCCGCACGCGCGGCGGACATCTACGTCGGCTCATATCACCGGGCATGCCGCAGGGCGGCCGACGCACTGCACCCCGACCGGCTGCTCATCCTCTCCGCACGCCACGGGCTCCTCGACCTCGACGACGTCATCGAGCCGTACGACACACCCCATGGCGCAGCCGACGCAGTAACGAGCCAGGTCCTTCTCGAACAGGCAACGACGCGGAACATCGTCCACCTCGACCCCGTGGTGGCCCTCGGCGGCGCACGGCACATCGACCTCCTGCGCGCCGTCTGGCCGCACGTCCGCACACCGCTGGCCGGAGCACGCGGCATGGGCGAGCAAATGGCCCGGCTTGCAGCAATACGCGACGGACGGGACTACACCTGACATGACGCCAGGTGCCGCGGCCGCACGGCCAGTCGACCTGGCAGCGGCCGCGGAACCGCACCGGCGTGGGCCAAGGCGGCGCGAGGACCAACCCCTGATGGCGATCTCCACGGCTCGGGAGACCTCGGCCGGCAGTGCGGTGTGACCTGCGGCCGAGTCGCGGTCTCCGTGGAACTCGCCGTGGCGCAGACCGGACGTGCGCCGCTGGGTTCTCGGCTGGGTTTCGCGGATGATCCAACGCCGCGAGCCACCAAGCTGGTTGGGGTCGTCCTGGTCCATCGGCATGACGAACTCGGTCGCCGGGAACACGTCCTCGCGACGGTCCTTGAGCGCCTTGCCGACGATCTCCTCCGAGACGCCGCCGGAGTAGACGTCGGCGGTGTCGACGAAGTTGATGCCGGCGCCGAGAGCGCGGTGGATGATCCGGATCGAGTCGGCTTCGTCCTCGTCGATGGTGCTCGCGGTCGGATTCCTGTCCGAGACCGAGCCCCGGCGAGGCCGCTTCGACATCGCCGGGGCAGCTCCGGCGACACGGGGTTCGACCCCGCTGGTTCTCGGCGTCGTGGACGCCGCCGGCTTCGGCTGGACCGCCCCCCGCACTTCGGTGCCGCTGGTGGCCGGCGTAGTGCTGGTCGGGCTCTTCGTCCGGGTGCAGCCGCGGCCGCGCGGCCGATCGTGCCGCTGCGGCTGTTCGCGAGCCGGGAGAGAGGTCCGGCGCCGGCCTCCCCGGCTGCTCTGTTTCTGTCTCGCCGTCCAGGTGCCCCGGCTCCTCCAGCGGGCCGCCCGGCCGCTGGTGCCGCTGCGCCCGGGCCTCCGGCCCGGGCAGGGCCGGATACGCTGGCGGAATGCTTGAGAATCCTCCTCCCTGCCCGAAGTGCTCCTGCGAGTACACCTACGAGATGAACGCCCTGGTGGTGTGCCCGGAGTGCGGCCACGAATGGGTCCCGGCCGAGACCGGCGCCGAAGGCGGCCACGGCCCCGGGGAGCGCGTCGTCAAGGACGCCGTCGGCAATGTGCTGCAGGACGGCGACACCGTGGTGGTCGTCAAGACGCTCAAGGTCAAGGGCAGCCCCACGGGACTCAAGGCCGGGACCAAGGTGCGCGGCATCCGGCTGGTCGACGGGGTCGACGGCCATGACATCGACTGCAAGGTCGACGGGTTCGGGGCGATGCAGCTCAAGTCGAGCGTGGTCAAGAAAGCCTGACAAGCCTGACCCGCGCCCCCCTGCCCCGGCCGGGCTGTCCGAGCCGTAGACTGATGCAGAATTGCATAATTTCGCAATTGCTTAGATGCTGGGTTGACCGTGCTCGCAGGTAGTCGCGGGTTCAGTCGTTCGTGTCCGCCCCCGGGGTGGGGCTCGCAGAGGAAACCGAGGGGCCGTGTCCGTTGCGCCGTATCAGGCCGAGGCCGGGGCCACAGCGCCGCCGTGCCGGAGACCTCCGGCATCCGCCCGGGCCATCGCCGGTTTCCGCCTCGTCCGACTGGAGGCATGAGTGTCCACGCGGCTCGCGGCCCTGCCGCACCGGCACGTGCTCACGATGCCCAATGACCCCACCGCCGTACGGGTGGCCCGCGAAACGGCCGAGCAGGTCGTGCTCGAATGGGGCATCGGACTGCGCCACCCCGCCGTGGACCCGGCCCTGCTCATCCTGAGCGAACTGGTCACCAACAGCGTTCGGCACGCCGCCGGCCTCTCTCCGCAGGTCACCGTGATCTACGCGGCGGGCACCGACTGCCTGGCCTTCGCCGTCCACGACCGCCACCCCTCCCAGCCGCCGCTGTCCGGGGCGGTCACCGGCGCCGGCGGCCTGGGCACCGTCATGGAGCTCGTCCTCACCCTGGGCGGCACCGCGGTCATCCGGGCGGACGCCGACGGCGGCGGCAAGAGCATCTGGATCACTCTCCCCCTCTGAACCGGACCACGGCCCCGACCGGCCATCCTCACAAGGAAGTTGACCATCATGACCATCGACTGGCGCTACACCGTCGAGGAGAACTTCGGCGTCCTGTCCGTCGCCGGCTACCTCGGGGCGGACGCGGTGCGCCGCTTCTCCGGCGCCGTCGGCTGGGCGCTGGCCCGCGGTACCGGCCCGGTCATCGTCGACCTGACCGAGCTGCGCAGCTGGTCGGCCGAGGGTCAGCTGGCCATCACCGAGGCCGCCCGCCGTCTCGCCGAGGCGGGCCGCGGCCTGGAACTGGCCGCCATACCCGCCGACGGGTCCCTTGTCCCAGCCGGCGACTGCCCGCCCATCCCGGTCCACGCCGACCTGCCCGCCGCCCTCGGCGCGCACAGCGCGCACCACGGGGAACGCGCGCAGGGACGCACGGGGTGGCGCACCACCGGATGGCCGGCCGCCGAGCAGACAGACAGCTGACTCCTCCGGCTCACCCGCGGCGCGACAGCGCCGTCACCCTCGGACACGGGCACGAGAGCGCAGGCGTCCCCCTCCGCGGTGACCGGACGACGCCGAAACCCGCGCAAAGCGTGATTCTCACGCGAACCTCCCTCACATGAAGTCAGTAATTGCTAACGTTGGCAATTACTGAGGTCATCACTGCTGAAACCAGTGGCTCTCGTCCCCGGTGCGGGTCCGGCCTGGCCGCTGCCGCAGGTGAGGACGGGCCGCATGTTGTCGCGAGTGGGTGGATTGGATGCGCCGAGGCCGGGCAGGGCGGGCCGTGCTGCTCCACGGGGGAGGAGACGCCCCGGTGAGCACGCCGCCGTACCGCCTGAAGGCCGGGTTCTTCGAAACCCTCGGGCACCCCGCGCGCATCCGCGTCCTGGAGCTCCTGAGCGAGCACGCGGTCGCGGAGATGCCGCCCGAGGTGGGCAGCGAGGCCGCACACCTCTCGCAGCAGCCGGCCGTTCCGCGCCGCGCGAACCTGGTCGTGACCCGCAAGGAGCGCTCGACCGTGCGCCACTCGCCGGCCGGCCCGCATGTCGCCGAGCCGCTGCGGGGCGCCCGCAGCATCCTGTCCGGCGTACCGGCCGGCCAGGCTGACCTCCCCGCCGGCCTGCGCGCGGCCCGGACCGAGCGGAAACCGCCGTCGTGACGACGGCCGTCGTACGGCGGCCGCCTCCCTCGGAGTCGACAGCGCTCCGTGGTACGGGAAACGGCCGCCTTCCCACCCCGGCGGAGATCCGCCGCCAAGGCAAGAGCACCAGGAAGACGCCGTAACTCCAGTCGCGGGGTGACCCACCAGGTCACCTGCGGACATGTCCTCACCGTCAGGGAAGGGCTCATGGGCCTGTTGCGCAAGATCCGCACCACCGGCCGGGTGGCCGAGCCGGCCCCGCCGCGCCCCGAGGCGGAACAGCCCTTGGCGGCCGGGGAACTGCGCGGGTCCGTGCAGGTGCGGTGTGTCGACGCCGGCTCCTGCAACGGCTGCGAGATCGAGATCGCCGCCGCCTTCAACCCGCTGTACGACGCCGAGCGGTACGGCGCCCGTCTGGTGGCCTCGCCCCGGCACGCAGACGTGGCGCTGGTGACCGGGCCGGTGACCCGGAACATGGCCGAGCCGCTGCGCCGCACGGTCGCCGCCATGGGCGAGCCGAAACTGGTGGTCGCGGTCGGGGACTGCGCGATCGACTGCGGGGAGTTCGCGGGCGGTTACGGCGTCGAGGGCGCCGTCGCCGATGTCCTGCCGGTGGACCTGGCCGTGCCCGGATGCCCGCCGGAACCGGACCAGATCGTGGCGGCGCTCAGGAGGGTGACCGGACGGTGAGCGTGATCCCGGCCGCCCTGGCGGCGGCCGCCGTACTGGCCGGGGCGGGCGCGCTGGCCGGGATCGTGCTGCCGTACCGGCTGCGGATCCCCGCCGTCGGAGTGCTGACCGCGGGCGTGGGGGTGGGCGGTGGCACGGCGGGGGTGGCCGCACTGGGCGGCAGCGGCTGGGCGGGCACCTTCCCCGGGGTGCTGCCGCTGGCCGGGGCGGCCGCGGCGGTGGACGCGCTGGCAGGGCTGTTCATAGCCGTGGCGGGGGCCGTCGTAGCGGCGGTCGCGGTGTACGGCATCGGTTATGCGGCCGGGCACGGGCCGCACGGGCTGGGCTCACGCACGGCGCAGGCGGTGCTGCCGCCCTTCGCCCTTACTTTGGTGCTGGTCCCGGTGGCGGCGTCGGTGTCCACGTTCCTGGCGCTGTGGGAGCTGATGGCCCTCGGCTCGCTGCTGCTGGTGCTCGCCGAACACCGGGAGCGGGCCTCGGTACGGCAGGCGGGCGTCTGGTACGCGGTGATGACGCATCTCGGCCTGGTACTGCTGCTCGCCGGGCTGGCGCTGTTCGCGGCCGGGGCGGGCGGGGAGACCTTCACCGCCCTGCGGGCAGGCGCGCACACCGTCCCTCCCGCGGTCCGGGGGCTGGTGTTCGTGCTGGTGGCGCTCGCGTTCACGTCGAAGGCGGGCGCGCTGCCGCTGCACGCCTGGCTGCCCCGGGCCCATCCCGAAGCCCCCAGCCCCGTCTCGGCGTTGATGAGTGCCGCCATGGTCAACCTCGGAATCTACGGCCTGGTGCGCACCGGCCTCGACCTGCTCGGCGGCGGACCCGCCTGGTGGTGGCTGGGGCTGATCGCGGTGGGCGGCACCAGCGCGGTGTACGGGATCCTGCAGGCCGCGATGGCCTCCGACCTGAAGCGGCTGCTGGCCTACTCGACCAGCGAGAACATGGGCCTGGTGCTGATCGGGGTGGGGGCGTCCGGGCTGTTCGCCGCCTACGGTGACCGGCCGCTCGCCGCACTGGCCCTGTGCGCGGCCCTGCTGCACGTGGTCAACCACTCCGCGTTCAAGGCCCTGTTGTTCTGCGCGGCCGGCTCCGTCCTCCGGTCCACCGGCCTGCGGGACCTGGACCGGCTGGGCGGTCTGCGCTCCCGGATGCCCGTCACCGCCGCCTTCTTCGCGGTGGCCGCGCTCGGTGCCGTGGCGCTGCCGCCGGGCAACGGGTTCATCAGCGAGTGGCTGCTGCTGCAGTCCCTGATCCACGGCCTTGCGGTGCCGGGCGTTGCGGTGGCGGTCGTCCTGCCCCTGTCGGTGGCGCTGATCGCCCTGTCGGCCGGTATCGCCGCCGCCGCGTTCGTCAAGGCGCTCGGGGTCGGCTTCTTCGCCCGGCCCCGCAGCGACCGGGCCGCCTCGGCCGAAGAGGCGCCCATCCTGATGCTGGCCGGGATGGGGCTGCTCGGGGCGGCGTGCGCGGCACTGGCGCTGGTGCCCGGGCTGCTGGGCGGCAGCCTGGACCGGGCCGTGGGCGCCACGGGGCTGCCGGGCGGCGGCGCGGTGTCGGGAGGCGGGCTGGAGGTGCGGCTCACCGGCATCTCCGCGGCGCTGTCGCCGGTGTGGGTGGTGGCCGCCCTTACCGTGGCGCTGATGGCGGCCGTCGGCCTGCCCCGGCTGTACGGGCGCAGAAGGCGCCGGGTGAACGCCCGGCTGTGGGACTGCGGTGGCGGCGCGCCGACGCCGCGCATGGCGTACACGGCGACCTCGTTCGCGGAGCCGTTGCAACGGGTCTTCGACGACGTCCTCGCCCCGGAGCAGGACCTGGACGTCACACCGGTGCGGGAGTCGGCGTACCTGGTGGAGCGGGTGCGTTTCCAGCGCCGGGTGTCCGACCGGATCGAACACCGGCTGTACGAACCGGTGTTGCGGGCGCTGAACACGGCCGGGCAGTCGGCCCGGAGGCTGGCGGGCGGCAGCGTGCACCGCTATCTCGGCTACGGCTTCGCCGGCCTGGTCTTCCTGCTGTTGGCATTGGCGGTGGGCTGGTGAGTGCGGACTGATGAGTGCTGCTGTCGGATACGCGGCCGTGGCCGGGCAGGTCGTCGTGGTCGGCGCCGGTGCGCCGCTGCTGACCGGGTGGATGCGGCAGGTCCGCGCCCGGCTGGAGGGCCGGGCCGGGGCGGGGGTGCTCCAGCCCTGGCGGGACACGCGGAAGCTGCTGCGCAAGGAGCCCGTCACCCCCGTCGGGACCGGGCCCGCCTTCCGGGCCGCCCCCGCCCTGCTGGTGGCGACCACGGTGGTCGCCGCCGCCCTGGTGCCGCTGCTGTCCACCGACACCCCGGTCAGCTCCCACGCGGACCTCATCGTGGTGGTGTCGCTGATCGCGCTGGGCACCCTGGCGCTGGCCCTGGCCGGGCTGGACACCGGCACCGCCTTCGGCGGGATGGGCGCCTCCCGGGAGATGACGGTGGCGGCGCTGGTGGAACCGACCATCCTGCTGTCGGTGTTCGCGCTGTCGATTCCGGCCGGCACCACCAACATCCCGGCCATCGTCACCGGCGCCGTCCACGAGCCGGCCCGTCTCACCTCCCCCGCGGGTCTGCTGGCCACCGCCGCCCTCGCGGTCGCCGTGCTCGCGGAGACCGGGCGGATCCCGGTCGACAACCCCTCCACCCACCTCGAACTGACCATGATCCACGAGGCGATGGTGCTGGAGTACGCGGGTCCCGACCTGGCGCTGGTCGAACTCGGCTCGCAGCTGCGGCTCACCCTGCTGCTCGGCCTGCTGTCCTCGCTGTTCGTGCCCTGGGGCATCGCCACCAGCGCCTCGTGGGCCGGCCTGGCCGTGGCCCTGGTGCTGTTCGCGGCGAAGCTGGTCCTGCTGGGCGCGGTGCTGGCCGCGGCCGAGGTGTTCTGGGCCAAGGTCCGGCTGTTCAGGGTGCCCGAACTCCTCGCCGGATCCTTCCTGCTGGCGGTCCTCGCGGTGGCCTCCTCGTACTTCCTGAGCGGAGCGTCATGACCGGCGGCCTGTTCACCCAGCTCCTCGACCTGGCGTGCGGCGCCTTCCTGCTGGCGGCCGTAGTGGTGCTGTGGCGGCGCGAACTTGCCGCGATCGTGCGGTACTTCGCCCTGCAGGGGGTGGCGCTCGCCGCGCTCGCCGTGCTCCTCGGCAGCCACGAGGCGCGCTGGGACCTGGTCGGTGTCGGGCTCGGTATCGGGGTGCTGCGGGCGGGTGTCCTGCCGTATCTGATGCGCCGTGCGCTGTCCGCGCTCAGCGCCGACGGCGTGCACAGCGAGGAGGTACGGGAGACCCAGCCCCTGGTCAACGTCGCCGCCTCCCTGCTGACCGCCGCGCTGCTGACCCTGCTGGCCTACGCCGTCGCCCGCCCGCTGACCGAACTGGACCCCACCCCGGCGACCCGCGCCCTGCCCGTCGGCCTCGCCGTGGTGCTGATCGGTTTCTTCGTGCTGGTCACCCGCAGGCGCGCCCTGGCCCAGGTGGTCGGCTTCCTGCTCCTGGACAACGGCATCACCGCCACCGCGTTCCTCGCCACCTCCGGGGTGCCGCTGATCGTCGAACTCGGCGTCTCCTTCGACGTGTTGCTGGCGGTACTGGTGCTGCAGATCCTCACCGCCCGGATGCGGGTGGCGTTCGGCACCACCGACATCGACGACCTGCGGGAGCTGCACGACTGATGAACGCCACCGCCTCCGCCCTGCTGCTGACCGCGCCCGCGGCCGTTCCGCTGCTGGTCGCCGGGGCGTACGCGCTGCCCCGGCCGCGCACCCGCCCGACCGTCGCGGCGCTCCCCGCGCGGCTCGCCGAGGCCCGGCCGGGGGTGTCCCCGCAGGGCGCCGTCCTGGTCGCTGAGGCCCCCGAGCCAGGTCAGGTGCCTCAGCGGCACGGGTGGGACCGGGCCGGTCTCGTCTCACCCGTCGCGATCCTCACGTGCGGGAGCCTGCTCGCCGCCGACGTCGTCGGGAACGGGCCGCGGACGGCGTACTCCGGCCTGCTGCGCGCGGACGCGCTGACCGCCTGGATGCTGCTGGTGGTCGGCGCCGTCGCCCTGATCGCCTGCGGCTCGGCACCCGCGTATCTCGCCGGTGAGCGGGCCGCCGGACGGGCGGCCGGGCGGACCGCGTGGCACTACCACGCGCTCGTCCACTCCTTCCTGGCCGCGATGTGCCTCTCCGTGGTGACCGCCAACCTCGGTGTGCTGTGGGTCGCCGTCGAGGCCACGACGATCGTCACCGCCTTCCTCGTCGGCCACCGCCGCACCCGGACGTCCGTGGAAGCCGCCTGGAAGTATGTGGTGATCTGCTCGGCCGGCATCGCGCTGGCCTTCCTCGGCACCGTCCTGATCTACTACGCGGCCCGGCAGGCCGGCATCGCGGAGGCGTGGGCGCTCGACTGGCCCACCCTCGTCTCGCGCGCCGACCGCCTCGACCCGGCCGTGACCCGGCTCGGCATCACCCTGGTCGTGCTCGGCTTCGGCACCAAGGCCGGGCTGATCCCCTTGCACGCCTGGCTGCCCGACGCCCACAGCCAGGCCCCGGCACCGGTCTCCGCGCTCATGTCGGGCGTCCTGCTGTCCGTGGCCTTCGCCGCGATCCTGCGCTACCGGGTCATCGCCGACGCCGCCCTCGGCCCCGGCTTCATCCGCGTCCTGCTCGCCGCCGTCGCCCTGCTCACCCTCGCCCTCGCGGCCGGTCTGCTGCTCGCCCAGCGCGACTACAAGCGGATGCTGGCCTACTCCAGCATGGAACACATGAGCCTGATCGCGCTGGCCGCGGCGATCGGCAGCCCGCTCGCCCTGTCCGCCGCGCTGCTGCACATCGCCGGACACGGACTGGCCAAGTCGGTCGCCTTCTGCGCCTCCGGCCGCATCCTGCAGATCACCGGCACGGCGCGGATCGGACGGGTACGCGGGCTGCTGGCCAGAGCTCCCGCGACGGCCGGAGCGTTCGGGCTCGCGGTAGTCGCGCTGATGGCGTTTCCACCCTTCAGCCTCTTCGCCTCCGAACTGGGCATCGCACGTGCCGGGTTCGCGGCCGGTGCCGGCCTCGCCTGGGCCACCGCGGCGGCCCTGCTGCTCGTCCTGGTCGCTTTCGCCGCGCTGGCCGCCCGCACGGCCCGGATGCTGCTGGGGCCCGGATCACCGGGCGAGGAGAGCCCGTCCGCTGTCGGGCCCCTGATGCTGGGCCTGGCCGCCTGCGCCGCCCTGGGCGTCACCCTCGGCCCGCTCACCGGTCTGCTGCACGACGCCGCCCACGCGATCGGAGGCCGGTGACGCGATGCGCGAGAGCCACCAGAGCAGCGCCGCCGCCCTGCCCCGGCATGCCGAGGACCTGCTCGCCCGGGGCCACCGGCTCGTGCTGGTCGCCGCGCACGTCGACCAGGACGGGCCACGTGTGGTGTACCTGTTCGCCTCCGGCCCGCCCGACACGCGGGTGGAGCTGAACGTCCGACTCGACCCCGACCGGCCGGAAGTGCCGTCGCTGGCTCATCTCTCCTTCGCGGCGGGCCGGTTCGAGCGGGAGATGCGCGACCTGTTCGGCATCGTCCCCCGGGACCACCCCCTCCCGCGCCGTCTCGTCCGGCACTTCCACTGGCCGCGCGGCTGGTACCCGATGCGCCCCGACGCCGGGCCTCCGCCCGCCTTCGGCGAGCAGGAGGGCCCGTACCCCTTCCTGGAGGTGGAGGGCGACGGCGTGTACGAGATCCCGGTCGGCCCGGTGCACGCCGGGCTGATCGAACCGGGCCACTTCCGCTTCTCCGTGGTCGGCGAGACCATCCTCAAGCTCAAGGCCCGCCTCTGGTTCGTCCACAAGGGCATCGAGAAGCTGTTCCAGGGCCGCAGCGTCGCCGCCGGCCTGCCGCTGGCCGAGCGCATCAGCGGGGACACGGCCGTCGGACACGCCCTGGCCTACTGCCTGGCCGTCGAGGAGGCCACCGGCACCGAGGTCCCGGAAGAGGCGCAGCGCGCCCGCGCGATGCTCCTCGAACTGGAACGGATCCACAACCACGTCGCCGACCTCGGCATGCTCTGCAACGACGTCGGACACGGCATCCTCAACGCCCACGCCCAACGGGTGCGCGAACAACTCCTGCGCCTCAACCGGGACATCACTGGACACCGGCTGCTGCGCGGCGGCGTCGTCCCGGGCGGCGCGGCCCTGCGCGCCCTGCCCGACCCTGCCCGGCTGAAGGCGATCGGTGCGGACATCCGCGAGATCACCGGCCTCGCGCTCGGTCACTCCACCGTCCGCGACCGGTTCACCGGCACCGCCACCCTGCACACCGCCGCGGCCCGGGAGATCGGCTGCCTCGGCTACGTCGCCCGCGCCAGCGGCATCGCCGACGACGCACGCGTGACGCACCCCTTCACCGCGTACGGTGAGCAGTTCGAGGTGCCCGTCCACGACGGCGGCGACGTGCTGGCCCGCTTCCTGGTCCGCGCCGAGGAGATCGACGTCTCCCTCTCCCTGATCGAGCACTTCGGCGACGGGCTCGCGGCCCCCATGGCCCTGCTGGCGCCCCCACCGGCGCCCGGCGCGGGCCCCCGCAGCGGAGTGGGCCTCGTGGAGGGCTGGCGCGGCACCATCGCCACCCGTGTCGAACTCGCACCCGACGCCACCCTGACCCGGGTCAAGCCCGTCGACCCGTCCTTCTTCAACTGGCCCGCTCTGCCGGTCGCGTTGGCGGACACGATCGTTCCGGACTTCCCGCTGGCCAACAAGAGCTTCAACCTCTCCTACGCGGGCAACGACCTGTAGTGGTTCACGCCCTGCGGGGTCGAATCGGGATCGAAACGCGGGGCGGCCGACGAGACACCGTGCGCCCGCGCAGCCGGTGGGCGGGCATGCGGGAGAAGCATGAGCGCAACCGGGACGCGCCGTTCCACGCCGGGTCGTTCGTGCGATAGCGAGGTACGTTGCCGTCGGCAACGGTGGTGACGGAGGGCTCGTCGCCCCTGTTGGCCCACGGGCCGCCGGGCACTCTCCGGTGCGGCGTCCGGCAGCGTCCCGGCATCCGTGTCGGGGCAGCGGGTGACGGAGTCGTGCGGGCCGGCCCCCGACGGACCGTCACGTCCCGCGCGCGGCCCGAAGCGTCTTGTCCCGGATCCGCGTCGGCCCCATGGAACGGCTCCCCCGCTCGGCCGCCGCTCCGCCCTCATCGGCGCGGTCGCCGCGTGAGGCCTGCCGAGCCGTCCGACGACGCCCGACGACGCCCGACGGGGACGTCAGCCGACGGGAGCCGGCACGGCAGCAGCAGCCGCCCTCGGAAGGAAGCTGCGCCGCGTCAGGCCGAGGACCGTGCGGGCCGCGAGAGCGGCCAGCGCCAGGGTGGCGACGGCCAGAGCGAGGTAGGTCAGCTCCTTCTGGCCGCGGACGTGCTCGACGTCCAGCCAGTGGACGCCATCGGTCAGGACCGCCGCGTACGAGAAAGAGAAGGCCCAGTGGCCGGGCCCGAAAGGTACGCGCAGATAGGTGCTGGTCAGTCCGATCTGCACCAGAACCATCAGGACCGCGTACCCGGCGAGGATCTCGGCGCCGAGATCGAGCCGGCCGCCGTTCATGGCGAACCACGCGTTGCCTGCGACCACGGGCGGCGCGACTTCGATCGCCATGGTCGGCAGGAGGGGAGTGGCCAGCATGGGCTGGGTGAAGAGCCGGAGCAGGAGGATCGATCCGAGGACGAACCAGCAGATCAGTCCGTAACCGAACATCACGTGTGCCAGCGTCGCCCACCCCAGGGCAGCGCTGCAGGCAGCCGCGACGAGGCCGCCGGCGACCGTGGGCAGGAAGTATCCGGGATGCCATTGCTGGAGTTGGGTGTCCGAGCGGATCCACAGACTCGTCAGCCACCCGCCCAGGGCCACGGTGAGTACCAGACTCACCGTGAAGACCACTTCGCCCGCGACTCGCGCGTGCGGTGCGAGGGCGACTCCCAGCATCATGGGCACGATCACGATCAGGGCGGTGAAGGGGCCGGTGGTCGGGTCCGCCACCTCCGTGCGCAGCCGCCCCTGGGAGACCACGTTGCGCAGATATGCCGCCAAGGTCACCAGCCAGGTCAACGCCGCGAGTATCCACAGGAATTCCGCCGGCCAGGCCGGTGCGGCAACGGTGTCCGCCGCAGTGCTCCACAGCTGGGCCAGGCCGGCGATTCCGAAACCTATACCGAAGAGATTGGGCGCAAGCCGGTACGGAGAGGCCTTCGTGCTCGTCATGGTGCCCCACTTCTTCCGGTGGGCTCCCTGACCGCGCGTTCGCTTCATGAGAGGCCGCGACGTGACAATACCTTCCTCACATGACTCCTGGCACCACGGCTGAGCCGCCGGGAGCAGCCGCCGCGCTCTGCGTCCGGGACCGCGGTGAAGGCGCCGCGAGCGGCCGCTTCTTTCACCGATCCGCCATGCCTTGGCGTTCCCGCCGACCTGAGCACCGAACCGTTCCCCGACGGCCCGGCCGATCCCACACTGGCATCGCCGGCGACGGGGCCGGTTCGATGAAAGGCTTCGCACGATGCCCATGTTCAACGACGGGATCTCCGAGACCGAACTGCCCACCGACGCGGTCGTGACCACCGACGTCGTGGTCGTCGGTTCGGGTCCCGCGGGCGCGTCCGCCGCGCTGCTGCTGTCCACCCTCGGCGTCGGCACGATCATGATCACGAAGTACCGGTGGACGGCCAACACCCCCCGCGCGCACATCACCAACCAGCGGACCATGGAGGTCTTCCGCGATCTCGGCATCGAGGAGCAGGTGCTGGCGGACGCCACCGAGCACGGCCTGGTCGGTGACACCGTCTTCTGCACGAGCATCTCCGGTGACGAGATCGGGCGGATCCACACCTGGGGCACCCGCCCCGACCGGGAGGCCGACTACCGGCTCGCCTCGCCGTGCCTGACCGTCGACATCCCGCAGACCTACCTGGAGCCGATCCTGGTCCGCAACGCGGCCCAGCGCGGCGCCCAGACGCGGTTCTCCACCGAGTACCTCTCCCATGTCCAGGACGCCGACGGCGTCACCGTGCAGGTGCTGGACCGGCTCACCGGCCAGGAGTACAGCATCCGCGCGAAGTACCTGATCGGCGCGGACGGGGCCAGGTCCAAGGTCGCGGCGGACATCGACCTGCCGTTCGAGGGCGCGATGGACATCGCCGGCTCGATGAACATCACGTTCAAGGCCGACATCACCCGTTACGTCGCCCACCGGCCGTCCGTCCTGTACTGGGTCATCCAGCCGGGCTCCAACGTGGGGGGCATCGGCGCCGGGCTCGTGCGGATGGTGCGTCCGTGGAACGAATGGCTGATCGTCTGGGGCTACGACATCGCCGAGGAGCCCCCGGTCGTCGACGAGCGGACCGCCAGGCAGATCGTGCGCAATCTGATCGGGATCCCGGATCTCGAGGTGGAGATCACCGGCACCAGCCTGTGGGGCAACAACGAGATGTACGCCACGCGCCTGCAGTCGGGCCGGGTCTTCTGTGCGGGCGACGCCGTCCACCGGCACCCGCCGAGCAACGGCCTGGGCTCCAACACCTCCGTCCAGGACTCCTACAACCTCGTCTGGAAGATCGCCGCGGTGCTCAAGGGGCACGCGGGACCCGGCCTGTTGGAGACCTACACCGCCGAGCGGGCACCGGTCGCCGAGCGCATCGTGAAGCGGGCCAACAAGTCCAGCCGTGAATTCGTGGACATCTTCGCGGCGTTGGGCGTCCTGGATGCCGAGACCGAGGCCGAGATGGCTGCCGCCATCGAAGAACGCAAGGCCAACACTGCTGCTGGCGCCGCCAAGCGGGCGGCTCTCGTACGGGCGATGGAACTGAAGAACTACGAGTTCAACGCCCACGGGGTCGAACTCGGCCAGCACTACACCTCGGCCGCTGTCCTCTCCGACGGTGCCGAACCGCCCGCCCCGGCCCGCGACGCCGACCTCTACTACGAGATGTCCACCGTCCCCGGCGCGCACCTGCCGCACGCCTGGGTCGGCGACAACGTCCACCGCCACGCCCTGATGGACCTGGCCCCCTACGACCGCTGGACCCTGCTGACCGGCATCGCGGGCGAGGCGTGGCAGGACGCCGCCGAGAAAGTCGGCCACGAGCTCGGCATCCCGCTGGGCGCCGTGGTCATCGGCCCCGGCCGGGAGGTCACCGATCTCTACTACGACTGGGCCAAGCTGCGCGAGATCAGCGAGAGCGGTGTCCTGCTGGTCCGGCCCGACAAGCACATCGCCTGGCGGGCGGCGGAACTGCCCGAGAGTCCCGCCGACGAACTGCGCAAGGCCCTGCTCTCGCTCCTGGGAAGGAACTGACCCGTGCGGTTCGTACATGAAACGCTGCCGCAGCGGGTGCGGTTCGCCTCCGGCGCCGCGGCCGAGGAGCTCGCCGCCGAAGTCGCCACGCTCGGCGCGCAACGGGTGATGGTGATCGCGGGGACGGCCGAGGCGGAACTGGCCGACCGCGTCACCGCCGGCCTTCCCGTCGTCCACCGGCACCACGACGTCGCCATGCACGTCCCGGTGGAGGTGGCGCGGCGGGCGCGGGCCGCCGCCGTGGAGCGGGAGGCGGACGCCCTGGTCAGCGTGGGCGGCGGCTCGACCACCGGCCTGGCCAAGGCGGTCGCGCTGACCACCGGGTTGCCGATCGTCGCCGTACCCACGACGTACGCCGGCTCGGAGGCCACCGCGGTCTGGGGTCTGACCGAGAACTCGGTCAAGACCACCGGCTCCGACCCGAAGGTCCTGCCCCGCGCGATCGTCTACGACGCCGCGCTGACCCTCGGCCTGCCCGTCGGACTGAGTGTCGCCTCGGGCCTCAACGCCCTCGCGCACTGTGTGGACTCCCTGTGGGCCCCGCGAACCGACCCCGTCAACCAGGCCCTGGCCATCGAGGGCGCCCGGGCCCTGCGCACCGGTCTGCCGCTGGTCGCCGCGAGACCGGACGCGCCGGCGGGCCGGGAGAAGGCACTGTACGGCGCCTACCTGTCCGCGGCGGCCTTCGC
Organism: Streptomyces shenzhenensis; assembly: GCF_021462265.1. Lineage (GTDB taxonomy): Bacteria > Actinomycetota > Actinomycetes > Streptomycetales > Streptomycetaceae > Streptomyces > Streptomyces shenzhenensis. The sequence goes on along the minus strand of NZ_JAJONF010000002.1, from coordinate 91,862 downwards.
GTCGGCAGGCTCCGGTCTGCACCACAAGATCTGCCATGTGCTGGGCGGCATGTTCAACCTGCCGCACGCCCAGACCCATGCCGTCGTCCTGCCGCACGTCCTGGCCTTCAACGCTCCCGGTGTTCCGGACGCCGAACGGCGTCTGGCCGCGGCCCTGGACGCGCCCACCGCGACGGAGGGGCTGGCGCGGCTGTATGACGAGCTGAAGGCCCCGCACTCGCTGCGTGAGCTCGGCATGCCTGCCGACGGCATCGTCGAAGCAGCCCGGGCGGTGCTGGCGGCGGTCCCCGCCGGCAACCCCCGGCCTGTCACCCTTGATGTGATCACCGACCTCGTACGCAGGGCATGGGAAGGAGCCGAACCCCGATGACCGACGTCACCACCCCCGGCACCCCGGTATCCGCCGCGCAGCTGGAACGGGAGGCCGACATCACCCGCCGGGTGCTCGAGTCCTTCGACGGCTGCGCGGATCCTCGGCTGCGGCAGGTCCTGCAGTCCCTGGTCCGCCACCTGCACGCGTTCGTCCGGGAGGTCCGCCTCACTGAGCGGGAATGGGACACGGGCATCGAGTTCCTCACCCGCACCGGGCACATCACCGACGAGCGCCGCCAGGAATTCATCCTGCTCTCCGACGTGCTCGGCGCCTCCATGCAGACGGTCGCCGTCAACAACGAGGCCTACGGCGACGCCACCGAAGCCACCGTCTTCGGACCGTTCTTCGTCGAGAACAGCCCCGAGATCGCCCAGGGCGGCGACCTCTCCTTCGGCGCGGCCGGACAGCCGTGCTGGGTGGAAGGCACCGTCACCGACACCGCCGGAAAACCGGTGCCCGGAGCGCGGATCGAGGTGTGGGAGGCCGACGAGGACGGCTTCTACGACACGCAGTACGGCGACGAGCGGGTGGCCGCGCGAGCGCACCTGTTCACCGACGCCGAGGGCCGCTACCGCTTCTGGGGGCTGACGCCGACGCCGTATCCCATCCCCCACGACGGGCCGGTCGGGGGGCTGCTGGAGGCGACGGGCCGCTCGCCGATGCGGGCTTCGCATCTGCACTTCATGGTCAGCGCTCCCGCGCTGCGCACCCTGGTGACGCACATCTTCGTCAGCGGTGACGAACTCCTCGACAGCGACTCCGTGTTCGGTGTGAGGGAGTCGCTGGTGAAGGACTTCCACGAGCAGCCGCCGGGTACGCCCGCGCCGGACGGACGGGATCTGGGCGACCGGTCGTGGTCCCGGGTCCGGTTCGACATCGTGCTGGCGCCCGACGGAGGCTGAGAGGGCCGGGCGTCAGTCTCCGGCCCGCGCCCGGGCCTGACGGAGCACGTCGGTGGCGCGCAGTCCGAAGTGCTGCCGGAACCGGTGGGAGAAGTGGGAAGCCGAGCCGAAACCGCAGCGCGCCGCGACTTCGGCCACGGTCGTCCCACCTCCCCTCTGCAGCAGCGTCCGGGCGCGCTCGAGTCGACGGTGGAGGAGGTACTGGGGGACGGTCGTCCCGCCCGAGGCGAAGACCCGGGAGAGGTGCCGCTCACTGATTCCGACTCCCCGGGCGACGCGGCCCGCCGAGAGAGCCGGATCGGTCAGGTGCTCGTCGATGTACGCCTTGGCGACGGTCAGATGGACAGCTGTGAGGGACGGTGTCCGGCCGGTCACCACGGCGGCGAGCAGGTCCAGCAGGACGTCCTCGTCCACCCCGGCGGAGGTCTCCGGGCGCAGCGCCTGGGCGGCCAGGGTGGCGAGGGTCCTGGTCTGGGCGACGCCCTCGTCGACGACCAGCGGCTGCGGCAGGGACGCCGGCCCGCCGAGGGCGCGCCAGACGTCGTGGGGGACCTTGACCGCCAGCTCCTCCAGGCCGTGCGAGAAACCTCGCATGAACGGCCGGTCGGCGTCGCACACGAGCAGTTGCCCGGGATGCAGCAGCCGGACGCCGTCGTCGTGGTAGAAGAACGCGTCGCCGGCCACTGTCAGGTAGCAGGCCACGGCGTACGACGGGACGCGGCGGATCTCCGCTCGGGGCCGCTCGACGACGTGCGGGCTGCCGCTCACCCTGGCCACGTGCACCCTGGGGAGCTGCAGATTGATCTCCGTCGCGTCCAGGGCGGTGTCCTGCAGGGCACGGCAGCGCAGCCCTATGAGGGCCGTCGCGTTGTGCTCTTCCCACAGGGCGATGCGTTCGGCCTCGGGAAGACCGGCGGTACTGAAGCGCGCCGGAACCCCTGTCATCCCGCTCGTCATCCCCCCAGGGTAGGCATCGGGCGCTCGGATTACTCCGGGTCGTGGGCGCATCGTTCGATCACGGCGGAGACCTGCTCGACTGCGGGGGTGCTGCCCCGGGCGCGGCCGGCGAGCACCAGGTCGACGGATTCGTCCTCGGTGATCGGCACGTAGGCCACGCTGCCGAGGCTGAGGCTCTGGACCGACGCGGGGACGAGGGCGACGCCGTGTCCCGCTGCCACGAAGACGACCAGGGTGGCCGTCTCGCCGACTTCCATCAGCGAGGAGGGCTGGAATCCGGCACGCCGGCACGCGGCCAGGACCCGGTCGTACATGGAGGAGCGAGCGGGGTGGATGACGAAGGGTTCGCCGGCCAGGGCTTTCAGCGAGATGCTTCGTCGGTCCGCGAGCCGATGGTGGGAAGGCAGCACGGCCACCAGCGATTCGGAGCGCAGCAGCGTGGTGCGGATGTCCTCGTGGCCGGCCGTGCCGCGCAGGACGGCAAGGTCGTAGGTGCCGGCGCTCAGGCCTTCGACCAGGTCGGGGGTGAGGAGTTCGCCCCGGAGGTCCATGGTGATCCCCGGTAGTCGGGCGTGTACCGTACGTGCGACCCGCGGCAGCAGGTCGTAGGTGGCCGTGCCGATGAAGCCGATGGAGACGCGGCCCGCGCGGCCGGTGGCCAGTTCCGTCATGTGCCGTCGGGCCCGTTCCTCCTCGGTGGTCAGGAGGCGCGCGTGCTCGACGAGGTGCCGGCCCGCCTCGGTGAGTGCCACGTGCCGGGTGGAGCGGACGAAAAGCGCGACACCCAGGTCCTTCTCCAGCTGTTTGATCTGCTGCGAGAGCGCGGGCTGCGCCACGTGCAGGCGGGCGGCCGCACGGCCGAAGTGGCATTCCTCTGCCAGTGCCAGGAAGTAGCGGATCTGCCGTAGCTCCATCATCAGCTCATTTTATAAGCCACCGTTATCAAACGATCGTCATTAGGTCTTGGACTGGCTGTCGGATGGGCTCATAAGGTGACGATGTGAGCGACAGTTACCTCTATTCGGCGGCCCGGACTCCCTTCGGACGGTTCTCGGGCGCGCTCGCCCGGGTCCGGCCCGACGACCTCGCGGCCCACATCATCAGCGGAACGCTGGCCACCGTGCCGGACCTGGATCCGGCGGAGATCGACGACGTCGTCTGGGGCAACGCCAACGGCGCCGGCGAGGACAACCGCAATGTCGGCAGGATGGCCACCCTGCTCGCGGGACTTCCCACCTCGGTGCCCGCCACGACCGTCAACCGCCTGTGCGGATCGTCCCTGGACGCCGCCCTCATCGCCTCGCGCGCCATCGAGAGCGGCGACATGGACATCGTCCTCACCGGCGGCGTCGAGTCGATGACCCGGGCGCCCTGGGTGCTGCCCAAGCCCGAGCGCGCCTTCCCGGCCGGGGACACGGCCGCGGTGTCCACGACGCTCGGATGGCGCCTGGTCAACGAGCGCATGCCCAAGGAGTGGACGGTCTCCCTGGGCGAGGCCAACGAGCAGCTGGCCGACCGTTTCGCGATCTCCCGCGAGCGCCAGGACGAGTTCGCCGTCCGCTCCCACCGTCTCGCCGACGAGGCCTGGAACGAGGGTTTCTACGACGGCCTGGTCGTCCCCGTCACCCACGCGGACGGCACCGTTCTGCAGCGGGACGAGGGAATCCGGCCGGGGTCCTCCACGGAGAAGCTCGCCGCGCTCAAGCCGTCCTTCCGCACCGACGGCGTCATCACCGCGGGCAACGCCTCTCCGCTGAGCGACGGCGCCTCGGCGGTGCTGCTCGGCTCGGACTCCGCCGCGGACCGCATCGGCAGCGCTCCCCTCGCCCGCGTCGCGGGCCGCGGCGTGTCCGCGCTGGACCCGCAGATGTTCGGCTTCGCCCCCGTCGAGGCGGCGAACAGGGCACTCAAGCGTGCCGGCGTCTCCTGGTCCGACGTCGCCGCCGTCGAACTCAACGAGGCCTTCGCCGTCCAGGCGCTCGCGTGCATCGACGCCTGGGACGTCGATCCGCAGATCGTCAACACGAAGGGCGGAGCCATCGCCCTCGGCCACCCCCTGGGCGCGTCCGGAGGCAGGCTGCTGGGGACTCTCGCCCGCCGTCTGCAGGAATCCGGGCAGCGGTGGGGGGTCGCGGCCGTCTGCATCGGCGTCGGCCAGGCGCTGGCCGTCGTGCTGGAGAACGTCGCCGGGAGCAGCCGATGACCGCGCGGCTGTGCGCCGACGCCGACGACGCGGTCGCGGGTGTCCGCGACGGCTCGACTGTGCTCGTCGGGGGCTTCGGCATGGCCGGTATGCCCGTGGCACTGATAGACGCCCTGATCCGGCAGGGCGCCAAGGACCTCACCGTCGTCTCCAACAACGCCGGCAACGGCGACACCGGCCTCGCCGCGCTGCTTGCCGAGGGGCGGGTCCGCAAGGTGATCTGTTCCTTCCCCCGCCAGGCCGACTCGTGGGTGTTCGACGGTCTGTACCGGGCCGGAAAGGTCGAACTCGAGGTCGTTCCGCAGGGCACCCTCGCGGAACGGCTCAGGGCGGCCGGAGCCGGTATCGGCGCGTTCTTCTGCCCCACCGGCGCCGGCACCCTGCTCGCCGAGGGCAAGGAGACACGCGAGATCAACGGCCGCCTTCACGTACTGGAGTACCCCATCAACGGAGACGTCGCACTGATCAGCGCCCACCGGGCCGACGGAATGGGCAACCTGGTCTACCGCAAGACCGCCCGGAACTTCGGGCCCGTGATGGCCACCGCGGCCACCACCGTGGTCGTCCAGGTCCGCGAGACCGTCGAGACCGGCGCGATCGACCCGGAGACCGTCGTGACGCCGGGCATCTACGTCGACCGTGTGGTCAAGGTGGCTGATCACGCATGAGCCACACATCTTCCCGGGCACCTGGGCAGGGCCCGCTGAGCAAGCACGACATCGCCGCGCTGATCGCTCGCGACATCCCGCACGGCTCCTACGTCAACCTCGGTATCGGCCAGCCGACCCTGGTCGCCGACCATCTCTCCCCCACCGCCGGCGTCGTTCTGCACACCGAGAACGGCATGCTCAACATGGGACCCGCCGCCCACGGGGACGAGATCGACCCGGACCTGACCAACGCCGGCAAGGTCCCCGTCACCGAACTGCCCGGTGCCGCCTATTTCCACCACGCCGACTCCTTCGCGATGATGCGCGGCGGCCACCTCGACATCTGCGTGCTCGGCGCCTTCCAGGTCTCCGCACGCGGTGACCTGGCCAATTGGCACACCGGCGCCCCCGACGCCATCCCGGCGGTGGGCGGGGCCATGGATCTGGCGATCGGCGCGAAGCAGGTCTTCGTGATGATGGACCTTTTCGCCCGGGACGGAACGCCCAAGCTGGTGTCCGAGTGCAGTTACCCGCTCACCGGGCTCGCCTGCGTGAACCGCGTCTACACGGACCTGGCGGTGTTCGACATCACCGAGCACGGTGTGAGCGTGCGGCAGACCTTCGGCATCGAGGTGCACGACCTCGCCGACCGGCTGGGCCTGCCGCTCCTCACCGGATCGCCTCGGTAGCCCGCCTGAGCCGCGGCGGCCCGCTCGACAGCGGACAGGCCGGCCCGGCCTTGGAACGCCTCCCCGCCGCCGCACACCGGCCCCGGCCACGAAGCGGTCGAGTGCGGCGGCTGGGGGCGTTCCCCCGGTTCAGTCCAGGATCGCGACAGCGATCGTCTCCGCCAGCTCGGCCGGCATCGACAAGAACGCCGAGTGCCCCGACGGCAGCTGATAGGTCCTGCCCGCCCGCGCCGCCATTCCCTGCTGGAATGCCGGCGGGATCGCGTTGTCCGACTCACAGACGATGTAACGGGATTCCACGTCCTTCCAGGACGTGGCGGTCAACGGCTCGCTGAACGACCTGATGCTCTGCGGCACGAGCCGCTCGGCCGCCCAGGCCGCGTCGTCGTCCGTCACCCCGTTGTAGAAGTACTCCCGGTGCCCGGGATCCGGGGGCAGGGTGCCGGTGTCGCCGGCCGGAAGGGCACCGCCGGACTGGCCGGCCAGCGAGTCGCCTTCCTCGAACTGGAACGCGGCCAGGTACACCAGGTGGGAGACGTTGTCCGCGGCGGCGGCCGCCTCCGTCGCGGGGATCCCGCCGTAGGAGTGCGCGACAACGGCCACGGGCCCGGGGATCGCCGAGAGCGTCTCGCGGATGACGCGAGCGTCGTCGTACATGCCCGCGGTCTGCTCGGCCTGTGCCGACGCGCTCGGAAGGTCGACCGTCGCGACGTCCCACCCCCGCGACTCGAGTTCGGGGACCAGCTTCTCCCAGCACCAGGCACCGTGCCAGGCCCCGTGTACCAGCAGGATGGTGGGCTGACTGTAGGTGTCAGCAGACATGCGTCGTCCCCTCGGGTCGCTATTACCTGACGAATTCCATGAATCCGGCCGAAAGGATCCGCGTCAGTCATCGCCCGGCAGGCTTCACGAAGCGAATGCTGCGCCACATGGGGCGGCATCCTTCCAGCACTGGCCACGCTAGAGGGCCACGTGTGCTCCGTACATGCTCAGGAGTCCGCACCACATGTGCGTGCGTACCGGCCGACCGGCGGCGATCCACCAGGGGCCGCCCTGCGGTCCGCACACGCTCGGGCAGCCCGCCAGGAGCCGGACACGGCAGTGCGGAACGACGCCACCCGCCCGCCCCACCTGCGATGCGCGTCCGACGACTGCCTGCCGGGCAGGACGCCGTCACTCCGAGGTGATCCGCACGACGGTCTTTCCCGGGGCCGGGGCCGTCTGCCGGGAGATCATCTCGGGCACCTCCCGGAAGTCGTACACGCGGCCCACCGGTGTGCTCAGCGCACCCCTGTCCGCCAGGTCCGCCAGACGCTGCCAGACGACTGCTTCCGCTGCCGGGCTGCCAGGGGTGGCGAGGACACCCACGGCCGAGTAGTTGCGGAGCAGCATGTCCATGGAGTCCAGTGGCACCGGCTTCCCACTCGCCACGCCGATGAGCACCACTCGCCCGTTGCGCGCGATCGCCGCCAGCGCGGCAGCGGCCGTCTCGCCGCCCACCGGGTCGAAGACGACGTCCGCTCCGCGGCCACCGGTGATGTCCGCGACGCGGGCCGGCAGATCACCGGACCGGTGGTTCAGGACGTGGTCGGCACCATGGCGCTTGCAGAAGTCCAGCTTCTCCTGGCTCCCGGCGACAGCGATCACCGTCGCCCCGAGCGCTTTGCCGAGCTGCAGAGCGGCACCGCCGCTGCTGCCGGCGGCACCCAGCACCAGCAGCACCTCCCCGGCTTCGATCGGCGCTCGGTCCACCAGCCCCGCGTACGCCGTGCGGAACGCGATCGGGAATCCGCCCGCCTGCTCGGTGGTCATCCCCGCTGGGATCCGGATGGTGGATTCCTCGCGGAGATACGTGTACTCGGCGTATCCTCCCCAGCCGTCGAGAAACCCGGTGATGCCGGTCACTTGGTCACCGACGGAGAACCGTGAGCCTGACGGCACGGCGACGACCTCCCCGGCGGCCTCTTCGCCGAGGCCGAAGGGCGGATCCCCCATCAGCGGGAAATGACCTGCGGCCATCATCGCGTCCGGATATCCGGCCCCGGCCGCGTGCACGCGTATCAGCACCTGCCCCGGTGCGGGCTCGGGCCAGGTCATCCGCTGGAGTTCGACGGAGTCCGCCGGTGCGCCGAATCTCACCAGACGCCATGCTCGACCAGAAAACATCTTCGCGATCATCCCTTTTGCTCGTTCTTCCGGCATCAGCATCACACGACGCCGACACCTTCCTCACCGATTCCGTCCGCCGAATCAGATATACGGACGTACGGACACGAATTCCGGAGGAACAAGCATGTTCAGGAAAATCGTTGCCGCCGCTCACCGTCCCGCCCGCGGGAGTCCTTCGCGGGCGGGAAGTCACGGCAACCGGGCTTGCCTGTGATAACGGCCCGGGGCCATGCCGATGACGCGTTTGAACGCGTGGCTGAAGGCGCTTTCCGAACCGTAGCCGTAGCGCGCCGCGAGAGCGGCGACCGTGGGGTTGCCGGTGCGCAGTTCCCGTGCCGCCGAGCGGATCCGCCAGGTGGCGAGGTACTCGAGAGGCGGGGTGCCGACGAGGTCGCTGAACCGGGCCGCGAAGTGCGATCGCGACATACCTGATCTGGCCGCCAGTTCGGGCACGGTCCACGGGCGGGCGGGGAATTGATGCATGAGGGAGAGCGCGGTGCCGATGGCGGGATCGGCCAGAGCGGTCAACCATGCCCGGCCGGTGGGGCCCTGGGCCTCGACGTAACTGCGCAGCACCTGAACGAGAACGATGTGCGCCAGCCGTTCGACGATCAGGAGACTGCCGATCTTCGGGACGGCGGTCTCCTGACGGAGCATGCTCAGCGCGGTGCGGATGGCTCCGGCTTGGTCCGATTCCGCCGGAACGTGCACCAGTGGCGGCAGCACATCGAGGAGGACCGCCGCGTTCGCGGCGTCCAGGTGAAACCCGCAACCGGCGACAACCGAGTCCACGAGGCTGTCCGAAGGCCCGACACGAACGGTGTCGCCTTCCCTGAAGCCGGCGAAGACGTCACCGCTCGGTTGTGCCGGGACCGCGGGATCGCTGGAGAGACGGTACGGACGCCCGTTGCCCAGCAGATAGCAGTCGCCTTCCACCGCTCGGACGGGCGAGGCTCCTTCGGTCTCCACCCAGCACGCGCCCTCCAGGACGGCTCCCAGTTTGATGTGCCGATATCCGGCGAAGGAGATCCCCCACGCACCTACCGCTTCCAAGCGCGCGAAGTCGGCGCTGCGCATGTCCAGAAGTGCGAGGACATCGTTGAGGGGGTCCATCGGTTCCCTTGTCGGCGTGCGGCGGAGCCTCGGCGATGAGACTTCGAAGGAGGTGGGCAGGGACAGTCGGACAGGATATGCCAGTAGCGACTCCCGGCGATCCGACGGAAGACCTGAGCGGGAGAAATCAGTCGGACAATGCGCGGGGCTCCACGATGTGTGCGCCGTCGTCCGAACTCATCCGGGAGCCAGCCAGAAGTACCCATGAGGAATTCGGTACGAGGGACTGAGAGGGAACACGCGATACGGTGAGAGCCGCGTTTCGCGCTCAGCTTCCGCCGAAGTCCTCCAGTACCTCGCGGGCCGCCCGCGCGCCGGAGGCCAGCGCGCCCTGGACGGAACCCGTGCCGCGGTGGTCCCCGCAGACGTAGCGGCCGGGCCCGGTGCGGCAGGTCCGGGTCAGCGGCCAGGGCGGCGGCATGGCGGGCAGCGCGTTCTCCACGGTGCGCGCGACCAGCAGGTCCCAGGCGCCGGCGTCGGCACCGTACATCTCGGACAGGGCCGCGACCACGGCCGCCCGCACCGGCTCGGTGCCGCCGCCCAGCACCGAGGTGGCGACGAGGGCGCTGCCGCGCGGGGCGTACTCGGGCGCGACGTCGCTGAGGACACAGGTGTTCAGTACGCGGCGGCGGGTGTCGACCAGCAGGACGGGAGAACCCAGTGGGGAGCGCGGGGCGACGTGGTAGTACGTGGTGACCGTGCGGTGGCCGGGGACGGCCAGGCCGGGCAGCAGCCGCGCGGCGGCGCCGGCCCCGGTCGCCACGACGACGGCACGCGCCGGCAGCTCCGTACCGTCTGCCGTGACCACCCCCCGGCCGGCGAGCCGGGCCACGGGTGTGCCGAGCCGCACGGTGCCCTCGGGCAGGGCCGCGGCCAGGGCGCGCGGGACGCACTGCACCCCGAAGGCCGGCAGGCACAGCGCACCGCGCAGCATGCTGCGCCACACCAGGTGGAACACCCGGCTGGAGGTCTCCAGCGAGTCCTCCAGGAAGACGCCGGAGAGGAACGGCCGGAAGAAGCCCTCCGTGAACGGAGCGGAGAAGCCGGCGTCGGCCAGGGCGGCGCGGGTGGTGCGTTCGGGCGCCTGCTTGAGCATGCGGGCCGGGGCGAGGGCGTCGCGGGCGCCGAGCACGGCCAGGGCCGCCAGGTCGCGCGGCCGGGCGAACCGCCCGGACAGCAGCGACGCCACCGCGTCGGGGCGGCGGCGCGGGTCGGCCAGCAGCACCCGCCGGTCACCGGTGTGCACCAGGACGCCCGGCAGGAAGGGGCGCGGGTCGAGGAAGCGGGCGGGCAGACGGCGGCGCAACTGCGGGTAGGCCGGGTTGACGACCTGGAAGCCGCGGTCCACCGTGAAGCCGTCCAGGCGGTCGGTCCGCATCCGCCCGCCCACCGCGTCGCCCGCCTCCAGCACCCGCACGCGGAGCCCGGCGGCGGCGAGGTCGCGGGCACATGCCAGCCCGGCCACCCCGGCACCCACCACGACGACGTCCGCGACCACGGATCCGTCCGCCACGGTCACCACCTCTCCTCGCTCCTCAAGGGCCTGCCGCCCTGTCGCCCTGTCACCCGGTGGCGCCCGCCGCGCCGGGCGCCACCGGCCGTCCCGGAGGTGCGTCACTCGCCACGCCGCCCGCAAGCCCTCGTACGCCCGGCCGGGGGCTCGGGGCGGCGCGCCCGAGCGCCCGACGGATTACGCGCGGACCGTCGGCCAGGTGGCGACGCCGCCTCACGCACCGGCGCCCGACGCCTTCCCCGAAGTGCTTCCCCGTCGGGCGCCACCGCGGATGCGCTCGCACCCGAACGGGGGACTGTCGGCGACCGGCCGCATCCGGCACCGGCCGACGGGCCGAAACCATCCGAGAGTGACCCCACCCGAAGCGGAAGTGAGCCCTATGCAGACCTCGGTCGTCGTCTTCACCTGCGATCTGCGCCTGTCGGACCACCCGCCGCTGCGCGCGGCCCTGCACGGAGGAGGCCGGGTGGTGCCCCTGTTCGTGCGTGACCGGTCCGTGGACGGAGCGGGCTTCGCCGCGCCGAACCGGCTCGCGTTTCTCGCCGACTGCCTGCGGGACCTGGACGCACGGCTGCGGGAGCGGGGCGGCCGGCTGGTGCTGCGCGAGGGCGACACGGTCACGGAGGTGTGCCGGGTGGCCGCCGAGGCGGACGCCGACGAGGTGCACATGGCGGGCGACGTGAGCGCCTTCGCGCACGCGCGCGAACGGCGGCTGCGCCGGGCGTTGGAGGCCGCCGGGCGGCGCCTGTACGTGCACGACACGGTGTGCACCGCCGTGGCGCCGGGCGCGGTGACACCGGCCTCCTCCGACCACTTCGCGGTGTTCACGCCGTACTACCGTCGCTGGTCCGTACAGGCCCTGCGGGACGTGCTGGACGTGCCGCGCGCGGTCACCGTGCCGCAGGAGGTCGGCTCCGCCCCGCTGCCCGAACGCGGCGGCGTGAGCGGGGTGTCGCCGGGGCTGTGCGCGGGCGGCGAGACGGAGGGACGGCGCAGGCTCGCCGCATGGCTGCGCTCCGGCGTGGACGCCTACGAGGAACGGCACGACGACCTGGCGGGCGACGCCACCTCCCGGCTCTCCCCCCACCTGCACTTCGGCACACTGTCACCGGTCGAGGTGGTGCACCGGGCCCGCAGGGCCGGCGGCGCGGGCGCGGAGGCGTTCGTACGGCAGATCGCCTGGCGCGACTTCAACCGCCAGGTGCTCGCCGCCCGCCCCGAAGCCGCCGCACGCGACTACCGCACCCACCGCGACCGGTGGCGCGTCGGGAAGGACGCGGAGGCGGACGCCGAGGCGTGGCGGGCGGGCCGCACCGGCTACCCGGTGGTGGACGCGGCGATGCGGCAGCTGCGCCACGAGGGCTGGATGCACAACCGGGGCCGGCTGCTGACCGCGAGCTTCCTCACCAAGACGCTGTACGTCGACTGGCGGGTGGGCGCCCGGCACTTTCTGGACCTGCTGGTCGACGGGGACGTGGCGAACAACCAGCTGAACTGGCAGTGGATGGCGGGCACGGGCACCGACACCCGGCCCAACCGGGTTCTCAACCCCGTCGTCCAGGGCAGGCGGTACGACCCGGACGGAGCATATGTGCGGCGCTGGGTGGAGGAACTGGCGGACGTGGCAGGGGCCGTCGTGCACGAGCCGTGGAAACTTCCGGCGCTGGAGCGCGCGAGGACCGGCTACCCCGAGCCGGTGGTGTCCCTGGCTGAGGGCCTGGCCCGCTTCAAGCGGGCCCGGGGGCGCTCCTGAAGTCCGCGCGGGGGACGTTCGCCGGGCCGCCGGCACCACACGCGACGCCTCGTGCATTCCGTGCGGCGCGGGGCGCCGCGTCCCCCGCCGAGGACAGCCCGCGGTGGAAGGCGGGGCAAGGACGGGGAGACGCCCATTCGCTCACCCCGCGGTGCACAGCGCGCGCAGCGCTTCCACCGCCTGCGCCAGTCCGGCCGGCCTGAGCACTCCGTCCGGCTGAGACCTGCTCCAGCCGGGGCCGCCCAGCAGCACCGCCGGACCGCGCCGCGCCCCCTTCATGCCCCAGCGCAGCCCGGCGACGTGCCGGGCCAGGGCAGGGGCCGCCCGCGCGCGCTCCTGGGCCCACAGCACGACCGCGACCGGGCCGAGCCGGCGCACGGCCGCGTCCAGCGCCTCGAAGGGCACCGCGGCTCCCAGCATGCGTACCGGCAGACCCTCACGAGCGAGCGCCGCGTGCAGTGCCTCCAAGGGGAGCGTGTGCTGTTCGCCCGGCACGCAGGCGAGCAGGACGCAGCCGGCCGCCGGGGCGGCCACCGGGGCGGCGGGCGGCGCGCTGCGGCGCAGCACGGTGGAGACATGCCAGGCGAGCAGGTGCTCCACCTCCACGTACCGGTCCTCGGACGAGGCCCAGCGGCGTCCCACGGCGTGCAGGGTGGGAACCATCACCTCCTGCCAGGCGACCACGACGCCGTAGCGCTGGACGGCGGCGGTGAGCTGCTTGTCGAGGGCCGGCGCGTCCAGCCGTACGGCGGCGCGTGCCAGCCCGCGGCACTCCTGGCGCACGTCACCGAGGGGCAGCGCACCGGCGACCCGCGACCGCCCCGCGGGCGGTGCGGGTGCTGAAGCAGCGGCGACGTCCGCCGCGGGGAGCGGGCCGGCGGCGAACGCACGGGCGGCGCGGGCCGCATCGGCCGGCGGGACGCCGGTCGCGGTCAGGCGGCACATCTCCTCGACCGTCGCCACGTCCGCCGCCGTCCAGCGGCGGTGCCCGCCCTCGGTGCGTGCGGTCGGCCCGATGCCGTAGCGGCGGTCCCATGAACGCAGGGTCATGGGGGAAACACCGAGGCGGCGGGCCAGCACCCCCGTGGTCAGACCGGCGTCACCCGCTACGGCGGGTGGCTTCGGCGACGGCTGCGCGGCGGAGTTCACGGCGGTTCGGACATTCCCTTCCTTCTGATCTTCCTGATCCTCCTGGTCTTCCTGGTCTTCCTGGTCTTCCTGGTCTTCCTGGTCCTCTCGTCTTCCCGGTCTCCGGCGAGCCGGAGCAGGCTTCCCACGCTCGACTCGCCCTCGAACGGCCGGTCAGCGTGCTCGCTCCGCGGCCTCGAAGTCCAGGCTCCGCCCCAGGCGCAGCAGGCCGCGCCGGGCATGACTCTTGACCGTACCCAGCGGCCAGCCGGTGACGTGGGCGATCTGGGGCTGCGTCAGGTCACCGTAGAAGGCCAGGCACAGCACGCGCCGCTGGGCCTCGGGAAGGCGGCCCAGTTCCCGGGTGACGTCCACGCGGTTCAGCACCGCGTCCTGCGCGCACGACGGGTCCGGCGAGCGGACCGGCTCGCGCGCCGCCGCGGCGGCGGCGTCCGCGCGCCGGGCGCGGGCGGACAGCGCGTCGGCGATCTTGCGCCGGGCGATGCCCACGAGCCAGGCGGGCAGCGGCCCCCGGCCCGGACGGTAGCCGTGGCGGCCGCGCCAGGCGGCGAGGAACACCGTCTGGGTGACGTCCTCGGCCTCCGCGCCGTCGCCCAGCGACTGCCGCGCGAGGGACAGGACGAGGGGAGCCCAGCGGCGGTAGACCGCCTCCAGGCCGCCCTCGTCGCCTGCCGCGAAACGCAGGGCCAGATCGTCTTCCGGGTCCGGCACGGGCACGGGCGGGACTTCGGTCACGGCGAACGCGGTCATGCGGCTGCTCCTTGCGCGGGCTGGCTCCCTCCCCGTCACCGTCCGCCCGGCACCCCGGCGGCCTCAAGTCGCATCGGATCTGCATCGATTCTCGCACCGGGACCCTCTGCCTGGTCGGCGGCCGTCAGGAGCCGCCCTCCCGCCGGAGGACGGCCCGGCGGCGCCGGCCCTGAGCCAGTGAGCGGCCGTCCGGCGCCTCGGGCCCGGCGCCGGGCCGGGTGGGCCACCACACGCGGTCCCCGGCGTCCCGCACGAGCGCCGGCACCAGCAAGGAGCGCACCACCAGGGTGTCCAGCAGCACGCCGAAGGCGACGATGAAGGCGATCTGCACCAGGAACGCCAGCGGAATCACACCCAGCGCGGCGAAGGTGGCGGCGAGCACCACCCCCGCGGAGGTGATGACCCCGCCGGTGGTGACCAGCCCGCGCCGGACACCTTCGCGGGTGCCGTGCCGCAGGGTCTCCTCGCGGACCCGGGACATCAGGAAGATGTTGTAGTCGACGCCGAGGGCGACCAGGAAGACGAACCCGTACAGCGGCACGGACGGATCGGTGCCGCTGAAGCCGAACAGGCCGTGGAAGACCAGCGCTGCCACGCCGAGGGTCGCGGTGAAGTTGAGGGCCACGGTCAGCACCAGCAGGACCGGCACAGCGAGGGAGCGCAGCAGCAGCACGAGAATGGTCAGGATGACGGCGAGCACCACCGGGACGATGACGGTGCGGTCGCGTTCGGCCGCGCGCAGGGTGTCGTACTGCTGCGCGGTGTAGCCGCCGACGAGGGCGTCCGCGCCGGGCAGTGCGTGCAGCGCGGTGCGCAGCCGGGCCACGGTGTCGCGGGCGGCCCGGGTGTCGGGAGCCGCCTCGGCGGTCGCCTCGAACCTGACCCGGCCGTCCACCGCGTGCGGATCCGCCGCCGGGCGGCCCTGGGCACCGGTCGCGGTCACCGCCGCGACGCCGGCGGTGTCGCGCACGGTGCGCTGCACGCGGTCCCCGGAGGCCGCGTCGGCGAGGACCACCACGGGGGTGCCCGCGCCGGCCGGGAAATGCCGGGCCAGGGTCTGCTGGGCGGCGACGGACGGCACGTGCCGTACGAACGTCTCGTCCAGCGGCACGCCCCGCAGGTCCAGGGTGAGGGCGCCCGCCGAGCAGACGAGCAGTCCGGTCAGGGCGAGCGCCCACACCCGGCGCGGCGCCCGGTCGACCAGGCGGGCCACGCGCTGCCACAGTTCGGTGGCAGCGGCCCCGCTCTCGGGTCTGGCGGGCCAGTAGGCGCGGCGGCCGAGGAGGGCCAGGACGGCCGGCAGGAAGGTGAGCGCGCTCAGCACGGCGCAGACGATCCCGACGGCTCCGACCGGACCGAGGGCCCGGTTGTTGGTGAGGTCGCTCAGCAGCAGGGCGAGCAGACCGAGGGCGACGGTACCGGCGCTGGCGAGGACGGCCGGAGCCGAGCGGCGCACGGCGGCGCGGGCGGCGGCGTAGCGGTCCCGGCCCGCGGCCAGTTCCTCCCGGCAGCGGGCGGTGACCAGCAGCGCGTAGTCCGTCGCGGCGCCGATGACGAGAATCGAGAGGATGCCCTGCATCTGACCGTCGACGCGCACCAGGCCGTGGTCGGCCAGCGCGTAGACGACGGCACAGGCCAGCCCCAGGGCGAACACCGCCCCGGTGATGACGGCGAGCGGCAGCAGCAAGGAGCGGTAGACCAGCAGCAGGATGACGAGGACGGCGGCCAGGGCGACCGCGAGCAGCACCCCGTCGATGCCGGAGAAGGCGTCCGCCAGGTCGGCCTGGGTCGCGGCCGGACCGGCCAGCCGCACCCGGGTGCCGGGCACCTTCTCGGCCGCCGCCCGCACCCGTTCCAGGGTGGGTGCGAGCCGGTCGCCCAGATCGGGGCGCAGCGGCACGACGGCCTGGAGTGCGGCACGGTCCCGCGAGGGCAGGGCCGGGGAGGGGGATCCGGCCGTGCCGGGTGTGCCGGCGAGGGCGGCCACCGCCGCGGTGGCCGGCCGCCGCTGCCCGCTGACGTCCTGCCCGCCGTCGGCGGTCCACACCACGATCACCGGCAGGGTCTCACGCTGCTGGAACGCGGCTTGCTCGCGCAGCACGCGGGTCGACTCGGCGCTGCGCGGCAGGAAGGCGGCCTGGTCGTTGGTGGCGACTTCGCCGAGTCGTCCGGCGAAGGGTCCCAGCAGGGCCCCGACCACCAGCCATACGGCGATCAGAGCGAACGGGACGAGCCCACGGGTTCGGCGGTGCGGGGGCCTCATGTGACTCCTCAGAGCTCCTCGGGGCGGGCGACAGAAGAAAACTCGACGGTAAACAATCTCAATGATTGAGCTATGTGTACCGCCGGGCTGTCTCACCACTGCTTCTCCGGCCGCGGGCAGTCCGGATGCAGGTGTCACCGCTCTCGGTTGTCACCGCTCTCCGTTGCCGGCGCTCACGGTGCGGACGGCCGCCTCAGCGGCCGACGGGCTCCCCGGGTACCTGGGCGAGGGCGTCGTTCAGCGCGGTCAGGAAGCGCAGGGCCACGGCCAGCTCGTGGTCGTCGAAGTCCGCTCCGGCCCGGCGCAACGCGTCGGCGAGCGGGCGGAAGTGGGTACGGGCGGCGGCGCGCGCGTCGGCCGCGTAGTACAGGTGCACCACCCTGCGGTCGCTGTCCTCGCGCACCCGGCGGACGTGTCCGGCACGCTCCAGCCGGTCGACGCAGGCGGTGACCGCGCCCGAGGTGAGGCCGAGCAGCGCACGCAGCCTGGTGGGGGTCATCGGCTCGGGAGCGTCGAGGATGGCGGCCAGCGCCTGCACGTCCGTGGCGTGCAGGTTCTGCCGCGCCGCGTACTGCTGGATGACCCGGCCGACCTCACCGTGCATGCGGCGCAGCTGCACCGCGAAGGCCGGCAGGTCACCCGGAAAGGCGGGGAGGTCACCGGCGGAGGCGTCGGCGGCGGGGGGATCGGCGGCCACGGTGTGCGGGGCCGCGTGGGCCGCGCCCGCGGTTCCTCCGCGTCGCCGCGCCGGGTGCCCACCGCTCGTCTCCGTGCTCACCGGCGCATCGTACCGGGGTGCTTGCGGGTCACGACCGGGGCGCATCGGCATCGGTACGGCGGCCGGACACCGCGAAGCGAGGCGGAGCCGAGGAGACGACGGCGGGCTGATCCCGGTGCCCGGCGACCAGGGCCGACGGCCGCTTCGGGAAGGAGAGCGCCGCCGTCACGCAGCGCCCGGAGCGGCTGAGCCGCGAGAGACCGGCGGCCCCGGATGCTCTTCTGCCGGCTTGCCGCAGGGCCCCGGCGAGGGGCCCGGCCGCTACCTGTCGCCGCGCAGCTCCAGGAGGGCCACGACCCGTTTTCCCGGTGGTGCGGGAACGGTCCGCACCTGGCTGCACAGCCGTCGGACCAGACGCAGGCCGTGACCGCCCACCCGGGCCGGGTCGTCCTCGCGCAGGGCGGGCGGGGACGGCGAACAGTCGCGGACGGCGATCAGCAGGCGTTCCGCGCCGGGCTGCAGTTCCAGGACCAGGTCCGCCGGGCCGGGTGCGTGCCGCACCGCGTTGGTGACGAGTTCGCTGACCACGAGCTGGGCATCCTGGCTCGGCCGGTCCTCGGGACGGAGTCCGTGACGGGCCAGAAAGGCACGTACCGCGCATCGCGCATCGGCGACGGACGTGCGGGCTCCGCCCCACGCAACGCCGCACCGGCCCGGTCGTGCAAGGGGTTCTTCATCCGCTTCCTGCTTCCTGCTCGGGACGGCCATGGCTGTGTCTCCGGCGGGTGTGGTCCGTGTCGTGTGTGCACACCGGGTACCGCTGATTCCGGGTTCGACTACCCATGACGGCCTTCTTCATGAGGAATCCGCGCCGTCTCCGCCGGGACGGGCGTCGGTGACGGTGAACAGCTCCCGGGTGCCGCTGATCTCCAGGAGCCGGCTGACGGCGGTCTGCAGGGGGCCTACCAGCACCAGGGTCCTGCCGTCGGCCTGGTGGCGGTGGCGGGCCCGGATCAGCGCGTTGAGCAGCATGCTGTCGGCGAAGGTGACCTCGGCGAGGTCCACCGCCGTGACGGGCATCGCCGCCCGGTCGGCCGCGTCCCAGGCCCGCTCGAACTCACCGGCGTCGTCGTAGTCGACCTCGCCCCGCACGGTGACCACGAAGGTCTGCTCACGGCGGTCGACGCGCACGCTCAGACAGCGGGCCGAATGCATGGCGCCATCCTCACGTCACCGGTGCCGGACGGACGGACGGGGCCGGAGCGCGCGGCCGGGCCGCCTCGCACCGGCGTCGCCACGGGCGGGGCGGGGATCGTCATGCGGTCCGTCCCGGGGGGTATACGGATGGCTGCGAGACTCGCCGGCAGGCGCACGCCACCGTCCGAGGGCGGTGCGTGGCCGGCCGCCACGGTCGTGGGCCGGGACACCCTTGCGGTCACTTCCGGGGCGGTGGCGTTCGAGACGTACGGCACGGTCACCGCCGGCCGTGCCGACAGGAGGTGGCCGAGGGATGTGAGGGCAATCCGAAGAACAGTTGCCGTTTGACAACAATAGCCATGAGGCAAGAGAGTAGCCGCGTCGGACGTACACGGGGAAGGACCTGTAATGATCCGGTGGGCGGAGAACCGCTCCGAGCGCCGCCCGCCACCGTCGTGAAACGGTGGGGGGCACCGGTGCCGTGAACGCTCTTTCAGGCGGTCCGGCTGCCGGAGTCCGGAGCCTCGTCGGGTATCTGCGTGGCCGCGGTCGCGCAGAACGCCTCCAGGCCCTCCAGCAGGGCGACACGCTTGGCAACGGGCATGTCGGCCAGCACCTTCTGCAACTCGCTCTCCCGGCGGGCGCGCAGATCGGCGAGGAAGAAGCGCCCCCGGGCGCTGAGATGGAGCCGTACCTCGCGCCGGTCCTCCGGGCTCGCCACGCGCTCCACGAAGCCCGCGGCCTGCAGCCGGTCACACAGCCGGCTGGTTGACGGAGGGGTGGAGGCGAGGAACTCGGCGAGGGTGCGCAGATTGATGCCGTCGTGGTGCTCGAGGATGTGCAGCACCCGCAGCTGGGAGGCGGAGGTGGGCGCGGTCGAGGCCCGCCCCCAGACGACCTCCAGCAGCTCGACGGCCCGCGTGGTCACGCGTGCGACCTCGTCGGGCTCTGGGCGGCGGCGGAAGGCAGTCACGGTCACACTCTCGCAGGCACTGGGGCGCTTCTCAGCCTACTAGCAGCCGACGCCGGCCATGGACCCCCGGGACGACAGACGCGGCTCTTCGCGGAGCCCGGCCTCGGCCGGACCCCCACCTCGTCAGGAGAAGGAATGGTGCACTCACCGTCGTGAACAGATTCAAGACCGCCGAACACGCCCTGCGCACAGCGGCTCCCCACGAATTGCTGGACGCCGTCCGCGTCGTGCTGAGCGAGCGATACGACGTGAAGGACGTCGAGCTGTTCATGGCCGACTACGGCCTGACCGTGCTTCAGCCGGTGTCGGGAGCGGCGCACGACCTGGCATCGGTCCCGGTGCACGGCAGCCCGGCCGGCCGGGCCTTCGGCTCCCAGGTGCCTTACCGCGAGGACGGCCGGGGCCGGCCGGCACGGGTCCATCTGCCGGTGAGCGTGCGCGGCGACCGGCTCGGCGTGCTGTCCGTGACGCTGCGGGACGGCGAGGCGGCGCCCGACTGCGTCCCGGAACTCGCCGAGCTCGCCGACGCGCTGGCGCACGAGGTGGTGGTGGCCGAGCGCGACACGGACCTGTATCTCCAGGCCCGGCGCAAGGACCGGCTCACCCTGGCCGCGGAGATGCAGTGGCACCTGCTCCCCGGCCGCTCCTGTTCCCGGCCCGAGTACGACCTGGCCTGCCAACTGGAGCCGGCCTATGCCGTCTTCGGCGACAACTTCGACTGGTCCGCCACGGCCGACCGGCTGATGGTGTACGTCACGAACGGCATGGGCGAGGGGATAGAGGCCGCCCTGCTGACCAGCCTCGCCGTCAACGCCCTGCGCAACGCCCGGCGCGCCGGCATCCCCATCGCGGACCAGGCGGCCCTGGCCGACCAGGCCGTCTACGCCCACTACCAGGGCCGCAGCTACCTGTCCGTCCTGATGCTGGACCTCGACCTGGCGACCGGCCGGGCGAGCGTCGTGGACGCCGGCTCCCCGCGGTTGCTGCGGCTGCGCGGCGGCACCGTCGAGCACGTGCCCTTCGAAGCCCAGCTGCCGCTGGGCATGTTCGAGGAGACGGACTACGTGGCGCAGGACTTCACCGTCGAACCCGGGGACCGGCTCATCTTCGTCAGCGACGGTGTCCACGCGGTCCACTCGCCCAAGGGCGAGGCATACGGGGAGCGGGCGCTCGCCCGGGCCATCCAGTCCACTCGGCTGCTGCCCGCCGCCGAGGTGCCGCGCGCCGTGCTGCGCGAGCTGGCCGGTCACCGCGGCGAGGCCACCGCGGCGGAGGACGACGCGTTGGTCGTCTGCCTGGACTGGCGGGGGCGGCAGCCGTCGTGACCTGACAGCCGCCGGCCCGGGAGAGCCCAGGCCGGCGGTGCGGGGTGGCGCCGTGGGGGTACGGCCGTCTCGTCGCGGCCGGCACGGTACGGCACGTCAGGATCCGGTGCCGTCCTCTTTTCCCGTGCCGGCCTCCCGTTTCCCCGTCCCGGCGTCCTGCGCGTCGAGGAACCCCTGAAGACCTCGGCCGAGGGCCTCCCGCCCGGCCGGTTCCATGGCGCCGAGCACGGCGGCCAGTCTCCGTGACCGGCGCCACGCCACTTCCTCGAGCGCCTGCCGGCCCTGCCTGGTCAGGCGCAGTCGCACCACACGCCGGTTGCGCGGATGCGACTCCCGCTCCAGCAGACCGGCGGCCTCCAGCCGGTCGCAGAGCCGGCTGGCGGTGGGCGGCCCGATGTCCATGGCCCCGGCCAGAGCGGTCAGGTTGAGTCCCGGATCCCGTTCCAGGGTCTGCAGGGCGCGCAGTTGGTGCGGTGACAGCCGCGGACTCGCGCCCTGCGCGGCGGCCTCCCACAGGTTCGCGAGGCTCTCCACGGCGTCGGCCATCGTCCGGGCCAGCGCCAGGGGGCCGTCCCGCGGCCCGCCCCACGGGCCGTCCCCGGAACCGTTCAGACCAGTCACGAGGCATCGCCTTCAGACATCGCCCGCATGCGGGTACCACCCCCGTTCCCTCGCGGTACCCGGCCGGCGGCCGGACCAGCCCCCAGAGTCCTCGGCCTCCACAGCATCTGCACGGCCCTGTGCGCCCGCGCGGGCAGCCGGTCAGGCGGAGAGCAGCGAGTCGTCCTCGACGCGGGCGCCGGGCAGGCGGTACCGCGCCACGACGAGGGCGGCGTCGACGTCACTGGTACCGGTCGCCACACACAGCGTGTAGGCGATGTCGGCCATCCGGCGGCGTACGGTCTCGTCGCCCTGGTCAGCATGGAGGGTGCGCAGCGCCTCGTACTGCTCGATCAGGTCCGTCAGCACCGCGGGGTGCGCCATGAGCATCGCAAGCCTCCTGCATGTCAGTGGTTCACGTGGATCACGCAAGGGCCCGGCTGCCCCGGTCCGGGCGCTTCATTCCTTCGGCGGCCGGTGGCCCGGGGCCGCCCGGCCCCCGCCACGAGCCGGCCCGCCGAAACCGAGCAGCGGATCGTCGAAGAGCGCGAGCCGGGCGGTGACACACTTGCCCACGGGCTCACGGCGCGCCTCGAAGCCCTGCACCACCGCGAGCACGATCTCCAGACCGTGCTGGCCCACCCGTCCGGCGTCGGCGGCCCGGGCCAGCGGCAGCGTGGGCTCGCTGTCCCAGATCTCGATCTCCACCATGCCGTCGACGACGCGCAGGCGCAGCAGCACCGGTCCGGGCGCGTACTTCAGCGCGTTGGTGACCAGTTCGCTGACCACGAGCTGCGCCAGGTCCATGGTGCGTGCGGTGACCGGCAGCCCGTGGTCGGACTGGACCCTGGTCAGGAACTGCCACGTCCGGTCCCGCGCGCCGGCGATACAGCCGGCCGCCCCGTCCAGCGCGATGGTGACGTCGGCAGGTGCGGGATCCGGCATCCGGGAACACTCCTCGGGCGGGACAGGCTCCGCCCTGCCGATGACATGCGATACCCCGTTCATGGGCGCGCGTCTACCCGGTACTCGCGACCGTATGCCTGCGCCGCCGGAAGCCGGCCGGGGCGGCGGGTGCATCACCCCGGGAATACGGGGCAGCGTTGGCTACAGGAAGGGGGCACAAGCCCGGACCGAGGGTGTGAGGGACGGAAGTGGCAGACAACGCAGGCAACCAGGAAGCAGTGGAACGCGGCCAGTTGTCCGTGGTCCGCACGGATGTCGACGGCATCGTCGTGCTCGGCCTCCGCGGCGAGATCGACTACCAGAGCGTGGGCGCCCTGACGCGGGGGATGCCTCCCGTGGATCCCGCCACCGGCTCCGGCGCCCGGGTGGTCGTCGACCTGAGCGGGGTCACCTTCATGGATTCCAGCGGGGTCAACGCGCTCGTCGCCGCCCACCACGCCACCCGGGCCGCGCGGGGATGGCTGCGGCTGGCGGGCGCCCACGGCGCGGTACTGAGGACCATGCGGCTGGTGGGACTCGAGTCCGTCACCCCCTGTCACCCGACCGTCGAGGAGGCCCTCGCGGCGTGACGCCCGAGGCGTCCTGACCGGCGCGGTCCGCTCCCGCGTCGGCGCCGTCCCACCCGCGGGCGAAATTCGTTCGGGTACCCCTCCTTCGCCTTGTCATGCCGGTTGTTCCGGTGCTTTTCCGGCGGGCCGCGGCTTTCCGGCCGGGCTTTTGTTGTCGCACGACAACTGAGTTAGTCTGCGGTCGATTTCCCGTCGGCCGGAGCCGTCGAACGGCGTCGCCACCGGTGGTGGGGCCGCGCGGCGCCGGCCTGGTCCCGGGTCCTCGGGGCGCGGGGAGCCTGCGAAGCGGAACGAGGGTGGGGATGACCGGCACTGCGATGGACGCCCAGGTGCGGGGCGGCCCGCGCGAGCAGGAGCTCCGGCAACTGCTCGCCGGGCTGACGGCGGTACGCGACGGTGACTTCGGCACCCGCCTGCCGTCCGACGGATCGGGTCTGCTCGGGGACATCGCCACGGTGTTCAACGGCATGGTCGACCAGCTGTCCGTGTTCACCTCGGAGGTGACCCGGGTCGCGCGCGAGGTGGGCACCGAGGGCACGCTGGGCGGTCAGGCCGAGGTGCCGGGGGTCTCCGGCACCTGGGCGGACCTGACCGAGTCGGTCAACGCCATGGCGGGCAACCTCACCACGCAGGTCCGCGACATCGCCCAGGTGGCCACCGCGGTGGCCAAGGGCGACCTCTCCCAGAAGATCGACGTGCCCGCGCGCGGCGAGATCCTTCAGCTGAAGGAGACCGTCAACACGATGGTCGACCAGCTCTCCGCCTTCGCCGACGAGGTCACCCGCGTCGCCCGCGAGGTCGGCAGCGAAGGGCGGCTCGGCGGCCAGGCCCAGGTGCCCGGGGTCGGCGGTGTCTGGCGCGACCTCACCGATTCGGTCAATTTCATGGCCGGCAACCTCACCTCCCAGGTCCGCAACATCGCCCAGGTGACGACCGCGGTCGCGCAGGGCGACCTCTCCCAGAAGATCACCGTCGACGCCCGCGGCGAGATCCTCGAACTCAAGAACACCATCAACACCATGGTCGGCCAGCTCTCCGCCTTCGCCGACGAAGTCACCCGGGTGGCGCGGGAGGTGGGCACCGAAGGGCGCCTCGGCGGGCAGGCCGACGTCAAGGGCGTCAAGGGCACCTGGCGCGACCTCACGGACTCCGTGAACTTCATGGCGGGCAACCTCACCGCGCAGGTCCGCAACGTCGCCCAGGTGGCCACCGCGGTGGCGGGCGGCGACCTGTCGAAGAAGATCGACGTCGACGCCCGGGGCGAGATCCTGGAGCTGAAGACCACCATCAACACGATGGTCGACCAGCTGTCCTCGTTCGCCGCCGAGGTCACCCGCGTCGCCCGCGAGGTCGGCAGCGAGGGGCGGCTCGGCGGCCAGGCCGAGGTGGAGGGTGTCGAGGGCACCTGGAAGCGGCTGACGGAGAACGTCAACGAGCTGGCCGGGAACCTCACCCGGCAGGTCCGCGCGATCGCGGAGGTCGCCAGCGCCGTCGCCGAGGGCGACCTGACCCGCTCGATCACCGTGGAGGCCTCCGGCGAGGTCGCGGAGCTCAAGGACAACATCAACGCCATGGTGGGGTCGCTGCGCGAGACCACCCGGGCCAACCAGGAGCAGGACTGGCTCAAGACCAACCTCGCCCGCATCTCCGGTCTGATGCAGGGCCACCGCGAGCTGCCCGTCGTGGCCGAACTCGTCATGGACGAGCTGACCCCGCTGGTGTCGGCCCAGTACGGCGCGTTCTACCTCGCGGAGGACACCGAGCGCGGGCACGAACTGCGGCTGGTGGGCTCGTACGGGGCTCCGGACGACGCGGAGCGGCCGACCCGTATCCCGGTCGGCCGCTCCCTGGTCGGGCAGGCCGCGCGCAACCGGCGTCCCATCACCGTGGACGAGCTCCCGGAGGGCTACGTCACCATCTCCTCCGGCCTCGGGCAGGCGCTGCCCCGCGCCCTCGTGGTGCTGCCCATCGTGGTCGAGGGACAGGTCCTGGGCGTCATCGAACTGGCCTCGCTCACCCGGTTCACCCAGATCCACCAGGACTTCCTGGCGCAGCTCATGCCGACCATCGGCGTCAACCTCAACACCATCGTGGCCAACGCCCGCACCGACGAACTGCTGGAGGAGTCCCAGCGCCTGACCGCCGAACTGCAGTCACGGTCCGAGGAGTTGCAGGTACAGCAGGAGGAACTGCAGCGTTCCAACGCGGAGCTGGAGGAGAAGGCGTCCCTGCTGGTCGACCAGAACCGCGACATCGAGGCGAAGAACCTCCAGATCGAGCAGGCCAGGCAGGAGCTGGAGACCCGGGCGCAGCAGCTCGCGCTGGCCTCCAAGTACAAGTCGGAGTTCCTGGCCAACATGAGCCACGAGCTGCGCACACCGCTCAACAGCCTGCTGATCCTCGCGCAGTTGCTGGCACAGAACCCGTCGCGCAACCTCACTCCCAAGCAGGTCGAGTACGCGGGCATCATCCACTCGGCGGGCTCGGACCTGCTCCAGCTGATCAACGACATCCTCGACCTGTCCAAGGTGGAGGCCGGCAAGATGGACGTCGCTCCGGAGCGGGTCCCGCTGCGCCAGCTGCTGGAGTACGTCGAGGCGACGTTCCGGCCCATGACCTCCCAGAAGAGCCTGGACTTCGCGGTCGCCACCGCGCCGGGAACGCCCGCCGACCTGCTCACCGACGACTCCCGGCTGCGCCAGATCCTGCGCAACCTGCTGTCGAACGCGGTGAAGTTCACCGAGCAGGGCGGGGTGCGGCTGCGGATCGAACCGGCCGCCGACCGCGAGGTGCCGCCGGAGGTCCAGCGCGGCGGCCCCGTGGTGGCCTTCCGGGTCATCGACACCGGCATCGGCATCCCCCAGCACCAGCTGGAGACGGTCTTCGGCGCGTTCCAGCAGGCCGACGGCACCACCAGCCGCAAGTACGGCGGCACCGGGCTCGGCCTGTCCATCACCCGGGAGATCGCCCATCTGCTCGGCGGTGCCGTCACGGTCGACAGCACCCCCGGTCAGGGCAGCACGTTCACGCTGTATCTGCCCGTCGCGCGCGCCGACTTCGAGGAACTCCTGGAGGCCGGGGTCCGGCCGGTGGAACAGTCCCAGGACGGGGCCGGCGCCGAGGAGCCGTCGGCGCCGCGTGCGCCGGCCGCGCCCACGGCGGCCGCCGAGCCGCGCAGACGCCGGCTGCTGGTGATCGAGGAACGGCCGCGCGGGCTGCTCACACTGGTCGCCGAGCGGGCCGTGGCGGACATCGCGCAGGGCCCCGACGATCCGCACGGGGCGATCGACATCATCACCGCGGTCGGGGCGCAGGAGGCGGCGAGCACCCTGGCGGCGCAGGCCTGCCACTGTGTCGTCCTGGAACTCGGCATGCCCGGCCAGGAGGGTGCGGGCTTCCTGGAGGCCATGCGCGGTGATTCGGCGCTGGCCAGCGTGCCCGTCCTGGTGCACACCGGGCATCGGGTGGATCTGGCCCAGGAGCAGGGACTGCGGGCCCTGGCCGGTGACCGTCCGCTGGACTTCCTGTCCAGCCTGGACGAGCTGCGCGAGCGCATCACGCTGCACCTGTCGGCCGAGCAGCCCGGCGACGCGCTGTCCCTGGTGCGCGCCGAGGAACCGCACCACCCGGCCGCGCAGGTCGTGGACGACGCCTTCCTGGGCCGGACGATCCTGGTGGTCGACGACGACGCCCGTAACCTCTTCGCCCTCAGCGGGGTGCTGGAGCTGCACGGTTTCCAGGTGCTGCACGCCGACAACGGCCGCAAGGGCATCGAGATGCTGCTCGCGCACCCCGACATCTGCCTGGTCCTGATGGACGTGATGATGCCGGAGATGGACGGCTACGCCGCCACCACGGAGATCCGCGCCATGCCGCAGTACGCCGAGCTGCCCATCATCGCCGTCACCGCGAAGGCCATGCCGGGCGACCAGGAGAAGAGCCTTGCCTCGGGTGCCAACGACTACGTCACCAAACCCGTCGACACGGGTGACCTCATCGGCCGCGTCCGGCGCTGGCTGCCCGGGTGACCGCGCGTCACGGCCGTATCCGCCGCCAGCCGACCGCGTGACGCCCCGGGGCGTCCCAGCCGAGGAACAGACTGACCGTGAGTGATCTCCGTCAACCGCCCGAACCCGAGGGCGCGCGACTCCCGGCGGCCGCCCACCGCCTGCCATCGGAGACCGGACCGTCGGAAACCGGACTGTCAGAGACCCGACCGTCGGAGACCGGACCGGCCGGCCCGGGACCGGTCGATGTCGGCTCAGGCGGGCCCCCCGCCGGCGCTGGCGGCCTTGTGGACGGGGGCGCCGCCGTCACCGTTTCCGGCTCGGCCGTTCCTGCCGCCGACGCGACCGCGGGCACGGCCGGGTCCGGGGAGCCGAACCCCGTCGGCAGGCTCACCGCGACCGTGGAACGGCTGCGCCGGGAGGTGCGGGCGGCGCAGGCGGAGGCCGACGGACGAGCCCTGATCGAACTGGCGAAGGGCATCCTGGTCGAACGGCTGCGCTGCGGCCCGGCGCAGGCCGCCCGGCAGTTGGCCGAGCTGGCCGGACAGGCCGGGGTGACACCGCTCGAATTCGCGGTCGACGTCATCAACCAGGCGGCCCGCGACCGGCTCTCGGAGGTGACCGCGGCTTTCCTCGCGGCCACCGCCGCCGACTCCGGGGCCGGGGAACCGGCGGACGTCCGCACCTCGGCCGTACGGCTGCGGGAGGCCGAGAGCGGCGTGCTGGCCGCCCACGACACCCAGGCCGTCGCCGACTCGCTGCTGGAACACGCCCTGACGCCACTGGGTGCGCGAGCGGTGGCCATCTGGGCGCTGGGCTCCGACGGATCGCTCGCCCTGGCCGGCACCGCGGGATTCTCCGCCGCCGAGGCCGGGCGCTGGCGGCATGTGCCGCCGGGCGTGACCACCGTGGCCCGCCGGGGGCTGGCGGAGCGCGCGCACCACTGGATCCGCAGCCTGGCCGAGACCGGCATGCCGTCCATCGGCCAGCACGATCACCCGGAGGGCGGCCGGGTCGCCGTACCGGCCGGGACCGGCGGACGGATCCACGGTGTCCTGGAGATCGCCTGGCCCACCCCGCTGGACCACCCTCCCCCGCCCGTCGTCCGTCAGATCGAGGCGCTGGCCGAGCTGTGCGCACACACCCTGGAGGCCTACGACCCGCACGCCGCGGACGCTGCCGAGGGCCCGTGCGTCCTGCCCGACGTCACGGAACTGATGGACCTGGTCGACGGGCTCCACGACCCCGCCCTGGTGCTCGTGCCGGTGCTGGACGCCGACGGCGAACTCGCCGACTTCCGCATCCATCACGTCAACGGCCGCTTCCTGGACCCGGCCGGCCGGCCCCGGAGCGTCGTCAACGGGGCCCTGCTGCTGGAGACGTACCCGATGACCGCCGGTCACAGCGAGCTCTTCGAGCGGATAGAGCGGGTGCACGCCACCGGCGAGCCCTACCGTGCCCGCCGCATGCGGCTGACCGCCCTGGTCGGCGACGTCCCGCTGGCGGCGGTCGCCGACATCAGCATCAGCCGGCACGGGAGCTGCGTCCTGCTCGTCTGGCGCATCGAGGACGAGACGGCCCGCCTGGCCAGCCTGCTCCAGCACGCCCAGCGCCTGGGCCGCATCGGCGGTTTCGAGGAGAACCTGCTCACCGGCCGGATCACCTGGAACGGCCAGCTGTACCAGCTCTACGGCAGACCCGCCACCGCCACCCCGGTGGCGCTGGAGGAGCTGCCCGCGCATGCCCACCCGGACGACGCCGTGGCCATCGGACGGTTCCTGCGCACCCTGCTGCACCATCGCCGGGCCGCGTCCACGGCCTTCCGTCTCCAGCGGCCCGACGGGGTCACCCGGCACATCCGGGTGGTGGCCGAGCCGGTCCTCGACTCCGAGGGCGAGCTGTACGTCGTGCGCGGCGCCTACCAGGACATCTCCGCCCATCACTGGACCGAGGTCGCCCTCGCCGCCACCCGCGACCAGCTCGCCCACACCGAGCAGCAGGCCAGCGAACGCAACCGTCTCGCCCTCCAGCTCCAGCACGCCATCATGCCGCCCACCCACACCCCGCTGGCGGTGCCGGGGCTGGACCTCGCCGTGCGCTACCGGCCCGCGGAGACCCAGCATCTGATCGGCGGCGACTGGTACGACGCGGTCCTGCTGCCGTCCCGGCTGGTGCTGCTGTGCGTGGGGGATGTCGCCGGGCACGGCATCGACGCGGCCACCAGCATGGTCGTCCTGCGCAACGCGCTGCGCGGGCTCGCCGTGACCGGCGCCGGCCCGGGACAGTTGCTGTCCTGGCTCAACATGGTGACGCACCGCCTGGCCGGCTCCGTCACCGCCACCGCGGTGTGCGGACTGTACGACCCCGACCGCCGCACCCTGCGCTGGGCCCGGGCCGGCCATCTGCCGCCCGTCCTGGTGCGCGGTGCGGCGGCGGAGCCGCTGCCCCTGGTGCAGGGCCTGCTGCTGGGCGCCCTGCCGGAGGCCTCGTACCAGGAGCACGAGGTGCAACTCGCGGTCGGCGACACCCTGCTGATGTACACGGACGGTCTGATCGAACGCCGTGACCGGTCCGTGGAGGAGTCTCTCGCGCAGTTGCTGAAGGTCGCGCGCACGGTGCCGCCGGCCCTGGACCAGCAGGTGGACCGCCTGCTGGTGCACAGCCGGTCCGACACCGACGACGACACCTGCGTCGTGGGCATCCGCGTGACCCCATGACTGCCGGCGTCCGCGTCGGGTACCCGCAGGACGGGAGGTACCCGATGTTCGAAGCAACCGACATCCGAGAGTGGCGCGGTCACGACGTCGTCGACGCCGCCGGGCACCGGATCGGCGTCCTGGAGTCGGTCTACGTGGACACCACGACCGACAAGCCCCGCTTCGTCACCGTGACGGTCGGGCTGCCCACCCGCCGCCGGCTGGTGTTCGTCCCGCTCACCGAGGCGACCGTCGGCCCGGCCTATCTGAAGGTCGCGTACCGCAAGGACGTGGTCAAGAAGGCGCCGTCGATCGAGACCGACGGCGAGCTGCCCGCCGCCCGGGAGCCCGCGGTCTTCGCGCACTACGAACTCGACTACGTCCCGGGCGCGGGCGGCGAGCGCCGTCTGGCCCGCCGCTGACCCCACCGAGTCCGTCCGGGAGAGCCGATGACTCTGTTCCTGTTCCTGATCCTCGTGGCCCTCGTGCTGGGCATCGTCGGATTCGCCGTCCATGGACTGTTCTACCTGTTGGTCATCGGCGCCGTCGTACTCCTCGCCGACCTCTTCCTCGGCGGTGTCCGGCTGCGGCGCGGCGGCCGGCACCACCGCATCGCCCGCTGACACCGTCCGGTGATATTTACTAACGAGTGGTTGAGCAGTTCAGACTGATAAACCTACTGTTAGTACCTGTGAAGGCAGACCTGGCCGCCGAGGACGGCGGTATACGTGACCTGAGCGAAGCCACCCGGCTCGCGTCCGATCTGCGGCTCGCGGTGGGCCGGGTGACCCGGCGGCTGCGGCAGGCGCACGCCGTGGGAGACGTGTCGCTGTCGGGCGTGTCCGTGCTCGCGCGGCTCGCGGCCGAGGGCCCGGACTCCCCTACCTCCCTCGCCGAGACGGAACGGGTACGGCCGCAGGCCATGGCCAGCACCCTCGCCCGGCTCGAACAGCGCGGGCTGGTCCGCCGTACCCCCGACGCCACGGACGGGCGGCGGAGCATCGTGGCCGTCACCGAGGAGGGGCGGGCGGTGCTCGCCGAGCGGCGCTCCGAGTCGGTCCAGCGGCTCGCCGCCGTCCTCGACACCTTCTCCGACCAGGAGCGCGCGACGCTCGGGGCGGCCCTGCCACTCCTCGGCCTACTGGCGGAGCGGCTGTGAGCGGCCGCGGGTGGTCCGCCGCCCTGCGCCCGGCCCGCCATACGCAGACCCCGGCCGGGCCCGGTTACAAGTGGGTCGCGCTCTCGAACACCACCCTCGGCGTGCTGATCGCCATGATGGACGCGTCGATCGTGATCATCTCGCTGCCGGCGATCTTCCGCGGCATCGGGCTCGATCCGCTCGCGCCGGGCAACATCGGCTATCTGCTCTGGATGATCCTGGGCTATCTGCTGGTGTCCGCCGTGCTGGTCGTCGTGCTCGGGCGGCTCGGCGACATGTTCGGGCGGGTGCGGGTCTACAACCTGGGCTTCCTGATCTTCGCCTGCGCCTCGGTCGCGCTGTCGCTCGACCCGTTCCGGGCCGGGGCCGGCGCCCTGTGGCTGATCCTGTGGCGGATCGTGCAGGCCTTCGGCGGGTCCATGCTCACCGCCAACTCGGCCGCCATCCTCACCGACGCCTTCCCGGCCCGGCAGCGCGGCATGGCCCTCGGCATCAACCAGATCACCGCGCTGGCAGGGCAGTTCCTCGGCCTGCTGGCCGGCGGACTGCTCGCCGCCGTCGACTGGCGGGCGGTGTTCTGGGTCAGCGTCCCGGTCAGCGTCACCGGGACGATCTGGTCCTACCTGAGCCTGCGCGAGACCTCGGCGGGCCGGCCCGGCCGGATCGACTGGCTCGGCAACCTCACCTTCGCGGCCGGCGCCGGCATCCTGCTGGCCGGGATCACCTACGGCATCCAGCCCTACGGCGGCAGCGCCACCGGCTGGGGCAACCCGTGGGTGCTCACCGGCCTGACCGGTGGTGTCGCCCTGCTGCTGGCCTTCTGTGTCATCGAGACGCGGGTCGCCGAACCCATGTTCAACCTCGCCCTCTTCAGGAACCGGGCGTTCGCCGCGGGCAACGCGGCCGCCCTGCTGACCGCGATCGCGCGCGGCGGGCTGCAGTTCATGCTCATCATCTGGCTGCAGGGCATCTGGCTGCCGCTGCACGGCTACGACTTCGAGGACACCCCGCTGTGGGCCGGCGTCTTCATGCTCCCGCTGACGCTGGGCTTCCTGATCGCGGGGCCGGTGTCCGGCTACCTCTCGGACCGGTTCGGTGCCCGGTTCTTCTCCACCGCGGGACTGGTCGTCGTCACCGGGTCGTTCCTGGGGCTGCTGGCGCTGCCCGTCGACTTCGACTACGGGCTGTTCGCGGCGCTGCTGCTGCTCAACGGCCTCGGCCAGGGCATGTTCTCCGCCCCGAACACGTCCTCGATCATGGGCAGCGTGCCGGCCGAGTACCGGGGCGTCGCCTCGGGCATGCGCGCCACCTTCCAGAACTCCGGTACGGCGCTGTCCATCGGCGTCTTCTTCTCGCTGATGGTCTCCGGGCTCGCCTCCTCGCTCCCGGCGACGCTGCGCAGCGGCCTCATGGCACACGGCGTGCCGGCCGCCTCCGCCGCGCACGCGGCGTCGCTGCCGCCGGTGAGCACGCTCTTCGCGACGTTCCTCGGCGACAACCCCATCGAGCACCTGCTCGCCTCCGAGGGCGTCCTGGGCCAGGTCACCCAGGCCCAGCGGTCCGCCCTGACCGGCCACACCTTCTTCCCGCAGCTGGTCTCCGGTCCCTTCCACCACGGCCTGGCCGTCGTCTTCGGGGTGGCCGCCGGCATGGCCCTGGTCTCCGCGGTGGCCTCCGCCCTGCGCGGCGGCCACCGTCCCCAGGGCGAAGGGCGTCAGGCGCCCGCCACGAAGATCACCGCTCGGTCAGAGCGGTGAGGACCCGGTCCGGGGTCAGCGGCAGGGTCCGCAGGCGGGCGCCCGTGGCGTGGTGGACGGCGTTGCCGATGGCGGCGGGGGTGCCCACCACGCCGATCTCGCCGATGCCCTTGCTGCCCATGGGGTTGAGGTACGGGTCGTCCTCGTCGATCCAGTGCGCCTCGATGTCGGGGACGTCGGCGTGCACGGGGATGTGGTACGAGGCCAGGTCGGCCTCCGCGAAGTCGCCGAACGCCGCGTCCACCGTGCTGCCCTCGGTCAGGGCCATGCCCAGGCCCATCGTCATGCCGCCGACGAACTGGGAGCGGGCGGTACGGGAGTTCAGGATGTGTCCGGCCGCGTAGACGCCGAGCAGCCGGCGCACCCGGACCTCGCCGGTGACGGTGTCGACGGCCACCTCGGCAAAGTGGGCGCCGAACGCGTGGCGCGCGTGGGTGCTGCCGGCGTCGGCCCGCCCGCTGGTGTCCGCGCGGACACCGATCCCCCGCTCGGGCAGCGGGCCGGTGTGGCCGGCGAGCCGGTCCAGCAGCCGGGCGCAGGCCTCGTGCACCGCCCAGCCCCAGGAGGCGGTCCCGGAGGAACCGCCCGCCACCGGTGCCTCGGGCAGGTCGCTGTCGCCGATCTCGGTGCGGACCCGGTCCAGGGGTGTGCCGAGCGCGTCGGCGGCGATCTGGGCGAGCACGGTACGGGCGCCGGTGCCGATGTCGGAGGCGTTCACCCGGATCAGGTAGGTGCCGTCCGGCCGTGCCTCGGCGGTCGCCGTGCACGGGGAGACCATGACCGGGTAGGTGGCGGCGGCCACCCCGGTGCCGATCAGCAGCGGGCCCTCGGCGCGCCGCGCCCCGCGGGGCCACCCGAACCGGCGGGCGCCCTCGCGCAGGCACTCCACGAGGTGCCTGCTGCTGAAGGGCAGCCCGCCGGCCGGTTCCCGGTCGGGTTCGTTTCGGATCCGCAACTCGACGGGGTCCATGCCGAGTTCGCCGGCCAGCTCGTCCATCGCCGACTCCAGGGCGTACATGCCGGTCGCCTCGCCGGGCGCGCGCATCCAGGAGGGGCTGGGCACGTCGAGCGGGACGACATGGTGCACGAAGGACAGGTTCGGGGTGGCGTACATGACTCCGGAGGTCGTGCCCGCCACCTCCACGAACGACCGGACGGGCGAGGTGTGGGTGGTCACGTCGTGCAGGAGGGCGGTGAGCCGGCCGTCCGCCGTCGCGCCGAGCCGCAGCCGGCTGAGGGTGGGGGCGCGGTGGCCGACGACAGTCGGCAGGTGGCGGCGCGGGTAGGCGAGGGTGACCGGCCGGCCGGTGTACCGGGCCGCCATGGCCGCGAGGACCACGTCCGGGCGTGGGGAGCCCTTGGACCCGAAGCCGCCGCCGACGTGTTCGGCACGCACGGTGATCCGGTCG
Source organism: Streptomyces shenzhenensis (assembly GCF_021462265.1). Taxonomy (GTDB): domain Bacteria; phylum Actinomycetota; class Actinomycetes; order Streptomycetales; family Streptomycetaceae; genus Streptomyces; species Streptomyces shenzhenensis. The sequence continues at coordinate 58,002 of NZ_JAJONF010000002.1, read as the reverse complement.
ACGGGCAGGGCGAACAGCCCGGCGAGCACCCTGCGGACGTCGCCGGTGCCCTGGCTGGAGGTGTGCACCGTGAGCCGGCCGCGGTCCCAGTGGGCGGTGCTGGCATGGGGTTCCATCGGGTGGTTGTGCAGGGGCGGGGTGCGGTAGGTGACGTCCACGCGGACCGGGGCCGCGGCGAAGGCGGACTCCGGGTCACCGCGCCGGCAGCGGGTGGGCTGGCCGCCGTTGGCCTCCTCGGGCTCGTGGGTACTGGGGTGCCCCGGGGTGAGGACGACGTCGTGGTCGGCGGTGTCGTAGGTGATCCGTACGGCGGCGGCCGCGGCGCGGGCCGCCTCCGGGGTCTCGGCGACGACCAGGGCGACGCACCAGCCCCGGTGCGGCACCTCGGAGTCCTGGAGCAGGGCGAGGGTGGCGTCCTCGGGCTCGGCGAGGCGGGGGGCGTTCTCGTGGGTGAGGACGGTGAGGACGCCGGGGACGGCGCGGGCCGGACCGGTGTCCATGCCGGTGATCCGGCCGCGGGCCACACAGGCGGGCACGGCTCGGGCGTGGACGCGGCCGGGCAACGGGTGCTCGGCGGCGTAGCGGGCGGTGCCGGTGACCTTCTCGAGCCCCTCCCGGCGCTCGGCCGGGGCGCCGAGGGCGGCGGTGCGGGCCATGGGAACCTCCGGGTCACAGCGAGGCGGGGGCCGGGGCGAGCCGGGTCAGCACGTCCAGGGCGAGGTTGCGGGCGAGGGGCACCTTGTAGGCGTTGTCCGGCAGTGGGCGGGCGGCGGCGAGTTCCAGGTCGACGGCGCCGGCGAAGACCGCCGGCGTGGCCGCCTCGCCCAGCACGGCCGCCTCCGCGACCCGGGCCCGCCAGGGGCGGTGCGCGAGCCCGCCGAAGGCCAGGCCGACCTGGGTGACCATGCCGTCGGCGACGCGCAGCACGACGGCGGCGGAGGCGAGCGCGAAGGCGTACGACGCCCGGTCGCGGGCCTTGCGGTAGGCGGAGGGCGCGCCGGCCAGGGCGGCGGGCAGCAGCACCCCGGTGATCAGCTCGCCGGGGCGCAGCTCGGTGTCCCGTTCGGGATGGTTCTCGGGCAGCCGGTGGAAGTCGGTCAGGTCCACGGTGCGGGCGCCTTCGGGGCCGTAGAGCTCGACGCGGGCGTCGAGGGCGGTGAGGGCCACGGCCATGTCGGAGGGGTGGGTGGCGACGCAGTGCGGTGAGTGGCCGAGGACCGCGTGGTCACGGTGGACGCCCTTCAGGGCGCCGCAGCCGCTGCCGGGCTCGCGTTTGTTGCAGGGCTTGCCGGGGTCCTGGAAGTAGCCGCAGCGGGTGCGCTGGAGGAGGTTGCCGCCGGTCGTCGCGACGTTGCGGAGCTGACCGGAGGCGCCGGCGAGCAGGGCCTGGGACAGCACGGGGTAGCGGTCGCGGACCAGGGGGTGGGCGGCGAGGTCGCTGTTGCGGACGGTGGCGCCGACACGCAGGCCGCCGTCGGGCAGCTTTTCCAGCCGGTCCAGCGGCAGCCGGCTGACGTCGATCAGCGCGGTGGGCCGTTCGACGCCGAGCTTCATGAGATCGACGAGGTTGGTGCCGCCGGCCAGGTAGCGGGCGCCGGGGCGGGCGGCGAAGGCCTCGACGGCCTCCTCGGGGGTACGGGCGCGGACGTAGTCGAAGGACCTCACGGGATCACGTCCTCGACCGCCTCGACGATACGGGGGTAGGCCCCGCACCGGCACAGGTTGCCGCTCAGCCGCTCGCGGATCTCGGTCCGGTCCAGCGCGACGGGCCGGCCCGCGGGGGCGGCGGGGTCGGTGACCTGGGAGGGATGTCCGGCGGCGGCCTCGGCGAGCGCGCCGACGGCGGAGCAGATCTGGCCGGGGGTGCAGTAGCCGCACTGGAAGGCGTCCCGGTCGAGGAAGGCCCGTTGCAGCGGGTGGGGGCCCTCGCCGTCCGCGGACAGGCCCTCGATCGTGGTGATCTCGCTGCCGTCGAGGGCGACGGCCAGCAGCAGACAGCTGTTCACCCGGCGGCCGTCGGCCAGCACGGTGCAGGCACCGCACTGGCCGTGGTCGCAGCCCTTCTTGGCGCCGGTCAGGCCGAGGTCCTCGCGGAGCACGTCGAGGAGGACCCGCCGGTGGTCGAGGAGCAGGGTGTGCGGTTTGCCGTTGACCCGGAGGGTGGTTTCGGAGCGCTGGATCTCGCTGCCCATGGCGTGCCTGACTTCCGGACGGGCCGTGCTGCCGTTCAGTCCGGGTATCCAGCTCACGCCGTCCCACACGTGCGGTGGGCGCGGACGGCCGCGGGTGACCCGGCGTGTCCGCCGGGTCACCCGCGCCGAGGCCGGGGCCTGTCTGTCACGGGTACGAGGCGAGGTCCGCCACGTTGGTGGACGAGTTCGAGGGTCCTCCGCTGTTGTTGATGACGTGCGTGATGGTGCCGGTGCCGCCCAGGGAGACCGTCACCATGCTGGTGAACCTGACGCCCGAGGTGGCCGGTGCCTCGATGGCGTGATCGGCGACGACGCTCGGATTGCCGCTGAAGTAGCAGTAGCTGCCGAGACCGTACGCCTGGTGGCTGGTGACCGAGTCGGCGACCTTGTAGGCCGCGTAGCCCTTGGTCGAGCCGTTCGTCCAGGACGACTGGTTCGGCGGGTCGTACGGCATCTCGTTCTGGTAGAAGTACGTCCGGCCGCCGTTGCCGTTCCAGATGGTCTGGTACTTCTGGAAGTGCTCGACGAACAGGCCGTACATGGTGACGTCGTCGCCGCCCACGACCAGTCCGGTGTCGGCAGTGTTGGTGGTCCAGCCGACTCCGCTGCCGTGGTCGGCGCGCCAGATCCACATGTGGTCGCCGATGACGTTGTCGCTGTTGACGACCAGGCTCGTGGTGGCCTTGCCGACGCCCGCGCCGCCGACGCGGAAGTACACGTCGTGCAGCGAGGTGGGGTCGCTCGCGTGCGCGGCGGAGGAACCGCTCGGGCCGACCTCCACCAGGGTGGCGGAGTTGGTGGTGCCGGCGTCGAAGAGCAGGCCCGCGATGTTGACGCCGTCGACGTCGGCGACCTTCATCGCGGTGATGCCGTTGTCCGGGACGAAGGTGGCGAGGCCGAGGCCGAGGACGACGGTGTCGGCGCGGTTGATCTGCAGGGTCTGGTCGAGGTGGTAGACACCCGGGGTGACCAGGAGGTTCTTGCCCGCCGTCAGGGCCGCGTTGATCTGCGAGGCGGTGGCGCCCGGCTTCACCACGTAGAAGCTGTCCAGGGAGAGCGAGGTGCCCGACGGCGTGCCCGAACTCCAACTGGTGCCGGTGGAGTTGGAGCGTGTCGACGGCACGAAGACCTGGTAGGCGCCGGCGCTGTCGACGTACAGGAAGGGCTTCTCCCGGACGACCGGGCTCTGGGCGACCGTGGTGTCGGGCGGGTTGGGGAAGCTGGTGCCCGGGACGCCCTGGCTGCCGACGAAGACCATGTTCCAGTTGGCACCGGTCCAGCTGCCGAGCTGCGAGTTGCGGGTCAGCCACTGCTGCTGGCTGCCGGAGTTGACCTGGCCGTCGATCTTGCTGTCGGCGATCAGGCCGCCGCTGGACCAGCCGCCGTCGTCCAGGGCGAGGTTGCCGCGCAGGTGCATCCGGCGGTAGGCGGAGGCCTGCGAGACCGCCCAGCGGTCCGAGCCGCCGGTCGGGGTGACGGAGAGGTTCTCCGCGCCCCGCCAGAAGTTCTGGGTGGCGTTGCCCTGGAACCAGTCGGCCTCGGCGTGCACCGCGCCGTTGATGTTGACCGCGTCCGGGGTCAGGCCGAGGCCCAGCACCTGGGTGTAGAAGCCGACGTTGACGTCCGCGCTGTAGGTGCCCGGCTTGAACATCACGGCGTAGCGCTGGGAGCCGAACTGGTTCGTCTCCTGCTGCTGGAAGATCGAGTCGAGGCGGCTCTGGATGGCCGACGCCGACATCGACGGGTCGAAGACGACCACGTTCGGTCCGAGGTCGGGGTCGCCGGACGACGGCGGCGTGACGGAGGCGACCTGGAAACGCTGGGCCGCGGTGCCGTTGCAGGTGTACTGGACCAGCTGCACGCTGTCCGCGGTCGAGGCGGCCGGGTCGTCGAGGCACTTGCCGCTGTTGCGGTTGACGAAGTGGTAGGCGCCGCCGCCCTCGTCGACCGGCAGCCACTGCTGGTTGGCCCCGCCGCCGTACGCCCACAGCTGGGCCGGGGCGTTGTCGGCGGTGGAGACGTCGGTGACGTCGACCACCTGGTCGGTGTTGTTGGCGTTGTTGATCCGGACGTAGCCGTCGCTGGTGGCGGTGAGACTCCACTGCTGGGCGGTGGTGTTGTTGCAGGTGTACTGCTGGACGGCGGTGCCGTTCGCGGTGGCGGCGGACCTGGCGTCCAGGCACTTGCCGCTGGCGGCGTCGGTGAGGGTGGCGAAGCCGGTGGGCAGCGCGGTGGTGGCCGCGTGCGCGGACGGGGCGGCGGTCAGCAGGGAGGCCCCGAGAACGGCCAGCACTGCGGCGGTCGTCGGTCTGCGGCGCCGGGGAAGGCGAAGCACTGGATCTCCTAGTCCGAGGTGTCGGGGGTCAGCCGGTGTATCCGGCGAAGACGCGCGTGTAGTCCCAGTCGGACTGGCTCACGCCGGAGCAGCTGTCGGCGGAGCCGCCGGTGCAGGGCCGGTCCCGGTTGGCGGACCAGAAGGTGAGCCGGGCCAGGTGGTGCTGCTGGGCGTAGGCGAGAATGGTGCGGAAGTCGGCCACCGTGACGGTCTCGTTGTCGTCGGTGACGCCGTTCATGGACGAGATGCCCATGTCCCGGTAGGCGGTGTCGTCGCTGTAGCCGTACGCGGACTTCAGCGCGTTCTTGAGGCCCTCGGCCGCCTGCACCGTCAGGTTCCCCATGTTCTGGCCCGCGCCGCCGAAGTCGAACGGCATGATCGCCCAGGCGTCGACGCTCAGCCCGGAGGACGCGGCCCGGTTGATCAGGCTGGTGTCGGGGCCGCTCTGCCCGGTGCCGATGGTGATGTACACCTTCAGGCCGGAGTTGGCGGCCTTCACCGCCTTCAGCGCGTCCACGACCCGCTGCTGCACGGTCCCGTTGCTGTAGGCGTCGGCCTCCAGGTCGATGTCGATGGCCTTGAGGCCGCCGTAGGCGTTGATCACCTTCTGGTAGGCCGCCGCCAGCTCGCTCGCGCTGGAGCAGGAGCTCTCCAGTTTGTTGCCGCTGTAGCCGCCGAAGGACGGGATCACGTCACCGCCGCCCGCACGCACGGTGTTGATCGTCTGCTGGTCGACGCCGCCGGTCAGTGCCCGGCTGCCGTCCCACTGCGGGTTGCAGTAGCCGTTGCTGAGCACGAAGGCGAGCGTGTAGTACTTCACGCCGGTCGCGCCGGTGATCGTGGCCGGGCTCGGCGGGTCGCCCCAGCCGTTGTAGAGGTAGGGTGCCACGGCCATCGGTGAGGACGGGGTGGTGCCGCCGTCGGCCGCGGGCGCGGTCCACTTCTGGTTGGCGCCGCCGCCGCAGCTCCAGATCTGGATCCGGGTGCCGTTGGCGGAGTTGTTGTCGGTGACGTCCATGCACTTGTCCGCCTGGGGATTGACGATGTCGTGCGCGGACGACACGGTCCACTGCTGGTTGGCGCCGCCGGTACACGTCCACAATTGCAGCTTGGCGCCGTCGGCGGCCGAATTGCCGGTCACGTCAAGGCACTTGCCGAGGGCTCGGATGGTGCCGTCGCTGCCGACCGTCCACTGCTGGGCGGCGGTGCCGTTGCAGTCGTAGAGCTGGACGGCCGTGCCGTCGGCGGAGTTGGCGCCGGCGACGTCGAGGCACTTGCCGGCGAGGCCGGTGATGGTGCCGGTGGCGGCCTGTGCGGGGAAGGCGGTGAGCAGGCCTGCGGCGAGCGTCAGCGCGGCCAGGGAGACAGCCGTAGGGAGAGGTCTGGCCATTGTGGGGGTGGCCTTTCACGCGGGGGGATGCGACACGGATGCGGTCGACTCCCGTGCGGTCACCGGGCGTCGAGCACATCCGTGAGGCTTTGTTTAAGGCGTGAAACTAAAGGTCCGGACCAGTCGCGTCAAGAGGTCGCGCGCCAAAGAGGCGCGGGCCGCGTCGATGTGCGGCCGCCGCCGCGCGCGTGCCACCCGCCACATCGGACCCACCGACGGAAACGGCCCGCGGCCCCCGGGCGAGGGCCGCGCGGCTCACACCGGCGGCTCCTCGGCGAGTCTCACCCCGGCGGCACCTGGGCCGGTCTCACACCGACGGCACCTCGGCGAACTGCGTCCGGTACAGCTCCGCGTACCGCCCCTCCGCCGCCAGCAGCGTCTCGTGGGTGCCGCGCTCCACGATCCGCCCCGCCTCGACCACCAGGATCTGGTCGGCGGCCCGGATCGTGGACAACCGGTGGGCGATGACGACGGCCGTACGCCCCTCCAGCGCCTCGGTCAGGGCCTCCTGGACGGCCGCCTCCGAGGTGTTGTCGAGATGGGCGGTGGCCTCGTCGAGGATCACCACGCGCTGGCGGGCCAGCAACAGCCGGGCGATGGTCATCCGCTGCCGTTCGCCGCCGGAGAACCGGTAGCCGCGTTCGCCGACCACCGTGTCCAGGCCGTCGGGCAGCGACCGTACGACCTCGTCCAGCCGGGCCCGGCCGAGGGCGTCCCACAGCTCCTCGTCGGTGGCCGCGGGCCGGGCGAGCAGCAGGTTGGCGCGGACGGTGTCGTGGAAGAGATGGCCGTCCTGGGTGACCATGCCGAGGGTGGCACGCACGGAGCCCGCGGTCAGGTCGCGGACGTCGACGCCGCCGATGCGGACGGCGCCCTCGTCGACGTCGTACAGGCGCGGCAGCAACTGGGCGATGGTGGATTTGCCGGCCCCGGAGGAGCCGACGAGGGCGACGGTCTGGCCGGGTTCCGCGCGGAAGGAGATGCCGTGCAGGACCTCGCTGCCGGCGCGGGTGTCGAGAACCGCGACCTCTTCGAGCGAGGCGAGGGAGACCTGATCGGCGGCCGGGTAGGCGAAGCGGACGTCCTCGAACTCGACGGCCACCGGGCCCTCGGGGACCTCGCGGGCGTCCGGCTTCTCCTCGATCAGGGGCTTGAGGTCGAGCACTTCGAAGACCCGCTCGAAGCTGACCAGCGCGCTCATCACCTCGACGCGGGCCCCGGCGAGCGCGGTGAGCGGGGCGTAGAGGCGGGTCAGCAGCAGGGCGAGGGAGACCACGGCGCCCGGCTCCAGGGTGCCGCGCAGCGCGAACCAGCCGCCGAGGCCGTACACCAGGGCGAGCGCGAGCGAGGAGACCAGGGTCAGCGCGGTCATGAACACCGACTGGGTGGTGGCGGTGCGCACGCCGATGTCGCGGACCCGGGCGGCCCGGGCGGTGAACTCGGCGGACTCCTCCTCCGGTCGGCCGAAGAGTTTGATCAGGGTGGCGCCGGGAGCGGAGAACCGCTCGGTCATGCGGGTGCCCATGTCCGCGTTGAGGGCGGCCGCCTCACGCTGCATACGGGCCATCCGGCCGCCCATCCGGCGGGCGGGCACCACGAACAGTGGCAGCAGCACCAGCGCGAGCAGGGTGATCTGCCAGGACAGGGTGAGCATCACCACGAGCGTGAGCACCAGCGTGACCAGGTTGCTGACCACGCCGGAGAGGGTGCCGGCGAAGGCCCGCTGGGCGCCGATCACGTCGTTGTTGAGACGACTGACCAGCGCTCCCGTACGAGTACGTGTGAAGAACGCGACAGGCATGCGCTGCACATGATCGAACACAGCCGTGCGCAGGTCGAGGATGAGTCCCTCCCCGAGCGTCGACGAGAGCCGCCGCCCGAGCACCCCGAGCGCCGCCTCCACGACCGCGACCAGCGCGATCAGCAGCGACAGCCGTACGACCGCGCCGGTGTCGTGCCCCGACACGATCGCGTCGACGACATGGCCGGCGAGCACCGGGGTGGCGACGGCGAGCAGGGCGGTCACCACCCCGAGCAGGACGAAACGTACTATCCCGGCCCGGTGTGGGCGGGCGAAGGCGGCGATGCGGCGCAGTGTGGCCCGTTCGAACGGGCGCCGCTCCTGCTGGGCGGTCATCACGCTGTGCAGCTGCATCCAGGCGGTGGTCTCCATACTCATGCGGAAGAACGTACGACCTCAAGCCTCGTTGAGGTCAATGCCGGTCCGCCGTCCCCTCGCACGAAGGACCCCACGCGCCCTCACCCGCTTCGCGGCCGTCATCCGGTTTTTCCTCTTCCGCCATCCGCCGTTGGGGCGGCCCGGAGAACCTCTCCCGGTGTGACAGCGGCAAGAATCCCCGACTTCCGTGAGAGCCGTCTCCCCGGGCTCGTCCGCCGCATCCCGGTGCGGCACCTCCTCACCCTGATCCCGCTCGTGCTGGTCGCGGTCATCGCGGTGCGGCACTGGCCGGTCCTGGTCGAGGGCTTCGGCCACCTGCGCGACGCCTCCTGGCCCTGGCTGCTGGCGGCCGGCGGCGCCACCTGCCTGACCTGGGTGGCCGCCGCCTTCACCCGGCAGGGCGCCGTCGTCCAGCCGCTGCCCCGCTGGCGGCTGCTGGCCACCCAGCTCGCGGCGGGCTCTGCCAACCATCTGCTGCCCACGGGTCTCGGCTCGGGCGCGGTCAACCTCCGGTTCATGACCGTGTGCGGGGTGCCGCTCGCCACCTCCTCGGCCGCGCTGGCCCTGTATCTGCTCGCCGAGTCGATCGCCCGGGTGGGCCTGATGACCGTGTTCTTCGTCGCCTTCCCGGACGCGCTGCGGCTCGACGGCCTGCTCCCGGACGGGGACGTGGGTCCGGTCCTGGCCGTCGCCGGCACGCTGGTGGCGGTGGTACTGGCCGCGCTCTTCCTGGTACGGCGAGTGCGCGAGCCGGTGCTCCGCTTCGTGCGCGCCGCGCTGGGCGAGGCCCGCTCGGTGCACACGCGTCCGTCCCGGGCGCTCGCGCTGTGGGGCGGCTCGCTCGCCTTCCCCGCCCTCCAGGCGGCCGGTCTGGTGGCGGTGGGACAGGCGCTCGGCCTCGGCGTGCCGCCCGCGCACATGGCGCTGGCGTACCTGGCGGCCACGGTCGCCGTCGCCCTGATCCCCACGCCGGGCGGCCTGGGCTCGGTGGAGGCGGCGCTGATCGTGGCGCTGGTGGCGGCCGGGGGCCCGGTGGCGGTGGCCACGGCCGTGGTCCTGGCGTACCGGATCATCACCGTGTGGGTGCCGTTGCTGCCGGGAGCGCTGACACTGGGAGCGCTGGTACGGCTCAAGGTCATCTGACGCCGGGTGACCTTCCGACGGAGGGAAACACATGCCGGTCCGCCTGGAACGCAAGGGACCTGTCACCACGGTCGTCCTGTCCCGGCCCGAGGCGCGCAACGCGGTGGACGGGCCGACCGCGGCCGAACTGGTCGCCGCCTTCCGCGAGTTCGAGGCGGACGACGAGGCGCGGGTGGCGGTGCTGTGGGGTGCGGGCGGCACGTTCTGCGCGGGCGCGGACCTCAAGGCGATGGGCGGCGAGCGCGGCAACCGGGTGGCGGCGGTCGGCGACGGCCCGATGGGCCCGACCCGCCTGCGCCTGTCCAAACCGGTGATCGCGGCGATCGCCGGGCACGCCGTGGCCGGGGGCCTGGAGCTGGCCCTGTGGTGCGATCTGCGGGTCGCCGAGGAGGACGCCGTGTTCGGCGTCTTCTGCCGCCGCTGGGGCGTGCCGCTGATCGACGGCGGCACGGTACGGCTCCCCCGGCTGATCGGCGCCGGCCGGGCGATGGACCTGATCCTCACCGGCCGCCCGGTCCCGGCCCCGGAGGCCTACGAGATGGGCCTGGCCAACCGGATCGTCCCCGCCGGCCGCTCCCGCGAGGCGGCCGAGGAACTGGCCGCGTCGATCGCGGGTTTCCCGCAGGCCTGCCTGCGCAGCGACCGCGCCTCGGTACTGGACCAGGAGGGGCTGGCCGAACCGGCGGCGATGGCCGCCGAGATCCGGCACGGCATGGGCGTGCTGGCAGAGGGTCTGGAAGGCGCGGCGCGGTTCACGGCGGGGGCGGGCCGGCACGGCTCCTTCCCGGGCGACTGAGCAGCCCCGCCTGCCCGGCGACTCCCGCCTGGCGGCCCGGCGGCCCGGCGGCCCCTGGCGCCTGTTGCCAAAGTGCCGTCTGCCGCGCGACGCCCGGCACACCCTCTCGCCGCACCGCCCGAAAGCCCGGGTACGCCCGGTACGAGGGCTTCCGGACGGCACTCCCCCAGCCTTCGGCCGGGGGGACACCAGAGCATGCACCGGACGCCGCGCGGCCGCTCTTCGGGCGAGAACGCACCTTCGCAACAGGCCCTGGTCGCCCGCGCCGCCGAGTCCGGTGCCCCGGTCGGCCCCGGCGCCGAGGACCGTCATGTCGTACGGGCGCCGGGCAGGGATCCCGCGGCGGTGACCGTCACCGGGGCGCTCCCGATCCGGCTCCGGCCACCGGTCCGTCGAGCAGGGTGGCGACGGCGGCGCGGAAGACCCCGAGGCGGTCGGCGGCCTCGGCGGCGGAGATGCGCGGCTCGTAGACGGCGACGGGCCTGCCGTCCGGCAGGAAGTCCAGGGGGTCGCTGCCGAGGTGGGCCAGCGCGCCCACGCCGAGCGCGGTGGCGTCGGGCAGCGTGGACACCTCGACGGGGCGTTGCAGCAGGTCGGCCTGGGTCTGCATGAGCAGGGCCGACCGGGTCAGGGGGCCGTCGACGCGAAGGGCGGTCAGCGGGGTGCCGAGGTCGGTCCCGGCGGCCTCGGCGAGTTCCACCACCTGCGCGGCAAGGCCCTCGCACAGGGCCCGCACCAGGTGCCCGGGGCCGGTGTCGAGGCCGAGCCCGGTGAGCGAGCCGCGCAACTCGCCGCGCCACCAGGGGGCGGCGAGGCCGGCCAGCGCGGGCACGAAGGTGACCCCGCCGGTGTCCGGGACGGCGCCGCCCACCCGGTCCAGGTCGGCGGCGCCCGAGATCACGCCGAGGCCGGTGAGCCAGCGGACGGCGGAGGCGACGGTGTGGACCTGGCCGTCCAGGCAGTAACCGGGCTCTCCGGCGAAGCGCCAGGCGACACAGCTGACCAGTCCGGAGGTACTGCGGCGGGGTGTGTCACCGGTGTGCGCGAGCAGGAGGGCCCCGGTGCCGTAGGTGCACTTGGCGGCGCCGGGACCGGTGATGCGCTGGGCGAGGAGGGCGGCCTGCTGGTCCGCGGCGAGACCGGTGAGCGGGATCTTGTCCCCGAACTCCCTTGTGCTGCCCACGAGTTGAGCGTTGTCGACGATCTCGGGGAGGTGTTCGGCGGCCAGCCCGTACAGGTCGAGGGCGCGGGCCGACCACCGCACCCGGTCCAGGTCGAGGAGATGGGTGCGGCCGGCGGTGGCGGCGTCGGTGACGAAGGCACCGGTGAGCCGGTGGACCAGCCAGGCGTCGGTGGTGGTGACGACGCCCTCGGTGGTGAGGTGGCGGCGGATCCACGCCATCTTGGGCGCGGCCCCGCGGGGGTCGGGCGGAAGGCCGGTGAGAGCGCGTAACTCCTCGGCGTGCGCGGCGAGTTCGGTGCAGACCGGCTCGGCCCGGCGGTCCTGGTGAACGATGGCGCCGGTGAGCGGACGCCCGGTGCCGGGATCCCAGGCGAGGACGGTCCCGCCCTGGTTGGCCAGGCCCAGCGCGGTCACCGGTTCGCCGGCCTCGGCGAGCGCCCGGCGGCCGGCGACGAGCACCGAGTCGTACAGCTCGACGGGGTCGGTCTCGACCCGGCCGCCGGGCAGCTGCCGGGGCCCTACCGCGGCGAATCCGGTGCCGATGACGCCCCGTTCGGGACAGATCACCAGGGCCTTCGTGCCGGACGTGCCCTGGTCGACTGCGAGCACCGGACCTGTCATCGAGCCTCCCTGACGATCACTGCGCGACAGCCTGCCCCAGTGGTGAGGGGCAGCACAAGCGCACACGGGTGCGACCGGCACGAACCTCCGCGCGAATACGGCAGGATGAGCGGTTGCACAACCGAATGGGAGGTAACCGGTGAACCGAGCGCTCACCGTCGATGACCTGGTCCTGGCCGGGATCGCCCTCGCGGCGGGCCTGTTGCTGGCCTTTCTGTCCCGTGGCATGCTGCGCTGGCTGGCCGGACACGCGAAGCGGACGCGCTGGAGCGGTGACGACGTCATCGTCGACGCGCTGCGCACGGTGATCCCGTGGGCGGCGCTCGCGGGCGGCGCGGCGGCCGCGGCGGCGGTGCTGCCGTTGACCAAGACGGTTCAGCACCACACCAACCAGTGCCTCAAGGTGCTGCTCATCTTCGCCGTGACGGTGTCGGCGGCGCGGGTGATCGCCGGGCTGGTGCGGTCGGTCACCCAGTCCCGCTCCGGCGTGGCCGGTTCGGCGACGATCTTCGTGAACATCACCCGGGTGCTGGTGCTGGCGATCGGCTTCCTGGTCATGCTCCAGACGCTGGGCATCTCCATAGCGCCCCTGCTCACCGCCCTGGGGGTGGGCGGTCTCGCGGTCGCGCTCGCCCTCCAGGACACCCTGGCCAACCTCTTCGCGGGCGTCCACATCCTCGCTTCCAAGACCGTCCAGCCGGGCGACTACATCCAGCTGAGCAGCGGCGAGGAGGGGTACGTCGTGGACATCAACTGGCGCCAGACGACAGTCCGCCAGCTCTCCAACAACCTGGTGGTCATCCCCAACGGGCAGCTGGCGAAGACCAACATGACCAACTACACGCGTCCCGAGCAGCAGTTGACGGTCCTGGTGCAGGTGGGTGTGGGCTACGACAGCGACCTGGACCAGGTCGAGCGGGTCACGCACGAGGTCATCGCCGAGACCATGTCCGAGATCACGGGGGCGGTCCCGGACCACGAGCCCGCGATCCGCTTCCACACCTTCGGGGACTCACGGATCGGCTTCACGGTGATCCTGGGCGTCGGCGAGTTCAGCGACCAGTTCCGGATCAAGCACGAGTTCATCAAGCGCCTGCACCGCCGCTACCGCGAGGAGGGCATCCGCATTCCGGCCCCGGCCCGCACGGTGGCGCTCCAGCAGGGGGCCGTGGTGATCCCCCAGCAGCGCGTCACGGACGAGCTGCCCGCGGGTCTGCCGCACACCGAGTAGGAGCGTCCTGAGGATCTCGAAATCGCGCCCGGCTTGCCCTGCTCGCAGTGGTTGACGTTCACCAGCGATGCAGGGCGAGCCGGCCGGCCGGAGCAGGATCTCCACCGGTCTCGTCCGGCGCCCGCCCCCCGGTTCGGGTGTCACGGGCGCGCAAGACACCTCTCGATCCGACACGGCGTCACGGTTCGCTTCCCTGGTCCCGTTCCTGGACCGGATACCCGATCTCCAGCGCACCTGACGCCTCCAAGCCGGGACGACTCCGCCCGGCGGAAATCCCCTCTGCGGGTCTGCACGGTCGGACCTGATTGACCACGGGGTTTCCCCGGCCCATCGCGCTCAGCGCCACCGAATGGTGTCGGCAGGGAACCGGCCGTCCGATGAGTGCGCGTGCGGGGTGCCACTCGCGACCGTTCGGGTGCGGGCCTCTCGGTTGAATTGTGATAGCGGCTGAACGTGTTGCCATCTCGTCGATTGATCCGACATGAATTACTTCCGCTTATATTCCGGTAACACTTACGCGAACGACATTCGCGCCCCGCCCGAAGGAGCCCTGATGCGTCCGAGCATCTCTCGTGCCATCCCCATTCTCATGGGAGTCACCCTCGCCCCTTTTGGCGTAGTCACGCCGTCCGCTGTCGCACAAGGCGCCCCACCCGGGCCTGACCTGCTCGGCGTGTCGCAGTCGCCCAATGCGCCCGCCGGCCCGGTGGCCGGCGCTCCCTCCGCCGAGGCAGGCGGAACCCCTCATCCCCCCAGCCTGGCACTGGTCGTGAACGTGCCCAGTTGCAGCGAGAGCGACCTGCAAAGCGCGATCGGCGCTGTCGCCGCAGTGGGCGGCACGGTCAACCTCAAGGCCGGCTGCACCTACACCCTCACCGATGCCACACCGCCCAATGACGACAACGGACTGCCGGTCATCACGAACAACGTCACGATCAACGGAAACGGCGACACCATCACCCGAGCCGCAACCGCCGCCAATTTCCGTTTCTTCGAAATCAACGGCCCCCATGGAAACCTCACTCTGAACATCCTGACCCTCAGCAACGGTCACGCGTCCGGCGGCCTTGGCAACGGCCGGGGCGGCGCCATCTGGCTCGCGGGCCCAGGTTCGGCGGTGACGCTGAACAGCAGCAGACTCACCGGCAACACCGCCGACACCTTCGGCGGGGCCATCGACAACGACAACGGCGCGGTGAGCGTCAACACCAGCACGCTCTCCGGCAACCGGGCGAATAATGCCGGCGGGGGCGTGTTCGTCAGCCCGTTCGGAGGTTCCGGCACGGCGGCCTTCAACGCGAGCAGGATCACCGGCAACCACGCGACCGTCCTGGGTGGCGGGATCGCCGCCGCCGTAGGCACGACGGTGACGGTGAACGTCACCCCGGTCACCGGCAACGACGTCACCGGTACCACTCCGCAGGGCGGCGGCATCGCGGTGGCCGGAACGATGACGGTGAACGCGAGCGGGGTCACGGGCAACACCACCACCGGTACCAACGCCCAGGGCGGCGGCATCTTCAACACCGTCGGTACGGTCCGGATCACCAGCAGCCCGGTCAACGGCAACACCGTCAACGGCACGAACTCCCGGGGCGGCGGCATCTTCAACACGGCCTCCGGCAGGGTGGTTCTCACGAGCAGCCAGGTGACCGGCAACCGGGCCCTGGGAACGGGCGCGGCCGGCGGCGGCGTCTTCAACGCCAGCGGCACGGTGACGCTGATCGCCAGCCGCATCACCGGTAACCAGCCCGACAACTGTGGCAGCCCGAGCACCGTACCCGGCTGCTCCTAGAAGGCTCATGAAGATCTCGGTGAGGGGTCGTCCGGCCGTGGGCCGGGCGACCCCTTGGTCTGTGCAGGAGCGGGGTTGATCGTCCGGGTGCCGTCTGTGCGGGTGAGTCCGAGATCGACAGGGGAGGGTCGCTGCGCGAATGCCTCGGCGACGGCCCGGCGGAAAGCCTGCGCTGCCGGTGGCAGCGGGTTGCGCCCGAGCAGGCAGATCTGTCTGGTGACCGCGGGCTCCGTCAAGGGGCGGACCGTCACTTCCTGGAAGCCGAGGAGTGGCAGCACGGCCTGTGGCATCGCGCTGACTCCGATGCCTGCTGCCACCAGCCCGGCCACGGTCGCTACGCCTCGTGCTGTCACCAGCGCACGTGGAGGTGTGCCGGCAGAAGCAAATCCGAAGTCCGTCAGCACTCGGACACCGGTTCCAGGCTGCAGTGCGACGAATGGTTCACGGCTCAGCTCGGCCCAGGTGACCTCGCGCAGGGCAGTCAGGCGGCTGTCCGGCGGCATGACGGCGACCAGGGAGTCGGTGGCGAGCACCTCGACGTCATAAGGACCGGTGAGCCGTGATGCCTCTTCGGCGTCGCAGACCGCCAGGTCGGCCTTGCCGGTCTCCAGCATGGTCACACCCTCCGCGGCCGGCATGTCGAAGACCGTCACCGAGCGGCCGGGGTGCCCGCGGGTGAACCCCCGCACGGCGGCGGGCAGCACGGTGGCCGCCACGGAGGGAAGCGCGGCGATGGCGACCTCACCGTTCTCACCTGTCAGATAGCCGTTCCACTGCCTCTGCCCGCGCTCCGCGGCCGCCAGGACAGCGCGGGCGACCGTGAGGTAGGCATGGCCGGCGTCGGTGAGCTCGACCGCCCGGGTGGTGCGGGTGAACAGCGTGGCGTTCAGTACGCGCTCCACCAACGCCACCGTCCGCGACACCACTGGCTGACCGATGTGCAGCTCGCGTGCAGCCCGGCTGAAGGAGCGGTGCCGGGCGACAGCATCGATGACAGCCATCTGGGACAACGAGATATCCATGCCTTCAAAGCATAGGTTTATGCGGGATCAATGTCTTCTCGATGCCAAGTGTCCACCCTAGCGTGAGCGAAGCGGGCCAGGGACGACTGGAAGTTCCTGCGCCGGACTCGAGGGAGGTGGATGACATGACTATGGCGGACCGGGCGATCGCCGCGACGCGGATCGCCTGTGGAGCCGGATTCTCCGGTGACCGGTTCGAGCCGGCAGCCGACCTGCTGGACCGCGGTGACTTGGATTACCTGGTGCTCGAATGCCTTGCCGAGCGGACGATGGCGGCCGGCGCGCTTCGCCACCTCAGCGATCCACTGGGCGGTTACGACCCGTTTCTGGAGCGCCGCCTGGCCCCGCTGCTGCCCGCGGTCGCCGAACGCGGCACGAAGGTGGTGACGAACCTCGGTGCGGCCGATCCCGCCGCGGCGGGCAGGGCCGCCGCCCGACTGGCCCGTCGGCTCGAGCTCGACCTGGCCTTCGCCGTGGTGACCGGCGACGAGGTGACAGACGCTCTCGATCCCCGTCTGCCCGCTCAGGAGGACGGACGGCCCCTGGCCGATCACGGCCGGCTGATCTCGGCTCACGCCTACCTCGGAGCGGATGCGGTACGGGCAGCCCTGGACGCCGGCGCCGACGTGGTCATCACCGGACGTGTCGCGGACCCCTCGCTGTTCGTCGGCTGCCTCGCTCATCACCGTGGCTGGGATCTCGGGGACGCCGACCAGGTCGCGCACGGCACCCTGGTCGGGCACCTGCTGGAATGCGCGGGCCAGGTCACCGGGGGGTACTTCGCCGATCCGCCGTTGAGTGAGATTCCCGGTCTCGCTCATCTCGGCTTCCCGGTCGCCGAGGTCACCGATACCGATGCCGTGATCACAAAGCTTCCCGGCACCGGCGGCAGAGTCGATGCCGCGACGGTCGCCGAGCAGCTCGGTTACGAGATCGGTGACCCGGCCCGCTACCTCACCCCCGACGTGCACGCCGACTTCAGCGCCGTCACCGTGACGGATCTCGGTGGTGACCGGGTCCGCGTCAGCGGGTCCAGAGGCCGTCCGGCGCCGGCGGACCTGAAGGTCAGTGTCGGTTTCCAGGGCGGTTTCCGATGCGAGGCGGAGATCGACTACGCGGGGACCGGCGCCCGGCGGCGCGCCGAACTGGCCGCTGCGGTCGTGCGCGAGCGGACGCAGGGTCTCTTCCGCCACCTCCATGAGGAACTGCTGGGGGTGGACCCCATCGCGCAGCACGACGGTGCGACCCTGCCGGGGTCGGGCCGGTGCAGGCTGTCTCTGGTCGCGCAGGCCGATGACGCCGCAACGGCCGCACGGCTCGGTGAGGAAGTCACCGCGCTCTACACCAACGGTCCCGCCGGCGGAGGCGGAGTCCGGGTGACCACGGAGCCCGTCCTCGGCGTCCTGTCCAGCACCGTGAGCCGGAAGGCCGCCGCTGCATCGATCGACCTGCTGAGGAGTGGCGCATGACGGCGGCGACCGTTCCCACCGTCATCCTGCGCCTGCTGGCCCACGCCCGCACCGGAGACAAGGGCCGCACGCTGACCGTGGCCGTCGTCGCCCGGCACGCAGCCGACTACCCCGCTCTGCGCGACCACCTGACGCCGGCAGTCGTGCGCGAGCGCCTCAAAGGCCGCGTCACCGGCGCCGTCCGCCGCTATGAGATGCCCAGCACCGCGACCCTGCTGTTCCTGTGCGAACGCGATCCCACAGACACGGTCACCACGTCGCTTCACCGCGACCGGCACGGCAAGACGCTCTCCGGCGACCTGCTGGATCTTCCCGTCCCCCTCACCCAGACCGACCGGAACCAACACTCGGAAGCACCATGACCTCACTCCCCGGCCGTCACCTGCGCGAAGCACGGGAAACGCTGCAGGTAAACGGACAGGCACGCACGATGACAGTCCTCGGCCAGACGGCGGACCGTCCGGCACCCGTCGTTCTCCTGCTGCACGGATCCAACCAGACAGGGGCGAAACTGCGCGCCTTCACCGGCCGTGCCTTCGATCGCCTCGCCGCTGACCACGGAGCCGTTGTCGCCTACCTCGACGGGTACAAGCACCACTGGAACGACGCCCGGATCTCCAACCGGTTCGCAGCCCGCACCGAGGGATACGACGACGTCGCCTTCACACGCACCGCCATCGACCGGCTCGTGAGTCGTTACGGCGGCGATCCGTCCCGTGTCCACGCCATCGGATTCTCCAACGGCGGCCAGATGGTGATCCGGCTCATCCACGAGGTACCGGACCTGCTGGCCGGAGCCGCAGTCATCTCCGCGACACAGCCTGCGGAGAACAACTTCGCCCCCGACGACCCTCAGGACAAGCCCCTGCCGGTCATGCTCGTGCACGGCACCAAGGACCCGCTCGTGCCCTTCGAGGGTGGCATGGCGAGCATGTGGGGCTTCAAACCCCGGGGCCTTGGGCTGTCGGCGGCACAGACCGCGCGCTACTACGCGCAGCGCAACAAGATCACTACAGCACCTGTCGCGGAGAGCATCGCCCCTGCCGGCCGCGAAACCAAGACGTCCGTGGAAGCGGTCCACTACCGCCGGCCCGGGCACGCCCCCGTCACCCTCTACACCGTCAACGGCGGCGGCCACACCATCCCCGGAACCCGTAAGGCCCCGTTCGTCATGGGACGAACCGACATGACCTTCGACACTGTCGCGGCGGCGGCCGACTTCTTCCACCTCTCCGCCGGCGCCGAGCGCCCCGCCTGAACCCGACGCCCGAGGAGCCGACGTGAAGATCTTTCTGACCGGTGCCGGCTACCTCCGTGGTGCACTCACCGAACACTTGATCAACGCCGGACACCACGTGGACGCGCCGGCCCGCCTCGTATCCGAACCACGTGTGGTGGGCGGCCCACGGCCGGACGACCCCTCGCCAAGATCTTCATGAGCCTTCCAGGGCACGAATCGGCTCCTGATCAAGCCGGGTGGACGGGGTCGCCGAGGGTCTCCGGGCCCGGGCCGGCGTGTCGTCCCCGGTCCTCGCGTCGCCGCTTTTCTCCCCCGCGGAGAAGGGACGCGCGAGGGCCGGGGACCCCGGGGCCGGTACGGTGACCGCGCCGAGCCGGGCGGCCGGGGCCGTCCGTCCGGTGCGATGTCCCAGGGCCCGCCCCTTTCGCTCGTACGCGCCGGACGGCCGGTCCGGCCTCCGGTCGATGGCGGCCCGTTCGTCATGACCACCCTTTTGGCCGATCCGGTTGCCCGCCGTACGACAAACGGTCTGCCGAGTCACGAACCCCTGTCGAGCCCGGGCCGATCACGAGATATCTTGATGTCGAGCAATGTTGCAGACGTGGAGCGGAGCACCCGGTGACTGACTCGACCATCATCTACACCTACACAGACGAGGCCCCGGCCCTGGCGACGCATTCGTTCCTGCCGGTGGTCCAGGCGTACGCCTCGCAGGCCGGTGTCGCCGTGGACACCCGCGACATCTCGCTGGCCGGACGCATCATCGCCCACTTCCCGGAGTACCTGAACGAGGACCAGCGCGTCCCCGACGCGCTGGCCGAGCTGGGCGACCTCGCCAAGACGCCCGAGGCCAACATCGTCAAGCTGCCGAACATCTCGGCGTCGATCCCGCAGCTGAAGGCCGCCGTCGCCGAGCTCCAGGGCAAGGGCTACGCGCTGCCGGACTACCCGGACGACCCGAAGACCGACGACGAGCGCGAGATCCGCGCCCGCTACGACAAGGTGAAGGGTTCCGCCGTGAACCCGGTCCTGCGCGAGGGCAACTCGGACCGCCGCGCCCCCGCCTCGGTCAAGAACTACGCCAGGA
This sequence comes from Streptomyces shenzhenensis, assembly GCF_021462265.1. Taxonomy (GTDB): domain Bacteria; phylum Actinomycetota; class Actinomycetes; order Streptomycetales; family Streptomycetaceae; genus Streptomyces; species Streptomyces shenzhenensis. The sequence goes on along the minus strand of NZ_JAJONF010000002.1, from coordinate 38,319 downwards.
ACCACCCGCACCGCATGGGCGCCTGGTCCGCCGAGTCCAAGACCAACGTGGCGACCATGGGCGAGAACGACTTCTGCTCCACCGAGAAGTCCGCGGTGATCTCCGAGGCCGGCGCGCTCAGGATCGAGCTGGTCGCCGAGGACGGCACCACCACTGTCCTCAGGGAGTCCGTACCGGTCCTCGCGGACGAGGTCGTCGACGCCTCCGTGCTGCACGTCGCGCAGCTCAACGACTTCCTGGCCGCGCAGATCGCCCGTGCCAAGCAGGAGGGCGTCCTGTTCTCCGTGCACCTGAAGGCCACGATGATGAAGGTCTCCGACCCGGTCATCTTCGGCCACGTGGTGCGCGCCTTCTTCCCGAAGACGTTCGCGAAGTACGGCGAGACGCTCAAGGCGGCCGGCCTCTCCCCGAACGACGGTCTGGGCGGCATCCTCAAGGGCCTGGAGAACCTGCCCGAGGGCGCCGAGATCAAGGCCTCCTTCGACGCCGAGATCGCCGAGGGCCCGGCCCTCGCGATGGTCGACTCGGACAAGGGCATCACCAACCTGCACGTGCCCTCCGACGTCATCGTCGACGCCTCGATGCCGGCCATGATCCGCACCTCCGGCCACATGTGGGGCCCGGACGGCCAGGAGGCCGACACCCTCGCGGTCATCCCGGACTCCTCCTACGCCGGTGTCTACCAGGCCGTGATCGACGACTGCCGGGCCAACGGCGCCTTCGACCCGTCCACGATGGGCTCGGTCCCGAACGTGGGCCTGATGGCGCAGAAGGCCGAGGAGTACGGCTCCCACGACAAGACCTTCGAGATCGCCACCGCCGGCACGGTCCGCCTGGTCGACGCGGCCGGCGACGTCGTGCTCGAACAGCCGGTCGCCGCCGGTGACATCTTCCGTGCCTGCCAGACCAAGGACGCGCCGATCAGGGACTGGGTGAAGCTGGCCGTCACCCGCGCCCGCGCCACCGGTGACCCGGCCGTCTTCTGGCTGGACGAGGGCCGCGCGCACGACGCGCAGCTGATCGCCAAGGTCGAGCAGTACCTCCAGGAGCACGACACCGAGGGCCTGGACATCCGGATCCTCTCCCCCGTCGAGGCCACCAAGCTGTCCGTGGAGCGCATCCGCCGCGGCGAGGACACCATCTCCGTCACCGGCAACGTGCTCCGTGACTACCTGACCGACCTGTTCCCGATCCTGGAGCTGGGCACCAGCGCCAAGATGCTGTCGGTCGTCCCGCTGATGGCGGGCGGCGGCCTGTTCGAGACGGGCGCCGGCGGCTCCGCGCCCAAGCACGTCCAGCAGCTGGTCAAGGAGAACTACCTGCGCTGGGACTCCCTCGGTGAGTTCTTCGCGCTCGTCCCCTCCTTCGAGCAGTACGCCGACTTCACCGGCAACACTCGCGCCAAGGTCCTCGCCGACACCCTCGACCGGGCCACGGCCACCTTCCTGAACGAGGACAAGTCCCCGACCCGTCGCGTCGGCGGCATCGACAACCGCGGCAGCCACTTCTACCTGTCCCTCTACTGGGCGCAGGAGCTCGCCAAGCAGACCGACGACGCCGAGCTCGCCAAGGCGTTCGCGTCGCTCGCCGAGACGCTCGGCGCCAACGAGCAGAAGATCGTCGAAGAGCTGCTCGCCGTCCAGGGCTCCCCGGCCGACCTCGGCGGCTACTACCAGCCCGAGAAGGCCAAGGCGGACGCGGTCATGCGCCCGTCGGCCACCTGGAACGCGGCCCTCGCGGCCCTCTAGGCTCCAGCGGCGTCGCAGGCCGCCTCGCGCTGTCTCCGTCCCGGCAGGCCTCCCGCCCGCCGGGACGGAGCCATGTCAGGACCTGCCACCCCGGCCGCGACGGCACCGGCTCCGCCCGGCGGGAGCCGGCAGGGGCCGGCCACCTCCGAGAGAGGTGACCGGCCCCCGAGCCGGCGGACGGGATCAGCTCAGGCCCAGGTTCGACAGCGCGGTCGTCCAGTCCGTGACGATCGCGTCCTGCGCGTCGGCCAGGGTGACGGTGCCGGCGCAGACGGCCTTCTTGAGCTTGTTCTCGACGGTGTCCTTGTTGGCCGCGGTCTTGGTGCCGTACTCCGGCTCGGGCCAGAGGTTGAGCTCGCTCTTGGGGGCACCGCCGAGTTCGAGGGGGACGAAGTGGTCCTCCTCGTAGTCCGAGGTGCTGGTGTCCGTGTAGCCGTACTCGACGATCTGCGTCTTCTTCAGCGCGGTGGTGTAGGAGCTGGACGGCCGGACGGTCGCGGTCCATCCGGAGACGCAGATGGTGGAGCCGATGGTGGACTGGGTGACGTCCGGGTTGAAGTCGCCGGGCTGGCAGCTGGGGTCGGGGAGGGGGAGGTAGGCCTGGCTGCAGCTCTGCGCGTGCGCGGTGCCGGCCGCGACCGTGAGGCCGGCCGCGGCGAGGGCGAGGGAGGACAGGGCGGTGACCACGGAGCGGGATATTCGGGGCATGGGGGATCTCCCGGAGCGGTGCCCGGCAGGAGTTCCGGGCGGTCGTGAGCATGACAGCACCGGGATCATCTATGCGGGTAGACTTCTTTACCGGTCACGAAGATCCCTTTGTTGAATGTTTGAACAGCACGGGAGCGGCGCAGAGCAAGTCATGGACCGCCCTTGGTTGCCGTCGCCGCTCCCGCGACGCGGTGACGGCCCACCCCAGGGCCCGGTGACGGCCCGCCCCCATGGACGTGGCGGTCGCCCCCCACCGCCCCCGGACCTGACCCTGCGCGTCGGCGCCGCCCGCGCCGCGTGACGTACTCGAACCCGATCCCGCGCCCTGCCACTGACCACACCCGGGAGCCCGCCCGTGTCCCAGCCGTCGTACGACCTCCTGCCCGGCGCCGCCGAGTCGCCGGTGATCCTGCATGTGCCGCACTCCGCGCGGGCGGTTCCGGCCGCGGTACGCGCCGGGATCGTGCTCGACGACGCCGCGCTGGAGCGGGAGCTGGACCACATCACGGACGCGCACACGGCCGAACTGGCCGAGGCGGCGGCGAATCTCGCCGGGGTGGCCCCCTGGCGGTTCGTCAACCGGCTGTCGCGGCTGGTGGTGGACCCGGAACGGTTCCCGGACGAGCGGGAGGAGATGCTCGCCGTCGGGATGGGGGCCGTGTACACGCGGACCACGCACCGGGGGGTGCTGCGGAACGAGCCGTTCGATCCCGGGCCGTTGGTCGAGCGGTACTTCCGGCCGTACGCGCGGGCGATGACGGAGGCCGTCGCCGGGCGGCTGGCAGCGACCGGGCGGGCCGTGGTGATCGACGTGCACTCCTATCCGAGCCGGGCGCTGCCCTACGAACTGCACGGGGCGGGGCCGCGGCCGCCGGTGTGCCTGGGCACGGACGCCTTCCACACGCCGGCCCGGCTGACGCAGGCGGCCCGGGAGGCCTTCGCGGGGTGCGGGGAGACGGGGCTGGACAGCCCGTTCGGCGGAACCTATGTGCCGCTGGAGTTCTACGGGACGGACGCGCGGGTCGACGCGCTGATGGTGGAGATCCGGCGGGACCTGTACATGGCCGAGCCCGGCGGTCCGGCGGGCACGGGAGCGGACCGGCTCGCCGCCGCCCTCGCCGCGCTCGTGGACGCCGCCGGCCGTTGACCCTCCGGCCGGAGCACTTTCGAAAGGACAGGGGGCGCGGGCCGTACGACCGCCGGGACATGCCCACGGAGTTCTCCACGCGCGTGACCCCGCAGACCACGTGGACGGCCGCGCCCGCGGCGGCGGGGCCCCTGCGGGCGGTCCACGAGGCCCTGCCGGGGAAGCCCTGCCACCGGTCCAGGAAGCCGCGCCGCCGATGCGGGAAGCCCCGCCACCGGTCCAGGAAGCCGCCGCCCATACGGGAGGCTGCGCCCCCGACCCGCACCTCGCGTTCGGCAACGGCCCGCACCGCCGCACAGGCACGGTCCTGGCCCGGCTGCGGACCGGCCTCCTGGTCGATGCCCTCCTCGACCGCCTGCCGGGACCGCGAGCCGCGGTCCCGGCCGAGGGCGTGGAGTGGCCCGCCGGACGATGATCCGGCGCCACGGGCGCTGCCGGTCAGCTGGTGCGGGTGGCTCCGTCAGGACGCGGCCCGGTTCAGGCCCGCAGCCACTCCGTCACGATCACGTCGGCGCCTGTGCTCAGGCGCAGTGCGAAGGGGCCGGTGGGCGGGGTGGTGTCGGCGAACCGGCCCATGGGGTCGACGGTGAGCGGGCGGGCCGAAGCCGGGCCGTCGAGCACCTCGATGCGGGCGGACTGCGGGGGCAGCAGCTGGCCGAGCAGTCCGTCGCCGGTGACCTCGACGTCCACGGTCAGCTCACCCGCCTGGAAGGTCAGCATCCGGGGCGGGTCCTGGACTCCTCTGACGGGGATCGCGTCGGTCAGGGAGTCGAAGGTCAGCTCGGCGACCCGGGCGTCCAGGTCGTGCAGCAGATAGGCGTCCATGGCCAGTTGGAGCAGCCCGGCCGGAAGCGGGTCGAGGACGGCGGCCGCGCGGCGCAGTTCCTCCTCCAGGAGGTCCGCGTCGAAGTCGACGGCGGCGCTGTCGGCGCTCTCGTCGAGGCCCTGGTCGGGCGGGAAGTCGTCGTCGCTCACATCGCACCCCTCGCGTCGAGCCGGGCCCGCAGCCGGCGCAGACAGCGCTGGCGCAGCGGGCCGATGCTGCCCACGGCGATGCCCAGCGCGACGGACACCTCGACATAGCTGGGCGGCGGCGAGGCCATCAGCACGCGCAGCAACTGCCGGCACCGGTCGCCGAGTTCCTCGAACTCCTGCCACAGCAGACGGATCCGCCGGGCCTCGTCCGCCTGGTCCTCCGCGTCGATCAGGGACTGCTCGGGCGTACGGTCCTCGCTGGCCCGGTCGAGAACCTGCGGATCGTCGGTCGGCAGCAGCCGGGTCAGGTTCCGGATCACCTTCAGGCACTCGTTGCGTGCCGTGCTGGCCAGCCAGGAGCCCGCCTTGTCGGGCTCCCGGATGCGGCCCAGGTGCTGGGCGAACCGGAACCACACGGTCTGGTACACCTCGTGCCCGTCGGCGTCGGAGAGCCGGTGCGCGCGCACCACGGACCACACCAGCGGGCTCAGCCCTTCCACGAGCGCCTTCCAGGCCGCCGCGTCGCCGTCGACGGCCGCCTGGACCAGCGCGCCGACCTCTGCTCGGTCCACGGTCCCACCCCTCGTGTACGGCAAGTCATCGTACGCCGTGGAGGGGAGTGTTCCGGACCTCAGGCCGTGGCGGTCAGCCGCACGACCGGGACCGGCTGCCAGCTCGCCGGGCGGAGCACCGGTACCGGGGTGCCGCGCACCTCGGCGTACTCCGTGATGTTCTGCAGGAGTTGGCTGCGTGCCGTGCGCGGGTCGGTCTCCTTGTGCGTGGTCATCCGGTCGGCTACGAGGCCGGCGGCGATGGGGGTGGCGAACGATGTTCCGCTCCACTGTGCGAACCCTTCGAACATCACTTGGTCGGGCTTGCCGGGGCCGGTCGTCCCGGCGTCGGTCAACACGCCGGTGTGGCGCGGGTACTGGCAGGTGCAGGCGTAGGTGAAACCGAACCGGCAGGCGTCGTAGGTGGTGTGCTGGTACACGTACGGCACGGGTGCGTCGAAGCCGGCCAGGGCGCCGACGAGTTGCTCGCCGGGGGCGTAGACCTTGACCCAGCCGCCGTGGTTGGTGAAGCAGGCACCGTGCTCGCCGTCGCTGCGCAGCGCGCCGACCGAGAGGACCGCGTTCTCGTAGCCGGGCAGGTCGGCGCAGGCGGCGGGCCAGAAGTGGGTGGCGCTGCCGTTGTTGCCGGCGGCCGCGACGAGCAGGGTGTGCTGGTCGCGCAGGGCGTCCATGAAGGCCTCGACGGCGAGCAGCCCGTCGGCGCTGCCGTTCGAGGTGCCGGCGGAGAGGCTGATGATGTCCGGCCAGCCGTGCTGGTCGACGGCCTCGAAGAGCTTGCCGCCGAACTCGGACTCCAGGATGGCGCCCGCGTCGTTGAGGGTGTTGGTGACGGTGATGTCGGTGTTGGGGGCGAGGGCGGCGATGAGCCCGGCGATGAACGTGCCGTGGCCGACGTACTGCTGGAGGACTCCGTCGGTGTCGGTCTCGGTGAGCTGCGGGTCGCCCTGGACGCGGTCGAGGAGCGGGTAGGAGCGGTAGTCGTGCACCAGCCCGGTGTCCATCACCAGGACGCTGACGGCGGTGTCCGGGTCGTAGCTCCCCGCCACGGCCTGCGGGTTGGGGGTCTGGGTGAGCAGGGCGGGGAGCGGTTCGCAGGGGTTGCAGGAGTTGGCGTTGCCCGTGGTGGACACCACGTGGTTGCGGCTGACCAGGCGGCGGCCCGAGCGGCCCTCCGCCTCCCGGAGGGCGCGCAGCGCGTGGCTGACGGCGCGGTCGCCGGTGCGGTCCCCGTGGTTCGGGTCGCCGACCTGGATGCGGGTGACGCCGGTGCGGTTGGTCTCCGGACCCGCCCTGCGCACCCCGTCGGCGACCAGGCCGGTGGTGGCGGTGAAGTGGGCGCGCACGGTGTCCTCTACGACCCGGGCCTCCTCGCCGTCCCGGGCGAGGACCACCCCCTTCTCGTACAGGAACTCGGCTGCGTCGTCCGGCCCCATCGCCAGCGGTACGTCCGGCATGGAACGCTGGATCTGCTCGAACTGCTCATGGAATCGCTGAGGTGCCATGGCCTGTCCCTCCCCCGGAAACGGCGTTCTTCAGTCAGAGTCGTGCGGTCGCCGCTTGATACAGCGTCAAACCTGTGGGGCATGTATGCCCAGGCCAGTACCATCCGAGGGGTGACTGCGCGAAGCGATTCGGTTACGGAACTGCTGCCGATGGTGTTCGCCGCCCCCGGCGCGGCCCTGGCACGGGCGGAGCAGGTGCTGCGGTCCGATCCGCCGCCGCTGGACGCGTCCGTCGCCCACCAGGTCATCGGCATCTGGCAGCGGGATTTCGGGGACCTCGCGCTCGCCCTGGACCACCTGCGCAAGGCCCGGGACTGCGCGGCCCGCGCGGACTCGGCGGAGCGGGAGGCGGACGTCCTCGGCACCCTCGGGGTCGCCCTGGTGCACGCCGGGCGCACGCGGCAGGGGCTGACCGTGCTGGAGCGCGGGGTGGCCCGGGGCAGCGGGCACACCAGGGCGCGGGTGCTGTACCGGCGGGCGTACGCCTGGTGGGTGCTGGGCCGGCACAAGGAGGCCCTGGAGGACCTGCGGCGGGCGATACCGGTGCTGCGGCAGGCCGGTGACGTCATCTGGACCGCGCGGGCGCTGAGCGTGCGGGCCACCGTGCATCTGGCGGTGGGCGCGGTGGAGCGGGCGGACGCGGACTTCACGGCGGCGGAACTGCTGTGGGAGACGACGGGCCAGGAGCACGACAAGGCGGTCGCCGTGGAGAACCGGGGCCTGGCCGCCTACCGCTCCGGCGACATCCCCGCGGCGCTGCGGCTGCTGGCCGAGGCCAAGGAGCGGTACGACGAGCTGGGCACGCCCTCGTTCATGCTGTACATCGCGCGCTGCGACGTGCTGATGGCGGCCGGACTGGCCCCGGAGGCGCTGGCCGAGGCGGACGCGGCGATCGCGACCCTGGACCGGATCGGCGGGCAGTCCACCCGCAAGGCCGAACTGCTGCTGACCGCCGCCCGGTCCGCGCTGTCGACCGGGGACGCGCAGACCGCGGTCGCCCGTGCCGCGGTCGCCGTACGGCTGTTCTCGGGGCAGCGGCGCGGCTGGTGGGAGACGCATGCCCGGCTGGTGCTGATCGAGGCGCGGGTGGCGGGCGGGGCCGCGTCCGGGCGGCTGGTGCAGGACGCGGTGGCGGTCGCCGACCAGCTGGCGTCCTTCGGCGCGCCGGCCGCGCCGGAGGCCTCGCTGCTCGCGGGGCGGATCGCGCTGGCGCTGGGCTGGACTGCGGACGCGGAACGGCATCTCGCGGTGGCCGCGCGCGGCAGGCACGTCGGGCCGCCGCTGGCCCGGATGACCGGCTGGGCCGCCCAGGCGCTCCGCGCGCGGGCGGCCGGTTCGGGCCGGGGCGTCCTGGAGGCCTGCCGGCGCGGCCTCGACGTCCTCGACGACCACCGGATGACCCTGGGCGCCTCGGAGCTGCGGGCCCGGGCCACCGCGCAGGGCGCCGAACTGGCCGCGCTGGCCCAGCAGGCGAGCCTCGCGCACGGCGGGCCGCGCCGCCTCCTGGAGTGGAGCGAGCGCTGGCGCGCCACGGTCCTGTCCACTCCCCCGACCCGGCCGCCCGCCGACCCGGTCCTGCTCGCCTCGCTCACCGCGTTCCGGGAGATCGCCTCCCGTGCGGAGGAGGCCCGCCGGGAGGGCCGTCCGGTGCCCGCCCTGGAACGTGAACAGCGGCGCCTGGAACGGGAGATCCGGGCCCGCACCCATCACGCCCGCGGTGACGCCCCCGGCGGCGGCGACCGCTTCGACCCGGCCCGCCTCCTGGACCGGCTCGGTGACGCCCGGCTGGTCGAACTCGCCGTGCTGGACGGCCGGGTGCACATCCTGCTGTGCGGTCAGGGCCGGGTGCGGCGTTTCGTGGGCGGCCCGCTGGCGGAGGCGGTCGTCGAGGCGCAGCACGTCCAGGCGGGGCTGCGACGGCTCGCGCACCCGGGCTCGGAGGCGCGGCTGCCGGTGGTGGAGGCCGCCGGGAAGCGGCTGGAGGAGCTGCTGCTGGGCCCGGCGGCGGACCAGCTCGGCTCCGGGCCGGTGGTGATCGTCCCGCCGGGCGCCCTGCACCAGGTGCCCTGGGCCCTGCTCCCCGCCCTGCGGGAGCGGGTGCTCAGCGTGTCGCCGTCGGCGTCGAGCTGGCTGCGGGCGCGGGAGACCGAGCCGCCGCCGGGCGGCCGCCATGTGCTGGTCCGGGGGCCCGGGTTGGCGACCGGGGGCGCGGAGGTGCCAGAGGTGGCGGGCCAGTACGCGGCTGCGCGGATCCTGGAGCACGACGAGGCCCAGGTCCCCCGTGTCCTGGAGGAGTTGGACGGGGCGGCGCTGGCCCACATCGCCGCGCACGGCACGTTCCGCGCGGACAGCCCGCTCTTCTCCTCGCTTCGGATGGCCGACGGCCCGCTGATCGTGCACGACTTCGAGCGCCTGGCCCGCAGCCCCTACCGGATCATCCTCTCCAGCTGCGACACGGCCCGGCTCGCCTCGGTCGGCGCCGATGAACTCCTCGGCCTGGTCGCGGCGTTGCTGCCGCTGGGCACGGCCGGGGTGGTGGCGAGCAGCGCGCCCGTCAACGACGCGGCGGTGGTCCCGCTGATGCTGGCCCTGCACAAGGGGCTGGGCGCCGGGCTGTCACTGGCGGAGGCGCTGCGCGACGCCCGGGCCGCCCTGCCGGGCGACGCGCTCCACCAGGCGACAGGATGGGCGTTCGCCGCGTTCGGGGCGGCCTGAGCCGCAAGGGTGCCAGGGCCGCGACAGGCAACGCACGCCCCGTCGCGACGCCCGGCACGCTCCCCCCACTCGCCGCACCGGGCGCCGCTCCTTGACGGCAGACGTTGCCTGCCGGCGGCGCTAGGCCGACTGCCGGTCCGGCTGCTCCACCAGCCACGGCAGCGCCGCGCGGTCGCTCGCGCCGAGGCGGGTGTAGGCGCTGTAGAGGTGGTTGCCCACCGTCCGTACGGACAGGGTCAGTCGCTCGGCGATCTGCCGGTTGCTGAGGCCGGTCGCGGCGAGCGTGACGATCTGGCGCTGGCGGGCGGTGAGTTCGCCGAGCACCAGGGCGGACAGGGCCGGGGTGCGGGCGCCCTGGCAGCGGCGGGCGAGGGCCACCGCGCGGGTGCGGGACGTCCGGGCGGCGCGCGGGTCGCGGTGGGCACGGGCGGCCTGCGCGTGGGCCTCCGCCGCGAACAGCAGCAGGCCGCGCTCCGCCAGCGCCCCGGCCGCCCGGTCCAGGGCTGGTCCGTCACGGCGGGCGAGGGCCCGCGCGTGCCGTGCGAGCACCCCGTCCAGCCGCCCCACGGCTGCCGCGGCCCCCGCGGGCTCCCCGAGTCGTACGGTGCCGTAGTGCGCGAGACCCCCGTCCCCGCGCACTACGGCACCCTCCCCCCACTCGGCGGCGGCACGGGCGAGTTCGGTACGGCAGGAGGCATCGCCCGGCGCCGCCCGCAGTCCCTCCCTCGCCCACGCCGCCGCCTCTCGCAGCTCCCCCCGAAGCCACGAGTACCGGGCACGCACGGCCGCGTACCCGGCCGGTACGGGCAGGCCCCCCGCCGCCAGCCACTCCCCCACCGGGGCCGGCGCCTCCCGTACGTCCAACTGCTCTATGAGTTCTTCCAGTTGTCCCTGTTCGTCCTTCAGGGCGGGCTCGCACTGGTCCGGGGTGCGGGCCAGCCGGCGGGCCCGCAGCCGGCCCGCCGAGGCGCGCAGCGCGGGGCCGTGCAGGGGGTGGGCGAGACGGGCCCTGCCCCGGTCGTCGACGTGGATCAGGCCCTCGGTCTCCAGCCGTTCGAGGACGGCGAGGTCGAGCCCCTCGTCGAAGTGCGGTGGCAACGGCTCGGCGAAGGCGAGGCGTTCGAGGGTACCGCGCTCTGCCGGGTCGCGCCGGTCCAGCAGGGGTGCGATGCGGTCGCGTACGGTCGCGGTGAGCGGCAGCGGGCCGCGCCAGGCCCACTCCCCGGTGTCCGGGACCCGGGTCAGCGGGCCGGACTCGCGCAGCGCGCCGAGCAGATCGCGCAGCAGCCGCAGATCCCCCTGGCACACCCGGTGCAGCCGGCGCACGGTGAGCGGTTCCAGGCGGGCGCCGGCGAGCAGCGCGGCCGTCTCGTCGTACGGCAGTGGTTCCAGGGCGAGGCGGGTGAGGAGTTCGCCGGTCCACAGCCGGGCGATCGCGCCGGGGACGGATGCCTGGTCGGCGGCGGCCACCACGAGCCGGGTACGGCCGTGCACGGCGAGCTGGTGGACGACGGCGGCCGAGGCCTCGTCAAGGAGATGGGCGTCGTCGACGACCAGGAGCCGCACCCCGGACAGGTGCCGCAGGGCGCCGGGCAGCGAGACCCGGTCGGGGAGCAGGTGCGCGAACGCGGCGAACGGGAGGGCGCTGGTCTCGGGGGTGCCGGTCACCCGGGCGCAGTCGGTGCCCCGCACGGCCTCGGTGATCAGCCGGGTCTTGCCGATGCCGGCCGGGCCGGTCACCACCACACCCTGGCGTCCGGCCGCCGACGACCGCCTGACCAGCTCCAGCTCGTCCTCCCGGCCGGTGAAGGGCCAGGGCGGTTCGAGGGTCCGCGCATCCTGTTCGTAACTCGTCACGTGAGTATGAGTCGCGTTACTCAGCTCTGATACAGGGGGACTTGAGTAGCTCCCGACTCAGGCGCCCGGCAGGGCCGGACGGCAGTCTGGGCGCATGACCCGACGCTACTGCTCGCTTCCGCGGCAGCCGGTCCCGGCGTTCGCGCCGGGACTGGCCGCCGAGCGGCTCAGCGCGCTGGTCGGCGGGCGGCGGATGTGGGTCAACGGCACGGTTCTGCACTACTACTTCTTCGACGCCGACACCGACGCCTCGGTGATCCCGGTCCCGGGGACCGGGGAGCTGCGCCGGGTGCCGTGGGCCGGCGCCAAGGAGCAGCGGGACGTGCTGCGCGAGTGCTTCCGGGAGTGGCAGGGCCTCGGTATCGGGGTGACGTTCGCCGAGGTCTTCGACCGGTGCGAGGCGGAGCTGCGGATCGGTTTCCAGCTGGGGGACGGATCCTGGTCGGCGGTGGGCCGGGACGCGCTCTCGGTGGGCGCGGGCGAGCGCACCATGAACCTGGGCTGGGACCTGACCGAGCCCGGCGGGCGCTGGACGGCCCTGCACGAGATCGGGCACGCGCTCGGGATGCGGCACGAGCACCAGAGCCCGTTCGCGGGCGTGCACTGGGACGACGAGGCGGTCTACGCCGACCTCGCCGGACCGCCGAACCACTGGAGCCGGGACAAGACGTACGTCAACGTCCTGCACAGGCTGGACCCCGCCGAGGCCAACGGCTCGGTGTGGGACCCGCAGTCCGTGATGCAGTACCCCATCGGCCCGGGGCTGATCCTGGAGCCGGAGCAGTACCACAACGGTCTCTATCCGCCGGGGTCGCTGTCCCCGGCCGACAAGGAGTTCGTGCTCCGCTGGTACCCGCCCGCCGATCCGCCGGCCGTGCTGGTGCCGTTCCGTTCGGCGCCGCTCAGTCTGGGTCCGGGCGGACAGGCCGACTTCGCCGTGGAGCCGCCGGAGACCCGCGTCTACAGCGTGGGCACCTTCGGAGAGAGCGACTGCGTCGTCGTGGTCTTCGAGGAGCGCGACGGGGAACCGCGCTACCTCGCCGGCCACGACGACGGAGGCACCCCGCACAACACCGGGATCAGGGTGCGGCTCGTCAAGGGCCGCCGCTACTTCGTCCGCGTCCGTCTCCATTCCACGTGGGGGTCGGGGGAGACAGCGGTCATGTGCTGGTGACACCGGCACACACCGCGACGCGGAGGTCGGACCACTGTCCGGCACCGGGGGAAGCGGTCGCGGCACGTAACCTTCGGGGGAGGGATACGTGCCGCGGCCACACCGGAAACGCTGCGGGCGCCCGATTGGGGGCGCGAGCTACGCCGTGGTCGGCGCGGTGTCCGCCGGCTTCGGGCTCGCCGTCACGACGCCGCCCGCTCGTCCCTGGGCTCGTCGATGGGGGTCCCCCCGGTCGAGCGAAGCCGAGACTGGGGGAGGGCGAGGCCGAGGTGGTCGCGCAGGGTGGTGCCCTCGTACTCGGTGCGGAAGACGCCCTGCTCCTGGAGGAGCGGTACGACCGTGTCGGCGAAGGTGTCGAGGCCGCCGGGGGTGATGTGCGGGACCAGGATGAAGCCGTCGGAGACGTCCGCCTGCACGAAGTCGTTGATGGTGCGGGCGACGGTGGCCGGGGAGCCGACGAAGGTCTGCCGGTTGCCGGTGTTGATCACGAGATCGCGGATGGACCACTTGTTGGCCTCGGCGAGTTCGCGCCACTCGCGGGCGACGGCGATCGGGTCACGGTACATCCGGACCTGGGCGCGCCCCCGGGAGATGTGCTCCTCGCTCACCAGCGGGTCCACGTCGGGCAGCGGGCCCTCCGGGTCGTACGACGACAGGTCCCGGTTCCAGACGAACTCCAGGTGCTTGAGGGCCGTCGCGCCGCTGACCTGCTGGCGGCGCACCTGGTGGGCGAGTTCCTCGGCGTCCGCGTCGGTGTCGCCGAGGACGAAGCTGGCGGCGGGCAGGATCAGCAGGTCGCCGGGGCGGCGGCCGTACTTGGCGAGGCGGGACTTCACGTCGGTGTAGAAGGCCTGGCCGGCGTCGAGGGTGGCGTACCGGCTGAAGATCGCGTCGGCACTGGACGCGGCGAACTCGCGGCCCTCGTCGGACTCGCCGGCCTGGAAGATCACCGGGCGGCCCTGCGGGGAGCGGGGCACGTTGAACTGGCCGTGGATGTCGAACTGGGGGCCCTTGTGCACGAAGGAGCCGGCCTTCGCGTCGCGCAGGAAGGTGCCGGTGGCCTGGTCGGCGAGGATCTCGTCGCCGTGCCAGGAGTCGAGGAGTTCGTTCGTCGTGGCGAGGAACTCCTTGGCGCGCGAGTAGCGCTCCTCCTGCGGCAGGAAGCCGCCGCGCCGGAAGTTCTCGCCGGTGAAGGCGTCCCAGGAGGTGACCACGTTCCAGGCGGCCCGGCCGCCGGAGAGGTGGTCGAGGCTGGCGAACTGGCGGGCCACCTCGTAGGGCTCGTTGAAGGTGGAGTTGATGGTGCCGGTCAGGCCGAGGTGGTCGGTGACGGCGGCCAGTGCGGCGAGGACCGTGAAGGTGTCGGGGCGGCCGACCACGTCCAGGTCGTATATCCTGCCGCCCTGTTCGCGCAGCCTGAGGCCCTCGGCGAGGAACAGGAAGTCGAACTTGGCGCGTTCGGCGGTCCTCGCGAAGTGGGTGAAGGAGCTGAACTCGATGTGGCTGCCGGCGGCCGGGTCGCTCCACACGGTGGTGTTGTTGACGCCGGGGAAGTGCGCGGCCAGATGGATCTGCTTCTGCGGCTTGCTCATGTCGGGTGCGGTCCTTCCGGCTCAGGCGGCGGCGTAGCGGTTGGCGGGGCGGGCGAGCCCGAGCAGGCCGCGCAGGGTGCCGGCCTCGTAGGCGGTGCGGAAGCGGCCGCGGCGCTGGAGTTCGGGCACCAGGTCCGCGGTGATGCGCGGCAGGTCGTGGCCGAGTACGGCGGGCCGCAGCCGGAAGCCGGTGAGGCCCGCGGCGGCGAACTCCTCCAGCAGATCGGCGAGTTCGGCCGCCGTCCCGGTGAAGATCCGGGCGTCGCTGGTGTAGGCGCCGCCGTCGAGGGCGTCGAGGCGTTCCTTGCGGGCGGTGGCCGCGGCCGGGTCGTCGTCGAGGAAGACCACGAGGTCGCCGAAGACGTGCAGGGTGTCGCCCGCGCGTCCGGCCGCCTCCTGTTCGGCGCGGATCTCGGCGACGATCGCGCGGGCGTCGGCGCCGTCCCGCGGGGTGACGTAGCCGACGTCGGCCTGGCGGGCGATCAGCCGGTAGGGGACGGTCTGGTGGCCGAGGGCGGTGACGAGCGGCTGGCCCTGCGGGGGACGCGGGGTGATGGAGGGGCCCTTGACGCTGAAGTGACGGCCCTCGAAGTCGATGTAGTGCAGCTTGTCCCGGTCGATGAAGCGGCCGGTGGCGGCGTCCCGGATCTCGGCGTCGTCCTCCCAGCTGTCCCAGAGCCTGCGTACCACCTCGATGTAGTCGGCGGCCTCGTCGAAGTGTTCGGTGAGCCGCTCCTGCCCGGCCGGGGACCGCAGTTCCGCGAGGTCGATCGGCGGGAAGGTGCGGCGGCCGAAGTGGTCCGCCTCGTACGGACGGGCGGAGATCTGCACGCGCAGCCCGGCGCGGCCGGTGCTGACGTAGTCCAGGGTGGCGATCGCCTTGGAGATGTGGAACGGCTCGGTGTGGGTGGCGATCACCGTCGGCACCAGGCCGATGTGGTGGGACAGGGGCGCGATCCGGGACGCGATCAGGACGGCGTCCAGGCGGCCGCGGACCTGGTCGGTGCGGCCGTCCGGCTCGCCGTAGTCAGAGGACTGCAGGCCCAGGCCGTCCTCGATGGTGACGAAGTCGATGAGACCGCGCTCGGCCTCGGCGACCAGGTCCGCCCAGTAGCCGGCGGTGAACAGTTCGCGGGGGCGGGCGACCGGCTCGCGCCAGGAGGCGGGGTGCCAGCCGGTGCCGTCCAGGGCGACGGCGAGGTGCAGAGGGGAAGCGGGAGATGAGGACACAGTGGTGCCTTCCTGAAGGTCCGTACGAGGGCGCGCCGGAGAAAAGGGCGCGGCGGGGACAGCAGGTCAGGAACAACAGAGCGCGCCGGCCACGCGCTGGAGGTCGATGTGCGGCCGGGAGTGCAGGACGGTACGCCGGCTGGGGCTGAGCACAGGTGTCATGTCCCGCACCTCCCGGCCTGCTCCGCGTGCGTCGCGTACACCTCGTCGTGACTCACAACAGACCGGCCTTCGTGGTTGTTCCCGGTCCGCGCGGCAGCAGGGTGCGGCCGCGCAGCCGCTCGGTGAAGCCGGTGGGCTCGTCCGGCCGGACCGCGTTCGCGCAGCTCGGGGCCGCGTGCGGGAATGCTGTGCCGCCGCGCTCGCGGACGCCGGCGGCGACCGCGCGGACGAGGCGGGTGGCCGGGCCCCGGCGCCGCGGCCGGTGCGGACGGCGCTGCTCTCCGGCCGGCCGGGCAGTGCCTCCCGGACCGGCGAAGGCCGGCCGGACGGCGTTGCCGGGCGGGGACGGATCGGGTGCGGGCGGGACCCCGCCTCCGTGGCGGCCGGTCTGGAGGGTCACGGAGATGCGGTCCTTTCTCGCTCTACCGGATTGCTTTCTGATAGGCCGTCAGGAGTTGTCGAGCGGCAGTCCGGGCGGGTTGACCTCGGACTTGGCCACGGCTTCGTCGGAGAGGTCGTAGGCCTTGAGCCACTGGGCGTACTGGCCGTGCTCGATCAGGTGGTTGATCGCGTCGGCGAGGGGCTTGGCGAGTCCGCTGTCCTTCTTCGCGGTGGCCGCGATCAGGCCCTGCAGGCTCGCGCCGGCACCGGAGTAGGTGCCCGCCGTGCGCGTCGCGTTCGGCGTGCCTGCGGTCTGCCTGTTGTGGTAGGCGAAGCCGGGGTTGGGGCCGAAGGAGGCGTCGATCCTGCCGCTGTTCAGGGCGAGGTAGGTGCTGGGGCTGTCCTGGAAGTACTTGACGGTGAGCTTCTTGCCCTCCTTGGCGAGCTTCGCCTTCCACTCCAGGAGGATCTTCTCCTGGTTGGTGCCGGAACCGACCGCGACCGTCTTGCCCGCGAGGGTCTCGTAGTCGCCGTCGAAGTTCCAGGTGCTCTTCTTTCGCACGAGGAAGGCGAGGTTGTCCTGCCGGTAGGACGCGAACTCGTACTTCTTCTTGCGCTCCTCGGTGTCCGTGACGTTGGAGAAGGCCACGTCGACCTTGCCGCTGTCGATGCCGACGAAGAGGTTCTCCCAGGTGGAGTTCCGGACCTCGGGACTGAGTCCGAGGACCGCGGCGACCAGACGGCCGAGGTCGGGCTCCGAGCCGGTCAGGGTCTTCTGGTCGCTGCCCACGAAGGCCAGCGGCGGGAAGCCGGCGGGCAGGGCGCCGATGCCGATCTTCAGCGTGCCGCTCTTCCTGACGGCGGCGGGCAGTTCGGCACTGATGGAGGGGACCTCGGAGACCTTGACGGTGGTCCGGGTGGCGGCGCCGTTGGAGACCTGGCCGACGACGACCGCGCCGGACCTGGCACTGCCGGTGGTGGTGGCCGCGTCGCTGTCGCCACCGCAGGCGGCGAGCCCGGTGGCGAGCAGGGCGACGGCGGTCGCCGCGGTGGTGCCTCTGATCAGGCTGCGTCGGGTGAAGTGGGAAGACATGGCCGTTCCTTGTCGGTGCCGGTGATGAGGGTGAGGGCGTGGGGGGAAGTCGGGAGGCGCGGGGCACGGCCAGAGGCCGGAGAACCTGCCTCAGAGGACCTTGCTGAGGAAGTCCCTGGTCCGTTCGTGCCGTGGCTTGTCGAGGACCTCGGAGGGCGGGCCCTGTTCGACGACCTTTCCGCCGTCGATGAAGACGACCCGGTCGGCGATCTCGCGGGCGAAACCGATCTCGTGGGTGACGATGACAAGCGTGGTGCCGCTGGTGGCCAGGTCCTTGATGACGGCGAGGACTTCCCCGACGAGTTCGGGGTCCAGGGCGGAGGTGGGCTCGTCGAAGAGGATCACGCCGGGGCGCAGGGCGAGGGCTCGGGCGATGGCGACCCGCTGCTGCTGGCCGCCGGACAGCTGACGGGGGTAGGCGCCGACGCGTTCGCCGAGGCCGACACGTCCGAGGAGTTCCTTGGCCAGTGCCTGGGCTTCGGGCCTGGTCAGCTTTCCGGTGGCGACGGGGGCCGCGGCCACGTTGTCCAGCGCGGTCAGGTGCGGGAAGAGGTTGAAGTTCTGGAAGACGAAGCCGATCCGGCCGCGCTGGGCCAGGATGGCGCGCTCGCTCAGTTCCTTCAGCCTCCCGCCCTGCCGCTTCACCCCGATCAGTTCGTCGTTGACGCTGACGTAGCCGATCTCGGGTTTCTCCAGGTGGTTGATGACCCTGAGGAGCGTGGACTTGCCGGAGCCGGACGGGCCGAGGACGACCGTGACCTCGCCGGGGCGGATGGTCAGGTCGACGCCGTCCAGGACGCGGTGGGCGCCGTACCACTTGTGGACGTCGTGGATCTCCAGGGCGGCGGGGGCCGTCTCCAGGGTGTCGGCGGTGCTCATACGGCGGCCTCCCGGCGGACGCGGTCGCGCAGGTCGCCGAGGCCGGCCCGGAGCTTCTGCAACGGCGTCGGCGGCAGGCCGCGGGTGGCGCCCCGGGCGTAGTACCGCTCGACGTAGAACTGGATCACGGAGACGACGCTGGTCAGGATCAGGTACCAGACGGTGACCACCAGCAGCAGCGGCACGATGTCGCCGGGGTAGGTGGAGCCCATGCTCTGCGCGGTGCCGAAGAGGTCGAGCAGCGAGACGTAGAAGACCAGCGAGGTGCTCTTGATCAGGCCGATGAGCTGGTTGACGTAGTTCGGGATGATCGACCTGAGCGCCTGCGGGAACACTATCTTCCGGAACTGGTAGCCCCTGGGCAGCCCGAGCGCGGCGGCCGCCTCGTGCTGCCCCTGGTCCACGGAGAGGATGCCGCCGCGGACCACCTCGGCCGCGTAGGCCGCCTCGTTGAGGCTGAGGCCGATGACGGCGATGGCCATGTCGGTGGCGAGCTTCGACTCGTCGAAGGAGAAGAAGGCCGGACCGAACGGGACGCCGACGCTCAACGTCTGGTACAGGGCACTGAAGTTGTAGAGGAAGAGCAGCACCACGATGAGCGGGGTGGAGCGCAGCGCCCAGACGTAGGTCCAGCTGACCGCGCGCAGCACCGGGCTCCTCGAGAGCCGGGCCAGTGCCAGCAGGATGCCGCCGATCAGGCCCAGTACCGCGCTGCAGGCGGTGACTTCGAGGGTGATCAGCAGGCCGTCGAGAATGGTCGGCCGCAGGAACCAGTAGGCCCAGCGGTCCCACTGGTAGAAGGGGTTGGTCACCAGTCCGTGCACGAACTGGGCGACCAGGACGAGGACGACGGCGGTGGCGATCCAGCGTCCCGGCCGGCGCAGCGGCACGACGCGCTGGGCGGTGAGGGACTTCGGCGGTTCGTCGGCGGCGGTCGGCGCCTCGGGGGCGAGGGTGGCGCCTGGGGGTTCACTCATGGCGGGCTCCGGCGGAGTCGGACACCACGTGCCCACGGCGGGGGCCGCGCACCGGTCCGTGTTCGGGCACGGCAGGGTGCGCGGCGGCGCGCGGGCACGGGGCTGGGCGGACGGCGGCACACCGGACGGCCGGTGTTCCGACGGGGACGCTGGGGTGCGGGGCTGCGGGGGCTGGGCGAGAAGGCCTGGTCAGACCCGACAGCGGGCACGGCCCGGTGCGGTGCACGCGCTACACAGGGCGCTGTTGACACGGAGCAGGTCGACGGCGCGGTCGGCGACGAGCGGGCTCGGGTACGGGTGTACGCAGCCCTCGGCGCGGCGCTGGGCCGTCCTGGAGGCTGCGTACATGTCCGTCACCTGTCGTGTTCTGTCGGCCCCGGGGGGCCTCGCGCTTACCGAATCGTCGCTTGCCGAAACGTCGTCGGTCCGGTCGTCACCTGGGGCACCCCACCGCGATGCGAGGGTTGCCGGTCAGCAAGCCAGGGCTTGACGCTGACGCTCTTGACCGTTCTGGTCCGCAAGTAACGCAGTTGCCCGAACGGATGTCAACGCCTGTCCGACTGGCGGGACGGTTCGGGCCGCTCTCACCTGCGCGGAACGCCGGGAGCATCCGCGACGTGGCCTGCCCGGTCCAGGATCTGGACGGCCGCGCCGGCGGCCTCCAGGCCCTGGCAACGGCCGTGATGGCGGCGGGCGATGCCGTCGAGGTCGAGGTGGGCGCCGAAGGCCTGGTGGGCGGCCAGCCGGCGGGCGTAGGCCCACAGCACCGGGTGGCCGGCGACGGCGTGCACCGCGGCGGCGTCCAGGTGGTTGCGGTGCACGGTGTCGAGTTGTACCAGTGCCATCCACAACTCGATGTCCGCGGCCGTGAGTTGCCCGCCGACCAGGAACTCCACCCCGGTCAGCCGGCGCTCCAGATCGGCCAGGGCGGCGAGCAGCACCTCCAGCGCCCCCGGGTCGCCGCCCTCGCGGCCGGCCCGTTGTGCGGCCTGCTCGATGTCCTCGGCGCACAGCCGCTCCACGGCCTCGATCTCGGCCCCGGAACCGCACGGGTAGAGCCGGGCGACGCCGTCGCCGAAGTGCCGGTCCAGGTCGCGCAGGATGTCCCGGCTGTGGGTGCTGACGATACGGCCGGACCAGTCGTCGCTGAACACCGGCGCGAGCGCCGGGCCCGAGTAGTGGTGGGCGCTGGCCTCGTACAGCGGGCGCAGCGCGGTGTGGCTGCCGTCGGGACAGTCCGGGACGGCGGGCAGGAAGGTGACCGGACAACAGTCGTCAAGGGCGAGCAGGCTGTGGCCGACGGCGATGCGCAGGCCGTCCGGACAGGCGGTGGACAGGTGCAGCCGGTAGCGGCGCGGCACCGCGTAGTGGCCGCTGCGGGCGTCGCGCCCGATGCGGCCCCGGAAGGCGGGGGTGGTGCGGACGGACGGAAGGGCGGCGAGCGGAGTGATGGACATGCGTCTCCCCGGGGGCGGGCGGGCGCGCGGACGTACACGCGGCGCGGGCGGTTCGTCGGTGGGTTCTCGGTGCGGCTCGGTGAGTCCTGGCGGGCGCCCGGCGCATGCGGCCGGGACCGGGCGCTCAGCCTCTGCGGCCGGTGGCGCCGCAGGTCCGCAGCAGGTCGATGTGGCGGCGGGAGGTGAGCAGGGGGGCCGTCCAGGGCGCGGGGCTCTCGCGGCGCGGTCCGCCGGTGAGCGTGCGCAGGCGACCCATCTTTCCCTACCTTTTCACTAGGATTCCCCCTGGAGTGTCGATCCGCCCGTGCCCCGCGTCAAGGGGGCGTCCACGCCCGGGACGTCCGGCCCCGAGTTGCCGCCGGCCGGCAGGCGCGGTGCGCTGGTGACTCAGGCCGAGTGACAGGAGCCGGAACCGATGACCGAGCCCCCGGGTCCCGGGCCGGTGCCGGGCGCCGTGCCCGAGACCTTCGCGTTCCGCTGCGGCCGGTGCGGTCACGGCTGGGAGGCCACCTTCCAGGCGGTGTTCTTCACCGACCCGGTCGCCGACCCGGATCTGCAGAGCACCCTGGAGTACGTCGACGAGGCCGGCCGGGCGGTGCGGTCGCCGCTCACGGACGCGGTGTGCCCGCGCTGCGGCAGCCGGCGGGTACGGATCGCGGCGGCCTGATCCCGGCCTCACCCGAATGGCACGTGCGAGTGGTCGGCACTCCTGGCCGGTGGTGGCGTGGAGGGACGTACCGCGTTCCCGAGGAGGCAGTCGCGATGACCCGTCCGTCCCGACCCGCGCGTGTTCTCGCCACGGCCCTGGCGGCGGGGACCCTGTCCGCCACGGCGGCCTGCTCGGACAGCAGCGGCTCCCCCGAGGCCGCGACCGTCTCCCCCGCTGTCGAGCGCTCCCCCGACGCCTCCCCCACCCCGGCCCTCACCGGTGCCGGGGCACAGGCCGCGCTGATCACACCGGCCGACATCGAGGACGACTGGCAACTGGCCGGCGACGCCGCCACCTGGCGCGACCAGATGCTGGTCGGCAAGGTCGACGTCGCTCAGTTCCTCAACGCCAGGTCCGCTGCCGCCGACTGCCAGCGACTGCTGGACAGCCTCTACTCCGACACCCTGCTGGGCCGCGCCACCGGCGCCTCCGGGCTGCGCGGCTTCACCGCGGACGACTCCCGGCTGCTGTACCAGGTGGGGGACTACGGCCAGGCCGCCATGGACGCCACGATCAACTGGCTGAAGGGCCTGCCGGAGAAGTGCAACCAGTTCACGGCCACCGCCTCGGACGGCAGCAAGCGGACCGTGCAGGTCGTCGAGTACAAGGAACCGCCCAAGGTGGCCGACGCGCTGGCGGCGCTCACGGTCACCGTCCAGGGCACCTCGAACGGGCAGCCCACCACGACCACCCTGGACGTCGCGGCGATGCGCGTCGGCGCCTCCGGGGCGGCGGTCACCAACGGCGGCCTGTCCGGCGTCGACCACGACAGCACCGCCCTGGCCGTGCAGAACGGTGCCCAGCGCCTCCAGGAGGTACTGGCAGGCAAGACCCCGGCCCCGCTGCCGAGCCAGTTCGACTAGGCGCGGTCCGGCGGACCAGGTCGCGGGACGGCACCGATGACCGTCGACCGCGGGAGGCAGTCGCCTCGCCCAGGCCCGATGGCCGATCCGCCACCGACGGCGAGCACCGAGTCACCTCCTGGTCACCTCCTACGGACCGGCCCCGCGCGACCGCCTTCTCGGTGACCTCGACGGGGGTGCGCGCGGCGGCCTCCGCGAAGGTGCCGCGGCCGCCGCTCCCAGCAGGTCGCGCATCCGCGCCGCCTGGTCCGTCCGATGCGGGCAAGAAGGACGACCGGCAGTCTCCATGACACCGCTTCGGCATGACACCGGCCGGGCAGGTGGCTCAAATGAGGCGCCGGCCGAACCGACCACGGGGGTGGCGCCGCTGGCGCTCCATCAGATGTCCGATGAATCGCGGCAGCAGGTATTGACGATCGCTACGAGACTCCTATCATCCTGAGTGTCCGAAGACCCGAGCATTGTTCGATATCACGAACACGCAAGGGGAGTCGGCCTTTCGTGGCACCGGTTCCGCCACCCCGCACGGCCGCGCCACGCAATCGCGACAGGCACCACGTACCACGGCACCCGCACTGCCCGTACCAGTCCCTGACCGCTTGGAGTTCGGCATGCCCTCCACACCCCCACGCTTTTGCCGAGCAGCGCTCCCCCGCTCTCGGGCCGAGGGCCGTCACGCCCGTTTCGGCTCTTCAGGAAGCCACTGACGCCCGGCGGACTCCAGTACGACGGATGAATGGGCATGGGACGGCCGGGCCCCCCGGAGCGATCCGTCCTGAGGGGATCGCCCGCGCCCGGCCGCTCCTCCCCCGTTCGCGTCCCAGGCGGCACCCCGGCTGACGCATGCCGGGAGACAGCCGTCGCGTCAGGTCTCTCCCAACTCACCGAAGAGGTGACCCACCGTGTCTTCTTCCGGAATCAGCCGCCGCAGTCTGCTCATCCTGAGCGGTCTCACCGGGGCGGCCACCGCAGGCCTGCTGCCCAGTGGTACGGCCAACGCCACCAATGGTCCGAGCAATTACACTGCGAGCTGGGCGTCGGTCGACCAGCACCCGCCCGCGCCCGAATGGTTCCAGGACGCCAAGTTCGGCATCTACTACCACTGGGGCGCCTACAGCGTCCCGGCCTACGGCAGCGAGTGGTACCCACGCCTGATGTACAAGGCGGGCGACGGCTGCAACACCCACCACAAGGCGACCTACGGCGACCCCTCCGCATGGCCGTACCACAACTTCATCCTGGGCGCCCGGGACAAGGCCGGCAACTTCGTCCAGTTCGCTCCCGAGCTCAAATCGGCCGGCGGCAACTTCGACCCCGACGAGTGGGCGCAGCTGTTCGCCGACGCCGGAGCCAAGTTCGCCGGGCCGGTCGCCGAGCACCACGACGGGTTCTCCCAGTGGAACAGCTCCGTCAACGAGTGGAACTCGGTCGCCAAGGGGCCCGGACTCGACATGCTGCGGCTGCACGCCGACGCCATCCGCAAAAAGGGCCTCAAGCTGTGGGTGTCCCTGCACCACGCCTACAACTTCCTGGGCTACTTCGACAGCGTGCCCGCGCAGTCGGACGCCAGCCTGAAGAAGCTCTACGGCCAGCTCGACGGGGCGACGGAGCAGCAACTGTGGCTCGACAAGCTCAAGGAGGTCATCGACGGGTACCAACCCGACATCCTCTACCAGGACTTCGACCTCAACAACATCGACGAGTCGAAGCGGCTGGACTTCCTCGCCCACTACTACAACCAGGCCGTCTCCTGGAACAGGGACGTCGTCGCCACCTACAAGGACGGCCTCAACAACCGGGGTGAGGTCTACGACTTCGAGCGGGGCGGGCCGGCCGACATCCAGACCCCCTACTGGCTGACCGACGACTCCGTGTCGAGTTCGAGCTGGTGCTACACCACCGGCATCGGTTACTACTCGCTCAAGGCCCTGCTGCACGCCCTGCTCGACCGCGTCAGCAAGAACGGCACCATGGTGCTGAACATCGCCCCGATGGCCGACGGCACCATCCCGGCCGGCCAGAAGTCCATCCTCCAGGGCTTCGGCGACTACCTCAGGCGCTTCGGTGAATCGGTCTACGCCACGCGGGCCTGGGTGGCCTACGGCGAAGGCCCCACCAAGATGGGCGGCGGTTCCTTCACCACACCGGTGGAGGGGAAGAACACCGACATCCGCTTCACCCGCAGCAAGGACAACACCGTCCTCTACGCCACGGTCCTCGGCTGGCCCGGCAGCACCCTGAACGTCACCACACTGACGTCGAGCCGGATCGACCTGTCCACGCTGAAATCGGTCCAGCTGCTCGACTCGACGGCCGGCGCCTACGTCAACCTCCCCAACCGCACCCAGGACGGCTCGGGACTGCACATCTCCATGCCGTCGGCCACCGCACCCTTCGACGCCCCCGCCTACGTGGTCAAGCTGACCTTCTCGGGACAGCTCCCACCCCTGAACGCGGGTGCACTGCCCACCAGTTGGGTGAAGATCGGCAATGTCACCACCGGCCTGGCCCTGGACAGCGGCGGCAACGTCGCCTCCGGGTCGGTGCTGAAGCAGTGGACCTACAGCGACGGGTCCACCAACCTGCAGTGGCAGTTGGTGGACCTCGGCAACGGATACCACCGCATCGTGAACCGGACCAACGGCATGGTGGCCGACAGCGCCGGCGACACGACCGTCGGCGCCTCCGCCCGGCAGAACGCCTGGAACGGCGGCAACAGCCAGCAGTGGAAGATCAGCGGTGTCGGCAACGGGCGCTACACCATCGCCAACCGCGGCACGGGAACGTACCTGGACTCCGGCGGCGACACCAGCAACGGCTCGACCGTCAAGCTCTGGTCCGCCGGCAGCAGCACCAACCTCCAGTGGACCGTCACCGCGGTCTGACCCCGCCGCACCACCCTCCCCGACGGAAACACAGCGACCAGGAGTGAACCCATGCCCCCTGCACCCCACCTCTTGCCGCGCCGCCCGTCCGCCGCGCGGCGTCCGATGGCGGCCGCTGCCGCGTGCGTGGCGGCGGTCCTGACCCTGCTGCTGGCCGCACTGACGTGGCCGGTGCCGGCGTCGGCGGCCGGTGCCGGGCCCTGCGACCTCTACGCCTCGGGCGGCACGCCCTGCGTCGCGGCCCACAGCACGGTGCGCGCCCTCTACTCGGCGTACAACGGCGCCCTGTACCAGGTCAGGCGTTCCTCGGACAACGCGACCAAGGACATCGGCGTCACGACGGCGGGCGGGCCTGCCAACGCCGCGGCCCAGGACTCCTTCTGCGCCGGCACCACATGCGTCATCACCTGGGTCTACGACCAGTCCGGGCACGGCAACAAGCTCGGCTACCAGGGTCCGGGCGGGATCGGCGGCTCCGACACCGCCGCGAAGGCGACGAGCGAATCGCTCAGTGTCGCGGGCGGCAAGGCCTACTCGCTGTACATCAACCCCGGCAACAGCTACTGGCGCGACGGCCACCTGACCGGCGTGCCCACCGGCAGCACACCCGAGGGCATGTACATGGTCACCAGCGGCACACATGTCAACAACGGCTGCTGCTTCGACTACGGCAACAGCGAGACCACCCGCAAGGCCGACGGCCCGGGAGCCATGGACGCGATCAACTTCAGCACCTCGTGCTGGTTCGGGGGCTGCTCGGGCTCCGGTCCCTGGGTCCAGGCCGACCTCGAATGGGGTCTGTTCCCCGGCGGCAGCAGCTCCTGGAACCCCAACCAGCGTGCCTTCACCGGCAAGTTCGTCACCGCGACCCTGAAGAACAACGGAACCACGCGGTTCGCGATGAAGGGCGCCAACGCACAGTCCGGAAACCTGGCCACGCTCTACGACGGCTCCCTGCCCAACGGATACAACCCGATGAAGAAGCAGGGGGCGATCATCCTCGGCAGCGGCGGGGACTGCTGCAACGGCAACACCAACCTCAGCGCCGGCACGTTCTACGAGGGCGCCATCGTCGCGGGCTACCCCTCCGACGCGACCGAGAACGCCGTACAGGCGAACGTCGTGGCCGCCGGCTACCGCTGACACCTACCGGCACGACGACACCATACGAAGGAGTGCTGATGTCAAGATCCCGATTATGGCCTGTCATGGTCACGGCACTGCTGGCGCTCGCCATGGGGAGCACCGCCATGCACAGCGCCGTACGCCCCGCAGCGCCGCCCGTGGCCGGCAAGGCCGCCGTGGCGACGGCCGGTTGTGGCAAGGCACCCGGCCTGACCAGCGGCACACACACGATCCAGAGCAGCGGCAAGACCCGCAGTTACATCCTTTCGGTCCCGGACAACTACGACAGCAGCCACCCCTACCGGCTGGTCTTCGGGTTCCACTGGCTGGGCGGCACCGCCACCGACGTGGCCACGGGCCGCACGGTGGAGACGGGAACCTGGGCCTACTACGGACTGCAGCGACTGGCGAACAACAGCACCATCTTCGTCGCGCCCCAGGGACTGAACAACGGCTGGGCCAACAGCGGCGGCGAGGACGTCACCCTCGTCGACAACATGATCAGCCAGATCGAGGGATCCCTCTGCGTCGACACCTCCCGGCTCTTCGCCGTGGGCTTCAGCTACGGCGCCGCCATGAGCTACTCGCTGGCCTGCTCCCGGGCGACGGTCTTCCGCGCGGTGGCGGTCCAGTCCGGCGGACAGCTCAGCGGCTGCAGCGGCGGCACCCAGCCCATCGCCTACCTCGGCATACACGGCGTCCGGGACGGCGTCCTCAACATCTCGGGCGGACGGACACTGCGCGACCGCTTCGTCAGGAACAACGGCTGCGCCTCCCAGAACCCGCCCGAACCGGCCCAGGGCAGCCTGACGCACCGCATCACCTCCTACTCCGGCTGCTCGGCCGGACACCCCGTCGAATGGGCCGCGTTCGACGAGGGACACATCGCCGCACCGCAGGACGGCGCCGGCGGAGACAGCGGCTCCAGGACCTGGGTCCCCGCGGAAGTGTGGAAGTTCTTCACCCAGTTCTAGCCGCCGACCGCACGAGCCCATCGTCATCGCCCCCCACAACCAGAGGAGTTCCTCCATGGCAATCCGAAAGTGGTTGCGTCCCTCCCGGCGCTCCCTCCTGTCCACAGGAGCCGCAGCGGCGCTCGGCGTCGGAATCCTCACCGGCACGGCCCCGGCCTCCCAGGCCGCCGGCTCGCTGCCCTGCGACATCTACGCCTCCGGCGGCACCCCCTGCGTGGCCGCCCACAGCACGACCCGCGCCCTGTACTCCGCCTACAACGGCCCGCTGTACCAGGTGCGCCGCGCCTCCGACAACGCCACCCGCGACATCGGCGTCCTCAGCGCGGGCGGAGTCGCCAACGCCGCGGCGCAGGACTCCTTCTGCTCCGGCACGTCCTGTGTCATCACGGCCATCTACGACCAGTCCGGACGCAACAACCGCCTCACCCAGGCGCCCCCCGGCGGCTTCTCCGGCCCGGCCGCGGGCGGCTACGACAACCTCGCGAACGCGACCGCGGCACCGATCACGGTCGCCGGCCACAAGGCCTACGGCGTCTACGTCGCCCCCGGCACCGGCTACCGCAACAACAGCACCAACGGCGTCGCCAAGGGCGACCAGGCGGAAGGCATGTACGCCGTCCTCGACGGCACCCACTACAACGGCGGCTGTTGCTTCGACTACGGCAACGCCGAGACCAACAGCCGCGACAACGGCAACGGCACCATGGAGGCCATCTACTTCGGCAACATCAAGGTCTGGGGCTACGGCACCGGCAACGGCCCCTGGATCATGGCCGACCTCGAGAACGGCCTCTTCTCCGGGGTCAACGCCGGCTACAACGCCAACGACCCCTCGATCAGCAACCGTTACCTCACCGCCATCGTCAAGGGCCAGCCCAACCACTGGGCCATCCGCGGCGGCAACGCCCAGTCCGGCTCCCTGTCCACCTTCTACAACGGCACACGCCCCAACGTCTCCGGCTACAACCCCATGAAGAAGGAGGGCGCCATCATCCTCGGCATCGGCGGCGACAACAGCCACGGAGCCGCGGGCACCTTCTACGAAGGCGTCATGACCAGCGGCTACCCCTCCGACGCCACCGAGAACGCCGTACAGACCAACATCACCGCAGCCGGCTACGGGAAGTAACACCGAAGGCGCGCTGACGCGGTACGAGCTGGGGCGGTGCAGGCCGCCCCAGCGGCCGCGTCCGACGATCCGTCACCAGCGGGGTCCACGCGCTCGACGGCTGAGGCCGTCGCCGCGGCCGAAGCCGCCGGAGCGGAGCCTGCCCTCCGTACAGCCACGGCTCATCCGCACAGCGTCTCGTCATGCTCGGCGGCGAGGTGCCCGGCGACGGCCTCGGTGATGTCGCCGAGGCCGTCGAGCTGCTCGGGAGTGAGCAGCTCGGCGAAGCAGTGCCGCACCGCCGCGAGGTGGATCGGGGCGGCGGCCCCAATGGCGGCCACCCGAGGCACCCCCAAGCCTTCCGGCCCCGCCCGGCCTCCGACTGCGCGGACGAGGCTGAACACGACATTCCCCACCCCCGGCCGCGCCGCCTTCTCCGCGCTCCCAAAGTAGAATCGGCCAACCGTGACCGGATTGCCCGTTTTACACCCCGGGAATCGTCCTGCCGCTCTGCCCTGGAGGGTTCTGTTGCCCCTTGCTGGACCGCGACGGTCAGTCCTGCGGGGGCTGACGGTCAGTGCATGCCTCATCGTGTTCTCCGGGCTGATCGGTGTGCCCTCGGCTGACCCCATGGCAGCGCCTGCCGGTCCAATGGAACTGGAAGCGAAGGTGATTCAGGTACTGCCGCATGACGTCGGCACCTTCACCGAGGGCCTGGAGGTTCTGGACGGCTCGCTGTACGAAAGCTCCGGAATATACCGGCAGTCCTGGGTACAGGAGGCAGATCTGTCCTCGGGCCGGGTGAGCCGACGCGTGGCGCTGCCCGCCTC
Source organism: Streptomyces shenzhenensis (assembly GCF_021462265.1). Taxonomy (GTDB): domain Bacteria; phylum Actinomycetota; class Actinomycetes; order Streptomycetales; family Streptomycetaceae; genus Streptomyces; species Streptomyces shenzhenensis. Next base: position 9,656 of record NZ_JAJONF010000002.1, on the reverse strand, counting down.
ATGGTTCGGCGAAGGACTGGCCCTGGTCGACGGAGGGCTGTGGCATCTGACGTGGCGTGAGCATACGGCCGTGTTCAGGGACGGCCGGACCCTGGGCGAGCTGCGCCGGGTGACTTACGACGGTGAGGGCTGGGGTCTGTGCCACGATCGAGCACGGGATCGGCTGATGATGAGTGACGGCAGCGCAACCCTGTCGCTGCGCGACCCACAGTCCTTTGAGCTGCTGGGCCGGATCACGGTCCACGACAGTGACGGGCCCGTAAGCGGGTTGAACGAGCTCGAGTGCACCGGCACGGACGTGTGGGCCAATGTCTGGCCCACCGAGGAGATCGCCCGCATCGATCCCAGCACAGGGCGCGTGACGGCGACCCTGCACATCGGCGCCCTCCCGGATCTTCCGCCTGCTGCTCGGCGTCCCGGCAACGTGAACGGCATCGCCGTGGATCCTTCCACGCACGACTTGCTCATCACTGGGAAGTACTGGCCGCACGTGTACCGCGTCCGCACACAGCGTGCCGAACGATAAGGCGACTCGGCCGCCTGCCTCAGTGGGTGTTGTCCTTCCCGGCTCGAGGACGGCGATTTCGCTGGTCGGGCATGAGGTCGGTGATTCCGCGGGAGTGGTGACCTGTCGTTTCGCCGCCTCCCGGGAGGTCACGGATGCCGTCGGTCGTCGGACTGCTGGAACTGCACGATCTCGCCGCTCGCCGACGAGTCGACCAGCTGGTGAGGAGGCCGACCGCATCCAGGCCGAACTCGCCCTGGCCGAGCAGGAATGGCAGAAGTGGGCGATCACCCGCGGACGGGCCGATGCGGTCCTGGCTCCGGACGGCGGCAGCGGCTCCGCGTCCCGCCCCGGCCGGGCACGCGAAGAACACCGATCGGCTCGGCCGCGTGCTCGCCACGGGACGCGAGCAGGCGCGCGGACTGACCGCCTCGTCGGGATAGGCCAGGACAGACATGGTTGGCCTTCTGCTCAGACTGCACGCGAGGCCCGGACTCCCGACAGCGCACTCAGCGGCTCCGACCAACCAGAAGCCACTACACGTGTGTAAAACTTAGACTGGGCAGCGCGATGTGTTCACCTCTGCAGGGAACTGGCGCTCGGAGTGCCTCCGCTCACCGAGCAGCGGCCGGGTGGGCTGCGAGCAGGGGGTGGAGTGCGCCTCCGGTGCGCAGGCGGGCGACCAGCGGGCGGATCAGGCCGCGCAGGACCAAGCCGGCAACGAGGGCGACGGGCGCAGCGACGACCATGGCACCGAGGACGTCGTGCGGGTAGTGGTCACCGACGTAGACACGAGTGAAGCCCTCCAGGATCGCGCAGATCGCGGCGACGGCGGCGAGCCGGCGGTCGAGGAGGAAAAGAGCCGCGGCGGTGGCGGCCGCGGCGGTGGTGTGACCGCTGGGGAAGGCGTAATCGGTGGTCGCTGGACAGCTGTTGACGTAGAAGTCGTGCGGCAAGGCGCGGCAGGGGCGGGGCTCCGCGACCAGCTTCTTGATGACCTCGGCGACGGCGAAGGCGGCCACCACCACCACCGGGGCGGCCAGGGCCGCGGCCATGGCCGCATCATCACGGCGACGGGCCCGCCACCAGCCGATCACCATCAGGACCGCGAAGACAGCGAGGCCGAGGTTGGTCGCCAGGGCGACCGGGGCGTTGAGCCAAGGTGTGTCACGGGCGAAGTCGGTGACCGACGTGAAGAGCGAGCCGTCAATGCGCGAGCCGTCGAGGGCAAGGGGCGCCATGGCATGAAGGGTCATCAGGCGGGGACTTTCGGACAGGCGGATACCGCAATAACACCAAGCCGCGGATGGGTGAACGACACCCTAACATCTACACGCGCGTAAAAATTCAGAAGGTCCGGTGGTGTGCGCGGGCCTCGATGCGGTCCCGCGGACGAGGACGCGTGCCCGCGACCGCGCCCGTCGTACGGCCCCTGTCGGACGACGACGCTCCCCAGGCGGCCACGCGCCTGAGGTGGGCGGTGAACGGCTCGGACGGCTCAAGGGCGGAGGCCGGGATCTCCGGGTGTGAGAAGATCCTGTGCCGCTTGAGCAGCAGGGCGTGCCACACAAAGAGCAGCACGACCAGGCCGGGGGCGATCACCACCTGGGCGTTGAACAGGCACAGCAGGATGGACACCCGGTCGGTCAGCTTGTCGGTGAACCAGATGCCGGCCCCGCCGAGCAGTTGGGCCACGTCCAGGTTTGCGGGTCATGGCTTCGCAGCCCTCCTGGTCCCGCTTCAGGACAGTGCCGGTGAACACCGCCAGGAACGTCAGCAGGAACAGCGCCGCACCTATGACCCCAGTTGCCCTTTGGGTCCTCGATCACTGGCCCGTCAGGCCCGCGCCTTCGTGCACCCCATGGACGGGGCCGTAGCCCCTGGAATGTGTCTGGTGGTCCAGCAGCCTTTACACGCGCAGTGCGCGACGCAAGGTGTCGCTGAGCTCTGTGTACTTCTCCTCGGCCTGGGCGGGGTCGGTGCGGGCGGCGTTGGTGACGCAGCCGCGTACGTGGTCGTCGAGGAGGCCGAGGGCGACTTCCTGAAGGGCTCGGGTGGCGGCGGTGATCTGGGTGAGGACGTCGATGCAGTAGCGGTCGTCGGTGACCATGCGGGAGATGCCGCGGACCTGGCCTTCGATCTTGTTCAGGCGGGCCAGGTGGTCGGCTTTGTGGTCGGTGTATCCGGGCGGCTGGGTGTGCTGGGCGTGGGCGCGGCGTGGGGTGGTGGAGGTCATCGGGGTTCGTCTCCCTCACGCGTGCCGTCGGCGGTGGTGGGGGCGGTGTAGGGGTCCGGGTCGGCGTCGAAGGTGGCGGCGCAGTGGGCGGAGCAGAAGGAGTAGGTGCCGTTTTCGGTGTGCCGGTGCTCGGCGGCGGTCTTCCTGTCCACCCGCATGCCGCAGACCGGGTCCGTGACCGTGCCGTCGTCCTCGCCTTGCCATGCGGGGTGGTGCTCGGGGCGCGCCGGTGTTGGTGTGTCGCCGGCCGGGGCGCGGTCGGCGGCGGACTCGGCCCGGGGCCGATCGGGGCCTGGCCGGGCCTCGGGCAGCGGCTGGGAGTGCCAGCGGCGCAGCCGGGAGGCGTTGGTGACGACCGACAGGGAGCTGAGCGCCATGGCCGCGGCGGCGATGATCGGGCTGAGCCGGATACCCCACAGCGGGTAGAGAGCGCCGGCGGCGAGGGGGACGCCGACTGCGTTGTAGACGAGGGCGAAGAACAGGTTCTGCCGGATGTTGCGCATCGTGGCCCGCGAGAGGCGGATCGCGGTGACGACACCGCCGAGGGAGCCGGAGATGAGGGTGATGTCGGCTGCTTCGATGGCCACGTCGGTGCCGGTGCCGATGGCCAGTCCCACATCGGCGGCGGCCAGGGCGGGGGCGTCGTTGATGCCGTCGCCGACCATGCCGACGGTGCGGCCCTCACCCTGCAGACGGCGGATCTCGTCGGCCTTGTGCTCGGGCAGCACGTCGGCCAGCACCCGGCCGATGCCGACCTGTGCGGCGATGGCTGCGGCGGTGCGGGCGTTGTCCCCGGTGAGCATGACGACGTCGACACCCAGGTGTTGCAGAGCCGCGATGGCGGCGGCGGAGTCGTCCTTGACGGTGTCGGCGACGGCCAGCACGCCGGCGGGCCGTCCGTCGACCGCGGCCAGGACGGGTGTCTTGCCCTCGGCGGAGAGGTCGGCCGCGACGGGGGTGAGCGCCGTGGTGTCGATGCCGACGTCGCCCAGCAGCCGGGCGGTGCCGACCAGGACGGCTCGTCCGTCGACCGTGGCCTGGACGCCCTTGCCGGTGACCGAGTCGAAGCCCGTCGCGGCGGGCGGGCGGATGCCGCGGTCACGGACACCGGCGACGACGGCCTGCGCGAGCGGGTGCTCGCTGTCGGCCTCGGCCGCGGCCACCAGACGCAGCAGTTCTGATTCGTCGAACTCCTCGGCGGTGCGGACGTCGGTCAGGACGGGCTTGCCCGCGGTGACGGTGCCGGTCTTGTCCAGCACGACGGTGTCCAGCTTGTGCGCGGTCTCCAGGGCTTCGGCGGAGCGGATCAGGATGCCGGCCTGGGCACCCTTGCCCGTGCCGACCATCACCGACAGCGGCGTGGCCAGACCCAGCGCGCACGGGCAGGCGATGATCAGCACCGCGACCGCCGAGACCAGCGCCAGGGTCAGCGCAGGCGACGGGCCCAGGGCGAACCAGATGGCGAAGGTGCCGACCGCGATGGCGATGACCGCGGGCACGAAGTACGCCGACACCGCATCCGCGAGCCGCTGGATGGGGGCCTTTGACGCCTGGGCCTGCTGCACCAGGCGGATGATCTGGGCGAGCATCGTGTCCGCGCCGACCTTGGCCGCCCCGACACGCAAGCTGCCGGTGCCGTTGACGGTGGCGCCGATGACCGTGTCGCCGGCGTGCTTGGTGACGGGCATCGGCTCTCCGGTGACCATGGACTCGTCGACCGCGGACGAGCCGGAGAGGACCTCGGCGTCCACGGGGATCTTCTCGCCCGGCCGGATGACGAGTTCGTCGCCGACCACCACGTCCTCGACGGGGATCTCGCGCTCGGTTCCGTCCCGTACGACGCGGGCGGTGCGGGCCTGCAGGCCCAGCAGGGCGCGGATGGCCTCGCCGGTGCCGGCCTTCGCCCGGGCCTCCAGCAGCCGGCCGAGCAGGATCAGGGTCAGGATGACGCCGACGGCCTCGAAGTAGACCTCACGCACCTCTTCTGGCAGCAGGAAGGGGGCGAGGGTGACCAGCAGGCTGTAGCCGTAAGCGGCACTTGTACCGAGGGTGATCAGGGAGTTCATGTCGGCCGCGCGGTGGCGCAGGGTCAGCCAGCCCGTCACATGGATCGGCCGGCCGGTGTAGAACATCACCGGCGTGATCAGCGCCAGCTGCAGCCAGTGGTTCAGCATCCAGCCGGGCACCCAGGTGGCACCGAACAGTTCGTGCGCCATCACCGCGAACAGCACCGGCGCGGTGAGCACCGCTCCCAGCAGCAGCCGGCGGGTGAGGTCTTTGATCTCCGCCTGCCGCTCGGCGGCGTCCGCGGCCTCCGATTCCGCGGCCGTCCGCTCCTCACCCGTCGACGGCCCACCGGGCGCAGGAGGAGCAGGAGGCGGTGGGGCCGTGGCTCCGTGGCTGCCCGGGGCGGGCGGCGCGGAGCCTTCCGCGGGTTCGACCAGCAACGTGCCGTGGATCATGTTCATGCCGCAGGCGAAGCCGAAGGAGCCCGGGCGGTCCGGGTTCAGCCGCACGGTGGTGCGGGTGTGGGCGGGCAGGCCCGCGCTGGCCTTCAGGTCGGGGAAGACCACACGGGAGGTGCACTCGCCGGCCTCCTGCCGGTCGAAGACCAGCTCCACCGGCGTGCCCTGGCGGACCTTGATCAGGTCGGGGCTGTAGCCGCCCCGCACCGTCACCTCCGCCCGCTGCACACCGCCCTCCAGGCGGGCGGCGCCGACGCGGCGCGGACCGAAGAAGTACCACCCCAGCGCGGCGATCAGCACAGCCGAGGCCAGGACAACAACGACTTCGAGGGCACCCATGGGCGGCTCGCCTCCCTTGCCGATTCCCCTCCTCCAGCCTGCGCCCGACTACCCCTACCTGGTAGGGGCGGGTCGGCCCACTGGCCTGGGACCATCCGGCCCCAGACCGCCACGCCCAGCGGCGGGACGATGGAGGAGAAGGCAAGAAGTCGCTGGGTGCGCTTCCGCATCCGGCCACGGGTACAAGGCCGAAGCAGGGGTGATTGGCGATGATGTTCTGGTACGACCACCACGTCAGCGGCTGGGGCTGGTTCGCAATGTCGGCCGGCATGATCCTGTTCTGGGCACTGATCATCACCCTCGCGGTGCTGCTCTTCCGCGCCCTGAACCGGCCCCAGGAACACCCTCACACCCACACCCACACCCCGGCCACGCCCTCGGCCGAGGACATCCTTCACGAGCGGCTGGCTCGCGGGGAGATCGACGAGGACGACTACCGGCGCCGCCTGAGCGCACTGCGCGCCGGGCCCGTCACCAAACCCTGAAACCGCCGGCCGCACCACTTGCGGCCATGCCCTCCGCCGAGGAGGCCGGTCATGAACAAGCGCAACTACGGGCTGTACGCGCTCGCCGCCGCGATCGTCGTCGCCGCCATCCTGATCGTCGGCGCGCCGCTGCAGAACCTGATCTGGCTCGCCCTCGTCGTCGCCTGCCCGCTGATGATGTTCTTCATGATGCGCGGCATGCACGGTCAGGACATGCATGGCGGCAACGATCAGCAGCACGACGACCGGGACGAGGATCCTTCCCCAAGCTCTTCGGGCAGGGGAGACCCCATGCGCAAGCACGACCATCCCACCGGGTCCAGCCGGCTCTGAGCGTCCCGGGCCCGGGCGGGAGGTGAGTGCTATGGCCGCCGTGATCGCCGCACTGATCGGCCTGCTGGTCCTGGGCGCCCTCGTCTACGACATCACCCGGCTGTTCGGCAGCCAGGAGCCCCCTCGGCCACCGCTGGCCCGTCTGCGGGGCCGGCGCGCTGCTCTGGAGGCCGCGGAGCTGAGAGTGGTGGGCCTGCACTTGCACCACCGCGTCGACCAAGCCGCCTACCAGCAGCGCATGAGCAGCCTCGCCCATGGGCGGCGCACCCCCGCCCGCCCCGCCTCCGCCATGGGAGGCCGCCATGGATGACGCCGCATACGGCCTGTGGCCGCTGGTCGTCCTCAGCACCCTGCTCTTCATCGCGTTCGCCGCCGGCTTCTTCCGCCCCAAGACGAAGCGGGACTGGCGCGCGATGGGCGCCTACAGCGCCTTCCTCGTCGCGCTGTTCACCGAGATGTACGGCATCCCGCTGACCGTCTACCTGCTGGGCAGCTGGCTCGGCTCCCGCTTCCCGCTGCTGAAGAACACCCACGCCGGCGGGCACCTGTGGAACGACCTGACCGGCTGGTCGGGCGATCCGCACCTGAGCCCGTTCCACCTGGCCGGCTACGTCGCCATCGGCACCGGATTCTGGCTGATCGCCGCCGCCTGGAGGCGCCTGCACGAAGCCGTCCAGCACGACCACCTGGCCACCACCGGCCCCTACGCATGGGTGCGGCACCCGCAGTACGACGGCTTCCTCCTCGTCATGATCGGGTTCCTTCTGCAGTGGCCGACCATCCCCACCCTGATCATGTTCCCGATCCTGGTGTACGTGTACGCCCGGCTGGCCCGCAGCGAGGAACGCGAAGTCGCCGCCCACTTCGGCGAACAGTGGACCGCCTATGCCGAACGCGACTCCCGCGTTCTGGCCGAAGCTGCGCCACCGGCCGTCCGGCGCCCGCCGGGCAGTACCCGCGGCCCGCACCGGCCCGCCGCCCGGAGGTGAGCCGTGATGACAGCACTGACCTGGGTCCTGATCATCGTCGGCCTCCTGATCGTCACCGCGTGCGGATTCCGCGTGCACCGCGTGGGCGGCCCGTCGCGAGAGGTGACCACCGCTCTGCCGGTGGCCGCTGTGCTCGCCCTCCCCGGACTCCTGACCGACGAGGCGCCCGCCGCTGCCTGGGGCCTGTGGGGCGCCACCAGCATCGCCGCAGCACTGACCTGGGCCGTCGCCGACACCCTGCGCGACATCCCCAACCGGACAGCGGGCAAGGCCCGAAGGACGTCATGACCAGCAATCCCACCGCCCCCGAAGGCAGTGACGAGCAGACCGTCTCAACCACCGCGAACGAGGGCCGCTACGACGGCTCCCGGCGTCCGCTGCCCGATCGGGGTGTACCTCTCCCGGCCCGCGCCCGGCGGGTCGATGACGGCAGTACGTTGCGAAAGAGGTGATCGGCGATGCCACCGCACTGTGATTCTCTCGACGGTCCCGTCGTCACGGCCGCGCGCAAAGCCCTGGAAGAAAGGGATATCGACGAGATCCTGCCCTACGTGCCGGAAGAAGGGGAACCAGAAGTCCGTGAGGCGTTCGGTCTCACCGACAAGGTGCGGACGCTCGGCCAGGAGGCACGAGAAGTGGCCGACCGGTGGTTCTTCGAGACGGTCGTCCGCGTACACCGCTCCGGAGAAGGCGCTCCCTTCACGGGGCTGAAGCCGGCCGGGCTCGATGTCGGACCGGTCATCCCGGCTGCTGAGCGCGCCCTCGACGCCGGCTCCGCGGACGAACTGACAGGGGTACTGTGCGAGATCATCCGTGAGCAGGTGGAAGAGCGTCACGGCCGCGCCATGGCGCTCAAGGAGCATGCCCCTGAGGGGGTGGCTGCCGCCCGCGCATATCTGGAAGCCGGTCTCGGCCTGCAGGTGTGGGCCCACCACCTGTACAAACAGGCGATCGCCGTCCCGCACCCACCAACCCGGCGCTCCTGAGCAACCGCAGCAGGCGCTGTTCCGGCGCCTGCTCCGGGATGTCGGGGGCGCGCCGGCGTGGAGCCGTGCGTCCGCAGGCGAAGTGGCTGCGCATCGCCTCTCAGCCCGGGATCAGACCCTCTTCGGACAGTAGCTCCCGTACCTGCGTGAGGCCGGTGTCCTCATCGGGCAGTACCAGATCGGACGGCGTGATCTCCTCGTCCGGCAGCGGCGTTCCCAGGCTGCGCACCGCATCGAGCAGGGCCGACAGGGCAGTGGCGAACGCCGTCTCGTCGCCCGCCTCGGCGGCCGATTGAAGGCCGGTGTCCAGTTCGTTGAGCCGGTCCATGTGCTCGGCTGCGATCTCGTACTGGCCTTCACCGAGAATGCGCATGATCATGATGTCGTCTCCTGGTCCGGCGACTTCTGCGGGGCGTCGGAGCCCTCCACAGCCGCCGGGGCCGACGCCGTCGGCAGTTGTGCTTTCATCCTGGCCAGCTCCGCTTCCACGTCACTGCCCGCGGTCACACGCTCGAACTCGGCCTGGATGTCGTCACGCCTGGCCGGCATACCTGACTTCGGCTCGTCAGGGTGAACTCTTTCGGAGTGCTTGATAGGGCCGGCGCGGCGGCCGTATCCGTGGTGTGTGAGGTATGCGGACGGGGGCGGACTGACTCCTGCAGGACGTCAGCACCGGGAGACTGTACGGATGCAGGCGGCTGAGCTGTTCGAGCGGAAGATCAAGCCGCCGGAGGTGGCGCGGCGCCTGCGGGTGAGCCCGAAGTCGGCTTACCAGTGGCACCGGTTGTGGCGGGAAGGCGGTGGGAAGGCGCCGGCGTCACGTGGCCCGAGCGGGTCACGATGCCGTCTGTCCCCGCGCTGTCTGGAGAAGCTGGCCGCATACCTCGACGAGGGACCGGCCGCGCATGGCTGGGTGGAGGACCAGGCGTGGACCGCGGCGAGGGTTGCCACGCTGATCGGCAGGAAGTTCCACGTCTCCTACAGCGTCTCGGGTGCCACGAGGCTGATGCACCGGCTCGGCTTCAGCCCGCAGGTGCCTGCACGGCCGGTCGCCGAGCGCGACGAGCAGGCCGTCACCGCCTGGAAGGAGGCGACCTGGGCCGAGGTAAAAGAGCCCGGGCGGCCGGCGAATTCGAGGGGTCGTTGCAACACTGCTGGTCACGTGCCTGTGGTCAGAAGCTTAGCGAGGCGCTCGGCTGGGGTTTGCCAGCCGAGCGTTTTGCGTGGACGGCTGTTCATCTCGGTGGCGACGGCCGCCAGGTGCTCGGGGGTGTGGACGCTCAGGTCGGTGCGCTTGGGGAAGTATTGCCGGAGCAGT
>NZ_JAJONF010000199.1 GCF_021462265.1 Streptomyces shenzhenensis | reverse complement strand
GTCAACGAACCCGTCCCGGACACCTTCGAGGACACGCCCGCCAAGGACCGGGACCCGGACTGGTTCAAACGCGCCGTCTTCTACGAGGTCCTGGTCCGCTCCTTCCAGGACAGCAACGGCGACGGCGTCGGCGACCTGAAAGGCCTCACCGCCAAGCTCGACTATCTGCAGTGGCTCGGCGTCGACTGCCTCTGGCTGCCGCCCTTCTTCAAGTCCCCGCTGCGCGACGGCGGGTACGACGTCTCCGACTACACCGCGGTACTCCCCGAGTTCGGTGACCTCGCCGACTTCGTGGAGTTCGTGGACGCCGCCCACCAGCGCGGCATGCGCGTCATCATCGACTTCGTCATGAACCACACCAGCGACCAGCACCCGTGGTTCCAGGAGTCCCGCAGGGATCCCGACGGGCCGTACGGGGACTACTACGTCTGGGCCGACGACGACAAGCAGTACCAGGACGCGCGGATCATCTTCGTCGACACCGAGG
>NZ_JAJONF010000198.1 GCF_021462265.1 Streptomyces shenzhenensis | reverse complement strand
GGACAGCGCCGAGCGCAGCCGGGAGACGATCCGGGTGGCCAGCAGCGAATGCCCGCCCAGCGCGAAGAAGTTGGCGTGGACGTCGAGGTCCGGCCGGTCCAGCACCTCCGACCAGATCCCGGCGACCAGCTCCTCCGCCGCCCCGGTCGCCCGCGTGGCCGTGTCCTCGGTGGCGGCCTTCGGTTCGGGCAGGGCGCGGTGGTCGGTCTTGCCGTTGGCGTTGACGGGGATGTGGTCCAGGAGGGTGATGGTGGAGGGGATCATGTAGAGGGGGAGCTGGTCGCTGAGGTGGGTGTTGAGGTCGGTGAGGAGGGCTTCTTCTGGGATGTCGTGGTCGGTGGTGATGTAGGCGGCGAGGCGGTGGTCGCCCGGGGTGGGTTCCCATTTGGTGACGACGGCGTCGCGGACGTGGGGGTGGCGGCGGAGGGTGTGTTCGATCTCGGCGGGTTCGATGCGGATGCCGCGGATCTTGACCTGGCTGTCCGCACGCCCCAGGAA
>NZ_JAJONF010000197.1 GCF_021462265.1 Streptomyces shenzhenensis | reverse complement strand
CAGCGCGCCCAACGGCCGTTCCCAGGCCCGTCTGCTGCGGACCGCGCTCGACACGGCCGGGCTGGCCCCGGCCGATGTGGACGCCGTCGAGGCGCACGGCACCGGCACCCGGCTCGGCGACCCCATCGAGGCCCAGGCCCTCCTCACCACCTACGGCCAGGACCGCGACCGCCCCCTCTACCTCGGGTCGGCGAAGTCCAACCTCGGGCACACCCAGGCCGCGGCCGGCATCGCCGGGGTGATGAAGATGGTCCTCGCGCTGGAGCACGGGCTGCTGCCGCGCACCCTGCACGTCTCCGAGCCGACCTCACACGTCGACTGGTCGTCCGGCGCGGTGGAACTGCTCACCGAGAGCCGGGCCTGGCCCGAGGTGGGCCGGGTGCGCCGGGCGGCGGTGTCCGCGTTCGGGATCAGCGGGACGAACGCCCACGTCATCCTGGAGCAGCCGGAGGAACACCAGCAGTCCGACGTCGAAGAAACGCCCACCGGACTGCCCCTGC
>NZ_JAJONF010000196.1 GCF_021462265.1 Streptomyces shenzhenensis | reverse complement strand
TCGTCACGGTGCGCGTCGAACAGCGCGTTCGCGTGATACGCCTCCTCCAGCACGGCATCGGTCACCGGCTGGTCCAGCCAGCGGTAGTAGGGCTGTCTGGCGAGCTTCAGCACCCGGCACGCAACCGTGACGGGCACCCCGTCCCCGGCCAGCTCCTTCACGAGCGGGTAGATCCTTTTCCCGGCAGATGCGCCTGCGACAGATAGGCCGCGGCCCGGCGCAGAACCTCGTTCTCCTGCTCCAGCAGCTTGATCCGCCGACGTGCTTCCCGAAGCTCTGCACTCTCCTGGCTGGTCGTCCCGGGCTTGCTCCCGTCGTCGATGTCCGCACGACGCATCCACTTCCACAACGTCATCGGATGGACTCCGAAGCCGGTGGCCGCCTGCTCGACCGTCACACCCGGCCCGCGGTTCCTCGCGACCCGCACGACGTCCTGGCGGAACTCCTCCGGGTAAGGCTTGGGCACAGCGACATCCTTCCCACCCGCCCCACAGGGCAAGCC
>NZ_JAJONF010000195.1 GCF_021462265.1 Streptomyces shenzhenensis | reverse complement strand
TCCAGAGTTCGGCTACCGCTTCCTCGCCGACGAAGCGCGCGGCGCCGGGGCCGTGATGGCGAACCGCACTGCATGGCGGATCTGCCGGGACAACCGCTGGTGGAGCGTGTTCGACAAGAAGCATGGCAAGGGCAGGAAGGCCGGCCCGCCGGTGCACGACGACCTGGTCCGCCGTGACTTCACCGCGACCTGTGCGAACCGGCTGTGGCTCGCCGACATCACCGAGCACGCCACCGGCGAAGGCAAGCTCTACCTCTGCGCGGTCAAGGACGCCTTCAGCAACAGGATCGTGGGCTACTCCATCGATGCGCGGATGAAGTCCCGCCTGGCCGTGGCCGCCCTGGACAACGCCGTGGCCCGACGCCCAAATTGCCCGGGCAACTACGCAAGACCCTCACCTGGGACCGCGGGAAGGAGCTCTCCGGTCACGCCCGGTTCGCCATGGAGAGCGGGACGCGGGTGTTCTTCGCTGACCCGCACTCGCCCTGGCAGCGACCGACGAACGAG
>NZ_JAJONF010000194.1 GCF_021462265.1 Streptomyces shenzhenensis | reverse complement strand
AGGCCGGACAGGGCGACGACGAGGACGACCGCGGTGTCGAGCACCCACGGATACCGCTGGTCCAGTCGGCGCCGGGCGCCCTGACCGCGCAGCATACGGCCCAGCAGCGGGTGCGCCCAGGCGTCGGCGAGCCCGGGGGACGGCGCGGTGACCCTCCCCCGGGCGGCGGCGGTGGGGGCCTGTCTCATGATCCCCAATTGTCTCGCCCCGCCACTCAGGTGTCGCTCTTGAGGAGTCGCCAGCCGGCCGCGGCGAGGGTGAGGGCCACCCACCCGGCGAAGACGGCGAGGCCCGCCCCGGGGGAGAGGGCGTCGGAGGACTGGTGCAGGGCGTACATCGCCGAGCCCGCGTTGCTGGGGAAGTAGGGGTTGATGTTGTCGTAGACGGAGTCGGGCAGCAGGGAGGCCAGGCCCGGGAGGATGAGCAGGACACCGACCAGGACCGCGATCGCCCCGGCGCTGGAGCGCAGCAGCACGCCCAGGGCCACGCCCGCGACGGCGACCAGGGCC
>NZ_JAJONF010000193.1 GCF_021462265.1 Streptomyces shenzhenensis | reverse complement strand
CCCCGGCCGGGTTCACCGTTACCAGCACGAGGACGTCCCCGATCGGTGCCGGGGCCGTCGCCGGGATCCTGGCCTCCTGCCTGGGCCCGGACGCCTCGAACTACCATGCGGTGATCGCGGTCCGCGCTCCCGTCGCCACGCAGGACACGGACGGCGTGGTCATCGCCGTCAACTCCGCCCACCAGTACGTGCAGTGCGAGGCGAAGGGCCACAAGGGCACCAGCATGTCCGTCCCGCCGACGTTCATCAACGACCGCCTGTGGGGCACCGGCCACCTGATCGAGTTCTTCGACAGCTTCAGCGAGCCGGCCGACGGGGAACAGACCCTCTCACTGGGCGCCGGACACTACACACCCGACGTCGCCAAGATCACCATCAGCTACGGCGACAACCCGACGCAGTACCCGGCCCTCATGGCAGACGGCGCGTTCGTCTACACGGCTGCCATCTCCGGCCCCGAAGGGAACTCCCCCTCCCCGGCCCCCTACGTCCATGCCTACAACGCAGCGGGCCAGGAGATCTACAACCAGCAGACGGAACCCACCGCCAAGCAGTAACACCCGTCGCCGCAAGCCCT
>NZ_JAJONF010000192.1 GCF_021462265.1 Streptomyces shenzhenensis | reverse complement strand
GCCAGGTTCATGGGCTCGGCCGTTCTCGTGCGCACGGGATCCGGCACGCGGGCCGGCAGACGACCGGGCCGACAATACATCGGACACCGAAGTTTCCCGAAGTTCTCCTGACGGGGGCGAAGCCACGCTGATGCCGCGTCCGAGGTAGGGACGGCGGAGCCGTACCTGGGTCCGGATACCCTGGCCGCATGTCTGCGCAGCCCAGCTCCGAGGTCACTCCGCCCCGCCCGGCTGGGGAGGAGACGGACGCCCGCCTGCTCACCGAGGCCGTCACCCGGCTGCGCCGCGCGCTGCGCTCCTCCATCCGTACCGACTATCCGTGGGAGACCCTGCCGATGGCGCAGGTCGAGCTGCTGCAGGTGCTCGGTGAGCACTCTCCGGCCCGGGTCAGCGACCTCGCCGCCCGCCGGCGCCTGGCGCCGAGCACGGTCAGCGGACTCATCGGCCAGATGATCACGGCGGGGCTGGTCGCTCGCGACGTCGACCCCGCCGACCGCCGGGCCTCAGTCGTCACCCTCACCGACGCCGGCCGTCAGAAGCTCGACGCCTGGACCACCGCCCACGAGCGCCGCATGGACGC
>NZ_JAJONF010000191.1 GCF_021462265.1 Streptomyces shenzhenensis | reverse complement strand
GACCGCGCCCAACGGCCGCTCCCAGGCCCGCCTGCTGCGCACCGCGCTCGACAACGCCCACCTCACCCCGGCCGACGTGGACATCGTCGAGGCGCACGGCACCGGCACCCGGCTCGGCGACCCCATCGAGGCCCAGGCCCTCCTGGCGGCCTACGGCCAGAACCGCAGCAGCCCCCTGCACCTCGGCTCCGTCAAGACCAACATCGGGCACACCCAGGCCGCCGCCGGCGTGGCGGGGGTCCTCAAGATGATCTGGGCGATGCGCGAGGGCCTGCTCCCGCGCAGCCTCCACCTCAGCAGGCCGACCTCCCAGGTCGACTGGAGCGAGGGCGACATCCGTCTCCTCGACCGCGCCCTCCCCTGGCCGGAGACGAACCGGCCACGGCGGGCCGGGATCTCGTCGTTCGGGATCAGCGGGACGAACGCCCACGTCATCCTGGAGCAGCCGGAGGAACACCAGCAGTCCGACGTCGGACAGCCGGAGGACCCCGAGCCACCCACCACCGGGGAAACGCCCACCGCACTGCCCCTGCTGCTGTCCGCCGCAAGCCCCGAGGCGCTGGCCGCGCAGGGCGAACGCCTCGCCACCCACCTC
>NZ_JAJONF010000190.1 GCF_021462265.1 Streptomyces shenzhenensis | reverse complement strand
TCAGCCGGTGTGGACGCGGGGCCGCCGGGCGCGGTCCGGGTCCGCCTCGCGCAGCACCTCGCGGGTGACGGGCGCGACCTCGCCCTGGCCGAAGAGGAAGAAGCGCAGGAAGTTGGCGAACGGGTTGCCCTCGGTCCACTCGAAGTAGATGTGCGGGACGCAGCCGGTCTCGTCGCGGACGTGGAGCAGCAGTGCGGCCAGGGCGTTGGGGATGGAGGCCGACTCCAGGGTCAGCACGCGGTAGCGGCTGTGCAGCACTTCGCCGTGGACGGTGAGGCCCGCCTCGAACTCGGAGGGGTCGGTGACCGTCACCTCGACGAAGACGAAGTCCTCCGGGTCCGGCAGGTCGTTGTCGGCCCGGATCTGTTCGATCTTGTCGCGGTACTCGGCCTTGTCGCGCCGGTCCGGCTCATTGGCGATGAACCGCATCTTGCGGCTGGCCATGTCGCGGACGAATCGTTCCGCCATGTCGTCGAGGGAAACGCTGGTCACGCGTAGTTCGAAGGCGCGGGCGAGGCGGGAGAGCAGCGAGACGAGGATGATGCCGACGATAAAGCAGGCACCGATCTTCACACCGTCGGGCCGCTCGATGACGTT
>NZ_JAJONF010000019.1 GCF_021462265.1 Streptomyces shenzhenensis | reverse complement strand
TTCGACGACGGCACTGGTGGCCAAGTACCGAGAGCTGCGCGGTCGTTAGGCCGGACATGAAAGAACCCGTACGGCCGCCGAGGCCGTACGGGTTCTTCTCAGCACTTCGTCAGGGTGAAGCCGGCGGATACAGCGACCGGGGCAGTTGGGAGGCCGCTGTCGCGTCCAGGAGCCACAGGGTGCGCCGGCGGCCCTGGGCGCCCGCTGCCGGGGCCTGGATCTCGCCCGCGCCCGAGAGGGCGATGGCGACGGCCTCGGCCTTGTCCTCGCCCGCCGCCAGGAGCCAGACCTCGCGGGCCGAGCGGATGGCGGGGAGGGTGAGGGAGACGCGGGTCGGCGGGGGCTTGGGGGCGCCGTGGACGCCGACCACCGTGCGTTCCGTCTCGCGGACCGCGGGAAGCTCCGGGAAGAGCGAGGCCACGTGGGTGTCCGGCCCGACGCCCAGCATCAGGACGTCGAAGGTGGGCACCGAACCATGGTTCTCGGGGCCGGCCGCGAGGGCCAGTTCCGCCGCGTAGGCCTCGGCTGCCGCGTCCACGTCCGTACCCCAGGGGCCGTCCGAGGCGGGCATGGCGTGCACGCGCTTCGGATCCACCGGAACCTGGTCGAGCAGGGCGTCGCGAGCCTGGGTGACGTTGCGCTCCGGGTCGCCCTCGGGCAGGAAGCGTTCGTCGCCCCACCACAGGTCGAGCCGGCTCCAGTCGATGGCGTCCCGGGCCGGGGCCGCCGCCAGGGCCGCCAGCAGGCCGTTGCCGTTGCGGCCGCCCGTGAGGACCACGGACGCCTCGCCCCGGGAGGCCTGCGCGTCCACGATCTTCGTGATCAGGCGGGCCGCGGCGGCCTGCGCCATCAGCTCCTTGTCGTGGTGCACGACCAGCTGGGGGGTGCTCATGTCGTCTTCGCCCTCTTCTTCAGCGGCGCCCGTTCCTGCGACGCCGCCTCTGTCGTGGGAGCCTCGGCAGCGGCTTCGGGGGCTGCCGCGCGGGTGACCGGTTCTCCTTTGGGCGCCGGGTCCGTCGTGGCGGCGGACGGGGCCTGAACAGGAGCCGGAGCCGTAGCCGGGGCCGACGACGCGTTGAGGCGGTCCACGCCGAAGCGCAGCGCCGACGCGTAGGTGTCGTCCGGGTCGAGCCGGCGCAGCTCCTCCGCGATCAGCTCGGCCGTGTCGCGCCGCTTCAGCGCCACCGCGCGGTCCGGCTGGCCGTCGATGGACAGGGTGGCCAGGGAGCCGTCCGCCCGGTCCAGCGCGATCGCGCCCGCGCTGGTGGTGAGCCGCACCGCGGTCAGACCGGGGCCGGCCGACAGGGAGCGTCTGACGGGGACGTCCAGCCGGTCCGCGAGCCACATCGCCAGCAGCTCACAGCTCGGGTTGAACTCCTCGCCCTCCACCTCGACGGCCTTGACCTCGCAGACCACCTGGTCCAGGGCCGCCGCCAGCATCGAGCGCCAGGGCGTGATCCGGGTCCAGGACAGGTCCGTGTCGCCGGGGGTGTAGGCGTCCGCGCGGGCGGACAGCTCCCGTACCGGCTGCTCGGAGGAGTAGGTGTCGGTGACCCGGCGCTGGGCGAGGGCGCCGAGGGGGTCCTTCGCCGGGTCGAGCGGGGCGTTCACCGGCCACCAGACGACGACCGGGGCGTCCGGCAGCAGCAGCGGCAGCACGACCGAGTCGGCATGGTCGGCGACCTCGCCGTACAGCCGCAGCACCACCGTCTCGCCGGTGCCCGCGTCCGCGCCCACCCGGACCTCGGCGTCCAGGCGGGACGCCGTACGGTCGCGGGGGGAGCGGGAGACGCGCTTGATGACGACCAGGGTGCGCGAGGGGTGCTCGTGCGAGGCGTCGCCGGCGGCCTTGAGGGCGTCGTACGCGTTCTCCTCGTCGGTGACGACGACGAGGGTGAGCACCATGCCGACGGCGGGCGTGCCGATGGCCCGGCGCCCCTCTACCAGTGCCTTGTTGACCTTGGCGGCCGTGGTGTCCGTGAGGTCTATCTTCATGGCCGGCGCCAGCTCCGTCCGTCTCGTGCCAGCATCTCGTCGGCCTCGGCCGGACCCCAGGTGCCGGACTTGTACTGCGCGGGCCTGCCGTGCTTGTCCCAGTGCTCCTCGATCGGGTCGAGGATCTTCCAGGACAGCTCGACCTCCTCGGTGCGCGGGAAGAGGTTGGCGTCGCCGAGCAGCACGTCCAGGATGAGCCGCTCGTACGCCTCCGGCGAGGACTCGGTGAAGGACTCGCCGTAGGCGAAGTCCATCGACACGTCCCGGATCTCCATCGAGGTGCCCGGCACCTTCGAGCCGAAGCGGACGGTGACGCCCTCGTCGGGCTGGACGCGGATGACGATCGCGTTCTGCCCGAGTTCCTCGGTGGCCGTCGTGTCGAAGGGGGAGTGCGGGGCCCGCTGGAAGACCACCGCGATCTCGGTGACCCGGCGGCCGAGCCGCTTGCCGGTGCGCAGGTAGAAGGGGACGCCCGCCCAGCGGCGGTTGTCGATCCCCAGCTTCACGGCGGCGTAGGTGTCGGTCTTCGACTTGGTGTCGATGCCGTCCTCTTCGAGGTAGCCGATGACCTTCTCGCCGCCCTGCCAGCCGGCCGCGTACTGACCGCGCACCGTCGACTTGCCCAGGTCCTTGGGCAGCCGTACCGCGCCGAGCACCTTCTCCTTCTCCGCCGCGAGCGCGTCCGCGTCGAAGGAGGCCGGCTCCTCCATGGCGGTGAGGGCCATCAGCTGGAGCAGGTGGTTCTGGATGACGTCCCGGGCTGACCCGATGCCGTCGTAGTAGCCGGCGCGGCCGCCGATACCGATGTCCTCGGCCATGGTGATCTGCACGTGGTCGACGAAGGACCGGTTCCAGATCGGCTCGTACATGGTGTTGGCGAAGCGCAGCGCCAGGATGTTCTGGACCGTCTCCTTGCCGAGGTAGTGGTCGATCCGGAACACCTGGTCCGGTTCGAACACCTCGTGGACGACCTTGTTGAGCTCCTCGGCCGACTTCAGGTCGTGGCCGAAGGGCTTCTCGATGACCGCGCGCCGCCAGGAGCCGCCGGACTGGTCGGCCAGCCCGTGCTTCTTCAGCTGCTGGATGACCACCGGGAAGGAGCGCGGCGGCACCGAGAGGTAGAAGGCGAAGTTGCCGCCCGTGCCCTGCGCCTTGTCCAGCTCGTCGATGGTGGAGCGCAGCCGCTCGAACGCGTCGTCGTCGTCGAAGGTGCCCTGGACGAAGCGCATCCCCTGGAGGAGCTGCTGCCAGACCTCCTCGCGGAACGGCGTGCGGGCGTGTTCCTTGACGGCGTCGTGGACCTCGGCGGCGAAGTCCTCGTGGGCCCACTCGCGGCGGGCGAAGCCGACCAGGGAGAAGCCCGGCGGCAGCAGACCCCGGTTGGCGAGGTCGTAGACGGCGGGCATGAGCTTCTTACGGGAGAGGTCGCCCGTGACGCCGAAGATGACCAGGCCCGACGGCCCCGCGATGCGCGGGAGCCGTCGGTCCGCGGGGTCACGAAGCGGGTTCGCTCCGGAACCGGAAAGGGGTGACAAGTGATCAGCCCTCCGAGGGGGCCAGGCGCTCCAGCTCCGCCTGGGTCGACTTGAGCAGGTCGTTCCAGGACGCCTCGAACTTCTCGACGCCCTCGTCCTCCAGTACCTGGACCACGTCGTCGTACGAGATCCCGAGCGCCTCGACGGCGTCGAGGTCGGCGCGGGCCTGCTCGTACGAGCCGGTCACGGTGTCGCCGGTGACGTCACCGTGGTCCTCGACCGCGAGGAGGGTGGCCTCCGGCATGGTGTTCACCGTGTTCGGCGCCACCAGGTCGACGACGTACAGGGTGTCCTTGTACGCCGGGTCCTTCACACCGGTGGAGGCCCACAGCGGACGCTGCTTGCGGGCGCCCGCGCTCTCCAGCGCCTGCCAGCGGTCGGAGGAGAAGACCTCTTCGTACGCCTGGTAGGCGAGCCGGGCGTTGGCGACGGCGGACCTGCCGCGCAGCGCCTTGGCCTCGTCGGTGCCCAGGTCGTTCAGGCGCCGGTCGATCTCGGTGTCCACGCGGGACACGAAGAACGACGCCACCGAACGGATGAGCGACAGGTCCAGGCCGCGTTCCTTGGCCTTCTCCAGGCCGGTCAGGTAGGCGTCCATCACCTTGCCGTACCGCTCCAGCGAGAAGATCAGCGTGACGTTGACGCTGATGCCGAGGCCGATGACCTCGCTGATCGCCGGCAGACCCGCCTCGGTGGCCGGGATCTTGATGAGGGTGTTGGGGCGGTCCACCAGCCAGGCCAGCTGCTTGGCCTCGGCGACCGTCGCCTTGGTGTTGTGCGCCAGGCGCGGGTCGACCTCGATCGACACCCGGCCGTCCTGGCCGTCGGTCGCGTCGAACACCGGGCGCAGGATGTCGGCGGCGTCGCGGACGTCCGCCGTGGTGATCATGCGGATGGCCTCTTCGACGGTGACCTTGCGGGCGGCCAGGTCCGAGACCTGCTGCTCGTAGCCGTCACCGGAGGAGATCGCCTTCTGGAAGATGGTCGGGTTGGTGGTGACGCCCACGACGTGCTGCTGGTCGATCAGCTCGGCGAGGTTGCCGGACGTGATCCGCTTGCGCGACAGGTCGTCCAGCCAGATCGCGACGCCTTCCTCGGAGAGGCGCTTGAGTGCGTCTGTCATGGAATTACATCTCCTACGTGTCGTATGTGAGCGTCAGCGCTGGGCGGCGGCGAGAGATTCCCTGGCCTTGGCGGCCACGTTCTCGGCAGTGAAGCCGAACTCCTGGAAGAGCACCTTGCCGTCTGCGGAAGCACCGAAGTGCTCCAGGGAAACGATGCGGCCGGCGTCCCCGACGTACTTGTGCCAGGTGAGGCCGATGCCCGCCTCGACCGACACCCGCGCCCGGACGGACGGCGGCAGGACGCTGTCCCGGTACCCCTGGTCCTGCTCCTCGAACCACTCCACGCACGGCATGGACACGACGCGCGTGGGCACGCCGTCGGCCTCCAGCCGCTCGCGTGCCTCGACGGCCACGTGGACCTCGGAACCGGTCGCGATGAGGATGACCTCGGGGGCCTGGTTCGACGCCTCGAAGAGGACGTAGCCGCCGTTGACCGCGTCCTCGTTGGGCTCGTACACCGGCACGCCCTGACGGGTCAGCGCCAGGCCGTGCGGGGCGCCCTTGCCGAAGACCTTCGTGTAGCGCCTGAGGATCTCGCGCCAGGCGATCGCGGTCTCGTTGGCGTCGGCCGGGCGGACCACGTTCAGACCCGGGATGGCGCGCAGCGAGGCGAGGTGCTCGACCGGCTGGTGCGTGGGGCCGTCCTCACCCAGACCGATGGAGTCGTGGGTCCACACGTACGTCACCGGCAGGTGCATCAGGGCCGACAACCGCACGGAGTTGCGCATGTAGTCGGAGAAGACGAGGAACGTACCACCGTAGACGCGGGTGTTGCCGTGCAGGGTGATGCCGTTCATCTCCGCGGCCATGGAGTGCTCGCGGATACCGAAGTGGATGGTGCGGCCGTAGGGGTCCGCACCCGGCAGCGGGTTGTCCGCCGGCAGGAAGGAGCTGTCCTTGTCGATGGTCGTGTTGTTCGACCCGGCCAGGTCGGCGGAGCCGCCCCACAGCTCGGGAATGACCGCGCCGAGGGCCTGGAGCACCTTGCCGGAGGCCGCGCGGGTCGCGACGCCCTTGCCGGGCTCGAAGACCGGGACCTTCTCCTCCCAGCCCTTGGGCAGCTCGCCCGCGGCGATCCGGTCGAAGTCGGCGGCCCGCTCGGCGTTGTTGTCCCGCCACAGCTGGAACGACTTCTCCCACTCGGCCTTCGCCGCCGCACCGCGCTCACCGGCCCGGCGGGTGTGGGCGATGACCTCCTCGGCGACGTCGAAGCTCTTCTCCGGGTCGAAGCCGAGGACGCGCTTGGTGGCCGCGACCTCGTCCGCGCCCAGCGCCGAGCCGTGCGCGGCCTCGGTGTTCTGCGCATTCGGGGCGGGCCAGGCGATGATCGAGCGCATCGCGATGAAGGACGGCTTGTCCGTCACCTTCTTCGCGGCCTCGATCGCGTTGTAGATGGCGTGCGGGTCCAGGTCGCCGTCCGGCTTCGGAGCGATCCGCTGGACGTGCCAGCCGTACGCCTCGTACCGCTTGACGGTGTCCTCGGAGACGGCCGTCTCGGTGTCGCCCTCGATCGAGATGTGGTTGTCGTCCCACAGCAGGACGAGGTTGCCGAGCTTCTGGTGGCCGGCCATCGAGGACGCCTCGGCGGAGATGCCCTCCTGGAGGCAGCCGTCACCGGCGATGCAGTAGATGTAGTGGTCGAACGGCGACTCGCCCTGCGGCGCGTCCGGGTCGAACAGACCGCGCTCGTAGCGGGCGGCCATGGCCATGCCCACCGCGTTGGCGACACCCTGGCCCAGCGGACCGGTGGTGGTCTCCACGCCCTTGGTGTGGCCGTACTCCGGGTGACCGGGGGTCTTCGAGCCCCAGGTGCGGAAGGCTTCGAGGTCTTCCAGCTCCAGACCGAAACCGGCCAGGTAGAGCTGCGTGTAGAGGGTCAGCGACGAGTGACCGGCGGACAGCACGAAGCGGTCGCGGCCCACCCAGTCGGGGTCGGACGGGTCGTGCCGCATCACCTTCTGGAAGAGGGTGTACGCGGCCGGCGCCAGGCTCATCGCCGTACCCGGATGGCCGTTGCCGACCTTCTGTACGGCGTCGGCGGCCAGGACGCGGGCGGTGTCGACGGCCCGCTGGTCCAACTCGGTCCAGTCGAGGTCTGTGGTGGTCGGCTTGGTGCTCACCCTGGGTCAGGGCTCCTCTCCACATGTTCGGTTACCGGTCCACGGGCACACGCCCACACCGGCTGCCGGTGTGCCGGGTGCCCACCGGCCGTGTCGAGCCTACCCCCGTAAAGACGTGCGTTTTTTCGAGTGTTTCCAGACTGCCGGGACTCTCGGGCATCCGCCTCCCGACTGGCCGAGAAGGCATTCGGCACATGAATACGGAACCGCTCATCTGACTGCTCAACCGAACCCTGTGCCCCTCTTTCGAGACGCCCCTCAACACGACCCCACCCCCGCGAAGGGCGGGGTATGGGCAACGTCTAAAGTGGCGTGGTACGCGCGAGCCTTTACCGTGAGTTCACACGGCGGGGCTCGCTGGGAGTCTCTGTCAGGGGTGTGCGTGACGGCCGTCGAATCCCGTCCAGCGGGGGTACTCGGTGCGAGCGAGAGCGCGAGCCACCGGCCGTTCGGGGCCCGTGTCCAAGCTTTCGTGGCGCTGACCAAGCCACGGATCATCGAACTGCTGCTCATCACCACGGTTCCGGTGATGTTCCTGGCGCAGCGGGGCGTGCCCGACCTGACACTGGTGCTGCTCACCTGTGTCGGCGGCTACCTCTCGGCCGGCGGCGCCAACGCGCTGAACATGTACATCGACCGGGACATCGACGCGCTGATGGACCGCACCTCGCAGCGGCCACTGGTGACCGGCATGGTCAGCCCGCGCGAGTGCCTCGCCTTCGGCGTCGGCCTCGCGGTCGTCTCCACACTGTTGTTCGGTTTCACCGTCAACTGGCTGAGCGCCTGGCTGTCACTCGGAGCGCTGCTCTTCTACGTCGTCGTCTACACGATGCTCCTCAAGCGGCGTACTTCGCAGAACATCGTGTGGGGCGGCATCGCCGGCTGCATGCCGGTGCTGATCGGCTGGTCGGCCGTCACCGACTCGCTCTCCTGGGCACCGGTCGTCCTCTTCCTGGTGATCTTCTTCTGGACGCCGCCGCACTACTGGCCGCTCTCCATGAAGGTGAAGGACGACTACGCGCGCGTGGGCGTGCCGATGCTGCCGGTCATCGCCTCCAACAAGGTGGTCGCCAGGCAGATCGTCATCTACAGCTGGGTGATGGTCGCCGTCTCCCTCCTGCTCACCCCCCTCGGCTACACCGGCTGGTTCTACACCCTGGTCGCGCTGGCGGCGGGCGGCTGGTGGCTGTGGGAGGCGCACGCGCTCCAGCACCGCGCGAAGGCGGAGGTGACGGCCGGGAAGCTCAAGGAGATGCGGCTGTTCCACTGGTCCATCACGTATGTGTCGCTGCTGTTCGTCGCGGTGGCGGTCGACCCCTTCCTGCGCTGACGCCCAGGTCACACCGCCCTGCCCTCGCCAGTCGATCTACCCGTGAGTAGCATCCTGTCCATGGCAGACACGCAGCAGGTTGAGGTGGACCAGAAGGCCGAGCGCAAGGCGGCGCGCCTCGCCCGGCAGATCGGCGCCTTCGCCAAGGCCCACGGCGGTGCCGAGGGGCAGGTGGCCTACATCGGCGAACGCGGCGCCCGCATCGTCCTCGTCGGCGCGGACGGCGGCTGGGGCGACCTGGTGGCCCCGACGTACGGGATCGCCGAGCAGGCGGTCGCCAAGTCCGGCATCACGGTCCACGAGTCGTTCGACGGCGAGTTCGCGGCGAAGGTGCAGACGGGTCCGTACGAGTGGAAGCGGATGGCGGGCATTCAAGTAGGCGGCTGAGCAGCGCCCCCGAAGGGGCGCGGTGCCTATCTGACAGACGGCGCCGCCCCGTGGGCGCGGCCGGCCGCTTGCGGCCCGCGGTCGCCGTAGGACCGGCACTCCCGGGCCGAACCGCGACTTCGGTCCCGTTCACCCGTTAAGACGGTTAAGCAACCGTCGTCCACGGGGAGCCCGGATGATCGACACGCCGTCCTTGGTGGACCAGTACTGTCACGGCGTACTCCGTACGGAGCTGGGCCTCGGCACCTTCGAGGCCCAGCTCGCCCGTACCGAAGGCCCCCCGGCCCCCGGCACCACCCTCTTCGACACCCAGACCGGTTTCGCGGTACGGCGCTGGTGCCCCCCGCTCCTCGGCCTGGAACCCCACTGCGCGCCGGCCCGCTACCTGGCCCGGCGCCGTGAACTCGGCGTCCTGGAGACCGGCCGCCGTCTCCTGCGCGGCAGCGGCATCACCACCTACCTCGTCGACACCGGCCTGCCCGGCGACCTCACCGGCCCCGCCGAGGTCGCCTCGGCCGGCGCCGCTCAGGCCCGCGAGATCGTCCGCCTGGAACTCCTCGCCGAGCAGGTCGCCGACACCTCCGGCACCGTCGAGTCCTTCCTCGCCAACCTCGCCGAGTCGGTGCACGGCGCGGCGGCGAACGCGGTCGCCTTCACCTCCGTCGCCGGTCTCCGCCACGGCCTGGCCCTGGCCCCCGAGCCGCCCGGCCCCGGCGAGGTGAGAGGCGCGGCCGGCCGCTGGCTGGCGGCCCGCGGCGTCGGCGGCGAGCTGACCGACCCGGTCCTGCTCCGGCACCTGCTCTGGATCGCCGTGGCCTCCGGCCTCCCCCTCCAGCTGCACGCGGGCCTCGGCGAGCCCGGCGCCCGGATCGACCGCACCGACCCGGTCCTGCTCACCGACTTCGTCCGGGCCACCGCGGGCCTCGGCACCGACCTGGTTCTCCTGCACGGCTACCCCTACCACCGCCACGCCGCCCACCTCGCCGGCGTCTTCCCGCACGTGTACGCCGACTCGGGCGCGGCCCTGGTGCGCACCGGCGCCCGCGCCGCGACGGTCCTCGCCGAGATCCTGGAGCTGGCCCCCTTCGGCAAGATCCTCTTCTCCAGCGGCGCCCATGGCCTCCCCGAGCTGCACGTGGTCGGCGCCCGCCTCTTCCGCGAGTCCCTCGCCCGGGTCCTCGGCACCTGGGTCGCCGACGGCGCCTGGTCCCTGGGCGACGCGCAGCGGGTGGCCAAGCTGATCGCGGCGGGGAACGCGACACGGGTGTACGGACTGGACTGACCTGTCCAGACTCGGCGCATGGACACCGAGACCTTACTGGCCCGGGCCACCGTCACCGCCCGTGCGGGCCGCCTGATCTCCAAACGCGAGGCGCTGGACCTGCTGCCCGGTCTCGGCGCCCCCGCCGAGGTCGTCGACGACATCCGAAGCCGCCGCTACGACGCTCACCCCGCCCCGCCCACCGAGGAGTGGACGGCGCGCCGGGCCCGGCTGACCCGCGACTACTTGGGCCCGGCGATCGACGCGCTCACGGCGTCGTACGACTGAACGGGCAGGTCGGCCGTCACCTCGGCGCGCTCCCGCAGGGACAGCAGGACACGCAGCACGCCGATCCACATCAGGCAGGAGCCGAACATGTGCAGGCCGACCAGGACCGTGGGCAGGTGCGTGAAGTACTGGACGTACCCGATCACGCCCTGACCGAGCAGGATCAGGAACAGGTCGCGGACGCGGTCCCGCGGCCCCTGGGGCGCGTCGACGCCCTTGAGGAAGAACCACAGCGCGAAGGTCAGCGACACCACGATCCAGGCGAACACCGCGTGCAGCTCGGCGACGCCCGACCAGCTGACGTCGATGCGCTCGACGTCGCCGGAGTCGCCCGGGTGCGGTCCCGCGCCGGTCACCACCGTGCCCGCGGTGATGAGCAGCAGCGACACGGCCACCAGGGCCCACACCAGCTGCTGCACGGCCCGGCCGACCAGCGGGCGTGGCTCTCCGTCGCCCTCGCGGGTGCGCTGCCACATCACGGCGGCGACCGTGATGAGAGCGGTCGCCAGCAGGAAGTGGGCGGCCACGGTGTACGGGTTCAGACCCACCAGCACCACGATGCCGCCGAGCACGGCATTGCCCATCACGAGCCAGAACTGGGTCCAGCCCAGCCGGGTCAGACCGCGCCGGTAGGGCTTCTGCGACCGGGCGGCGATGATCGCCCACCCGACCGCCGCGCACAGCACGTAGGTCAGCATGCGGTTCGCGAACTCGATGGCGCTGTGGTAGCTCAGCGCGTCGGTCGGGGTGAGCGAGCCGTCGGTGCACTCGGGCCAGGTCGGGCAGCCGAGGCCGGAGCCGGTGAGCCGCACCGCACCGCCGGTGACCACGATGATCACCGACATGACGAGCGCGGCGAGAGCCGCCCGCTGGACGGTCCGGGGATCCGGGGTCCAGCGTTCGGCGATGAAGGCGAGCGGGTTGCGCAGCGCCGCTACGAGGTCGGTGGGGGTCAGCTTTGGCACGGGCACCATGGTAGGGGGCTGCTTGTGCACGCGTTCACGAGGGTGGGGGTCCGCCCCGCCGACGGGGCCGTCCAGCGGGTCGCGCGGGTCGCCGGGACCTGTCACTCCCACCGGAAGAACTTCCCCGCCGCCCCCAGCGCCACCACCGCCCACACCGCGAGAATCCCCAGGTCGCCCCACGGCATGGCCGCTCCGTGCTGGAGCACGTCCCGCAGGCCGCCCGAGAGGGCCGAGATGGGGAGCAGGTCGAGGGTGTGCCGGGCGCCGCCGAACTTGTCCAGCGGGACGATGACCCCACCGCCCACGAGCAGCAGCAGGAACACCAGGTTGGCTCCCGCCAGGGTCGCCTCCGCCTTGAGGGTGCCCGCCATCAGGAGGCCGAGGCCGGAGAAGGCGGCCGTGCCGAGGATCAGGAGGAGCAGGACGGCGAGGGGGTTGCCGTGCGGGGACCAGCCGAGGGCGAAGGCGCTCATCGTCAGCAGGATCACCTGGAGGGCCTCGGTGACCAGGACCGACGCGGTCTTGGCCGCCATCAGGGCCCAGCGGGGCAGCGGGGAGGCGGCGAGGCGCTTCAGCACGCCGTAGCGGCGCTCGAAGCCGGTCGCGATGGCCTGGCCGGTGAAGGCCGTCGACATGACCGCGAGGGCGAGGATGCCGGGGGCCAGGAAGTCGACCGACTTGCCCTTGCCCGTGTCGACGATGTCCACCGAGCTGAAGAGCACGAGGAGGAGGGTGGGGATCACCACCGTCAGCAGGAGCTGCTCGCCGTTACGGAGCAGCATCCTCGTCTCCAGGGCCGCCTGCGCCGCGATCATGCGGGGGAGCGGGGCGGCACCCGGCTCGGGGACGTGGACACCGGTGCCGGTCGCGGTGGTCATGAACGCAACTCCCTACCCGTGAGCTCCAGGCTGTGCTTTCCCGGGGGGCGACCCGCGGACCCCCGGCCGGTTTTCGTGTGAGCCGGAATCATGAGCGCAACTCCCGACCCGTGAGCTCCAGGAACACGTCTTCCAAGGTGTGCCGTTCGACCGAGATGCGGTCGGGCATGACGCCGTGCTGGGCGCACCACGAGGTCACCGTCGCCAGCAGTTGCGGGTTGACCTTGCCGACCACCCGGTAGGAGCCCGGGGTCAGTTCGGCGGCCGTGGAGTCGGCCGGCAGTGCCTTGAGGAGCGAGCCGACGTCGAGGCCGGGGCGGCCGGTGAACCGCAGGGTGTTCTCGGCGCCGCCCTTGCACAGCTCCTCGGGGGAGCCCTGGGCGATCACCCGGCCGGCGTCGATGACGGCCACGTCGTCGGCGAGCTGCTCGGCCTCCTCCATGTAGTGGGTGGTGAGGATGACCGAGACACCGTCGGTGCGCAGGTCCCGGACGAGGTCCCAGGTGGCGCGGCGGGCCTGCGGGTCGAGGCCCGCCGTCGGCTCGTCGAGGAAGACCAGTTCCGGGCGCCCGACCACCGCCATGGCGAGCGCCAGGCGCTGCTGCTGGCCGCCGGACAGGCGGCGGTACGACGTCCGTCCGCAGCTGCCGAGGCCGAGCCGCTCCATCAGCGCGTCCACGTCCAGCGGATGCGCGTGCAGCTTCGCCACGTGCCGCAGCATCTCGTCGGCGCGGGCGCCCGAGTAGACACCCCCGGACTGGAGCATCACGCCGACTCTGGGGCGCAGCTCGGCGGACTGCCGTACGGGATCGAGGCCCAGGACGCGCACCGTGCCGGAATCCGGCTTGCGGTACCCCTCGCAGGTCTCGATCGTGGTCGTCTTGCCCGCCCCGTTGGGGCCGAGTACGGCCGTCACGCCGGCCTCGGCGGTCAGGACGAGGCCGTTCACAGCGGTCTTGGTGCCGTACCGCTTCACCAGGTCCCGCACCTGGACCACCGGCTCACTTCGCATGGTGACAGAGTCTAAGGACGCCGGCCGTCACCCGGACGGCCGGGTGGCTGGATCTCCTCCTCACGGGGTCGGTGCACGGCCAGCCACCGCTCGGCGTAGGCCACGGCCTCCGCCACCTGGAAGAGCCGGGCCTCGGCCGCGCCGACCGTGCCGCGGACGACCACCGGGCGGTCGCGTTCGAAGTCGTGCCCGAGTTCGTCGAAGCGGTCGGAGGTGATCGACACCTCGGTGATCTCCTCCCAGCCGCCGCCGGGCGCGGGACGGCCGACCCGGACGCGCGGGGCGGGGATCCGGTACTCGGCGAGATGGAAGCTGGTGCAGGTGGCGTAGCCGGTGCCCAGCATGAGCACGCGCGCGTGCAGCTGCTCCAGCCGGGCCAGCGGGCTCCGCTCGCCGAGCCGGCAGTCGGGTTCGTGGCCGTCCAGGAGCTCCGCGGCGCGGGGGCCGACGGCGGCGAAGGAGGTCTGCGGGTGGGCGCTGCGCAGGGCACCCGGCCAGGTCCGCAGGGTCTCCGGAAGCACGCCGACCCCGCGGCTGGGGGTCGTCCGGGGGTCGTACGGCGGCATGGTCGCCCGGATCGTCGCCCACCACTCCTCGGGCACCGGCGGGTTTCCCCACCCGGCGGGGTCCGAGAGGTCGCCGGACTGGGTGGGGACCACCAGGGTGCCGTCCGGACCGAGGGCGTCGAGGAGGGCCTGGACGACGGCCACGGCTCCGCCGTTCACCCAGCCGAGGGAACTGAGCGAAGTGTGCGCGAGGAGGATCTCGCCGGTCCTGACACCCAGCAGTCGAAGCTGCTTCGCGAGGGCGTCCCGCGTGACAAGAGGGCCGGTCGGAGGGGGCGTGGGCATGATCCTGGAGTGTTCCGGAGGCGGCCGCCGTGCGCCACCCAATTGGGTGCACGGGTGATTTCCGCAGGTCAGGGCAGACCCGTGGTTAGGTAACCCTAAGTGATGCAGGGCACCGCTTCCCCGCCCGGACGCCGCTTGCCTGGCTCTGAGGAATTACGCAACAATGGTGTTGTGAAAAACGTCGGCGAGGTTCGGGAGACCCCTTCGGGGGCCCCGCAGGAAGAGCTCGCGACCGGAGAGCGCTCGACGCGCAACCGGGTCGCGCGGTCGATCCTGGACCACGGGCCGTCGACCGTCACGGAGCTCGCCGGACGCCTGGGCCTGACTCCGGCGGCCGTACGCCGGCATCTGGACGCACTGGTGGCCGACGACGTCGTGGAGGCGCGCGAGCAGCGGGTGTACGGCGCGCGGACGCGCGGCCGGCCCGCCAAGATCTTCGCCCTCACCGACTGCGGCCGCGACGCCTTCGACCAGTCGTACGACAAGCTCGCCGCCGACGCGCTGCGCTGGATCGCCGAGCAGGGAGGCGGCCAGGAAGCGGTCGCCGCCTTCGCGCGGGCCCGGATCGCCGCCCAGGCGAGCGCCTACCGCCAGGCGATCGAGAGCGTGAGCCCCGACGAGCGCGCCGAAGCACTGGCCAAGGCCCTGAGCCTGGACGGGTACGCTGCGACGGCGCGCCGCGCACCGGTCGGCGAACAGCTGTGCCAGCACCACTGCCCGGTCGCCCATGTCGCGGAGCAGTTCCCCCAACTGTGCGAGGCGGAGACGGAGATCTTCGCCGAACTGCTCGGAACACACGTCCAGCGACTGGCGACCATCGCGCACGGCGACGGCGTCTGCACGACGTTCATCCCCAAGATTTCCACTGACGCATCTGCTAGCACGGCCGGGAGGAACCCCGCATGACTCTCCCCACGGAGACTGCCCACCCTGAGCTCGAGGGCCTGGGCAAGTACGAATACGGCTGGGCCGACTCCGACGTGGCCGGTGCCTCCGCCAGGCGCGGCCTGAACGAGGAGGTCGTCCTCGACATCTCCGGCAAGAAGTCCGAGCCGGAGTGGATGGCCAAGCTGCGTCTCAAGGGCCTCAAGCTCTTCGAGAAGAAGCCCATGCCGAACTGGGGATCCGACCTCTCCGGTATCGACTTCGACAACATCAAGTACTTCGTGCGCTCCACGGAGAAGCAGGCGGAGTCCTGGGAGGACCTGCCCGAGGACATCAAGAACACCTACGACAAGCTGGGCATCCCGGAGGCCGAGAAGCAGCGCCTCGTCGCCGGTGTCGCCGCCCAGTACGAGTCGGAGGTCGTCTACCACCAGATCCGCGAGGACCTGGAGGAGCAGGGTGTCATCTTCCTCGACACCGACACCGCCCTGAAGGAGCACCCGGAGCTCTTCAAGGAGTACTTCGGCACCGTCATCCCGGCCGGTGACAACAAGTTCGCCGCGCTGAACACCGCCGTGTGGTCCGGCGGCTCCTTCATCTACGTGCCGAAGGGTGTGCACGTCGAGATCCCGCTCCAGGCCTACTTCCGCATCAACACGGAGAACATGGGTCAGTTCGAGCGGACCCTGATCATCGTCGACGAGGGCGCCTACGTGCACTACGTCGAGGGCTGTACCGCTCCGATCTACAAGAGCGACTCCCTCCACTCCGCGGTCGTCGAGATCATCGTCAAGAAGAACGCCCGCTGCCGCTACACGACCATCCAGAACTGGTCGAACAACGTCTACAACCTGGTCACCAAGCGCGCCGTCGCCTACGAGGGCGCCACCATGGAGTGGATCGACGGCAACATCGGCTCCAAGGTGACGATGAAGTACCCGGCCGTCTACCTGATGGGCGAGCACGCCAAGGGCGAGACCCTCTCCATCGCCTTCGCGGGCGAGGGCCAGCACCAGGACGCCGGTTCCAAGATGGTCCACATGGCGCCGAACACGTCGTCCAACATCGTCTCCAAGTCCGTGGCGCGCGGCGGCGGCCGTACCTCCTACCGCGGCCTGGTCGAGATCGGCGAGGGCGCCCACGGCTCCAAGTCGAACGTGCTGTGCGACGCGCTGCTCGTCGACACGATCTCCCGCTCCGACACGTACCCGTACGTGGACGTCCGCGAGGACGACGTGTCCATGGGGCACGAGGCGACCGTCTCCAAGGTCTCCGAGGACCAGCTCTTCTACCTGATGAGCCGCGGTCTGTCCGAGTTCGAGGCGATGGCGATGATCGTGCGTGGCTTCGTCGAGCCGATCGCCAAGGAACTGCCCATGGAGTACGCCCTCGAGCTCAACCGGCTGATCGAGCTCCAGATGGAAGGCGCGGTCGGCTGACCGACCGCCGTCACCGTCAAGCCACTCACGTAAGAAAGCGAGCAGACCGACAGCCATGGCTGAGGCTCAGAACATCCCCGCGGGGTCGATGACCGCGGGCCAGATCGCGGTGGCCGCCGAGTCGACCGTCGCCACGCGCATGAGCGCGCCCCCGTCCTTCGACGTCGCGGACTTCCCGGTCCCGCACGGCCGCGAGGAGGAGTGGCGGTTCACCCCGCTGGAGCGCCTGCGCGGGCTGCACGACGGCACGGCGGTCGCGTCCGGCGACAGCCTGAAGGTCGCGGTGGAGGCCCCCGAGGGCGTCACCGTCGAGCTGGTCGGCCGCGACGACCCCCGGCTCGGCCGGGCCGGCACCCCGGTGGACCGGGTCGCCGCCCAGGCGTACTCCGCCTTCGAGCGGGCCGGCGTGGTCACCGTCCCCAAGGAGACGGTGCTCACCGAGCCGATCCGGATCAGCGTGCACGGCCAGGGCGGGGTCGCCTACGGCCACCAGGTGATCGAGCTGGGCGCCTTCGCCGAGGCCGTCGTCGTCATCGACCACACCGGTGACGTGGTCACCGCGGCCAACGTCGAGTACGTCCTGGGCGACGGCGCCAAGCTGACCGTGGTCTCCGTCCAGGACTGGGACGACAAGGCCGTCCACGTGGCCCAGCACAACGCCCTGGTCGGCCGGGACGCCGGCTTCAAGTCCGTGGTCGTCACCTTCGGCGGCGACGTCGTACGACTGCACCCGCGCGTCTCCTACGCCGGCACCGGCGGCGAGGCCGAGCTGTACGGCCTGTACTTCACCGACGCCGGCCAGCACCAGGAGCACCGCCTGCTGGTCGACCACAACACCCCGCACTGCAAGTCCAACGTCGCCTACAAGGGCGCACTCCAGGGCGACAACGCGCACGCGGTGTGGATCGGTGACGTCCTCATCGAGGCCAAGGCCGAGGGCACCGACACCTACGAGATGAACCGCAACCTGGTCCTCACGGACGGCGCGCGCGTCGACTCGGTGCCGAACCTGGAGATCGAGACCGGCGAGATCGTCGGCGCCGGCCACGCCTCCGCCACCGGCCGCTTCGACGACGAGCAGCTCTTCTACCTGATGGCCCGCGGCATCCCGGAGCAGGAGGCCCGCCGCCTCGTCGTCCGCGGCTTCTTCGCCGAACTGGTCCAGCAGATCGGTGTCGCCGACATCGAGGAGCGCCTGCTCGCCAAGATCGAGCAGGAGCTGGAGGTCTCGGTCGCATGACCTCGACTGCGTTCGTGCGCGCCTGCGGGCTGAGCGAGCTGGAGGAGGGCACCCCGAAGCGGGTGGAACTCGACGGCACGCCGGTCTCGGTCGTCAAGACCGAGGCAGGGGTGTTCGCCATCTACGACATCTGCTCCCACGCCAACGTCTCGCTCTCCGAGGGCGAGGTGGAGGACTGCCAGATCGAGTGCTGGCTGCACGGCTCCAGCTTCGACCTGCGCACCGGCAAGCCGTCCGGCCTCCCGGCCACGCGCCCCGTCCCCGTATACCCCGTAAAGATCGAAGGGGACGACGTGCTCGTCTCCCTCACCCAGGAGTCCTGAGGCACCCATGGCAACGCTTGAAATCCGAGACCTGCACGTCACCGTCGAGGCCGACAACGCCACGAAGGAGATCCTCAAGGGCGTCGACCTCACCGTGAAGCAGGGCGAGACGCACGCCATCATGGGCCCCAACGGCTCCGGCAAGTCGACCCTCGCCTACTCGCTCGCGGGTCACCCGAAGTACACGGTCACCGGTGGCACCGTGCTGCTCGACGGCGAGGACGTCCTGGAGATGTCCGTCGACGAGCGGGCCCGCGCGGGCCTGTTCCTGGCGATGCAGTACCCGGTCGAGGTTCCGGGTGTCTCCGTGTCGAACTTCCTGCGGACCTCCGCCACCGCCGTCCGCGGCGAGGCCCCCAAGCTGCGCACCTGGGTGAAGGAGGTCAAGGAGGCCATGGAGCGGCTGTCCATCGACCCCTCCTTCGCCGAGCGCAACGTGAACGAGGGCTTCTCCGGCGGCGAGAAGAAGCGCCACGAGATCCTCCAGCTCGAACTGCTCAAGCCGAAGATCGCGATCCTCGACGAGACCGACTCCGGCCTCGACGTCGACGCCCTTCGCATCGTCTCCGAGGGCGTCAACCGTGTCCGCGAGACCGGTGAGGTCGGCACCCTGCTGATCACGCACTACACGCGCATCCTGCGCTACATCAAGCCGGACCAGGTCCATGTCTTCGCGGGCGGCAGGATCGTCGAGTCGGGCGGCCCCGAGCTCGCCGACAAGCTGGAGGCCGAGGGCTACGAGGCATACACGAAGGGTGGCGCATCCGAGTGACACAGCTGCCGGGCCTCCTCGACACCGAGGCGATCCGCAAGGACTTCCCCGTCCTGGACCGGCTGGTCCACGACGACAAGAAGCTCGTGTACCTGGACAACGCGGCGACCAGCCAGAAGCCGCGCCAGGTACTGGACGTCCTCAGCGAGTACTACGAGCGCCACAACGCCAACGTCCATCGCGGTGTGCATGTGCTCGCCGAAGAGGCCACGGCGATGTACGAGGGTGCGCGCGACAAGGTCGCCGAGTTCATCAACGCGCCCAGCCGCGACGAGGTGATCTTCACCAAGAACGCCTCCGAGTCGCTGAACCTCGTGGCGAACATGCTCGGCTGGGCCGACGAGCCCTACCGGGTGGACCACGAGACCGAGATCGTCATCACGGAGATGGAGCACCACTCCAACATCGTGCCGTGGCAGCTGCTGGCGCAGCGCACCGGCGCGAAGCTGAAGTGGTTCGGCCTCACCGACGACGGCCGCCTCGACCTCACCAACCTCGACGAGATCATCACGGAGAAGACGAAGGTAGTCTCCTTCGTGCTGGTGTCGAACATCCTGGGCACGGTCAACCCGGTCGAGGCGATAGTGCGCCGCGCCCAGGAGGTCGGCGCCCTCGTCTGCATCGACGCCTCCCAGGCCGCTCCCCACATGCCGCTGGACGTGCAGGCCCTGCAGGCCGACTTCGTGGCCTTCACCGGCCACAAGATGTGCGGCCCGACCGGCATCGGCGTCCTCTGGGGCCGCCAGGAGCTCCTGGAGGACCTGCCGCCGTTCCTCGGCGGCGGCGAGATGATCGAGACCGTGTCGATGCACTCGTCGACGTACGCCCCGGCGCCCCACAAGTTCGAGGCGGGCACCCCGCCGGTCGCCCAGGCGGTCGGCCTCGGCGCGGCGATCGACTACCTGAGCGCCATCGGCATGGACAAGATCCTCGCCCATGAGCACGCGCTGACCGAGTACGCGGTGCGGCAGCTCCAGCAGGTCCCGGATCTGAGGATCATCGGCCCCACCACGGCCGAGGACCGGGGTGCCGCGATCTCCTTCACCCTCGGGGACATCCACCCGCACGACGTGGGCCAGGTCCTCGACGAGCAGGGCATCGCGGTCCGCGTCGGCCACCACTGCGCGCGGCCCGTCTGCCTCCGGTACGGAATTCCTGCGACCACGCGAGCGTCGTTCTATCTGTACTCCACTCCGGCCGAGGTCGACGCTCTGGTCGAGGGCCTGGAGCACGTACGGAACTTCTTCGGCTGAAGGGCGTGAGCTGAGACCGTGCTGCGCTATGGAATGCGAGGTTTGTCGTCGTGAAGCTGGATTCGATGTACCAGGAAGTCATCCTGGACCACTACAAGAACCCGCACGGGCGTGGTCTGAGGGACGGTGACGCCGAGGTGCACCACGTGAACCCGACGTGCGGCGACGAGATCACCCTCCGAGTGAAGTACGACGGCACGACGATCGAGGACGTCTCGTACGAGGGCCAGGGCTGCTCCATCAGCCAGGCCTCGGCCTCCGTGCTGAACGAACTGCTGGTCGGCAAGGACCTGGCGGACGCGCAGAAGATCCAGGAGACCTTCCTGGAGCTGATGCAGTCCAAGGGCCGGCTGGAGCCCGACGACGCGATGGAGGACGTCCTGGAGGACGCGGTCGCGTTCGCCGGTGTCTCCAAGTACCCCGCCCGGGTCAAGTGCGCCCTCCTGAGCTGGATGGCGTGGAAGGACGCGACGGCGCAGGCGCTGGGTGGCGCGGCCGACGCCGAGAGGAAGACGGCATGACCGACACCGCTGAGATGAACCCCGCCTCGGAGGAAGAACTCCGCGAGGCCCTGATGGACGTCGTCGACCCCGAGCTCGGCATCGACGTCGTCAACCTCGGCCTGATCTACGGCATCCACATCGACGACGCGAACATCGCCACCGTCGACATGACCCTGACCTCGGCGGCCTGCCCGCTGACCGATGTCATCGAGGACCAGGCCAAGTCCGCCACGGACGGCATCGTCAACGAGCTGCGCATCAACTGGGTCTGGATGCCCCCGTGGGGCCCCGACAAGATCACCGACGACGGGCGGGAGCAACTGCGGGCGCTCGGGTTCAACGTCTGAGCACCCCGCACACGTGAAAGCGGCGGCACCTTCCGGGTGCCGCCGCTTTCGTTCGCTTGCTCAGGCCAGCGGGTCCACGAACCGGAACGCGGAGTCCGCCCGGTAGAGGTCGCTGTTCTGGTACGGGTCCAGCTTCAGCTGGAAGTTCTGGTGGCGCAGATAGCGGCCGGGGTAGTTCACCGACTCCAGCATGACCGCGCCGGAGTAGGACGAGGCCCGGGCGCAGAAGGTGGCGTCCTGCTCGAAGAGGGACGAACCGTCGTCGCTGTCGGCGCGCAACAGGAAGCTGCGGTGCCGCAGGTACTTCCCGTCGGACGTCCTGAACGAGTAGCAGGAGCTGTTCGCCAGTCCCGTGACCACGGTGAACGTGGAGTCCGCGCGGGACTCCGAGCCGCGTGGCGCGTCCAGCTTCACCAGGCCGTCGCTCACATGCCAGTAGCGGTCCGGGTAGTTGACCGAGCGGACCGACCTCTGGGCGGTGCTGGGCTGCTGCGCCGAGCCGCCCGAACCGCCCTTGGAGGGAGCGGACTTGGAGGGCTTCGCGCTGGAGGGCGCGGCCTTCGGGGTGCTGCCGTGCGCCGTGGCGGTCGCCGTGGCGGACGCGGACGGCGAGGTCGCCGACATCCCCGACGTGCCCTTCGGCGGAGCGGTCGTACCCGACGCCGACGGCGAGGCGAAGGAGAGCAGACCCGGGCCGTTGTCGGTGTTCCCGGTCGCCGTGGAGCCGGGCGACGCCGACCGGTCAGGGGTCTTGTGGCTGACGGCTATCGCCGTGACGCAGGCGACGACGGTGGCGACGGCGAGCATGCCCGCCAGCCAGAGTCTTCGGGTGCCGGGGGCCCGGGAGGTGTCGGGGGCCCAGCCGTTCTCCCAGGCGGGATGCGGCGGGGGTTGGGGGGTGGTTTCTGGCATACGCGGTTTCCTCCAGCGGCGCCAAGGCAGCGGCCGGGGACGTGAGGGTGGGGTGGGTGAAGTGTGAAGCAAGGGTGGATCACCGAGGTGCACACACTAGTGGAGTGACGGGCTCACGGGGAGCCCTTCAGCTAGCGGTTTCTGTGAGCATTAAACATCCGTGTGGGGCGCGGGGGAGTTCAAACGGCGTTCTCAGTTGCCCTCCCAGGTCCGGCTCGCCGCCCGACGGCACCCTGGCGCCGATGGCTACCTCGGTGTTCTCCTCCGTACGCCCCGTCTTCGTCCTCGCCTGTCCCCGCTCGGGAACGACCCTGCTCCACCTGATGCTGCACGCCCACCCGCGTATCGCCCCGCCGCTGGAAACGCGGTTCGTCCTGCCGGTTCTACGAACGCGGGCTCGGCTTCGGGGACTTGCGTGAGCCGGTGAATCGGGCGGTGCTCGCGCACTGGATCACCGGCCGCAGGGAAACCCGTTTCTATGAACTGGGCCTCGACGCCGAGGACGTCGCCGGCCGGATCACCGGCGGCCCGCCCACCCTCGGCTCGGCCCTCGGCATCGCCCTCAAGGCGTACGCGGACAGCCACGGCAAGGCGCGCCGGGGCGACAAGCGGCCCGCCTGCGCCCTGCACGTCGAGGAGATCCTGCGGCTCTTCCCAGACGCCCAGTTCGTGCCCCTCGTCCGCGACGGCCGGGACTGCGTGGCCTCGCTCCTCGGTATGCCCTGGCGGCACCGCGGCTTCCACGAGGCCGTCGCCACCTGGGCCCAGGTGACGGACGGGACCCGGCGCCACGCCCGACGGCTCGGCCCCGGTGCCTGGCACGAGGTCCGCTACGAGGACCTGATCACCGACTGCGAACACCAACTCTGCATGATCTGCGCCTATTTGGGCGAGGAGTACGACCCGCGGACGACCGAGCCGCACCGTCTCGCGCGCGCCGCCGTACCGGCCCGGAGACCTGGCGCCGCGGTGCCCCTCCCGGTCCGGCAGCTGGCAGTGGCGGCTGACGCCGGACCAGATCCGGCTCACCGAGGCCGCGTTGGGCGACCGCCTGGCGCGGTACGGCTACGCACCGAGCGGGGCGGTCCGGCCCTACCCGGCCGAACTGCTCCGCCACCGCCGCGTCCTCGCCCGGCGCCGCGCGGCCCTCGCCGAGCGCCGGACGCTCGACCGCGTGACACGGCTGCGCGAACCGGGCCCGGTGGCGGCGGCCCGGCCCCCGTGCCGAGGCCAAGACGGCCCGGCACGGTTGTGTACGGTCGTACGCAACGGTGCGTACACTCGTACACATGGGATATC
This sequence comes from Streptomyces shenzhenensis, assembly GCF_021462265.1. Lineage (GTDB taxonomy): Bacteria > Actinomycetota > Actinomycetes > Streptomycetales > Streptomycetaceae > Streptomyces > Streptomyces shenzhenensis. The sequence goes on along the minus strand of NZ_JAJONF010000019.1, from coordinate 153,167 downwards.
TGACGCTCGCCGGCGCCATAGCCGCCGAGGTCGCCGCCACGACGGCGATGAAGTACGCGGACGGCTTCAGCAGACTCTGGCCTTCGCTGCTGACGGCACTGGGATACGTCGTCTCGTTCCTGCTGCTGGCCGAGACGCTGAAGACCGTGTCGATCGGCACCGCGTACGCGATCTGGTCCGGGGTCGGCACCGCCGTCGTCGCCGTGCTGGGCCTGCTGCTGTTCGGGGAGACCCTGACCCTGGTCAAGGTGGCCGGGATCGTGCTGATCGTCGGTGGCGTGGTGGTCCTGAACCTGGGAGGCGCGCACTGATGCCCCGTCGCTACGACCCCGATCGCCGGCAGCGGATCATCGACGCGGCGATCCGGGTCGTCGGCGCGAAGGGGCTCGCGGGACTGAGCCATCGCACCGTCGCCGCCGAGGCCGACGTCCCGCTCGGCTCCACCACGTACCACTTCAAGACCCTCGACGAACTGATGGTCGCCGCCCTGCGCCAGGCGAACGAGGGCTTCGCCAAGGCGATCGCCGCGGACGGAGGCCTGGACGACTCCTCGGCGGACCTCGCCACCGTCCTCGCCCGGATCCTCGGCGACTGGCTGAGCGGTGACCGTACCGCCGTGGAACTGGAGTACGAGCTGTACCTCGCCGCCCTGCGCCGTCCGGCCCTGCGCCCCGTCGCCGCCGAGTGGGCCGACGACCTCGCCGAATGCCTGGCCCGGCGCACCGACCCGGTCACGGCGCGGGCGCTGGTCGCACTGATGGACGGGATCTGCCTCCAGGTGCTGCTGACGGGGACGCCGTACGACGAGGGGTACGCGCGGGAGGCACTGGGGCGGGTGATTCCCTGAGCGGACGCGTATGTCCCGCTCCCGCCGAAGCCACACCGGCGGCGAGCACGCACGACGGCGGTGCTTTCGGTGGCGGAGGCCGGCGAGCGCCCCTGACCGGAGCCGGGGGCCCGCACCACGGGGGAGCGCCGGGTCCCCGGCGCGTCGACGCGGCCCGCCCCCTGAGACGCCCCGCACGCTGGTTCGCCTCCCCGGCCCCCGGCCGGTTAGGTTGCCCTCATGACCGACACCACTGCTCCTCGTTCCACCGGTGCCGCCGCCGTGGGCCTCGCCACGATCGCCGCCGACGGCACCGTTCTCGACACCTGGTTCCCCGCTCCCGAACTCCTGGCCGAGCCCGGCCCGTCCGGTACCGAGCGGCTGTCCGCGGAGAAGGCCGTGGAACTGCTCGGCGAGGGCGCCGGGAAGGCGCTCGGCCCGGACGCCCGCCGCGGTGTCGAGGTCGTCGCGGTCCGTACGGTCATCGCCTCCCTCGACGACAAGCCGCTCGACACCCACGACGCCTACCTGCGCCTGCACCTGCTCTCGCACCGCCTGGTGAAGCCGCACGGCCAGAGCCTGGACGGCATCTTCGGCCTGCTCGCCAACGTCGCCTGGACCTCCCTCGGCCCGGTCGCCGTCGACGAGATCGAGAAGGTCCGGCTGAACGCCCGCGCCGAGGGCCTGCACCTCCAGGTGACCTCGATCGACAAGTTCCCGCGGATGACGGACTACGTCGTCCCGAAGGGCGTGCGCATCGCCGACGCCGACCGGGTCCGCCTCGGCGCGCACCTCTCCGAGGGCACCACCGTCATGCACGAGGGCTTCGTCAACTTCAACGCCGGCACCCTCGGCACCTCGATGGTCGAGGGCCGGATCTCCGCCGGTGTCGTGGTCGGCAACGGCTCCGACATCGGTGGCGGCGCCTCCACCATGGGCACGCTCTCCGGTGGCGGCAACGTCATCATCGCCATCGGCGAGCGCTGCCTGATCGGCGCCGAGGCGGGCGTCGGCATCGCCCTCGGCGACGAGTGCGTGGTCGAGGCGGGCCTGTACGTCACCGCGGGCACCCGCGTCACCATGCCCGACGGCCAGATCGTCAAGGCCCGCGAACTCAACGGCGCCTCCAACATCCTCTTCCGCCGCAACTCGGTCACCGGCGCCGTCGAGGCCCGCCCGAACAACGCGGTCTGGGGCGGCCTGAACGAGATCCTGCACAGCCACAACTGATCATTGACGGCCGTGACCTGCGGCCGCCCAACCGATCATCGCTCCGACTGCTGCCGAGCCGCCGAGTTGCCGGCAGTTGTCGACGCTGGTCGTCGCTGAGCGCCCTTCCACGGCCCGAGGACGGCCCGGGGAGGGCGCTCACGTGCTTCCTCCGGGCGGGACATCGGCCTGTGCGCTCCCGGACTCACCATCGGCATCCAGGGGGCGGCAGCAGTGAACTTGTCGGCTCGACAGGGCTGTGGGCTGTCGATTGATGGGATCTCGTAGACGATCTCGCAGTGGGCGGCGGGCACGATGATGTCCGCCGTCTCCACGGAAGAGCAGAACACCGAGCCCCGCAGACGCTCCGGGCGTAGATCGTGTCAGAGACGCCCGAGCAGCTCAGCCTTCTTCTCCGCGAACTCCTCGTCCGTGAGGATGCCGGCGTCATGGAGCGACGCGAGCTTCGCGATCTGCTCGACAACATCCGGCTGAGTTGCGGCCTCGGCCGGTGCCCCATGCTTGCCTCGCTGGATCACCGAAGAAGCGAGGTCCAAGATCTTATCGGTCACGCCAGGCTGCGCCGGGAGGGGCTCCGAAGACTCGGCCTGCGCGGAGGTATCAGTGACGACCTGCCGGCCTTCGAGCAGTACGGAGAAGATCATGAACAGCTTCTCCGGCAACTCAATGAGGGACTGACTGCCGTCGGCCCAGTTCACGCGGACGGTGTGCCCGGATTTCATGGCAGCCCCGAGGCCGGCACCGACAGCCTTACCGATCATGCCGGGCAGAGCGGCCTTCGCGGCGGCCTGGCCCATGGCGCCGGCGACACCTTCCCTGGTCGAGAGTTCCTCCCACTCGAGCACGGTCTCGGCGTTGAGCCGGGGCCGCTTGAACGGGTTGCGTGGGTGCTGGATGGTGAGTCCGCCGTGGCCTGACAGAACGCTGCCGCCCGCCAAGTGACCGCCCACTACGCGTCCCTGGTTCGTCAGAGCCTGCAGAATCGCCATTCGCGCACCGTAGAGCAAGACTTCGGCCCGAGTCCACTTCACTTCCGCCACGCTGACGACGAAGGCGGCCTCTGATTCGTCGAGGCCGTACCCGGCCGACCGCTGCTGCTGCCGAGGTCTCAGTCCGGCAGGCAGGAGCGGAATCGGTGGAGCAGTTCAAGTGCGGCAGGGCTCTCCGCGTCGAAGGTCTGGCTTCGTCGGCCGACAGGAAGACCCGGCCCCCAGACACGGGCACCGTGACAGCGGAAGCAGAAGGCGATCTCGAAGAGCTGATCGGTGGAGCTGTGCGCCCGGATTCCCCAGCCTGGCAGGAAGCAGCGGTACAGCTCACTACCTGGTAGGTCGGCGATCAGGGACAGAGCCTGCTGGGCTTGCCCTCCCTCCCATATCGCGGCAGTGTCGCCGGCCAGGTCCTCCGAACTGAGGTGCCTGACGGGGTCGGTGATGTGGACGACTTCGATGAGCTCGGTCTTCCCATGGGCTAGCGGCAGCAGCATGCCCCCAGACTCTCCGATCGTGGCTTCCCCGACCAGGGACGGCGGCGGCCGAGACGACGGGTACGGCGACGGCGGCGCCGGATGTCAGTAGAACAACCCGGGGAGGTTGAGCGCGTTGCCCACCCGCAGCGGCCGCCCGAAGGGGACGGTCGCCCGGATCGTCGTACAGCCTTCGGGGCGTCGCTCCGGCTTTGCCGCGTACGGGTTGAGGGGGCCCTCGACGTCCAGGAACAGCAGGGGGCGGCTCACGGGGCCAACGTACGGCAGCGGGCGCGCGGAAAGCCGGTGAATATTCTCGCGCCGGACAGGCATAGTGGCGCCGCCGCGCACGCGTCACCACAGGTACAGGGCCGCGTTCTCCTACGGCGGCCGCGAACTGGTCGCGACGACCTACTCCACCGACCCCGACGTGGTGACCAGGGCGGCGGACGACAAGGACGGCACCTCCTTCGCCATGCCCGTCAGCATGCCGCGTACCGGCTTCTACGTCCTCGACGTGGCTTCCGGGAAGGGCTCCTGGAGCAAGGTCGGCAACCCGCACGACAGCATGGGACTGCCCACGATCAACGCCCGCCAGGACTTCGCCCTCAGCCGCTCCGGCCAGTACGTCTGGACAGGCCTGACCAGCGAACCCGGGATGCAGTTCTACGACCGCCACGGCGACGAGGTCCCTGCCCCGGCCGGCGAGCGGAATATCACGTGGTACGTCGAAGCGCGACTGTCACCCGACGGCAAGCGGGTCGCCGGTGACTTCGCGGGCAGGACGATGAAGACCTCCTCCTGGATCACCGACCTCCGCACCGGCAAGAAGACCGAGGTGCACGGGCAGCAGCTCCTCGCCTGGGCCGACAACAGGTCCCTCATCGCCTGGGACACCGGCAAGGACGGCGGCAGCGAGTTCCACAACCACCTCGTCCTGGTCACCATCGGCAGCGACAAGACCGTCCCGCTCAGCGGTTTCCGCAAGGGCGCCGGCCGCGACGCCGGCCGCTGGACACCGGTCTTCGCCGAGTCGCGCTGATCAGGCGGCCAGGAACTCCTCGTACACCGCCCGCAGACCGTCGGCCGCCTCCCGGCCGGCGGGCCGCAGCGGTGCCCGCACCGGTCCTGCCGGCAGACCGAGCGCGCCGAGCAGCGCCTTCGAGGTGACCGTGCCCGGCAGGCCCGCGGCCGTCATCGCCTCGATCAACCGGGTCGCGCGCAGCTGGAGTCCCCTCGCGCGGGCGGTGTCGCCGGCGTCGAACGCGTCCAGGATCGCTGCGACCTGGGCGGGGACGGCATTGGCCACCGTGCTCACGCAGCCGGCCGCGCCCACGGCGTACAGGGCGAGGATGTGCTCGTCGCAGCCCGCGTAGTACGCCAGGTCCGTGCGGGCCAGCACCTTCTGCGCGCCGAGGAAGTCGTACGAGCAGTCCTTCACGGCGACGATCCGGGGGTGCGCGGCGAGCCGGATCAGCGTCTCCGGCTCGATCCGGGTGCCGGTGCGGCCCGGGATGTCGTACAGCATCACCGGCAGCCCGCCGGCGTCGGCCACCTCCAGGAGGTGCGCCTCCAGCGCGTCCTGCGGCGGCCTGCTGTAGTAGGGGGAGACCACCAGCGCCCCGTCCGCGCCCGCCTTCTGCGCCGCCCGCGCCAGTTCGACGGTGTGCAGGGTGTCCGCGGTGCCCACGCCGGCCACGAGCGGCACCCGCTCGCCCACCGCCTCCCGGACGGCCGCGATCAGCTCCGCCTTCTCGGCGTCCGAGGTGGTCGGCGACTCGCCGGTGGTGCCGTTCAGCACCAGGCCGTCGCAGCCCTCCGCCACCAGATGCGCGGCCAGCCGCCGGGCGCCGTCGAGGTCGAGCGCCCCCGCGTCGGTGAACGGGGTGACCATCGCGCAGAGCGTGCGGCCGAAGGGGCGGGAGGAGCTGGTGGTGTCGCCTGGGTTCGTCATAGAGGTAGTGTCGGCAGCGCGACGACTTAGCTCTACTTAATTTTTCTACCCGACATATCTTAGCGATGCTAAGTTGTCGGCGCTCCGGGTCTCCCTCGCCGTCACCTCGCCGACGAGGGCTGGGGCAGGCCCGGTTGGCGCGCCCTGTCGGCCGCGTGCGCGGGCTGTGCGGGCGCGCGTGCGTCCGCCTCGCTCGCCTGGTTCGCCCGGCTGGCGGGGCAAGGACTGCGGGTGATCACCGGGGGTGCCGGGGCCGGTGCCGGCCGGGAGGTGGCGAACGAGGGTTTCGGGGTGCCCGAACTGGTCGCGGAGGCGGCCCTGTTGCAGGCCCGCCTCGACTGGTCCCAGGGCCGGCTGGCCCGGCTCGGCGAGCGCGGGGAACAGGGCTGAGAGCGGCCCGCCCGGGTACTCGGAGGGTCCGCGAGCAGAGCGGACCGCCGACGAGACCAGGAGGGGCAGCATCCATGACGAAGAGGACCGTGCGCGGAACGGGGGCCCGACTGACGGACACCGCCGGTGCGTTGGCGGCCAGGGCCGACCTCAAGGGCCGCGCCCAGACCCGCGCCGCCGACCTCAGGGACAAGGCCGGAGCGCTGACCGTACATCTGCGCGCAGGCGTGGCCAGGGCCGGTCACCAGGCCCAGGGCCGGGCGGTGCGGGGCGGCCACACGGCGCAGGAGCAGCTGGCCAGGGCGCGGCACACGTTCCAGGAGCGGGCGCTGCGGACCGGGCACGCCGTGCAGGACCGGGCGGCGCGGACCGGGCAGTTGGCGTCCGGGAAGGCCGCTGTGGCGGGGACCGCCGTCGAGGGCCGGGTCCCGCAGCCCGCACGCATGGTGGTCCGGGCCGTCGTACGGCACCGGGGGCCGGTGCTGGTCGCGGGCGCGATCGCCGCCGCGGTGGCGGTGGGCGTGCTGCGCCGGGGGCGCCGCGGCTGAGATTCGCCGAGGGCTCCCTCCACCGTCTCACCGAAAACTTCACCTGCCTGGACAAAAAAAGTTTTCGGTGAGACGGTGGAGCCATGCTGGACGTCACCGTGATCGAGGACCCCGAGGCGGCGGCCGTGTCGCTGGACCCCGTACGGGCCAGGCTGCTCGCCGAACTGGCCGGCGCGCCCGCGTCGGCCGCCATGCTGGCCGGCCGGGTCGGACTGCCCCGGCAGAAGGTGAACTACCACCTGAAGACGCTGGAGCGGCACGGCCTGGTCGAGCTGGCCGGCGAGCGGCGCAAGGGCAATGTCACCGAGCGGCTGATGCGCGCGACCGCCGCGTCGTACGTCATCTCGCCGGCCGCCCTGCCCGCCGTACAGCCGGACCCGGACCGCTTCCGCGACCAGCTCTCCGCGCGCTGGCTGCTCGCGCTCGGCGCCCGCCTGGTGCGCGATGTCGGCATGCTGATCACGGGGGCGGCCAAGGCCCGCAAGCGGCTGGCGACCTTCGCGCTGGACGGCGAGGTCCGTTTCGCCTCCGCCGCCGACCGCGCGGCCTTCGTGCAGGAGCTGACGGCGGGTGTGAGCGCGCTGATCCGCAAGTACGACGCACCCGACGCGGAGGGCGGCCGGGACCACCGGATCGTGGTCGCCGTCCATCCCACGGTCAAGGACCGGCCCACCCCTGAACTGGAACAGTAGGCGGCAGGAGCCCCATCATGTCCAAGGAATTCGAGATCGCCCGTGAGTTCGAGGTCGACGCCACGCCCGGGGAGGTGTGGGAGGCGATCACCAACGGCACCGGCGGCTACCTGTGGCCGATGCAGCCGCCCGAGCCCCGGGTGGGCGGTACGGCGGCCTTCGGCTCCACCGTCACCGCCTACGACCCGCCCCACCACCTGGTCGTCCGCAGCGAGGACGTGGGCTTCCCGGTGCAGAGCCTCAACCAGCTGGAGCACGTCATCGAGGAGCGCGACGGCGGCCGTCGCGCCTGGGTGCGCTACGTGCACAGCGGGATCTTCACCGACGACTGGGACAACCAGTACGACGGCGCCAACCGGCACACCGACTTCTATCTGCACACCCTGCGTGAATACCTCACCCACTTCGCGCCACGCCCGGTGAGCTTCGCCCAGCTGAACGGGCCGGAGGCGTCCCAGGCGCCGGACGCCTTCACCGCCGTGGGCCATGCCCTCGGTCTGCCGGACGGCCTGGCGGCGGGCGCGAAGGCGAGCGTCCGGGGGCCCGGCGGGCGGGCCCTGGACGCGGTGGTCGACTACCGCGACCCGTACTTCATCGGGCTGCGCACCGAGGACGCCCTCGTCCGGTTCTTCGGCCGCAACCACTGGGGCGCCCCGGTCGGCATCAGCGTCCACGACTTCGCGCCGGACGCCGACGCCGAGGCGAACGAGATCGCCTGGCAGGACTGGCTGAACGGGGTGTTCAGCCAGTCCTGAGCGAGCCGGCCGGGTGAGCCAGCCGGGCAACTCCGCGGGTCGTCAGGGGCGGAAGCGCAGCACCTGCGGGTCGTGGTCGCTGATCTGGTCGTGGAACTCCGAGTTGATGTGCACGCTGTCGTACTCGAAGTCGCCGTCGCGGCGGATCTCCCTGCTGATCAGGATCTGGTCCAGGACCTGCTCGTTGCCCTGGTAGTCGTAGGTGTAGCGCTCCTTCGTGGGCAGCGACTGGATCGCCGACCAGAGCGCGCCGCCGTTCTCCAGGATCTTGGTGGTACCGGAGAAGTCGAAGTCGTTCATGTCACCGAGCGCGATGACCTCGGCGTCCTTCTGGACGTCGAGGATGCTCTTGACGAACGCGTTGACCAGCGTCGCCTGCGCGTGGCGCTGGGTCTCCGAGCTGCGCGCCACCGGCTGGTACTGCGAGGTCAGCCCCTGGTCGCCGCCCTTGGAGTTGAGGTGGTTGGCGATCACGAAGACCGTCTTGCCGCGGAAGACGAACTCACCGGCGAGCGGCTTGCGGCTGGTCTTCCAGGCGGGGTCCGCCGGGTCGACACGGCCGGGGGAGGCAGTCAGCTGGGCCTTGCCGTGCACGTCGGTGACGCCCACCGCGGTGGTGGAGTCGCCGCCCGCGCGGTCGACGAAGGACACCCGCTCGGGGTTGAACAGGAAGACCTGGCGGATGTTGCCGCCGGGCTCGCCGCCGTCCTGGTCGTTGACCGGGTCGATGGAACGCCAGTCGTACTTCGGTCCGCCGGCCGCGACGATCGCGTCGATCAGCTTGTTCACCGTCACGTCGGCGGCGACCGTGCCGTCGTCCTTCGCGCCGTTGTTGTCCTGGATCTCCTCCAGGGACACGATGTCGGGCGACTGGAGGTTGTTCACGATCGCGGCGGCGTGCGCGGCGAAGGTGCCGTCGGAGGGGTCGAGGTTCTCGACGTTGTAGGTCGCCACCGCCAGCTCGCCGTGCGACTGCTTCTTCGTCGTCTCGCGCTGCAGGCCACCGCTCTTCAGGGTGCCCAGCGTGTTCGCGACGAGGGTGTAGCCGCCGTACTGGTTGTAGTCCATCGGTCCGGTCGTGGCGCCGGTCAGGGCGTCGCCGACGTTCGCCACCGGGAAGCCGGCGGTCGGGCCGAGGGACTGGATCTGCAGCCGCCCGGTGTTCTGGTCGCGGTAGGAGCGGTACAGCGAGCCGCCGCGTACGGTGCGGTTCTCGTGCGGCTTCACCGTGACCCACAGCTCGGCGTACGGGTCGGTGGCGGTGACCACGCGGGCGTCCTTGACCTGGACGTTCATGCCCTCCAGGGACTCGTAGTAGTCCAGGGCGTACTTCTTCGGCTGAAGGGTCAGGCCGTTGACCGAACCGCCCGCGGCCGGGTCGCCGGCGGGGGTGTACGCGCTCGGCACCGACTTCTTGTCGATCACGACCGGCGCCGGGACCGCGTTGCCGGTGGAGACCGTGGTGACCGTCGGCTTGGTGATCTCGGTCAGCGACTGGTTGCCGCTGGAGGCGCCGCCCGGGACGTACTCGGAGACCGTGCCGGTGACCGTGACGGAGTCGCCGACCGCGACCTTCGGGGTGGAGCTGGTGAAGACGAAGACGCCCTCGCTGGTGGCCGGGTTGTCGTCCGGCGTCGGATCCTGGATCCAGAAGCCTCTGGAGGAGCCGTAGGTGCGCGTGCCCGTGACGATGCCGGGGACGTCCGTCACCTTCTGGCCGGCGTACGGCGATATGCGCGTGGTGCCCTGGACGTCGTGGATACGCAGCCCGTCGGCCTGGGCGGGCGAGGTGAGGGCGACGGCGGACGCCGCGCTGCAGACGGCGGCGACGGTGAGCGCGGCGAGACGCGCGGAAGACCTGCTCGGCAAGGGAATCCCTCCGGGGACATCGGAAGCGCCAGGACAAGGGGGGTTTATGGAGCGTTCATGACACGTTCATGAACGCCGTGTGACACGGATGTGACACGCGTAGATCCGGAGTGAACAGGTGTCCCACCCGATTTCTACGCGCGTCAATCTCCTGCGTGTTCAGGGCAGTTGTCAAGGTTTCAGCCATGTACGGGGCCCGGCGCGGAGATGAACCGGGCGGCATGGGTGGAAATCCGTCTAGGCTGAGCGGCTGAGCCGTACGGCGTCCAGGTGGCCGTACGACCGTCGATACGGTGTCCAGGTCGCCGTACGACCGTTGAGGCGTCCGAGGAGAAGCAGCCGATGTCTGACAGCGCCCCCCTGCCCCCGGTGCGGTTGCGTTCCGAAGCGGAGCTGGCGCACGCCGCGCTGTCCACGCCGTTGCTCACCCGGGCCGCCCGGCTCGCCCGCTGGGCCGGGCCCGACACCCGCGTGGACGCGGGCGGCGAACTGGTCGAGGAGCAGCTGCCGGCCGCCGCCGAGGTGCTCGGACTCACCGGGGACGACGCCGCCGCCTACGCCGGTGAGGCCTGGCGGGTCGCCGTGGACACCGGGCTCGTCGAGATCGCCGACGAGGAGGCCGGGACCGTGGCCGCGGGGGAGGAGCTGGCGCTGCTCACCGGCGGTTCGCCGCATGACGTCCTCGGGGTCTGGCTGGCGGCCCTGGAGACCGTTCTCGCCGACGCGAGCGTGCCCGACCTGGACGGCGTCGTCGACGCGCTGGACGAGGGCGGCGAGGTCGATTTCTCGTCACTCGGCTGGGACCCCGAGGCGGAGGCGGAGTTCCTCGACGGGGTCCTCGGCAACCTCTATCTGCTCACCGTGAGCGAGGACGGCTCCGGCGAGGCCCCGGTGCCGCTGCCCGCGCTCGCCGCGTCGATGATCGTGCCCAGCGGCATGGGGGAGCCCACCAATGACGTCCTGGAACAGGTCTCGGACGCGATGATGCGACTCGACGACCAGTTCCGGCTGCTGGAGCCGGTCGGGCTCGTCGAGTACCAGCCGGTCGACGAGACCCTGATGGCCGACGCGGAGGAGGAGCCGGCGGCCGGTCCGGTCGACGAGGCCGACGTCTCCCGGTACGGCATGGTGCGGCTCACCCCGCTCGGCGCGTACGGGCTGCGGGCACGGCTGCTGGAGGCCGGCTTCGAGGCGCCGGCGGTCGGGGAACTCGCCGACAAGGGCGCGGACGCGCTGCTCGACGGGACCGCCACGTTCCCGCAGGGCGCCGCGCAGGCCGAGACCGAGCAGTGGCTGGCCCGCCGCGAATCCCTCGCCGCCGCCCGGGAGCTGCTGACCGCCGCGCGCGGCGCGGACACCGGCGCCCCGCTGCGGCGGCTGCGCTGCCAGCAGGCACTGTCGCTGCTCGGCCCCGAGGCCGAGCCCGCCCTGCGTGAGGTCCTCGGCGACCCCGAGCTGGGCGGGCTGGCGAGGGTCTGGCTGGCCGAACGCGGCGCCGCCGAGGTGCCGGCGCCCTCCCAGGACATGATCTTCTGGTTGACCATCGACACGGTGGCCGCGCAACTGGCCGCCGAGGGCAACTCCGAGGAACTCCAGGCCCTGGTGGAGGGCCTCGCCCAGCAGCACAGCGGATTCTTCGCCCAGGCGTGGCGGGTGGGCCACCCCGACACGGCCGACGTTCTGGAGGCGATGGGCCGCCTCCACCCGGACAAGAAGGTGGCCAAGGAGGCCCGCAAGGCGGCGTTCAAGGCACGGTCACAGCACGGGGGATAGGGGCCGAAGGGGCGGGGGCGCGTGGAGGGCGGGCACCGCCGGCCGCGTTGTGCACGGCTGAGCGCCGGCGCGGCGGGAAAGAGGACGCGGCGCGGCCCGGCGTTGTGGTGCGCGCCGGTGTGATGGGGCGTGCGGGGCGGGCACCCCGGTCACCTGCGTGTGGGCAGGGAGAGCTGTCTGGACGTCATGCCGCGGCCGGGGGAAACCGTTGCCCCCATGGGGTGTTCTTGGGGTGGGCTTTTGGGGGGCGTGGGGTGGGGATTGCGCATTCATGGAACATCCGACCGTGATGTCGCCCTGCGTTCAACCGGTGTTCAGAGGTGGACGGGAGCGTGTGCGGCGAGTTGGGATCCGCCACCTCCACGGCTGTCCGACCGTCACAGGAGACACCATGTCGCTCACCCGCAGGGACTTCGCCAGGACGTCCGCGATCACCGGTGCCGGTGTCGCGCTGGCGGGCAGTGTCGGCGCCCTCGCCAGCGCGCCGAACGCCCTCGCCGCCACCGAGACCGACGTGGCCGGGGCGGCGCACGGGCACGGCGGGGTCGGCTACGGGCCGCTGCTGCCCGATCCCGACGGCATCCTCGCGCTCCCCGCCGGCTTCAGGTACCGCGTCGTCACGTACAGCGGCAGGACCCGGCTGGAGTCCGGCGAGTTCACTCCCTCCAACCACGACGGCACCGCCGCCTTCGACGGTCCGCGCGGCGCCACCCTCCTCGTCAACAACCACGAGCTGGCGGGTCCCCGCGCCAACTGGAAGTACCCCGTGCCGCTCACCGAGGGCCTCGTCTACGACCCGGCCGCCGCCGGTGGCTGCACCGTCGTCGAGGTCCGCCCCGGCGGCCACGTCGCCGAGTGGGTCGGCATCGCCGGCACCGCCACCAACTGCGCAGGCGGCAACACTCCGTGGGGCACCTGGCTGACCTGCGAGGAGACCGAGGACAAGGCCGGCGCGGGCGGTTTCACCAAGGACCACGGCTACGTCTTCGAGGTCGACCCCGAGGACCGCCGGGCCAACCGTGACCCCAAGCCCGTCAAGGCGCTCGGCCGCTACGCCCACGAGGCCGTCGTCGTCGACCCGAAGCGCGGTCACCTCTACCTCACCGAGGACGCCTCCAACCCCAACGGCCTGCTCTACCGCTGGACCCCGCCCGAGCACTTCCACCACGGCCGGGGCAAGCTGCGCACCCTCGCCGACGACGCCGGCACCCTCCAGGCGTTCAAGTGCTTCGACTCCGGCGGCAAGTTCGTCGACGACCTCTCCCGCGCCACGAAGATCGGCACCGTCTACGGCGTCGACTGGGCGGACGTCCCGGACCGCGACGCGCGGACCACGTCCGTCCGCAAGCAGTTCACCACCGGCCAGGTCACCCGTGCCCGCAAGCTGGAGGGCATGTGGTGGGGCGACGGCGGCGTGTACATCGTCTCCTCCTACGCCCGCGCGGAGAGCCCCGTCCAGCACGACGGCTCGGTGTGGTTCTACGATCCCAAGCGCCGCACCCTCACGCTCAAGGTCCGCATCGGCGTCAACCCGGACCCGTCCGTGGAGGGCGACTTCGACGGCCCGGACAACATCACCGTCTCCCCGTACGGCGGTCTGGTCATCGCCGAGGACGGCGAGGGCCTCCAGCACCTGTTCGGGGCCACCGACAGCGGCCGCACCTACCCCATCGCCCGCAACGAACTGAACATCGGCACCGCGGACGAGCCCGAATACAGCGAGTTCACCGGCGTCACCTTCGCACCCGACGGCCGGACCCTGTACGCGAACATCCAGACCCCGGGCATCATGCTAGCGATCACGGGGCCCTGGAAGCGCCAGGGGCGTTAGAACGCCGCGTCACCCGTGCGGGGCGGGGCTGTCCGACTCGGCAGACGGCAGACGGCAGACGGCAGACGGCAGACGGTCGGCGGCCTGGACCTGCCGGTCCGCCCGCACGGGTGGCCGCACGGCAACGGGTCCGGAGGAGGGCCTTGCCGTGCGGGTTACTGATATCTAACATTTCAGTTCATGGAGGCCCTGCGACCCGTCCCCCGCACCCTGCTCCGCGACCGCGCCTGTGCCGCGATCCGGGACGCCATCGTCGCCGGGGAGATCGAACCCGGCGCGGTGGTGCGTGACGCCGAGTTCGCGAAGCGGCTCGGGCTGTCCCGGGCGCCGGTGCGGGAGGCGTTCGCCCGGCTCGTCGACGAGGGGCTCCTGGAGAGCAAGCCGCAGAGCTACACCCGGGTCACCCCGGTGGTGGCCGCCGACGTACGGGACGCGGCGGCCGTGGTCGGTGCCATGCACGAGCTGGTCACCCGGGCCGCCGTACCCCGGCTACGGGCCGCCGACCTCGACCTGATGCGCGCGGCCAACGACCGGTTCGCCGCCGCCGTACGCGCCGGTGACGTGGACGAGGCCCTGCGGGCCGACGACGCACTGCACGACGTCCTGGTCCGGGTGGCCGGCAACGGCGCGGCCGCCGCCACCGTCGCCCGCTACACCCCCCTCATCCGCCGCCTGGAACGCCGCCGCTTCGGCGAGGGCGGCTCCTGCCGCTCGGCCGGCCTGCACGAGCGGCTCATCGAGGCCTGCGCGGCCGGCGACACCCCGGCGGCGGTCCGGATCACGGCCGACATCTGGCTCACCCTCTCCGATCTGGCCGACGCCGACCCCGTCGACTGACCCCGCCACCAGGAGGCACTCCATGTCCCTTTCCTCCTACGACCGTTACCCCCTGCTCTTCGGCCCCTCTCCCGTGCATCCGCTGGAGCGCCTGACCGCCCACCTCGGCGGCGCCGCGCTGTGGGCCAAGCGCGAGGACTGCAACTCCGGTATCGCGTACGGCGGGAACAAGACGCGCAAGCTGGAGTACCTGGTCGCGGACGCCCTCGCCCAGGGCTGCGACACCCTCGTCTCCATCGGCGGGGTGCAGTCCAACCACACCCGCCAGGTCGCCGCCGTGGCCGCCCGTGCCGGGCTCAGGTGCGTGCTGGTGCAGGAGAGCTGGGTGGAGTGGCCGGACTCCGTGTACGACAAGGTCGGCAACATCCTGATCAGCAGGCTGGCGGGCGCCGATGTGCGCCTGGTCCGGGCCGGGTTCGGGATCGGCTTCAAGGAGAGCTGGGAACTGGCGCTGCGCGAGGTCGAGGAGTCGGGCGGCAGGCCGTACGCCATCCCGGCCGGCGCCTCCGACCATCCGCTCGGCGGGCTCGGCTTCGCGGGCTGGGCGTACGAGGTCGCCGAGCAGGAGCGGCAGTTGGGGGTCTTCTTCGACACGGTGGTCGTCTGCTCGGTGACCGGTTCGACGCAGGCCGGCATGGTGGCGGGGTTCGCCGCGCTGGAGGAGGCGGGCGGCCGCGGGCGCCGGGTCATCGGCATCGACGCGTCGGCCAAGCCCGCCGAGACCCGCGAACAGGTCGCCCGGATCGCCCGGCGGACCGGCGAACTGATCGGGGTCAAGGGTGAGCTGACCGTGGAGTTGGACGACCGCTACCACGCCGGGACCTACGGCGTTCCGGACGACACCACCCTGGCGGCGATGCGCCTGGCCGCCCGCACCGAGGGCATGGTCACCGACCCGGTGTACGAGGGGAAGTCGATGGCGGGGATGATCGACCTGGTCGAGCGCGGCGAGATCGGCGCCGACTCCACGGTGCTCTACGCCCACCTGGGCGGCCAGCCGGCGTTGAACGCCTACAGCGCTTTGTTCTAGACGGTTCGCCGATCGTCGGGGCGGTGTGGCGCGGGTTGTCGTCTGCGGCACCGTCGTGGCTGGTCGCGCAGTTCCCCGCGCCCCTAAAAGCAGGGCACCGCGGTGGGCGCCCCTTCAGGGGCGCCGGGGGTACCCCCGGCCGAAGGCTGGGGGAGGAACTGCGAGACCAGCCCCCGCGTACCGTCAGTTGGCGCACGGCCCCCCGCGACGCGTGCCGTCAGGCTTCCTGCCGCCGCGGACTCGTGATCACGAACCCCGCCACCAGCCACGCGGCCACCGCGACCACCGCCCCGATGCCGAAGGCGCGGGCCGCGCCGTGGGTGAGGAGTTCGGCAGGGGTGCCGGTGGCGTGCCGGGTCGCCGTGCCGTACACCGTGACCAGGACGGCGAGTCCGAGGGTGCCGCCCAGCCACTGCAGCGTCTGCAGCAGCCCGGAGGCGGCACCCGCCTCCCGTGGCCCGATGCCGGCCAGGATGGTCGCGTTGAGCGGCATGAAGCTCAGGCCGACTCCGACGCCGAGCAGCAGCAGCGGGCCGAGCAGCCCGGTGGCGTATCCGTCGCCGGGCCGCAACCGCCACAGCCAGCCGCCGGCGGCGATGAGCAGGACGATGCCGGTCAGCAGCACCGCCTTGGCCGAGAAGCGGGCCAGCAGTCTCGGCAGCAGCCGCACCATCGTGAACATGGCCAGGGTCATGGGCAGGAACGCGAACCCGGCGCGCAACGGGCTGTACTCCAGGACCTGCTGGCAGACGAGGGTGAGGAAGTAGAAGGCGCCGAACATGCCGGCGGGCAGCAGCATGATGGTGAGGTAGCCGCCCGCCCGGTCCCGGTCGGCGAACAGCCGCAGCGGCATGATCGGCTGGCCGGCCCGGGACTCGATCAGGGTGAAGCCGGACAGGAGCGCGCCGGCGCAGCTGAACCCGAGCAGGGACTGGGTGTCGGTCCAGCCCTCCTGCGAGACCCGGATGAACGCGTACACCAGCGAGGTCATCCCGGCCGTCCCGGTCAGCGCGCCCGCGAGGTCGAAGCGGCCCGCGTGGCGCGGGGTCTCGGCGACGAACCGGGGCAGGGCCAGGAACAGGGTGATCCCGATGGGCACGTTGATGAGCAGGGCCCAGCGCCAGGAGGCCCACGAGGTGAGCATGCCGCCGAGGACCAGGCCGACGGAGCCGCCGATGCCGGCCATGGAGGAGTAGACGCTCAGGGCGTGATGCCGGCGCGGGCCCTGCGGGAAGTTGGTGGTGATCAGGGCCAGGGTGCTGGGCGCGATCAGCGCGGCGCCGACGCCCTGCAGCGCGCGTGCCGCGAGCAGCCAGCCGCCCTCCGCGGCGAGTCCGCCGAGCAGTGAGGCGAGTGCGAACAGCAGCGCTCCGGCGCCGAGCGTACGACGGCGGCCGACGATGTCGCCGACCCGCCCGCCGAGCAGCAGCAGACCGCCGAAGGCCAGGGTGTAGGCGTTGAGCACCCAGGACAGGCCGGTACGGCTGAACCCCAGGCCCTGCTGGATGTCGGGCAGCGCGACGTTGACGACGGTGGAGTCGACGCCGACCATCATGTAGGCGGCGACGATGACAAGGAGGGCGGAGCCGAGCCTGGCGGGGTGCGGGGAGTCCGGTGGGGCGTCGGTGGCGGTGGACGGGGCGGACGGGCTGGACGGGGCGGACATGGGATTCTCCCGGTCTGTGCGTCCCCGGCGCGGGCATGGAGAAGTACGGGCAGGCGGACTGCCCGTGGAGCGCACGACGATAACCGGGGACTGTCTCCGTTTAGTCTTCGATAAGATACGGAGAGAGCCCCCGGTTCGCAAGGAGTAACTGGATGACGCAGGTCAGGCCCATGCGCGCGGACGCTCGGCGTAACTACGAGCGGCTGCTGGCGGTCGCCGTCGAGGCCTTCGCCGAGCAGGGGGAGAACGCGTCGCTGGACGACATCGCCAAACGGGCGGGCGTCGGCTCCGGCACGCTCTACCGGCACTTCCCGACCCGGCAGGCGCTGCTGGAGGCCGCGTTCGTGGACCGGCTGGAAGGGCTGGCGGCGAAGGCGGACGAGTTCGCCGCCCAGCTGCCGCCGGGCGCCGCGCTGACGGAGTGGCTGAACGAACTGTGCGTCGCCACCATCCAGGTGCGCGGCCTGAAGGCGCTGCTGGGCTCGGCCGTCACGGACGGCAGTTCGGCCACGGTCGCGGCCTGCGGGGTGACGGTCCGCGGCGCGGCGACCCGGCTGGTGGACGCGGCGAAGAAGGAGGGCACCCTGCGCCCCGACATCGAGCCGATCGAAGTCCTGCGCCTCGCGCACGGCCTGGCCACGGCCTCCGAACTGGCCAACGGGCAGGGCAAGGAGATCCGGCGCTATCTGGCACTGCTCACGGAGGGGCTGCGGCCGTAGCGCCCACGGCCGCACGCCCGTCGCGGAGCCGGCGTCAGAGCGCCTCCGCCCCCGGCTTGACCATGTTCCGTACCGTCCGGGCCTTCACGAACGAGCCGATCGCCGTCATGTCCCACTCCCCGGAGAACTGCCGGACCAGCTTCGCCATCATCACGCCCGTCTGCGCCTCGGCGCTCGTGAGGTCGAAGCGGACCAGTTCCTCGCCGCTCGCGGCGTCCAACAGGCGGCAGTAGGCCTTGGCGACCTCGGTGAACTTCTGGCCGGAGAACGAGTTGACCGTGAAGACCAGTCCGGTGACCTCCGGGGGGATCCGGCCGAGGTCGACCACGATCACCTCGTCGTCGCCGCCGCCCTCGCCCGTGAGGTTGTCGCCGGAGTGCTTGATCGCGCCGTTCAGGATGGACAGCTTGCCGAAGTAGCAGCTGTCGACGTGGTTGCGCTGCGGGCCGTAGGCGATGACCGAGGCGTCCAGGTCGATGTCCTTGCCGCGGAACGCCGGCTCCCAGCCCAGGCCCATCATGACCTGGGAGAGCAGCGGGCTGCCGCCCTTGACCAGGGACACCGTCTGGTTCTTCTGGAGGCTGACCCTGCCCTTGTCGAGGTTGATCTTCCCGGTGCCCGGGGCGGGCGGCGCGGGCGGGACCGGGGGAGCCGCCGGGGCCGCGGGCCGGGCGGCGGGGGCGGCCGGGGTGGCCGGGGCGGGCGCGGGTGCGGGCTCCTCCACGGTCACGCCGAAGTCCGTCGCGATCCCGGCCAGCCCGTCGGCATACCCCTGGCCCACGGCGCGCGCCTTCCACGCGCCGCCCCGCAGATAGATCTCGACGACCACCAGGGCCGTCTCCGTGCCCAGCTGCGGCGGCGTGAACGTGGCCAGCACCGAGCCGTCGCCCGCGTCGCGGATCGTCGCCGTCGGCTCGATGCCCTGGAAGGTCTGGCCGGCCGCGTCGGGGCTCGCGGTGACCACGATCTTCTCGATCCCGGGCGGCACGGCGGCCGTGTCGACGATGATCGCGTCCGGGGACGTACCGCCGCCGGAGCGGTACGTCACACCGGGCCCGTCCGGCTGGTTGTAGAAGATGAAGTCGTCGTCGGAGCGCACCTTGCCGTCGCTCGTGAGCAGCAGGCCCGAAACGTCGAGCCGCACCGGTGCGGCGACGTCCACCGCCACCCGGGGGACGGAAAGAGGGATGTTCGAGCCAGGGGTCATAGCTGTCATGCCCCGTGAACGAACAGCACCGCTTTACCGTTCCCTTACCTGGGAAGAGGCCCCCGATCGGCTCAGGGGACCACCACGATCTTCCGCCCCACCCCCGCCGCGAACTGCTCCAGCGCCTGCGGGTAGCTGCCCAGCGGGAGGCGGTCGCTGATGAAGACGTCCGGGTCCAGGACCCCGTTCGCGAACAGCTCCGCCGCCCGCTCGTAGCTGCGCAGGACGGCCATGGAGCCGGTGATGGTGATCTCCTGGTTGTAGATGCGGTACGGATCGATCGTCACCCGGGTCGCGTAGTCGGCGACTCCGAACTGGAGGAACGTGCCCGCCTTGGCGACCCGCTCCAGGCCGTCCTGGATCGCCGCCGCGTTGCCGGTCGCGTCGATCACCACGTCCCAGCCCCGGGGGCGGTCCAGTTCGTCGGCGTTCGCGGCGGAGCCGGAGACACCGAGCAGGCGCGCGGTCTCCAGGCGGGCCGGGTTCAGGTCCACCACGTCCACGCTCGCCGCGCCGGTCCGCTTGGCGAGCTCCAGCATCATCAGGCCCATGGTCCCGGAGCCGTAGATGAGGACGTGCGCGCCGAGCCGGGACTGGAGGATGTCGTAGCCGCGCACCGCGCACGACAGGGGCTCGACCAGGGCCGCGTCCTGGGTGCGGACGTGCTCGGGGAGCCTGACGCAGTTGGCCACCGGGGCCACCGCGTACTGCGCGGCCCCGCCCGGCACGGTCACGCCGATCGCGGCCCAGCGCTCGCAGAGGTTGTTGTGGCCGTTACGGCACTGCCGGCACTCGTGGCAGTACAGGGACGGGTCGACCGCCACCTGGTCGCCGATCGCCACCTCGGTCACCAGGGCCCCGACGCCGACCACCTCGCCGGCGAACTCGTGACCCGGCACGATCGGCAGCTCGGGGGCGAACTCGCCCTGGAGGATGTGCAGATCGGTGCCGCACAGGCCGCAGGCGGCCACCTCCACGACCACCTCGCGGGGGCCCGGTGCCGGGTCGGGGACCTCGGTGACGACGGCGCGGCCCACGGACTCGATGACGGCGGCCTTCATTTCACGGCTCCCAAGGACAGGCCCTGGACGAGTTTGTCCTGGGCGGCGAACCCCGCGGCGAGCACCGGCAGGGAGACCACGAGCGACGCGGCGCACACCTTGGCCAGGAACAGGCCCTGGCTGGTGATGAACCCGGTCAGGAAGACAGGGGCGGTCTCGGCGACCACGCCCGTCAGCACCCGGGCGAAGAGCAGTTCGTTCCAGCTGAAGATGAAGCAGATCAGCGCGGTCGCGGCGATGCCCGGGAGGGAGATCGGGGCCACCACGCGCGCGAGGATCGTCGGCAGCCGCGCCCCGTCCACCCGCGCGGCCTCGATGACCGCGACCGGGACCTCGGCGAGGAAGGACTGCATCATCCACACCGCGATCGGCAGGTTCATGGAGGTGTACAGGATGACCAGGAGCCAGATGTTGTCGAGCATCCCGGCGTTCTTCGCGAACAGGTAGACCGGCAGCAGGCCCGCCACGGCCGGCAGCATCTTCGTGGAGAGGAAGAAGAACAGGACGTCCGTCCACTTGCGCACCCGGCGGATCGACAGCGCGTAGGCCGCCGGGAAGGACAGCAGGAGGACGAGGAGCGTCGAGAACACCGACGCCATCGCCGAGTTGACCAGCGCGGGCCACGGGCTCGCTCCGCCGCCGACGCCGAAGAACTCGCGGTAGCCGTCCAGGGTGAGGGCGGCGGTGAAGGAGGGCGGGTTGGTCGCCGCGTCCGACTCGGAGTGGAAGGACGTCAGTGCCATCCAGGCGATGGGCAGGAAGAACACGATCCCGGTCAGCCAGGCGACCAGCCCGAGTCCGCCTCGCCGTACGGCGTTCAGGGCGGTGTTCATGCGCGGGACACCTCCTCGCGGAACAGCGACGACACCACCCGCAGGGCGAAGGTCGCGATGACGATGGAGCCGATGACCACCACGACGCCGGCGGCCGAGGCGAGGCCGTTCTCGTGCGCCTGGTAGAAGCTCTGGTAGACGGTGTAGGGGAGGTTGGCCGTGCCGAGGCCCCCGGAGGTGATGGTGAAGACCGCGTCGAAGTTCTGCACGATGTAGATCGAGCCCAGCAGGGCGCCGAGTTCGAGGTACCGGCGCAGGTGGGGGAGGGTCAGGTAGCGGAAGATCTGCCAGTCGCTCGCGCCGTCCACCCGGGCCGCCTCCAGCTGCTGCTGGTCGCGGCTCTGCAGCCCGGCCAGCAGGATCAGCATCATGAACGGCGTCCACTGCCACACCAGGGCGGCCTCGACCGCGAGCAGCGGGGTGTCGGAGATCCAGTCCGGCTGCGGGCCGCCGACGTAGTGCAACAGGCCGTTGAACAGGCCGTATTCGGGGTTGTAGAGGACGTGCTTCCACAGCAGCGCCGCCGCGACCGGGACGATCAGGAACGGTGCGATCATCAGCGTGCGGACCACGCCGCGGCCCCGGAACCTCCGGTTGAGCAGCAGCGCCACCACCAGTCCGAGGACCAGGCTGACCAGCACCACGGTGACCGTCAGCAAGGCCGTCGTCCACACCGAGTGGCGCAGGTCCGGGTCGGTCAGGACCTGGCGGTAGTTGTCGATGCCGGTGAAGTGGCGGTCCTTCGGGTAGAGGGCGTTCCAGTCGAAGAACGAGATCACCACGGTCGCCACGAACGGCAGCTGGGTCACCACGATCATGAAGACCAGCGCGGGCAGCAGCGGGGCCCGGGTGGCCCAGGTGCGCAGACGGTCGGAGGGCGGCCGGGGCGCCGGCCGCGCGGTGGCGGCGGCGACCCGGGGGGAGGCGGTGGCGGTCATGATCCCTCGTACTTCTTGCCGACGGCCTCGGCGAGCTTCTGGGCCTTCTTCAGCGCGTCGTCCACGGACTGCTGGCCGGCGACGGCCGAGCTGATCTCCTGGGAGACCTTGGTGCCCAGGTCGGTGAACTCGGGGATGTCGACGAACTGGATGCCGGGCGCGGGCCGGGGCTGCACGCCCGGGTCGTTCGGCTTGGCACCGGCGATGGCGTCCCGGGTGACGTCCGCGAAGGCGGCCGCCTCCTTGCGGTACTGCGGGATGTCGTACGTCGACGCGCGCTTGCCGGCCGGCACGTTGGCCCAGCCCGCCTTCTCGCCCACGAGCTTCTCGTAGTCCTTGCCGGAGGCCCACGAGATGAACTTCCAGGCGTCGCCGGGGTTCTTGGACGCCTTCTGGATGCCCCACGCCCAGGTGTAGAGCCAGCCGGAGCTGTCGGTCTTCTCGACCGGCGCCGGCACGTACCCGATCTTGCCCTTGACCGGGGAGCCGGCGGCCTCCAGCGAGCCCGCGCCGGAGGTGGCGTCGTACCACATCGCGGTCTTGCCCTGCGTCATGTCGTTCAGGCACTCGGCGAACCCGGACTGGGCGGCGCCGGACTCGCCGTGCTTGCGCACCAGGTCGACGTAGAACCGCGTGGCCTGCTTGAACGCGGGGGCGTCCAGCCGGGCCTTCCAGTCCTTGTCGAACCAGGTGCCGCCGAAGGTGTTGACGACCGTGGTCAGCGGGGCCAGCATCTCGCCCCAGCCGGGCAGCCCGCGCAGGCAGATGCCCTTCATGCCGGACTCGGCGCCGTCCGCCTTGGCGGCCAGTCCGGCGACCTGCTGCCAGGTGGGACGGGCCGGCATGGTCAGCCCCTTCTTCTGGAAGACGTCCTTGCGGTACATCAGGAAGGACGACTCGCCGTAGAACGGCTCACCGTAGAGCTTGCCGTCCGCCGCGGTGAGGGCCTGCCGCATCGGCTTGAGGACGTCCTGCTGGTCGAAGGCGGTGTCCTTCCCGACGTACGAGTCGATCGGCTCCAGCCAGCCGTTCTTGGCGTAGATCGGGATCTCGTAGTTGGAGAGGGTGGCGACGTCGTACTGGCCGGCCTGGTTGGCGAAGTCCTGGCTGATCTTGTCCCGGACGTCGTTCTCGGGCAGGACGGTGAAGTTCACCTTGATCCCGGTGTCCTTGGTGAAGCTGTCCTTGGTGAGCTTCTGCAGCTCCACCATCTGCGGGTTGTTCACCATCAGGACGTTGATGGAGTGGGCGGAGGAACCACCGCCCGCGCCGGCCCCCGAGCAGCCGGCGAGCAGCGGGGTGATCAGCGTTCCTGCGGCGGCCACCGCAAACAGGGCACGGGGCGTTCGTCGGCTCTGGGTTCGCATGGGGTGCTCCTGGAGAACTTATGGGGATATAAGGGGCCTGTGCGGGCGTGGGTGTGCCGTTCGGGGACGGCGTGCGGTGTGTCGGACGGTTGGGTCGGCTCGATGTCAGACGCGGATGACCTGTGGGCCCTGGAGCGAGTAGCGGTGGGCCTCGGAGGCGGGCAGCAGGGTGCTGGTGACGATGGCTTCCAGCTCGCCGATCTCCGCGAACCGGCAGAAGCTGACCGCCCCGAACTTGGTGTGCACGCCCGCGAACACCGTGCGGCGCGCGGCCCGGATCGCCTGCGCCTTCACCTCGCTGACCGCCGGATCGGGGGTGGTCAGGCCGTGTTCGCGGGTGATGCCGTTGGCGCCGATGTAGGCGAGGTCGATGACGAAACCGGCGAGCATCTTCGTCGTCCAGTGGTCGACGGTGGCGAGGGTGCCGGAGCGGACCCGGCCGCCGAGCAGCAGTACCGAGACGTTCTCGGCCTCCGCGAGCGCGCCCGCCACCGGCAGGGACGCGGTGACCACGGTCAGCGGCCGGTCCCCGGGCAGCGCCTCGGCGATGAGCCGGGGGGTGAAGCCCTCGTCGACGAAGACGGTCTCGGCGTCGCCCAGCAACTCGGCGGCGGCGGACGCGATCCGGCGCTTCTCCGGGACATGGCTGGTCGACCGGAACGCGAGCGTGGTCTCGAAACCGGCGCTCTCCACCGGGTAGGCGCCGCCGTGGGTGCGCCGCACCAGCCCGTGGTCCTCCAGGGTGCGCAGATCGCGCCGGATGGTCTCCTTGGCCACGCCCAGCTCGGCGGCGAGCGCGGTGACGTCCACGGAGCCGGTGGTCCGGGCGGCCCGCACGATCTCGCGCTGGCGCTCTTCCGCCGTCCTGGTGCTCATGCCGTCACCCACCTCCCTGTGGAGCTGCCCGTTCGGGCCATGGGGGAAGTTGTACCGCCGGCGTACGGCGCTGACCAGGCCTGTTGCCGGCCCGATGCTGCCCGTATGCGCCCGGTTGTGCTCGGGCGTGCCCGTCTCGGACCTGGGGCGCTGCTGCGGGGGACGTGGGATCGGGCATGATCCGTGCCCGAACACCACAGCGGGCGGGCCCGTTCGGTGCCCGCCCGCCGTCGTGAGCGATCGTTTTCGGTACGGCCGTCGAGTGCGGCCGTCGAGTACGCCCCTCGGCGCGGCCGTTCAGTACGGCCAGATCGGCGGGTCGTCGACGAAGCGGCCGCCGAGGTGGGTGTGGGCGGGCTTGTGCGGGTCCAGTTCGCCGTGCTCGGCGATCAGCTTGGCGGCGAACTGCTCGGAGTCGTCCTGCGGTTCGTAACCGAGCGCCCGCGCGCTGGTCAGGTCCCACCACAGCCGGGTGTTGGCGGAGGA
This sequence comes from Streptomyces shenzhenensis, assembly GCF_021462265.1. GTDB lineage: Bacteria > Actinomycetota > Actinomycetes > Streptomycetales > Streptomycetaceae > Streptomyces > Streptomyces shenzhenensis. The sequence continues at coordinate 128,814 of NZ_JAJONF010000019.1, read as the reverse complement.
GCCGTAGACGACGGTGTGGCCGACCTCCTCGGCGGTCAGGGCCGCGTGGAAGAGGCGGGCGCCGTCGGCGGGGCTCATCCACACCGAGAGCATCCGCACGTCGGCCGGTTCCGCGAAGCAGGAGCCGATGCGGACGGAGACCGTCTCCAGGCCGTGCCTGTCCCAGTAGAGCTGGGCGAGGTCCTCGCCGAACGACTTGGACAGGCCGTAGAAGGTGTCCGGGCGGCGCGGGGTGTCGACCGGGATGAGGGGGGCACCGGGCCGCGGGGCCGGGGTGAAGCCGACGGCGTGGTTGGAGGAGGCGAAGACGACCCGTGGCACGCCGGCCTCGCGGGCGGCCTCGTACAGGTTGTAGGTGCCCTCGATGTTCGAGCGGAGGATCTTCTCGAACGGAGCCTCCAGGGAGATCCCCGCGAGGTGCAGGACCGCGTCCACGCCCCGCACCGCAGCCCGCAGCGCGTCCTGGTCGCCGAGGTCGGCGGTGATGGCGTCCGGTTCGCCCTCGACCGGGCGCACGTCGAAGAGGCGCAGTTCGTAGCCGTACTCCGGGAGCAGGGACCGCATCAGGGTGCCGAGTCCGCCGGCGGCGCCGGTGAGCAGCAGCGTGCGGGGAGTGGGCATCCACGGTCTCCTTGATCAGCGCCGGTCGTGTCCGTGTACGAGATTCACATTCATGGACACGCTAGGGAGTCGGGGCGTAGGGAGTCAAGTGTGCCGTGGAGTGGGGTGATCCGCCCGTGTGTCGCCCGTTTCGCGGCTTGACCGGCGCCAATGGTGCCTCGTACCGTGGTCGCGTTCATGAATATGGACATCGATCAGAAACATGCATCGACAGAGACATGCGTTGACAGACACATGCATCGACAGGGAGCGCCCGTGACGCCAGCACCTCTCGCCGCCCGGCTTCGTGACCCGCGCGGGCCGCTCTTCTTCCCCGTGACCGCCTACGGCCCCGACGGCTCCCTCGACCTCGACGCCTACCGCGAGCACGTCCGCCGGGGCGTCGAGGCCGGCGCCGCCGCGGTGTTCGCCGGCTGCGGCACGGGGGAGTTCCACGCGCTGCTGCCGGAGGAGTTCGAGGCCTGTGTGGGCGCGGCCGTGGCGGCGGCCGGCGGACGCGTGCCGGTGGTCGCCGGCGCCGGCTACGGCACCGCGCTCGCCGTACGCTACGCGCGTCTCGCCGAGGCCGCGGGCGCCGACGGCCTCCTCGCCATGCCGCCCTACCTGGTGGTCGCCGGCCAGGAGGGCCTGCTGCGGCACTACCGGGAGGTGGCGGCCGCGACCGGCCTCCCCGTGATCGTCTACCAGCGCGACAACGCCGTGTTCACCCCGCCGACGGTCGTCGAACTCGCCCGCACCGAGGGCATCATCGGCTTCAAGGACGGCCTCGGCGACCTGGACCTCATGCAGCGCATCGTCAGCGCCGTCCGCACCGAGGTCCCCGGCGACTTCCTCTACTTCAACGGCCTGCCCACCGCCGAACAGACCCAGCTCGCCTACCAGGCCATCGGCATCGACCTCTACTCCTCGGCCGTCTTCTGCTTCGTCCCCGAGATCGCCCTCGCCTTCCACACTGCCCTGCGCGAGGGGGACCGGGCGACGACGGAACGCCTGCTCGACGGTTTCTACCGCCCGTTCGTCGAACTCCGCGCCCAGGGCCGGGGATACGCCGTCTCGCTCGTCAAGGCCGGGGTACGGCTGCGCGGCCTGGACGTCGGCGAGGTCCGCCCCCCGCTGCACGAACCGACCGAGGACCATGTCAAGCAGCTCGCCCAGCTGATCGAGCGCGGGTACGCACTCCTGGCGGAGGACGCGTGACGGCGTCGGGAGGAACGGGAGGAACCGGGGCGGGGCGGCTGAAGACGTCGGCCTTCGTCTACCCCTGGGACGTCAACGGCGACCCCGGGGCCCCGGACCGCGTCGCCGCGCTCGGCGTCGCCCAGGTGACGCTGGCCTCCGCCTACCACTCCACCCGCGCGCTGACCCCCCGCCACCCGCGCCACCGCATCGTCACCGCCGGACACGCGGCCGTCTACTACCCCGTGGACGACCGCTGGACGGGCCGCGAGCTGCGCCCCTACCCGGCCGGCGACTGGGCCCCGGGCGACGCCTTCGGCGAGGCGGCCGAAGCCCTGCGCGGCGCCGGCCTCGACGTCCACACCTGGGTGGTCCTCGCCCACAACTCCCTCCTGGGCGCCGACCATCCGGACACCTCGGTCGTCAACGCCTACGGCGACCGCTACCCGTGGGCGCCCTGCATCGCCCAGCCCGCCACGCGCGCGTACCTCGCCGGCCTCGCCGCCGAGGCCGCCGTCCGTCCCGGCGCGGCCGGCACCGAACTGGAGTCCCTCGGCTGGTACGGCCTCCAGCACCTGCACGCCCATGACAAGACGGCCGGGGTCGGCCTCGGGGACGCCGGCCAGTACCTGATGGCGCTCTGCTTCTGCCCCGCGTGCCGGGCCGGATACGGCGAACAGGGCCTGGACGCGGATGAGTTGGCCGCCGCCGTGCGCGAGGCGCTGGAGCCGCTGTGGCGGGGCGCGCCGGACGACGCCGGCTGGCCGACGGTGGAGAAGCTGCTCGGCGAGCCGGTGGCGGCGGCCACGCGCGCGTGGCGCGACGGGCAGGCCCGCACGCTCCAGGAGACGGCCGTCGCCGCCGTACGCGCCGCGGCGCCCGCGGGCTTCCAGGTCCTCCTGCACGCGGACCCGGTGACCTACCACTGCGGTGCCAACGCCGGAGTGGACCCTGCCTGGATCCTGTCCGTCGCGGACGGCGTCGTGGTGCCCTGCACGGGCGGTACGGCCCTGCTGACGCCCTTCGCCGAGCACGCGCGAAAGGACACGGTCCTCGCCGCCAACTTCACGGTGGTCTCCGGGATGGGCGGCAGCCCCGGGACCCTCGCGGCGGACGCGGAGCGCGCCCGTTCCCGGGGCGCGACCGAACTGCGGCTGTATCACGCCGGGTTGGCGTCCGACGGCGACCTGGCCGCGGTGCGGGAGGCGCTGCGCTGAGCCAGTGACCCGGCGGTGGCGAGCAGCGCGCCGCCCAGGACCGGCAACAGCAGCCGGTGGTCGACGAGTTCGACGAGGGCGGCCCCGACGGCCAGTCCGAGCACGTTCGGTGCGAACATCAGCGTGTCGGCCGTCGCGGTCGCCCGCCCCAGCGCGGCGGCCGGGATCGCGCGCTGCACGGCGGTGTGGGCGGCGATCAGCACACAGGGGAGGCCGAGACCGCCGGCGAGGCCGCAGGCGAGCAGTGCCGTGTCGCATGGCACCGCACGGCCGGCCACCGCCACCCCCGTCAGCGCGATCCCGTACGCCGCGAACCGCCGCTCCCCGAGCCGCCGCAGCGCGGGCCCCGCGACCAGCCCGACGCCGACCGAGCCGACGCCCTGGACGGCGTACAGCACCCCCGTGTAGGCGGGGGAGTGGCCGAGGGCGGCCACGACGGCGTAGTTCAGGCTGCTGCCGAGCGAGGCGAGGCACATCGTGACGCCGCCGGCCCGGACCAGCGGCCGCAGGTCCTGATGCGCCCAGAGCAGCCGGACCCCCTCGGCGGTCTGCCGCCGCCAGCCGCCGCGAACCCGCTCGGGCCGCTCCTCACGCACCCGCAGCAGCGCGCACAGCCCGGCCGCCAGCACGAAGGTGCAGGCGTCCAGCAGCGCCACGCCCGGCCCGCCGTACGCCGTGTACAGCGCGGCGCCGGTCAGCGGGGCGACCAGCTTCATGCCCTCGCGCGCGGTCATCCGCAGCCCGTTGAAGTCGCCGAGCAGAGCGGGGTCGACGGCGGTGACGACCAGGGCGGAGGTGGCCGTGTCCTCGACCACGCCCGCCGCGCCGTAGAGGACGAGGACGGCGAAGAGCAGCCACACGGAGGCCGGGGAGGCGACCGTCCACAGGGGCAGCAGGAGGAGCGCGAGGGCGAGGTTCGTGAGAATCACCAGGGGCCTGCGGCGGACGCGGTCGGCGAGGGTGCCGAGGGCGGGGCCGAGGAGGGTGGGGGCCCAGAGGGCGGCGGTGCACAGGGCGGCGAGGCCGTCGGAGCCGGTGAGGTCCTTGACCCAGACGCCGGACACGAGCCAGAGCGCGGAGGTGCCGAAGCCGGACACCACGACGCCGGTGAGGTACAGGACGGCGTTACGGTCGCGCAGCAGGCGGACCACGGCCCATGAGGAGGTCGTCATGCCTGGTCATCGTGGATCTAAGGCCGGGGCGCGGGGATCGGGAAGATGCCTTAGAACGACGGCGGGAAGGAGCCGGCGCGGCGCGGGTTCCCCGGGCGGCCCGTCCGGCGGGGACCTGTCCTGACCCGGGAGACGGCGGTGGCCCGACGGGGTCGGGGCCCGGCCGTGTCCGTCGTCACAGGCTGCCGGGCCCCGCCCCCGTCCGCTCCTCCGCGAAGCGCCGGCCCGCCCACTCCGGGCGACCCTCCCCACGCGGCGTTCGGAACCGGCACGGCCGCCCGGTCCGTTGGCCGGGCTCCCTCCCCTCAGCCATTTCTGCCGGAAGCATTGACGAAACACGGCCGTCCTCCTACCTTCATCCGCGTCGTACTTCGTACGTCATATATGAGACGTGATACGCGAGATCAGATATGTCAGATCGGGCCCCCGGCCTGATACGTGACCCCGAGAGGCGCGCATGACCTCTGTGCCCATGCCGATTCCGTCGCGCACGCAGTTCGTGCTGGACGCGATCAAACACCGCATCCTCACGGGACGGCTGACGCCCGGTCAGGCCCTGGTGGAGACCGAGCTCGCCGCGCAGTTCGGGGTGTCCAAGACCCCCGTGCGGGAGGCGCTCAAGACCCTGGCCGGGACCGGGCTGGTCGTGATGAGCCAGTACAAGGGCGTCACGGTGCGCATGGTGGACGCGGACATGGCGCGCGAGGTCTACGACGTACGGCTGCTCCTCGAACCCGAGGCGCTGCGCCGGGCGGTGCGGCGAGGCGCCTCCCTGGACGCCGCCCGCTCCGCCCTCACCCGTGCCGACGACGCCACCGACACCGCCGAACGCTCCCTCGCCAACCGTGACTTCCACCGCGCCCTCTACCTCCCGTGCGGCAACCCGCTCCTCGGCCGGATGCTCGACGAGGTCCGCGACCAGGCCGCCCTCGTCTCCGCCGTCGCCTGGGCCGCCTCCCCCTCCTGGGAGCGGGAGGCAGGTGAGCACCGCGAGATCCTGCGGCTGGCGCTGGACGGCGACGCCGACGGCGCCGCCCGCGCCCTGCACACCCACATCGCGTCCTTCGTCGAGCGGGCGTTCCCCCAGGCAGCCGAGCAGGAAGGCCAGGAATGAGCAGCGTGGCGTTCGAGACCCAACGGGCGGCCCTGGCCGACGTGGTGGCCATCCCGGTGACCCCCTTCGCCGAGGACGGCGGCGTCGACCAGGACGCCCACCGGACCCTGCTGCGCCGGCTCCTGGACGGCGGCGTCCGCACCCTCACCCCCAACGGAAACACCGGCGAGTTCTACGCCCTCGCCCCCGAGGAGCGGCGGCTCGTCACCGAGTCGACCCTCGACGAGGCCGGCGGCCGGGCGGTCGTCCTGGTCGGGGTCGGGCACGACATCGCGACCGCCGTCGCCACCGCCCGGCACGCCCGTGAGCACGGCGCGCAGATGGTGATGGTCCACCAGCCCGTCCATCCCTACGTCTCCCAGTCCGGCTGGGTGGACTACCACCGGGCCATCGCCGCGTCCGTCCCCGAACTCGGCGTCGTCCCCTACATCCGCAACGCCCAGCTTCCCGGCGCCCGCCTCGCCGAACTCGCCGACGCCTGCCCCAACGTGATCGGCGTCAAGTACGCCGTCCCGGACGCCGCCAAGTTCGCCGCCTTCGCCCGTGACGCGGGGCTCGACCGCTTCGTCTGGGTCGCCGGGCTCGCCGAGCCCTACGCGCCCTCCTACTTCTCGGCCGGTGCCACCGGCTTCACCTCCGGCCTGGTGAACGTCGCCCCGGCCGTTTCGCTGAACATGATCGAAGCGCTTCGATCAGGTGACTACCCGGCCGCCATGAAGGTCTGGGAACAGATCCGCCGCTTCGAGGAACTCCGCGCCGCGAACGGCTCCGCCGACAACGTCACCGTCGTCAAGGAGGCCCTCGCCTCCCTCGGCCTGTGCCGCCGCGACGTCCGCCCGCCCAGCAGGCAGCTGCCCGACGCCGAGCGCGCCGAGGTCGCCGCCATAGCCGCCGGATGGCCGCTGTGAAGAAGCCGGAGGAACTCAGAAGCCACCAGTGGTACGGCACCGAAGGGCTCCGCGCCTTCAGCCACCGCGCCCGCACCCGCCAGCTCGGCTACCTCCCCGAGGAACACCTCGGCAAGCCGGTCATCGCGATCCTCAACACCTGGTCGGACATCAACCCCTGCCATGTGCACCTCCGTGACCGGGCGCAGGCGGTCAAGCGGGGCGTCTGGCAGGCGGGCGGATTCCCGCTGGAGTTCCCCGTCTCCACCCTCTCGGAGACCTTCCAGAAGCCGACCCCGATGCTCTACCGCAACCTCCTCGCCATGGAGACCGAGGAACTGCTGCGGTCGTACCCGGTCGACGGGGCGGTGCTGATGGGCGGCTGCGACAAGTCCACCCCGGCCCTCCTCATGGGCGCGGCCTCCGTCGACCTGCCGGCCGTCTTCGTGCCCGCGGGACCCATGCTCCCGGGCCACTGGCGGGGCGAGGTCCTCGGCTCCGGCACCGACATGTGGAAGTACTGGGACGACAAGCGCGCCGGTCTCATCGGCGACTGCGAGCTGCTGGAGCTGGAGAGCGGGCTGGCCCGGTCGCCCGGTCACTGCATGACGATGGGCACGGCCTCCACCCTCACCGCCGCCGCCGAGGCGCTCGGCGTGACCGTCCCGGGCGCGTCCAGCATCCCGGCCGTCGACTCCGGGCACGACCGGATGGCGGCCCAGGCGGGGATGCGGATCGTCGAGCTGGTGCACCGGGACCGGCGGCTCTCCCACCTCCTGACCTCCGACGCCTTCGAGGACGCTGTCACCACCGTCCTCGGGCTCGGCGGCTCCACCAACGCCGTCATCCACCTCATCGCCATGGCCGGGCGGGCGGGGGTGCGGCTCACCCTCGACGACTTCGACCGCATCGCCCGCACCGTGCCCGTCCTCGCCAACGTCCGCCCCGGCGGCCGGACGTACCTCATGGAGGACTTCCACTTCGCGGGCGGCCTGCCCGGCTTCCTCTCCCGCATCCCCGACCTGCTCCACCTGGACCGGCCGACGGTGTCGTACGACACCTACCGTGAGCAGCTGGCCGGCGCCCGGGTGCACCACGACGACGTCATCCGGCCCCGCGACAACCCGGTGGCCGCCGAAGGCGGGGTCGCCGTGCTGCGCGGCAACCTCTGCCCGGACGGCGCGGTCATCAAGCACATCGCCGCCGAGCCGCACCTGCTCAAGCACACCGGCCCGGCCGTCGTCTTCGACGACTACCGGACCATGCAGCGCACCATCGACGATCCTTCCCTCGGGATCACCGCCGACAGCGTGCTCGTGCTGCGGGGCGCCGGGCCCAAGGGCGGCCCCGGCATGCCCGAGTACGGCATGCTGCCCATCCCCGGCCACCTCCTCAAGCAGGGCGTGCGGGACATGGTGCGGATCTCCGACGCCCGGATGAGCGGCACCAGCTACGGCACCTGCGTGCTGCACATCGCGCCCGAGTCGCACGTCGGCGGACCCCTCGCGCTCGTCCGCACCGGGGACTCCATCACCCTGGACGTCGCGGCCCGCACCCTGCGGCTCAACGTGGACGAGGAGGAGCTGGCGCGGCGCCGGGCCGCGTGGACGCCGCCGCCGGTGCGGTACGGGCGCGGGTACGGCGCGCTCTACGACCAGCAGATCACCCAGGCCGACACCGGCTGCGACTTCGAGTTCCTGGCCCGGCCGGGAGAAGTCCCGGACCCGTACGCGGGCTGACCCCCAGACGACCGTCGAAGCGCTTCAGCCATGCCCATGTAGCAAGCGCTTCCCACACTCCCTGCAACTGCCCACCCGTCACCCGTCACCCGTCCACCGCCCCTCACGGACGCACTTCGGGCGGCTCCTCCCCATCGCGAACGGAGAACAGGTCATGGCCCAAGCCGCAGCCGTGGCGAAACCGCCCGCGCCACCCCCGCGGCGCCGTGCCTCCGCGACGCCGCGCAGGCTGCCGTATCTGCTGATCGCCCCGGCGGCCCTGCTGATGCTGGGCTTCATCGCCTACCCGGTGCTCAGCGTCTTCTACTACAGCCTGCAGAACTACAACCCGACCAAGCCCTGGCGGAACGGCTTCGCGGGCTTCGGCAACTTCACCCAGGCCTTCGCGCACGACCCGCAGTTCTGGGACACGCTGACCTTCAGCGCCAAGTGGGTCGTGGTGGAGGTCGGGTTGCAGCTGCTGTGCGGGCTCGCGCTGGCGCTGATCGTCAACCAGACGTTCGCGGGGCGGGCGCTCGGGCGGGCGCTGGTCTTCTCGCCGTGGGCCGTCTCCGGTGTGCTGACCTCCGCGATCTGGGTGCTGCTGTACAACTCGCAGACCGGCGTGACGCGTTACCTCGCCGACGCGGGCATCGGGTCGTACGGCACCAGCTGGCTCTCCGACCCCTCGACCGTCTTCCCGGCGGCCGTGGTCGCCGACCTGTGGCGGGGCGTGCCGTTCTTCGCGATCCTCATCCTGGCCGACCTCCAGTCCGTCTCCAAGGACCTGTACGAGGCGGCGGAGGTCGACGGGGCCGGCCGTGCCAAGCAGTTCTGGCACATCACGCTGCCGCACCTCAAGGACGCCATCGTCCTGTCCACGCTGCTGCGCGCGGTGTGGGAGTTCAACAACGTCGACCTGCTCTACACCCTGACGGGCGGCGGCCCGGCGGGGGAGACGACGACGCTACCCCTCTACGTCGCCAACACCAGCGTCGACGCCCACGACTTCGGCTACGCGTCCGCGCTGACCACCGTGGCCTTCGTGATCCTGCTCTTCTGCTCGATCGTCTACCTGCGGATCAGCAAGTTCGGAGGCGAGACGAAGTGATCACCGAGATCGCCCCCGCGGCCGGGCCCGTCGTCACCGAACCCGCCCGGCCGGGGAAGAAGCGCCGCGCCTGGGACGAGGTCCCGCGCTGGCAGATCTACCTGCCCCTCGGGATCTACCTCCTCTTCACCCTGATCCCCTTCTACTGGATCCTGCTCTTCGCGCTCCGCCCGGCCGGCTCCACCTCGCTGGTCCCCTGGCCGGTCACCTTCGAGCACTTCCATAAGGTGTGGACCGAGCGCAGCTTCGCCACCTACTTCACCAACAGCGTCTACGTCGGCGTCTCGACGCTGGTGCTGACCACGGTCGTCGCGCTGGCCGGCGGCTACGCCCTCGCCCGCTTCGACTTCAGGCTCAAGCGCGGCTTCATGCTGGCCCTGCTCTGCTCCCAGTTCGTGCCGGGCGCGCTGCTCCTGGTCCCGCTCTTCCAGATCTTCGCGAAGCTCCAGATGATCAACTCGCTCGGCAGCGTCGTCATCGCCGAGACGGTCTTCCAGCTCCCGCTGTCGATGATCCTGATCAGCGGCTTCATCAGGAACGTGCCGTACTCCCTGGAGGAGGCCGCCTGGGTCGACGGCTGCGGCCGGCTCACCGCCTTCCGGATCGTCGTGCTGCCGCTGCTGCGGCCAGGGCTGATCGCGGTCGGCTCCTTCGCCTTCGTGCACGCCTGGAACCACTTCCTGTTCGCCCTGATGTTCCTCTCCGACCAGAGCAAGCAGACCATCCCGGTCGGCCTCAACACCCTGATGAGCGCCGACAGCGTGGACCTGGGCGCGCTGGCCGCGGGCGGGATCATCGCCGCGGTACCCGTCGTGATCGTCTTCGCCTTCATCCAGAAGTGGCTGATCACCGGCTTCAGCGCGGGGGCGGTGAAGGGATGAGACGCCTTCCGGGCCGCCGAGGGCGGACGCTTACCCTGCACGCGAAGATCGGCAACGCAGGGAGGACGCTGTGAACTCTTCACCCATCGACGTCGTTCTGGCGGGAGCACGCGGCCACGGCCGCTGGCATCTGGAGAACATCCGCCGGCTCCAGGAGAAGGGGATCGTACGGCTCGCCGGGATCTGCGAGCTGACCCCGCTGGGCGCGGACGAGCTGCCCGAGGGGCTCGGCCGGCCCGCCCAGTCCCCGGACTTCGGCGCCCTGCTCGACGCGACCGGCGCCAGGATCGCCGTGATCTGCACCCCGATCCCCACCCACACGGACCTGGCCCTGACGGCCGCCGAGCGGGGCGTGCACCTGCTCCTCGAGAAGCCGCCGGCGCCGTCGTACGCGGAGTTCCGGCGGATGGCCGACGGGGTCGCGAAGGCGGGTGTGGCCTGCCAGATCGGCTTCCAGTCGCTGGGCTCGCACGCCGTGCCCGCGATCCGGCGGCTGATCGCCGAGGGCGCCATCGGTGACGTGGTGGGAGTGGGCGGCGCGGGTGCCTGGGCCCGGCCCGAGTCCTACTACCGGCGGGCGCCCTGGGCCGGCAGGCGGCGGCTGAACGGCGTCGACGTCGTCGACGGGGTCCTCACCAACCCCCTCGCGCACGCCGTCGCCACCGGCCTCGCGCTGCTCGGCACCGACCGCGCCGAGGACGTCACCGGCATCGAGACCGAACTGCTGCGCGCCAACGACATCGAGTCCGACGACACCTCATGTGTCCGCGTCACCACGCCGCGCGGCCCGGTCGTGGTCGCCGCCACGCTCTGCGCCGAGGAGCCGGGCGACCCCTACGTCCTGGTGCACGGCACCAGCGGCCGGATCACCCACTGGTACAAGCAGGACCGGGTGCTGGTGCAGCGGGCGGGCCGCGGCCCGGAGGAGACCGAGTACGGCAGCACGGACCTGCTGGAGAACCTCGCCGGCCATCTCACCACCGGGGCGGACCTGCTGGTGGAGCCGGACGCGACCGGCGCCTTCATGAAGGTCGTCGAAGCGATCCGGCTGGCCGACGACCCTCTCGCGCTGCCCGCCGACGCCTGGCACCACCTCCCCGAGGACGGGCGCCGGGTCGTGACCGGCATCGACGCACTGGTCGCGGCCTGCGCCGACACCCTCTCCCTCTACTCCGAACTCGGCGCCCCCTGGGAGCCGCCGAACGAGGTGAGCACATGACGGACGACGGACAGACATACACCAACCCCGTCCTGAACGCCGACTGGTCCGACCCGGACGTCGTCCGCGTCGGCGACGACTTCTACCTCACCGCCTCCAGCTTCGGCCGCGTCCCCGGCCTGCCCCTGCTGCACTCCCGCGACCTGGTCAACTGGACCCTGGTCGGCCACGCCCTCGAACGCCTCGAACCCGAGGAGCGGTTCACCGCCCCGCGCCACGACCACGGGGTCTGGGCCCCTTCGTTACGGCACCACGACGACCGTTTCTGGATCTTCTGGGGCGACCCCGACCAGGGCATCTTCCAGGTCAACGCCCCCGAGATCAGGGGGCCGTGGAGCCGGCCGCACCTGGTGAAGGAGGGCCGGGGACTCATCGACCCCTGCCCGCTGTGGGACGACGAGACGGGTGAGGCGTACCTCGTCCACGCCTGGGCGAAGTCCCGCTCCGGTGTCAACAACCGGCTCACCGGGCACCGGATGCACCCCGACGGCAGCTCGCTGCTCGACGCCGGAAAGGTGATCGTCGACGGGGACCGGATACCGGGGTGGTTCACCCTGGAGGGCCCCAAGCTCTACCGGCACGACGGCTGGTTCTGGATCCTCGCCCCCGCCGGGGGAGTGGCGACCGGCTGGCAGGGCGCCCTCCGCTCGCGCGGGTTCTTCGGGCCGTACGAGGAACGGATCGTCCTGGAGCAGAAGGACACCGACGTCAACGGACCGCACCAGGGCGGCTGGGTGCGGACCGGGGCCGGCGAGGACTGGTTCCTGCACTTCCAGCAGCGGGGGGCGTACGGCAGGGTCGTCCACCTTCAGCCGATGCGCTGGGGGGACGGGGGAGGCTGGCCGGTGATCGGGGACGCCGGCGCGCCCGTCGCCGTCCACCCGAGGCCCGCGCTGCCGGCGCAGCCGCCCGCCGCGCCCGCCACCGGCGACGACTTCCCCGGCGGGCGGTTCGGCCGGCAGTGGCAGTGGACGGCCAATCCGGCGGCGGGGTGGGCCACCCAGCACTCGGGGGACGGCCTGCGGCTGGCATGCGTGCGCTCGGGGGACGCGCACGACCCGCGCCGGCTGCCGCACGTGCTGACCCAGCGGCTGCCCGGGACGCCGTGCGTGGTGGAGGTGGAACTGCGGCTGGACCGCGCGGAGCCCGGTGCGCGGGCGGGGCTCGTGGTGCTCGGGGACGCGTTCGGCTGGATCGGGCTGGAGTGCCGGCCGGGCGGAGGCGTGCGGCTCGTGCACCGGTTCGCGGAGGCCGCCGCCGACCGGGAACGGGACGCCGGCCCGTCCTGCCCCGCGCCCGGGGGCCGGGCCCGGCTGCGGATCGGGATCGGCGCGGGGGCGCGGTGCCGGTTCTCGTACGACGTCGGGGCGGGCTTCGTAGCGTCCGGACCGGTGTTCACCGCCACTCCCTGGCGCTGGGTCGGCGCCCTGCTCGGGCTCTTCGCCGCCGCGCCCGAGGGACCGGGCGCCGCCGGGGCCGCCACCTTCACGCACTTCCGCGTCACTCCCTGCTGATCCGTAGCCAGACCAGACAGAAGAGAGCCGATCAATGAAGAGCAGCATCCGCAGAAGCAGGCGCGCGGCCGTCGCCGTCGCCCTGGGCTCCGTGCTCGCGCTGACCGCCACCGCCTGCGGCGACGACGGCAGTGGCAGCGCGGGGGGCAAGGGCGGCGAGGGCTCGGGGAAGGGCACGATCACCTTCTGGGACAACAACGGCGGTGTCCGCACCGACGTGTGGAAGGAGATCATCGCCGACTTCGAGAAGCAGAACCCCGGCATCAAGGTCACGTACGTCGGGGTGCCGGCCGCCAGTGTTCAGTCCAAGTACGACACCGCCATCCAGGGCGGCGGACTGCCCGACGTCGGCGGCGTCGGCACCGCCATGCTCGCGGAGATCGCCGCGCAGGGTGCCCTGGAACCGCTGGACAGCCGGCTCGCGAAGAGCTCGCTGAACGGCAAGCTCAACGAGAAGTTCCTGGAGAGCGTGAAGTCCGCGGGCGGTGACGGAGAGACGTACTCCGTGCCGACCTCCGCGAACAACGGCACGCTCTGGTACCGGACCGACCTGTTCAGCGCGGTCAAGCTGGCACCGCCGACCACCTGGACGAACTTCTACACGGCCGCCGGCAAACTCACCGACCGGGCGAAGAACAGGTTCGGGTACACCATCCGGGGCGGCGAGGGGTCCATCGCCCAGGCGCTGGACGCCATGTACGGGCAGAGCGGGATCACCTCCTTCTGGAATGGTGACAAGACCACCGTCAACGACCCGAAGAACGTCACCGCGCTGGAGAAGTACACCGGCCTGTACAAGAAGGACACCCCGTCCGCCGACGTCAACAACGACTTCACCAAGATGGTCGCGCAGTGGGATTCCGGCACGATCGGGATGCTGAGCCACAACCTCGGTTCCTACGCCGACCACGAGAAGGCGCTGAGCGGCAAGTTCAGGGGGATTCCGAACCCGACACTGGACGACGGGACCCGGGTGCAGGTCTCCAATCCCGTCGACGGTCTCGGTCTTTTCAAGTCCGGCAAGAACAAGGCCGCCGCCTGGAAGTTCATCGAGTTCGCCGCGTCCCACGCGTCCAACAGCAAGTGGAACGAGTCGGCGGGGCAGGTGCCGGCGAACGACGAGGCGGCGCAGGACGCTTGGGTGCGGGCGTCGGAGCCGACGAAGCTGGCGGCCGAGGCGCTCAGCGGGGCCACGACGAAGATCGTGCAGCTTCCTTACTATCTGCCGGACTGGAACACCGTCTCCAAGGCCGGCAACGAGCCGAACTTCCAGAAGGTGCTGCTCGGGAAGATGACGGCGAAGGAGTTCCTGGACACGTTGGCCGATCAGCTGAACAAGGCGCAGGCGGACTGGAAGAAGAATCACTGAGGCAGTTTTTCGGCTGCGGGCCGGTTGTGGCTGGTTGCGCAGTTCCCCGCGCCCCTTTGGGGCGCGGTTCCTCACCCCTGTTTGAAAGGCGATGCTTGTGTCCCTTACGCGCAGACAGGTAACTTCCGCGGCTCTCGCCGCCGTTCCGCTCGTCGGTCGTTCTCCCGGGAAGGACCGCCGCACGCTTTACATCGCCGGAGACTCCACCGCCGCCCAGAAATTCGCCGACGCGGCTCCCGAGACCGGATGGGGAATGGCGATCCCCTTTTTCCTCCGGAAGGAAATCGGCGTCTCCAACCAGGCCGTCAACGGCCGTAGTTCCAAGAGCTTCGTCGACGAAGGGCGGCTCGACGCCATCCTCGCCACCATCCGGCCGCACGACCTGCTGCTCGTCCAGTTCGCGCACAACGACGAGAAGAGCGACGATCCCACCCGGTACACCGAGCCCTGGAGCACGTACCAGGACCATCTGCGGCTCTTCGTCGAAGGCGCCCGTGCGCACGGTGCGCGGCCGGTTCTCGCCACCCCGGTCGAGCGGCGGCGGTTCGACGCCGACGGCAACGCCGTGCCGACGCACGGCGACTACCCGGCGGCCATGCGCGCGCTGGCCGCGCGGGAACGGGTCGCGCTGCTCGACATCGAGGCGCTGTCGCTCGCGCTGTGGCAGGCGCTCGGAGTCGAGACGACCAAGACGTACTTCAACTGGACGGACACCGAGCAGGACAACACGCACTTCAACCCGCCGGGGGCCATCGCCGTGGCCCGGCTCGTGGCGCAGGAGCTGCTGCGCACCCGGGTGCTCGCCCGGCACGACGTCATCCGGCTGCACCAGTCCATCCCCACCTCCTGGATCACCTGGCCACCCGCAAGCTGAGGAGACCCGCACAGTGCGTACACAGAAATGTCATGGACGTGTCATAGGTGCGGTCGTGGGCTGCACGGCTCTCGTGCTGGCCGTGACCGGAACCGCCCAGGCCGCGGCCCCGCACCGGGTCGCGCCCGACCGGCAGGTGCTGTCCGCGGACGACGGCTGGGGCGCCGCCACCACCGGGACCACCGGCGGGGCCGCCGCCGACTCCGCGCACGTCTACACCGTCACCACCTGGGACCAGTTCAAGGCGGCACTCGCCGACGGCGGCAGCGCACCGAAGATCATCAGAGTCAAGGGGACGATCGACGCGGACGGGCCGAGCTGTGACTCGTTCGCCGTGCCCGGCTACGACTTCGACACCTACCTCGCCACGTACTCACCTGAGGCCTGGGGCCGCTCCACCAACCTGGACAACGAGCCCGACGACAGCCCGGAGGGGCTGCGCCGCGCCTCCGCCGCCCAGCAGGACGCGTACATCAAGGCGTACGTCCCGGCCAACACCACCATCGTCGGCATCGGCGAGGACGCCGGCTTCAAGGGCGCCAGCCTGCAGATCAAGGCCGTCGACAACGTCATCGTCCGCAACCTGAGCTTCGAGAGCCCCCTCGACTGCTTCCCGCAGTGGGACCCGACCGACACCGCCGCCGGCAACTGGAACTCCGAGTACGACAGCGCGGTGATCTACGGGTCGACCCATGTGTGGATGGACCACAACACGTTCACCGACGGTGATCACCCCGACAGCACGCTGCCCTACTACTTCGGGCGGATCTACGAGCAGCACGACGGCGAGCTGGACATCGTCAAGGGCGCCGACTACGTCACGGCCTCCTGGAACGTCTTCGCGGACCACGACAAGACGATCCTCATCGGCAACAGCGACAGCGCGTCCACCGCTGCCGTCGACCGCGGGCACCTCCGGGTGACCTTCCACCACAACCTGTTCTCCAACCTGGTGGAGCGGGCGCCGCGGGTGCGGTTCGGGCAGGTCGACTCCTACAACAACCACTTCGTCGCCGAGGACGGCTACGGCTACAGCTACGGCATCGGGAAGGAGTCCCAACTCGTCGCCGAGCACAACGCGTTCACCCTGCCCGACACGGTCAAGGCGGGCTCGATCCTGAAGAAGTGGAACGAGTCGACGCTCACCGCCGACGACAACTACGTCAACGGCGAGCTGACGGATCTGATCGCCGTCCACAACGCGCAGATCCCGGCCGAGACCCTCACGGCGGGCTCCACCTGGACCCCGGCCCTGCGCACGAAGGTCGATCCGGCGCGGGCCGTGCCGCGCATCGTCGACTGCGGCGCGGGCGCCGGCCGGCTGCGCTGACGCGCGTGCGTGACCGGGCCGGGGCACGACCGGCCCCGGCCCGCCCCACCCCCCCCACAGCGAAGGACGTACCACCGCCACCCGTCTCCCCCGCCAAGGAGCACCCGCATGTCCTCGCCCCACCCTCCCCTGTCCAGACGGGGTTTCCTGCTCGCGGGCGCCGGGGCCGGCGCCGCCCTCGCCCTGGCCGCCCGCCCCGCGCACGCGACCGCCCGCCCCTTCGGGCGGTACGGCTCCCCGGAGCGCCGCCGCACCCCGCGGTCCCTGTACGTCGACCCGCACGGCCGCGGCGACTTCACCACCGTGCAGGCCGCCGTGACCGCCGCCACCGGCAGCGGCTGGACGCTGGTCCTCGCCCCGGGCGTCTACCGGGAGACGGTCGCCGTCGACACCACCCGCACCGAGGCCACCTGGATCGGCGCCGCCGAGGACCCGCGTGCCGTCGTCATCGTCTACGACAACGCGGCCGGCACCCCCAAGCCCGGCGGCGGGACGTACGGCACCACCGGCTCCGCCACCACCACCGTGCAGGCCGACGGCTTCACCGCCCACTGGATCACCTTCGCCAACGACTGGCTGCGCGCCGACCACCCGGACATCAGCGGCACCCAGGCCGTCGCCCTCAAGGTGCAGGGCGACCGCAGTGCCTTCCACGACTGCCGGTTCCTCGGCCACCAGGACACCCTGTACGCCGACTCGACGGCCCTCGGGGTGTTCGCCCGGCAGTACTTCGCGCGCTGCTATGCCGAGGGTGACGTCGACTTCGTCTTCGGGCGGGCCACGGCCGTGTACGAGGGATGCCACTTCCGCACCCTGAACCGGACCGACCTGGCGGCCGCCCCGTACGGGTTCGTGTTCGCACCGTCGACGGCGGCCGCCAACCCCTACGGCTACCTGGTGAGCCGGAGCCGGATCAGCAGCGAAGCCCCGGACGCCGCCTACAAGCTGGCCCGCCCCTGGGTGCCCAGCTCCGACACCACGGCCCGTCCCGCGCTCGTCGTCCGCGACTCCTGCCTCGGTGCGGGCATCGACGCCGTCGCGCCGTACACCAACATGTCGGACGCCTTCCCCTGGCAGCGCCAGCGCTTCGCCGAGTACCGCGACACCGGGCCGGGCGCGGTGATCACCGTCCCCGGGAACCGGCCCCAGCTCACCGCCGCCGAGGCCGCGTCACACACCCGCGCGACCTACCTCGGCGACTGGGCCCCGTGGGAGGAGCGCTGACATGCCGACCCGACGCGCGCTTCTCGCCGCCACGGCGGCGGTGGCCATGGGCAGTCCGGTCACGGCCGTCGCCCGCGACCGCCGCGTCCTGCACGTCCACCCCGGCGACTCCGTCCAGGCGGCCGTGGACGCGGTGTCCGGGCCGGGATGGACGATCGTCGTGCATCCGGGAACGTACCGTGAGGTCGTCGACGTGCCCGCCGACAAGGAGGAGCTGACCCTGCGCGGGGCGAGCCGCGATCCCCGGGACGCCGTCGTCGTCTACGACAACGCCAACGGGAAACAGCGGCCGGACGGTTCGGGGACCTACGGCACCGCCGGGTCGGCCACCTTCGCCTCGGCGGCGCCCGGGCTCGTCGTACGCGACCTCACCCTCGCCAACGACTGGCTGCGCGCCGACCACCCGGACGTCACCGGGACCCAGGCCGTCGCCGCGTACCTGACCGGCGACCGGACGCACGTCGAGAACGTGCGGCTGCTCGCCCACCAGGACACCCTGTTCGCCGACACCACCGAACTCGGCTCCTTCGGCCGGCAGTTCTTCCACCGCTGCCACATCGAGGGTGACGTCGACTTCGTCTTCGGACGGGCCACCGCGGTGTACGAGCACTGCCACTTCCGCACCCTGCCACGAGAGGTGACCTTCACCCCCAAGGGCATGGTGTTCGCCCCCTCGACCGCCCGTGCCAACGCGCACGGGTTCCTCGCCGTCCGCTGCCGGTTCTCCTCAGGCGCGGAGGACGGGGCCTACAAGCTGGCGCGGCCCTGGGTGCCGACGTACGAGACCACCGCCTGGCCCTCGCTGGTCGTGCGGGACAGTCTCATCGGCCCCGGGATCGACCCCCGTCGCGCCCTACACGAACATGCGGGACGCCTACCCGTGGCAGTCCATGCGGTTCCGCGAGTACCGCAACTCCGGGCCGGGCGCGGTGATCACCGTCCCCGGGAACCGGCCCCAGCTCACCGCCGCCGAGGCCGCGTCGCACACCCCCGCGACCTACCTCGGCGACTGGAAACCCGCCCGCTCACTCTGAAAATCCCCCTGATCGACGAAAGGACCCGCACGTCATGCGTCGTATCAGCTCCCTCACCGCGCTGGCCGTGACCGCGGCATCGCTCGGGCTGGCCGTGCTGGCCACCCCGGCGCACGCGGCCACCGTCGTGGTCAGCAACTCCACCGACCTGTCCAACGCCATCAAGAACGCCACCGCCGGCACGGTCATCCAGGTCCGCGGCGGCACCTACTACCCGACGGCCACCCTCCAGTCCACGGCGAACGGCACCTCCTCCGCGCCGATCACCCTCACCGCGTACGGCTCGGAGACGGTCAAGATCGACGGCTCGTCATTGCCCTCCGGCCAGTGGATCTTCAAACTGACCGCGGACTACTGGAACGTCTCCAACCTCACCTTCCAGAACTCCCCGGACAGCGCGGTGGTCTGCCAGTCCTGCACCGGCACCAACTGGAACAACGTCAAGACCATCAACGGCGGCGACTCCGGCTTCACCCTGACCGGGGACGGGACGGTCAACAACACCGTCAGGAACCTGGACAGTTACGGCAACTACGACGCCGCCACGCACGGCCAGAACGCCGACGGCGTCGCCATCAAGTTCGGTTCCGGCTCCGGCAACCTCGTCACCGGCGCCCGGCTGTACAACAACTCGGACGACGGGATCGACCTGTGGTCCTTCTCCTCGCCGGTCACCATCGAGCACACCTGGTCCTTCGGCAACGGCGTCAACCGCTGGGGCGACTCCGCCTTCGAGGGCAACGGCAACGGCTTCAAGCTGGGCGGGGGCGGCGTCACCGTCGCGCACGTCGTCAACAACTCGGCCGCCTGGGGCAACTCCGGCAACGGGTTCACCGAGAACTCCAACACCGGCGCGATCGTCATCAACCGCACCACCGCCTACGCCAACGGCGGCTGGGGCTACTACTTCGCCACCAGCGCGGCCAGACTCGGCAAGAACCTCGCGGTGAGCAACGGCAGCGGGCTGGTCAGCAAGGGCTCCTCGGTGGTGTCCGCCGGCAACAACTGGGACAGCGGCGTCAGCACCCCCGCGTTCAAGTCGACGGACGCGACCACCACGTACAACGCCCGGCAGTCGGACGGCTCGTTGCCGGCGACCGCCTTCCTGACGACGGGCAGCACGACCATCGGGGCGACCATGAACTGACCCGCGACCGCGCCGGGACAACCGGAAGGACTCAGTCCAGGGCGCTTGACCCGTTTTTTGCCCGCCGATGAGATATCGATCGGGCAACGGGTCTCGCGCCCACCGGGGCGACGCGCGTAGAACTCCTGACATGCATAAGTCACTTCGCCTCGCGGCGATCGCCACGGCCTGTGTGCTCGCCGGCGGCGCCCTCTACGGCGCCGGTGCCGCCACGGCCGGCCAGTCCACCGCGAACTCCACCCACGAGCCGTACAACATCGGGCTCCTGGTGAAGGACATCGACACCTACTACGGCACCGCCGCCGACGCCAACGGGGTCTACCAGGCCTCGCCGACCAGTCCCTACGCCAAGGACCTGGCGAGCATCGACGCGGACGCCAAGCGCTACATCGACCGGGCCGCGCGCAAGGCGCACCGCCACGGCGAGAAGCCCGCGGTCGTCTTCGACATCGACGACACGCTGCTGCTCAGCCTCGACTACGAAAAGCGCTACAACTACACCTACAACTCGACCACCTGGGCCGACTACGTCAACAGGGCCGACCGTCCGGGCGTGTTCGGCAGCGCCGAACTCGTCCAGTACGCGGAGGGCAAGGGCGTCGAGGTCTTCTACAACTCCGGGCTCAGTGAGGCGCAGCGCACCGCCGCCGTCGAGAACCTGAAGAAGATCGGCGCCGACGTCAACCTCGACGCGGCCCACATGTTCCTCAAGGACAAGGCCAACCCGCCGTCCTACCTGAGCGCCTGCGCCACCCCGGGCACCTGGACCTGCACGACCGTGCAGTACAAGTCCGGCACCCGCAAGCACATCGAGGACGACCTCGGGTACGAGATCGTCGCCAACTTCGGCGACCAGTACTCGGACCTGGACGGCGGCTTCGCGGACCGCACCTACAAGCTGCCGAACCCGACGTACTTCGTGTCGTAACCAGGGCTCGCGGCAGCCCTTTCGGCCATGACGGCCACAGGGAGACGGAAACGGGCCGGGGCGGTTCTCCGGCCCGTTTCGCCTGCCCGGGGTCAGGAGCCGCCCGCGCCGCCGGTGTGCGCCGCGAAGCCGCCGGTCACCGCGTACTGCCTGCCGCCCGCGCTGCCGGTGATCGTGTAGCTGTCGTTCTCCGCGTCACGGCCGCCCTGTTCGTGGTTGTACTGGCCCGCGAACACCCACTCGCCGGCCGCTGCCCTGCTGCCCGGCCTGAGCGTCCACGTGTAGACCAGGAAGCCGTCCCGTGCGGTCACCGTCTGCGTGAAGTCGGCCTCCGGCAGCGAGTGCCAGGCCCCGGTGTCGGACACCCCGCCCGTCTGTGCCACCTTCAACCGGACGGTGAGCGCCGTCAGCTGCCGGGAGATGCGCAGGGTCACATCGGACTGCGCCCAGAAGTCGTTGCTGTGCGGGTCCACCGAGCCGTCCGACCAGAGCGGGCCGTCCTGTTCGCCCTTCGCGGCGGGCGGCGCCGGGGTGGCGGAGGCCCGCGGGGCCGGCGAGCGCGTCGCACTCGCACCCGCCTCGGGCGAGGAACGGGCCGAGGGCACGCCGGGAGCCGGCGGGGCGGCCGGGGGGGACGGCGGGCGGCTGGTCGCGGCCGTGGCGCCGGCCACCCGGACCCAGCCGAGCAGCGGCGGCAGGGTGGCGCGATGGTTCGTCGCGGCTTGTACGAGGTACCGGACGCGGTGTGGTCAACCGAACCACATCGAGCCTGATTCCGTAACACGCGGAAAACCTGAAACGGGTGCGACGCGGGAACAATCCAGCCAGCATCCGCACACGCACGTTCAGGGGACGAGGAGTTCGACCATGTCCGAGACGCAGAAGGCGGCCCGGCCGCAAGGGGCCGCGCCACCTGCCGGCAACGGCGTCGACCGGTTCTTCAAGATCTCCGAACGGGGATCCACCTTCGGCCGGGAGATACGCGGCGGCTTCGCCACCTTCTTCACCATGGCCTACATCCTTGTCCTGAACCCCATCATCCTCGGCAGCGCCAAGGACAAGTTCGGTCACACCCTCGACACCGGCCAACTCGTCACCGCCACCGCGCTGGTGGCCTGCGTCATGACGGTCGTCATGGGCGTCGGCGGCAACCTGCCCCTGGCCATCGCGGCCGGTCTCGGCCTCAACGCCGTCGTGGCCTTCCAGCTGGCGCCGCTGATGAGCTGGTCCGACGCGATGGGGCTGGTCGTCCTCGAAGGCCTGCTGATCTGTGTGCTCGTGCTGACCGGCCTGCGCGAGGCGATCATGAACGCCATCCCGCAGCAGCTGAAGCAGGCGATCGGCGTCGGCATCGGCCTGTTCATCGCGTTCATCGGCTTCGTCGACGCCGGCTTCGTCAGCCGGATCCCGGACGCCGCGCAGACCACCGTGCCGGTGCAGCTGGGGGCCGTCGGACGGCTCACCGGCTGGCCCGTGCTGGTCTTCTGCGCCGGCGTGCTCCTGACCATCGCGCTGGTCGCGCGGAAGGTGAAGGGCGCGATCCTGATCAGCATCGTCACCATGACCCTGGTGGCGGTCGTCATCAACTCGGCGGCGGACATCAAGAGCTGGGGCCTGACCACGCCGAAGGTCCCCGACAAGATCGTGGCCGCCCCCGACTTCGGGCTCATCGGTCACTTCAGCCTGTTCGGCGGCTTCGCCAAGGCCGGTGTCCTCACCGCCGTACTGCTCGTCTTCACCCTGATCCTGTCCGACTTCTTCGACGCCATGGGCACGATCGTCGGCATCAGCGCGGAGGCCGGGCTGCTCGACGAGCAGGGACAGGTGCCGGGCATCGGGCGGGTGCTGTTCATCGACGGCGCGGCGGCGGTGGCCGGCGGCATCGGCTCGGCCTCCTCCAACACCGCGTACATCGAGTCGGCGGCCGGGGTGGGGGAGGGGGCGCGGACCGGCTTCGCCAACCTCGTCACCGGCGGCCTGTTCGGTCTCGCGCTCTTCCTCACGCCGCTGCTGACCATCGTCCCGCTCCAGGCAGCCGCTCCCGCGCTGATCGCCGTGGGCTTCCTGATGATGACCCACGTCAAGCACATCGACTGGGACCGGTACGAGATCGCCATCCCGGCGTTCCTGACCATCGCCGCGATGCCGTTCACCTACTCCATCACGGACGGCATCGGGGCCGGGTTCCTGGCGTACGTCGTCATCAAGACGGTGCTGGGGAAGGCGAAGGAGGTCAACTGGCTGTTGTGGGCCGTCTCGGCGCTGTTCCTGGTGTACTTCGCGATCGATCCGGTGGAGCAGGTGCTGGGTGTGAAGTAGGGGGCGGGGCGCGGGGGCGCGTTCTCGGCCGCGGGTTCGTCGTGGCTGGTCGCGCCCGCGCGGCGGCAGCCGCACATCGACTGCCGCCCCGCGCCCCCGAAGGGGCGCTCTACTTCAGGGCCGCCACCATCATCGCCCTCGCCACCGGCGCCGCCAGCCCGTTGCCGCTCACCTCCGACCGTGCCGCGTCCGACTGCTCGACCAGCACCGCCACGGCGACCTCTTTCCCCGTGCTGTCCGACGTGCCGTACGACGTGAACCAGGCGTACGGCGTCTTGCTGTTGTTCTCGCCGTGCTGGGCCGTGCCCGTCTTGCCGCCCACCGTCACGCCGTCGATCCGCGCGTTCGTGCCCGTGCCGTCCTCGACGACCGTCCGCATCGCGGACCGCAGCTGCTCCGCGGTCGAGGAGCTGACGATCTCCTTGCCGCTCGCCTCGTCGTCGTAGTTCTTCAGCACGTCACCACCGCTGTCGGTGATCTGCGACACCATGTGCGGGGAGACCAGCCTGCCGCCGTTGGCGATCACGGCCGACACCATGGCCATCTGCAGCGGGGTCGCCGTGACGTCGAACTGGCCGATGCCGGAGAGACCGGTCTGCGCCTTGTCCATGCCGGAGGGGTAGACGCTGGCGTAGGCCCGCACCGGCACGTCCAGCTTGTCGTCGTTGAACCCGAACTTCTCGGCCATCGCCCGCACCTTGTCCTGGCCCAGGTCGACGGCCATCTTGCCGAAGACGTTGTTGCAGGAGTAGCGCAGGGCGGTACGGATCGAGGCGTTCTCGCAGGGGGCCGAGCTGTTCTCGTTCTTCAGCGGGGTCGTCGTGCCCGGCAGGGTGTACGGGTCGGGGCTGTCGGTCCGTGTGTCGGCGTTCGCGTAGAGGCCGTCCTCCAGGGCCGCCGCCGCGACCACCAGCTTGAACGTCGAGCCCGGCGGCAGCGGCTGGCGCAGCGCCCGGTTGGTGAGCGGCTTGTCCGCGTCGGCGTTGAGCTTCTTCCAGGCCGCACCGGCGGTGTTGGCGTCGGTGAGCGAGGAGGGGTCGTACGACGGGGTCGACACGACCGCGAGGATCCTGCCGGTCTTCGGGTCGATCGCGACCGCCGCGCCCTTCTTGTCGCCGAGCGCCCGGTACGCCGCCTTCTGGACGTCCGGGTCGATCGTCGTGATCACGTCGCCCGGTTCGGCGCGCTCGCCGGTGACCGTGTCCATCACCGTCCTGAGCCGGCTGTCGGTGCCGTTGAGCAGGTCCTGGTAGATGCCCTCCAGCTGGGTCGGGGCGTAGCTCTGCGACGCGTAGCCCGTCACCGCGGCGTACAGCTTGCCGTTCGTGTACGTGCGTCTGTACTTGAGGTCGCTGCCGCTCAGGGTCCGCGCCGAGCCGGTGACCGACTCACCGGCCACGACGATGTTCCCGAGCGGCTGCGAGTACGTCTCGATGACGTTGCGCCGGTTGTCCGTGTCGTCCGCGAGGGCCTGGCCGTCGTAGAACTGCACCCAGGTCGCCCTGACCAGCAGAGCGAGTACGAGCAGCAGCGCGAAGACGGACGCCCGCCTGATCGTCTTGTTCATCCCGCTCAGACAGACGAGCGAAGGCGGGGTACCCGTTCCCGTACGGGCGGATTTCTCATCGTCCGCTCATCCGGGCCGCAGGGCCCCGCCCGGGCTCACAGGCGGCGCGTCGCCAGCGTCAGGCGGTCCCGCGCGTCGAACAGGGCGTCCTTGATCATCTGTTCGTGGGCGGGGGTGAGCCGGGCCACCGGGACCGAGCAGCTGATCGCGTCGCGGGCCGGGGTGCGGTAGGGGATCGCCACGCCGAAGCAGCGCAGCCCGAGCGTGTTCTCCTCGCGGTCGATCGCGAAGCCCTGCTCGCGGATCTGGCGGAGCTCCTCGATGAGCTTCTCCCGGTCCGTGATGGTGTGCTCGGTCAGCGCCGGCAGGGTCTCCGGCAGCAGCTTGCGGACCTGCTCGTCGGTGTGGGTGGCGAGCAGCGCCTTGCCGAGCGAGGTGGAGTGCGCGGGCAGCCGGCGGCCGACCCGGGTGAAGGGGCGCAGGTAGTGCTGGGACTGGCGGGTCGCCAGGTAGACCACGTTCGTGCCGTCGAGGCGCGCGAGGTGGATGGTCTCCGTGGTGTCGTCGGAGAGCCGGTCCAGGGTCGGGCGGGCCGCCGCGACCACCTCGTCGCCGTCGATGTACGACGTGCCGACGAGCAGGGCCCGCACCCCGATGCCGTACCGCGTGCCGGTCGCGTCCGTCTCCACCCAGCCCAGCTCCACCAGGGTGCGCAGCAACATGTAGAGGCTGGACTTGGGATACCCGACGGCCTCCTGGACGGCCGCGAGGGAGTGCATACCGGGCCGGCCGGCGAAGTACTCCAGCAGTTCCACGGTCCGTACCGCGGACTTGACCTGTGCCCCGCCGCCTGTCTCGCCTGCCGACATCGCCCTTGACCCCTTCGTTGGACGAGAAACCGAGGTTATAGTCTCCAACAGCATATTCATCATCAGAGACAGCGTTCAGTATATCGAACGCCCCTGGTGGATGACCCGGATATGACCCGGATACTGCGGCAGTACGCAACTCATGGAGGGACCCGCGGTGGCAGCAGCACCAGTCTGGAGTGTCGACCCGCGCACCGGGAAGCAGCGTGAACAGGTTGCGGTGGAAGCCACAGCCGAGGAGATCGACGCCGTCGTCAAGGCCGCGCACGCCGCCCGCGGCTCTCTCGCCGACCGCACGGTACGCGCCGCCTTCCTGCGCTCGGCCGCCGCCGGCCTCAATGCGGCCAAGGACCAGCTGGTCGAGGCGGCCGACGCCGAGACCGCGCTCGGCCCCGTCCGGCTGACCGGGGAACTCGCCCGCACCGCCTACCAGCTGCGGGCCTTCGCCGGCCTCGTCGACGAGGGCGCCTTCCTCGACGTCATCATCAACCACCCCGACGCCACGGCCACCCCGCCCATTCCCGACCTGCGCCGGTACAAGGTCCCGCTGGGTGTCGTCGCCGTCTACTCGGCCTCCAACTTCCCCTTCGCCTTCTCCGTCGCCGGCGGCGACACCGCGAGCGCGCTGGCGGCCGGCAACCCGGTCGTCGTCAAGGCCCACCCCGACCACCCGGCCCTGTCCGAGCTGGTGGCGAAGGTGCTGCGCCGGGCCGCCGCCGAGCACGGCATCCCCGAAGCCGTGGTCGGTCTCGTGCACGGCTTCGAGGCGGGCGTCGAGCTGATCAAGCACCCGCTGATCGCCGCGGCCGGCTTCACCGGTTCCGTCCGGGGCGGGCGTGCGCTGTTCGACGCGGCCGCCGCGCGCCCGGTGCCGATCCCCTTCCACGGCGAACTGGGCTCCCTGAACCCGGTCCTCGTCACCGAGGCCGCGGCCGCCGAGCGGGCCGAGGAGATCGGCACCGGGCTCGCCGGGTCGATGACGCTGGGCGTGGGCCAGTTCTGCGTGAAGCCGGGCCTGGTGCTGGTGCCGGCCGGCGCCGCCGGTGACGGCCTGGTCAAGTCCCTGACGGACGCGGTCAGCAACACCGACGCGGGCGTGCTGCTCGACCACCGGATGCGGGACAACTTCCTCGCCGGGGTCGCCGAGCGCGCCGGACTACCCGACGTGGAGAGCCCGGTGACGCCGGGGGCGGGCGGCGAGCACACCGTGAGCGCCGGGTTCCTGACGGTGCCGGCGGCCAGGCTGGCCGAGGAGGGCGGCTACGACCTGCTGCTTGAGGAGTGCTTCGGGCCGGTGACGGTGGTGGTCCGCTACGAGGACCGGGACGAGGCGACGGCGGTGCTGTCGCGGCTGCCGGGCAACCTCACGGCGACGGTGCATGTCTCCGCCGAGGAGGCCGCGGGCGAGGGGGCGGGGACGGAGATCCTCGCGGAACTGACGCCGTTGGCGGGCCGGGTGCTGGTGAACGGCTGGCCGACGGGGGTCGCCGTGGCCCCGGCCCAGCACCATGGCGGGCCCTACCCGGCCACCACCTCCACGTCCACTTCCGTGGGCGGTACGGCCATCGAGCGGTGGCTGCGGCCGGTGGCCTACCAGGGGGTGCCGGAGGCTCTGCTGCCGGCCGAGTTGAAGGACGACAATCCGCTGGGGCTTCCGCGGCGGTTCAACGGGGTTCTGGAGCGGTAGCGCCGGGTGGGGGGCGGGGTGCGTCGGCGACTGCGGGTTGTCCGTGGTTGCTCGCGCAGTTCCTCCCCCAGCCTTCGGCCGGGGGTGCCCCCAGCGCCCCTTCAGGTTGGCTGCCCCTGGGCGAGTTCGATGGTTCTGCTGACACAATCTGACCATGGACGTGGAACTTCCCGAACTTCCTTTCCTTCTCCGCACCTACGGGCCGGACGGGCACTGGTTCTATGAGGACGGGGTGCTCACCGGGTGGGCCGGGGCCCGGCAGGACCGGTTCGTGTCGCCCACCGGGGAGGCGCTGGATCCCGCCTCGGACGCGCCCCGGCTGCTCGGGGCGCCCGAAGGGGATTTTCAGCTGATCGCCCGGGTCACCGTCGGGTTCGGGGCCGCCTTCGACGCCGGTGTGCTGTACGTCCACGTCGGCGACCGGGCCTGGGCCAAGCTCTGCCTGGAGAACTCCCCGGACGTGCCCACCGTCTGCACCGTGGTCACCCGGGGGCACTCGGACGACGCCAACTCCTTCACCGTGGAGGGAAGTTCGGTCTGGCTGCGGATCAGCCGGACCGGGCGGGCGCTCGCCTTCCACGCCTCCAGGGACGGCAAGAAGTGGGTCTTCGTACGGCTGTTCACCCTCGGCACCGAGAAGGAGACCGAGAACGCCCTGGTCGGCTTCATGACCCAGTCGCCGATGGGGGAGGGGTGCGTGGTGACGTACGACCACATCGAGTTCAGGCCCGACTGGCCGGCCGACCTGCGCGACGGAAGCTGAGACACCGCCTGCCGGTCCGGAACCGTCCCGGACGCGGTCACGTCTCCCGTTGCGTGATCAGTGACCGTGCGAGTGAGTTCCGGGTGATCCGTACGGCCCTGTCCGCGGAGGCGGAGACCATCGCCGCGCTGCATCGGCGGGCCCGGTCGACGTACTACCCGGACGGCCTCCCCGACGACGGCGTGGACTGGACGGCCGCCTGGCGCTCCGCCGTCGAACGGCCCGACGGGCAGGTGCTGTGCGTGGTCGAGGCGGGGACGATCACCGGGGTCGCCTCCTTCCGGGTCCCCGAGGGTGCCACCGGCGAGCGGGTCAAGCTGTTCCAGTTCCATGTCGACCCGGACCACTGGCGTGCCGGTGTCGGCACCGCCCTGCACACCGCGTGCCTGGAGCAGTGGCGGGCCGACGGCAGGCGCACCGCCGTACTGGACGTGCACGCCGACAACCGGCGGGCCCAGGCCTTCTACGCCCGGCAAGGCTGGGTGCCGGACCCGGAGCACCCGCCCGCCGCGGGTGACCACCATCTGTGTCTGCGATACGCGGTGGCCGGGGAATGAAAGCAGGCTGGTTGAAGGTTCAGATAGTTTTGGACCGCTGACTACCTGGAGAGAGCCGACACCATGCGCGTGGAGATCTGGTCTGATATCGCTTGCCCCTGGTGCTACGTCGGAAAAGCGCGTTTCGAGAAGGCGCTCGCCGCCTTTCCGCACCGCGACGGCGTCGAGGTGGTCCACCGCTCCTTCGAGCTGGACCCCGGCCGCGCCAAGGACGACGTCCAGCCGGTGCTCGCCATGCTCGGCAAGAAGTACGGCATGAGCGAGGCGCAGGCCCAGGCCGGCGAGGACAACCTGGGCGCCCAGGCCGCCGCCGAGGGGCTGGAGTACCGCACCCGGGGCCGTGACACCGGCAACACCTTCGACCTGCACCGGCTGCTGCACTTCGCCAAGGAGCGGGGCCGCCAGGACGAGCTGATCCAGATCCTGTACCGGGCGAACTTCGCCGAGGAGCGGTCCCTGTTCACCGGGGGCGCGGAGCGGGTCGTCGAACTGGCCGTGGAGGCCGGGCTGGAGGCGGCGGCCGTGCGCGAGGTGCTCGCCGACCCGTCCCGCTACGCCGACGAGGTCCGCGCCGACGAGCGCGAGGCCGCCGAGCTCGGCGCGACCGGGGTGCCGTTCTTCGTCCTCGACCGGAAGTACGGCGTCTCGGGCGCCCAGCCCGCCGAGGTGTTCACGCAGGCGCTCGGCCAGGCCTGGGGGGAGCGTCCCCCGCTGAAGCTGATCGACGAAGGCGGCGCCGAGGCCTGCGGACCGGACGGGTGCGCCGTGCCGCAGCACTGAGAGGTCTTGGGGAAAGCCCAGGTCAGGGGCGACGTATAAGCGTCGCTTAGCGGATCCGGGTAAAAATCCGCAATGGACGGGGGGTTCTCCGGGCCGCAGAGTGGACGCATGGAGACCACGGAGACGTTCGAGAGCCTCGTCCGCGCCGAGTTCACCCCG
This sequence comes from Streptomyces shenzhenensis, assembly GCF_021462265.1. Taxonomy (GTDB): domain Bacteria; phylum Actinomycetota; class Actinomycetes; order Streptomycetales; family Streptomycetaceae; genus Streptomyces; species Streptomyces shenzhenensis. Next base: position 99,577 of record NZ_JAJONF010000019.1, on the reverse strand, counting down.
AAGACCACCTACCTCAACACCGCCAGCAACGGCCTGCTGCCGGCCCGTACCGTCGCCGCCCTGCACCAGGCGGCGCTGCTGCGGGCCGAGGGGCGGCCCCTGACCTCGCTGCACGAGGACGTGGAGGCGTGCCGGGCCGCCTACGCCCGGCTCGCCGGGGTCCCCGCGAGCAGGGTCGCGGCCGGCGCCTCGGTCGCCGCGCACTCCGGTGTGATCGCCGCCTCGCTGCCGTCCGGCGCCGAGGTCCTCACCGCCGAGGACGACTTCACCTCCGTACTGAACCCGTTCCACGTCCGCGGCGACCTCAAGGTCCGCGCGGTGCCGCTGGAGCGCCTCGCCGAGTCCGTCCGCCCGGGCACCGCCCTCGTCGCGGTCAGCGCCGCCCAGTCGGCGGACGGCCGGATCGCCGACCTGCCCGCGCTGCGCGAGGCCGCCCGCGCGCACGGCGCCCGCACCTACGTCGACTTCTCCCAGGCCGCCGGCTGGCTGCCGATGGACGCCGACGCGTACGACTTCACCGCGTCCGTCTCCTTCAAGTGGCTGCTCGGCCCGCACGGCGCGGCCTTCCTGGTGGTCCCCGAGGACTTCGGCGGACTGACGCCGCTGCTCGCGGGCTGGGTCGCGGGCGAGGAGCCGTGGGACAGCTGCTACGGCCCGGTCGCCGAACTCGCCCACTCCGCCCGCCGGTTCGACCTCACCCATGCCCTGTTCACGTTCGCGGGCCTGCGCCGCTCGCTCGACCTGCTCGAGGAACTCGGCGGACCCGCCGTGCACGCCCACGACGTGGGCCTCGCCGACCGGTTCCGGGCCGGGCTCGCGGCCCTCGGACACGAGCCGGTGCCCGCCCCCGGCTCGGCGATCGTCTCGGTCCCCGGGCTCGGCGGCCGTCAGCCCGGGCTGAGCCGGGCCGGCATCGAGGTCTCCGACCGCGCGGGCAACCTGCGCGCGGCCTTCCACCTCTTCAACACCCCAGCCGACGTGGACCGCCTGCTCGACGCCCTCGCGGGCTGAACAGCGCCGCGACAGCCCTGGGGCCGCCCCCACGACGGGCGTGGTGGCGGCCCCAGGACCGGTGTACCGCGGTACGGGCTCAGCGGATCGGCGTGAAGTCCCGTGCCCCGATGAACTCAGGCCGGCGCACCGGTGCCGCGAACGGTTCCACCGCCGTGTTCTCCACGCTGTTGAACACGATGAAGACGTTGCTGCGCGGGAACGGCGTGATGTTGTCGCCGGATCCGTGCATGCAGTTGCAGTCGAACCAGGTCGCCGAACCCGCCCTGCCGGTGCACAGCTTGATGCCGTGCCGGAAGGCCAGTTCCGTCAGGGCCTCGTCGGAAGGGGTGCCGGCGTCCTGCATCTGCAGCGACTTCTTGTAGTTGTCCTCGGGCGTGGCGCCGGCGCAGCCCAGGAACGTCCGGTGCGAGCCCGGCATGATCATCAGGCCGCCGTTGGTGTCGTGGTTCTCGGTCAGCGCGATCGAGACGGACACCGTGCGCATGTTCGGCAGGCCGTCCTCGGCGTGCCAGGTCTCGAAGTCCGAGTGCCAGTAGAAGCCGCTGGCGCCGAACCCCGGCTTGACGTTGATCCGGGACTGGTGGACGTACACGTCCGAGCCCAGGATCTGCCGGGCCCGGCCGACCACCCGCTCGTCGCGCACCAGGTTCGCGAACACCTCGCTGATCCGGTGCACCTCGAAGACGGACCGGATCTCCTTGGACTTCGGCTCCACGACGGAGCGTTCGTCGGCCCGGACCGCCGGGTCGTCGATCAGCCGCTCCAGCTCCCGCCGGTACCCGGCGACCTCGTCGTCGGCGAGGAGCTGGTCGACGGTGAGGAAGCCGTCGCGCTCGAACGCCGCCAGCTGGTCCCCGGCGATCGGGCCGGGCGCGCCGGGCGCCGACCAGACGACCGGGTCCTTGCGGGGGACGGCGACCTCGACGGGGCCGCGGCTCGGGTACAGGTCGGTGACGGTGGTCATGGTCAGCCCTCCTCCGTCAGCAGGGGATAGACGCCGTTCTCGTCGTGGTCCTCCCGGCCGGTGACCGGCGGGTTGAACACGCAGACGCACCGGAAGTCCTCCTTGACGCGCAGCGAGTGCCGCTCGTGCCCGTCGAGGAGGTACATGGTGCCGGGCGTGATCGTGTACGACGTCCCGGTCTCGTGGTCGGTCAGCTCGGCCTCGCCCTCGACGCAGACGACGGCCTCGACGTGGTTGGCGTACCACATCGACGTCTCGGTGCCCGCGTACAGGATCGTCTCGTGCAGCGAGAAGCCGACCCGCTCCTTCGCGAGGACGACGCGTTTGCTCTCCCATGTGCCGGACGCCGACTTCACATGCCGGTCGGTGCCTTCGGTCTCCTTGAACGAACGGACGATCACGGTGGTGTACAGCCTCCTTGTTTCGATCCGGTCAGAGGTGTCAGACGGTTTCGCGGACGGCCCGGGCGACGATGCTCAGCCCCTCGTCCAGTTCGTCCGGGGTGACGGTCAGGGCGGGCAGCAGCTTGACGACCTCGCTCTCCGGCCCCGACGTCTCGATGAGCAGCCCGAGTTCGAAGGCCCGCCGGGCGATGCGCCCGGCCCGCTCCTTCTCGTGGAACTCCAGGCCCCACACCAGACCCCGCCCCCGGTACTCCCGCACGTCGGCGAGGTTCTCCTCGACGATCGCGATGAGCCCCTGCTCGACCTGCTCGCCCTTGGCCCGGGTCTGCTTCTCCATCGCCGGCCCGTCGGCCCAGTAGGTCTCCAGGGCGGCGGTCGCGGTGACGAAGGCGGGGTTGTTGCCGCGGAACGTGCCGTTGTGCTCGCCGGGCTCCCACACGTCCAGCTCGGGCCGGAACAGGCACAGGGACATGGGCAGCCCGTAGCCGCTGATGGACTTCGAGACCGTGACGATGTCGGGGACGATGCCCGACTCCTCGAAGGAGAAGAAGGCGCCGGTGCGCCCGCAGCCCATCTGGATGTCGTCGACGATCAGCAGCATGTCCTGCCGCTCGCAGAGCGCCTTGAGGGCACGCAGCCACTCGGGCCGGGCCACGTTGATGCCGCCTTCGCCCTGCACGGTCTCCACGATCACCGCGGCCGGCTTGTTGAGCCCGGACCCCTGGTCCTCGAGGAGCCGCTCGAACCAGAGGAAGTCCGGCACGGTCCCGTCGAAGTAGTTGTCGAACGGCATCGGCGTCCCGTGCACCAGCGGGATCCCGGCCCCGGCCCGCTTGAAGGCGTTGCCGGTGACCGCGAGGGACCCGAGGGACATCCCGTGGAAGGCGTTGGTGAACGACACGATCGCCTCGCGCCCCTTCACCTTCCGGGCGAGCTTGAGCGCCGACTCGACGGCGTTCGTCCCCGTCGGCCCCGGGAACATGACCTTGTACGGCAACGCGCGTGGCCGCAGCACCAGTTCCTGGAAGGTCTGCAGGAACGACCGCTTGGCCGTGGTCGACATGTCGAGGCCGTGGGTGACCCCGTCGCGCTCCAGGTAGTCGAGCAGCGCCCGTTTCAGCACGGGGTTGTTGTGGCCGTAGTTGAGCGACCCGGCGCCGGCGAAGAAATCGAGGTACTCGTGTCCGTCCTCGTCGTACATGCGGCTGCCCCGGGCCCGGTCGAAGACGGTGGGCCAGCCGCGGCAGTAGCTGCGGACCTCGGACTCCAGGGTCTCGAAGACGCTGAGATCGGGCTGGGTGATGGTCACGGCGGGGCTCCTCAGTGCGATGTGGGGGTCAAGGGGCCGATGCGGTACAGGACTTCGGGGGCGTGCGGACCGTCGGGGAACTCCCCGGCCTCGAACAGCACCGAGCGCTCCACGGCGGCGCCGTGCCGGGCGGCGTACGAGGTGAACAGGCGCTCGGAGGCGGTGTTGCCGGGGGTGATGGTGGTCTCGACGGCGGTCAGCGGCCGGTCGGCCGCCACCCGTGCCGTGAGCCCGTCCAGCAGTCGCGCCGCGATGCCGCGCCCGCGCTGCGCGGCGTCCACGGCCACCTGCCAGACGAGCAGCGTGTCCGGCCGGTCCGGCCGGGTGTATCCGGTCACGAACCCGACGGGCTCGCCGTCCGCGCCGCGCGCCACCGCCGAGGTGCCGGCGAAATCCCGGCACCACAGCAGATAGCTGTACGAGGAGTTCAGATCGAGGGATCCGGAATCCTGGGCGATACGCCAGAGAGCGGCCCCGTCGGTCACCAGCGGGCGGTCGACGATCAGGTCTGCTTGTGCGGCAGTCATGCGGATTGAATTTAGCGAGGCAAATACAAAAACGCACGGCAGGTGCCGTCGGTGGCTTGAACCGTACTGTCGGTATGGGGCGATATTTCCCGCCATAAAACGGGCAAATCACCGATCATGTGGAGTGCGTCACAGGGTTGAAACCCGGATGAAATTCACTTGGTTTAGCTCCGCAAAAAGCGGGCAGAAGAACTCGGGTAAGCCAACCATCGAAAAGGAATTCGGAATTTCCTTGAATTCAGGCGCCGGTAACGCCTTGTATGCGCTCCCGAAGAAGGGTGGCGGCCCGCTACCGCCAGACGGACTCCACCGTCCGCCGGGCCCCCTCCGGGTCCACCGCCAGCCCTCGCTTCGCCAGCCCCGCGCCGAGCGCCGCCAGGCTCGACCGGACGGCGTCGGCCGTCGCGTCCGTCCCGTAGTGGTTGACCCGGATCATCTCCTGGGCCAGGGCGCCCCCGCCCGCGGCCAGCGGAAGGGTGCCGTCACCCGCCAGGGCCTCGGCGACGAGTTCCGACGCCACCACGCCCGACGGCACCCGCAGCGTCGTGGCGACCGGCGCCGCGTCCGACTCCGCGTACACGTACGGCTCCAGGCCGCCGCCCAGGGCCACCGCACCGGCCCGGGTGGCCAGCGCCGCCGTGCGGTGCCGGGCCGTCACGGTCGCCAGCCCCTGCGCCTCGATCCGCTCCACACACGCCTCCAGCGCCAGCATCTCCAGTTGCGCCGGCGCGTGCGGCAGCGCCTTGCGGCCGCCGTCGATCCAGCGCTCCTTCCAGTCCAGCAGGGAGAGGTAGGAGCGGCGCGGGGCGTTCGGGTTCGCGGCCATCCGGGCCCACGCCCGCTCGCTCACCGAGACCGCCGAGACGCCCGCCGGACCGCCCATCGCCTTCTGGGCCCCGATCACGCACAGGTCCACGCCCCACGCGTCCGGCAGCACCGGCTCGGCGCCGACCGAGGCGACCGCGTCCAGGTAGAAGAGGGCGCGCTGCTCCCGTACCGCCTCGCCGATCTCCGCGACCGGGTTGGTGTTGCCGGTCGCCGCCTCCGCATGCACCAGCGAGACGAAGTCGATCTCCGGGTGCGCGGCGAACGCCTCCCGGACCTGTCCGGCCGTCACCGCCGTGTGGAACGGCACCGCGAGGTCGATCACCGTCGCGCCGCAGTCCCGCAGCCAGTCCCCGAACGTCTGCCCGTACGGACCGGTGATCACGTTCAGCGCGGTCGTCCCCGGCCCGGCCGTCGCCCTGATCGCGCCCTCCAGCGGCAGCAGCGCCTCGCCCTGCGTGATCACGACGTCCTGGCGGGTGCCGAGGAGCCGGGCGACCCGGTCCTCGATCGCGGCGAAGCGGGCGGCGGTCAGCGGGGGCAGGTCGAGGAAGGGGTGGGTCACGACGGGGCTCTCCTTGCTCGCGAAAGGGCGGATCAGGACGAGCGTAACCGGCGTCGCCCGCCCCCTCTGACCGGCGAGTTCTCAGGTCAAACGGCTCCAGCACCATCGGATTGGTTTGAGAGACCCAAACATTTCCTTATAATCGGAACCCGCAGGATCGGAATCCACAGCTCCCCCACAGTTTCGCGGGGAGCCCCCACAGACCCACGGGAGGTCTCGTGACCACGCTCCTCGGGAGCCGCCGGGCTCGCGCCCTGGCCGCCGTCACCGCCGCGGCCGGGCTGGCCCTCGTGGCCGGCTGCACGTCGAGCGGCAACGGCTCCAGCGCCTCCAGGACAGCGGCGGGCGGGGTCGAACTGGTCAAGGCCGGCCGGCTCACCACCTGTACCCACCTGCCGTACCCGCCGTTCCAGTCGGAGATCGACGGCAAGGTGCAGGGCTTCGACGTGTCGATGATCGACCTGGTCGCCAAGAACCTCGGCGTACGGCAGCAGATCGTCGACACGCCGTTCGAGAACTTCAAGACCGGCGCCTTCCTCAACTCCGGCGAGTGCGACCTGGCCGCGGCTGGCATGACCATCACCGCGGAGCGCAAGAAGAACGTCGACTTCTCCGACCCGTACTTCGACGCCACCCAGGCCCTCCTGGTCGGCAGGAGCAGCGGCATCACCTCGCTCGCCGACGCCAAGGCCAAGAAGGTCCGGCTGGGCGCCCAGGCGCAGACCACCGGCGAGGACTACGTCAGCAAGCAGGGCTTCGACCCGGTCTCCTTCGAGTCCTCCGACGCCGTCCTGAGCGGCCTGCGCACCGGCCAGGTCAAGGCCGTCGTCATCGACTACCCGGTGGTCCAGGGCTGGCTCAAGGACAAGGCCAACGCCAACGCCTTCCGGATCGCCGGCGACATCAACACCGGTGAGCAGTACGGCTTCACCGTGAAGAAGGGCAACACCAAGTTGCTCGCCGCCGTCAACAAGGCGATCGCCGGCGCCAAGGCCGACGGCACGTACAAGAAGCTGTACGAGAAGTGGATCGGCCCCTACGACGCCTCGGCCGCGTCCCCCGCCGCCTCATGACCGTGGACACCGGGACGGAACTCAAGCCTCGCAGGAAGGGCCTGACCCGGAGGCAGCGGCGCCGGCTGTCGCGCGGCGCCCAGTACGCCGTCTTCGTCGCCGCCGTGACCGCCTTCGCGGCCGGCGCCGACTGGGGACGGCTGCGGAACCAGTTCGCCCAGTGGGACATCGCCCGGCAGATGTTCCCGGACGTCATCACGCTGGCGCTGAAGAACACCGTGCTCTACACCCTGTCCGGCTTCGTCGTCGGACTGGCCCTCGGCATGGTGATCGCGCTGATGCGGCTGTCGTCGGTCGGCCCCTACCGCTGGCTGGCCGGCGTCTACATCGAGATCTTCCGCGGCCTGCCCGCCCTGCTGATCTTCATCTTCATCGGCGTCGCCGTCCCGCTCGCCTTCCCCGGCACCGAGATCGTCGGCGGCACCTACGGCAAGGTGGCCCTCGCGCTCGGCCTGGTCGCCGCCGCCTACATGGCCGAGACGATCCGCGCGGGCATCCAGGCGGTCCCCAGGGGACAGACGGAAGCGGCCCGTTCGCTGGGCTTCTCACCCGCCCGCGCCATGGTCTCGATCGTCATCCCGCAGGCGTTCCGCATCATCCTCCCGCCGCTCACCAACGAACTGGTGCTCCTCTTCAAGGACTCCTCCCTCGTCCTCTTCCTCGGCGTCACCCTGGAGGAGCGCGAACTGTCCAAGTACGGCCGCGACCTGGCCAGTACGACCGCCAACTCCACGCCGATCCTCGTCGCCGGCCTGTGCTACCTGCTGGTCACGATCCCGCTCGGCTTCGTCGTCCGCCGTATGGAGGCGAAGGCCCAGGAGGCCGTCAGATGAGCCGACCCGAGATCGTGGTGAAGGGCCTGCACAAGTCCTTCGGCGACAACGAGGTGCTGCGCGGCATCGATCTGGAGATCGGTCAGGGCGAGGTCGTGTGCGTGATCGGCCCGTCCGGTTCCGGCAAGTCCACGTTGCTCCGGTGCGTCAACCTCCTCGAAGAGCCCACCCGGGGGCAGGTGTTCGTCGGCGGCACCGAGTTGACGGATCCGGACGTCGACATCGACGCCGTACGCCGCCGGATCGGCATGGTCTTCCAGCAGTTCAACCTGTTCCCGCACCTCACGGTGGCCGAGAACCTCACCCTGCCGCAGCGCCGGGTGCTGCGCAGGAACAGGGCGACGGCGGCACGGGTCGCCGCGGAGAACCTCGCCCGCGTGGGTCTGTCCGAAAAGGCGGACGCCTACCCCGCCTCCCTCTCCGGCGGTCAGCAGCAGCGGGTGGCGATCGCCCGCTCGCTGTCCATGGGCCCCGAGGTGATGCTCTTCGACGAGCCGACGTCGGCCCTCGACCCGGAGCTGGTCGGGGACGTCCTGGCGGTCATGCGGATGCTGGCGCGGGAGGGCATGACCATGATGGTGGTCACCCACGAGATGACCTTCGCCCGCGAGGTCGCCGACCGGGTCGTCTTCATGGACGGCGGAGTCGTGGTCGAGGACGGCACCCCGGACCAGGTCATCGGCGCCCCCCTGCACGAGCGCACCCGCCACTTCCTCTCCCGGCTCCTGGATCCGGCCATGGCCCAGGTGGAGGAGGAGGGCTCCGACCGGGCGGGCGGGGCCGGCGGCTGAGCCCCTTCGATGCGGGCCTGCCGGTCGTCCTAGGCTGAGCCCCATGAGCGATCAGGCGGTGCTGCACGTGAAGGGCAGGGTCCTCGTGGGCCCCGAGGACGTCCGCGACGAACTGTGGGTGGTGGACGGCCGGGTCTCCTACGGCCGTCCCGCCGGCGCCCGTGACATCCGGACCGTGGCGGGCTGGGCGCTCCCCGGTCTCGTCGACGCCCACTGCCACGTCGGCCTCGGCCCGCACGGCCCGGTGGACGCGGCGACGGCCGAGAAGCAGGCCCGCACCGACCGCGAGGCCGGCACCCTCCTCATCCGGGACGCCGGCTCGCCCTCCGACACCCGCTGGGTCGACGACCGCGACGACCTCCCGAAGATCATCCGGGCCGGCCGGCACATCGCCCGCACCCGCCGCTACATAAGGAACTTCGCCCACGAGATCGAGCCGGCGGACCTGGTCGAGTACGTCGCCCAGGAGGCCCGGCGCGGCGACGGCTGGGTCAAGCTGGTCGGCGACTGGATCGACCGCGACCTCGGCGACCTGGCCCCCAGCTGGCCCCGCGACGCCGTCGAGGCGGCCATCGCCGAGGCACACCGGCTCGGCGCCCGGGTCACCGCGCACTGCTTCGCCGAGAACTCGCTCCAGGACCTGGTCGAGGCCGGCATCGACTGCATCGAGCACGCCACCGGCCTGACGGAGGAGCTGATCCCCCTCTTCGCCTCCCGTGGCGTCGCGATCGTCCCCACCCTCGTCAACATCGCCACCTTCCCGCAGCTCGCGGCGGGCGGCGACACCAGGTTCCCGCGCTGGTCGGCCCATATGCGCCGGCTCCACGAGCGCCGTTACGACACCGTCCGGAACGCCTACGACGCCGGCATCCCGGTCTTCGTCGGCACCGACGCCGGCGGCTCGCTCGCCCACGGCCTGGTCGCGGACGAGGTCGCCGAGCTCGTCACCGCCGGGATCCCGCCCCTGGACGCGCTCGCGGCGACCAGCTGGGCGGCCCGTGCCTGGCTCGGCAGGCCCGGTCTGGAGGAGGGCGCACCGGCGGACCTGGTGGTGTACGAGAGCGACCCGCGCGCCGACGTACGCGTCCTCGCGGCCCCCCGCCGGGTGGTGCTGAACGGGCAGGTCGTCGAGTAGTCGTCGAGTAAGGGAACGCCTGTGCTCACCGACTCGAATGCGTGAACGGAAAGTCCACTATCGGGTGAAGTAACGCAGGATCGCCGCCTGTTCACCCACAGTGCGTAATTCTTGGCGGGTCCCGAGCAAGTTTCCTCTGGGGGTCCCACCACCTTGAACAGCCACACATTCCGTCTGCCCGCACGCCGCCTCGCGACCCTCGCGACGGCCACGGCCCTCGCCGCCGGTCCCGCGGCCGTGGCCGGCGCGGGCACCGCACACGCGACCACCGGCCACGGCCGGGCCACCGCGGTCGTCCTGCGCACCGGCCTGGACGTCTCCCTCCTCGACAAGGCCGTGAACGTCCCGCTCGCGGTCTCCCTGAACCAGGTCCAGGCACCGCAGAACGCCGACCGGACCGCGCTGACCGCGACCCTCGACGGCGTGGACGGCGGCAAGCCGTTCAACGTCCTCGGCGCGGACGCCGCCGCGGCGAAGGCGACGGTCACGGCCGGCCGTGCCGAGGCCTCCGTCCACCTCGCCCACGCCCGGCTGCACCTGCCGGGCCTGCCCCTGCTGTCCCTCGTCGAAGTCGACACGGTCACCTCCAAGGCCACCTGCGAGACCGGCAAGCGGCCGGAGGCCTCCGCCAACGTCCTCGGCGCCGTCACCGTGCTCGGCAGACGTGTCACGCTGAGCGCGGGCGGCCCCACCGACGTCAGGGTCCCCGGCGTCGGCGAGGTCCGCCTCGACCTGTCCAGGCGCGAGACGACATCGACGTCGGCGGCGGCCGTCGCCCTCGAACTCAAGGTCTCCGTCAACCCGTTGAAGCTCAACGTGGCCGAGGTGGAGGGCACCCTGACCCTGGCGAAGGCGACCTGCGAAACACCGCAGGCCCCCGCGACCGACCGGAGCGACCCGAGCGATCCGGCCGACCCGGGCGATCCGGTGTCCGACGTGAAGGTGCAGGGTGCTCCGGCGAAGGAGACGAAGCTGGCGGAGACGGGCGGCAGTTCGGCGACGCCGTACGTGGCGGGAGGAGCGCTCGTGCTCGTAGCGGCGGGCGGGGGAGCGGTGTTCCTCGCGCGCCGCAGGCGTTCCTAGAAACGCCCACTGAGGCGCCCCAACGGGGCGCGGGGCGGTAGTCGATGTCCGGCTACCGCCGCGCGGGCACGACCGGCCACAACGCACCCGCACGCGCGTGACGGCCCGCGGTTCCCCGGCCCCTCACCTCACCCGCGTACGAACACCAACGCCTGATCAAGCGCCAGCAGAAACCGGTTCACCGTCACCCGGTCCCGCACCGCGATCCGCACCCACTCCTCGTCCAGCCCGGGAAACGTGTCCCCGCGCCGGACGGCGTACCCCAACACCCGAAGCTGCCGTCGCACGGCCGCCGCCTGCGCCATCCGGACGAGCACGAACGGCCCCTCCGCCGGCCCCGCCACCCGTACCCCTTCCGGCGCGAACTCCTCAAGGCCCGCCACCAGATGGGCCCGGTCGGCGGCGACACGGTGCGCCGCGTGCGCCGCCTCCGCCAGCGCGCGGGGCGCCACGCACGCCTCGGCCGCCGCCAGCGCCGGCGTGGACACCGGCCACAACGGCTGTGCCCGCGCCAGCTCGGTGACGATCTCCGGCGCGGCCAGCAGGTACCCGATCCGCAGCCCCGCCAGCCCCCACGTCTTCGTCAGACTGCGCAGCACCACCAGACCCGGCACATCCGTCCGCCCGGCCAGCGCCTCCCGCTCACCGGGCACCGCGTCCATGAACGCCTCGTCGACCACCAAGGTCCGCCCGGGGCGGGCCAGCCGGACGATCGTCTCCGCCGGATGCAGCACCGACGTCGGGTTGGTCGGATTGCCGATCACCACCAGGTCGGCGTCCTCCGCGACGGCCGCCGGATCGAGCCGGAACCCGTCCGCCTCGCGCAGCAGCACCCGGTCCACGGTGTGCCCGGCGTCCCGCAGCGCCGCCTCCGGCTCGGTGAACTGCGGATGCACCACCACCGGCCGGCGCACCTTCAGCGCCCGCGCCAGCAGGACGAACGCCTCCGCCGCGCCCGCCGTCAGCAGCACCCGTTCCACCGGCAGACCGTGCCGCGCCGCGACCGCCGCCCGGGCCGCCCGGCCGTCCGGGTAGGCCGCGAGCCCGCCCAGCGACTCGGCTATCCGCTCCCGCAGCCAGCCGGGAGGGGTGCCGGTGCGCACGTTGACCGCGAGGTCGACAAGCGCCGGGCCGCCGTCGCGGACCTCGGCATCGCCGTGGTGCCGCAGATCGTGCCCGTCCCCGGCACCTCCCGCCTCCGCGGAGCCTCTGCCGCCTCCGGGGCCGCCGGAACCGTCCTCAGTGCGCATGCGCGTGCCCGCCATGGTGATGGTGTCCGTGTCCGTGGGGATGAGTGTCGTCGTCCGGGTGGAAGTGCGGCTGCTGGGGCAGTCCGACCTTGTCCTCGAAGCCGGGCAGCGCGATCCGGTACACGCACGAGTCGCAGTTCATCCGCAGATCACCTTCGACCGCCTCCCGGTACCGCTCCAGCACCAGGTCGAGCAGTTCCGGCTCGGGCCCGATGACGTCCGCCGAACGCACCTCGACCTCCGGGTGCGCCGCCGCCCAGCTCTCGGTCTGGTGCCGCACCCGGTCCGGCAGGATCCCGGTGAAGAGAAAGTACGGCAGGACGACGATCCGGCGCGCCCCCAGTTTCAGACACCGGTCGAGCCCGCTCGGCACGTCCGGCGCCGCCAGCGACACGAACGCGGTCTCCACACCGGCGTACCCGCGCCCCTCCCACAGCAGCCGGGCCGCCTTGTGCACCTCGGCGTTGGCGTCGGGGTCCGTCGAACCGCGGCCCACCAGCAGCACGGTCACCTCGGCGCGGTCCTGCCCGGCCCGCGGGGAGCCGCCCAGCGCCTCGTCCAGGCGCCGCTCGAGGACCGACAGCAGGGCGGGGTGCGGGCCCAGCGGACGGCCGTAGGTGTACGAGATCCCCGGGTGCCGCTCCTTCTCCCGCGCCAGCGCGGCCGGGATGTCGCCCTTGGCGTGCCCGGCGGAGACCAGCATCAGCGGCACCGCGGCGAACCGCCGCACCCCCCGCTCCACCAGCTCGGCCACGGCGTCGCCGAGCGGCGGCGGGGACAGCTCGATGAAGCCGCCCGCGACGGGCAGTTCGGGGTGGCGGCGCCCCAGCTCCCGTACGAAGTCGCGGAACGCCCCGGCCCCGGCGTCGTCCCGGGTGCCGTGGCCGGCGATGAGCAGGGCGGGCGGGGTGGTCACAGCGTCTCCTCGGAAGTGGGGTGGTACAGCAGGGCGTTGAGCGCGGCGGCGGCGACCGCCGAGCCGCCCTTCTCGGACACGTTGCTGACGGCGGGCAGCCCGCTCGCCCGCAACGCGGCCTTGGACTCGGCCGCGCCGACGAAACCGACGGGCAGCCCGATGACGAGCACGGGGGAGGCGTCCAGCGTCAGCAGCTCCTCCAGGGCGGTCGGCGCGTTGCCGATCACCCACAGGGCGCCCGGCCCGACCTGCTCGTGGGCGAGCCGGATCGCGTGCGCCGAACGGGTCAGCCCCGGACCGGCCTTGGCGTCGCGCAGCCGGCACACCGTCTCCCGGCGGGTGATCCCGGCGGCGACCATCTCCACGTCCACGACGACCGGCGCCCCGGCGTGCAGCGCCGCGTGCGCCTTCACCAGGTCGTCCTCGTCGGTCACCAGGTCGGTCGCGTACTCCAGGTCGGCGGCGGAGTGGATGACCCGCTCCACCACCGCCCGGGTCAGCGGCGGGAAGTGCGAGGTGTCCAGGCGGGCGCGCAGCCGCCGGAAGGACTCCTGCTCGATGGGGTGGACCACGCGGTTCACCTGCCCTCCTCCTGAGCGCTCTCCTGCCAGCGGTAGCCGCGCGGGGTGACCATCCGCCCGGCGATGTTCCGGGTGGCGGTGTTGCCCACGGTCACGACGGTCATCATGTCGACCCACGCCGGGTCCAGCTCGCCCAGGGTAGTCAGCCGGCTCGACTCGTCGGGGCGTGAGGCGTTGCGTACGACACCGACGGGCGTCGTCGGCTCCCGGTGCCCGGCGAGGATCGCCAGTGCCTTGGGAAGCTGCCAGTCGCGGCCCCGGGAGCGCGGGTTGTAGAACGTCACGACGATGTCCGCCTCGGCCGCCGCGCGCACCCGGCGCTCGATGACCTCCCACGGCGTGTGCAGGTCGGACAGGCTGATCGAGACATGGTCGTGGCCGAGCGGCGCGCCCAGGATCGCCCCGGCGGCGAGCGCGGCCGTGACCCCGGGTACGCCGATCACGTCGACGTCGTCCGACGCCTCGGCGAGCGCGGGGGAGGCCATGGCGTACACGCCGGCGTCCCCGCTGCCGATGAGCGCGACGGCATGCCCGGCGCGCGCCTCGGCGACCGCGGTACGCGCCCGCTCCTCCTCGGCACCGAGCCCCGACTCCAGGATCCGGGTGCCGGGCCGCAGCAGGTCACGGATCTGGTCGACGTACTGGTCGAGGCCCACGAGCACGGCGGCACGCCGGAGTTCGGCCCTGGCCCGCGGGGTGAGCAGGTCCCGGGCACCGGGGCCGAGCCCGACCACCGCGAGCCGGCCGCGCGCGGGACGTCGTACGACGGCGCAGGTCGCCATGGCGGGCCGGCCGTCCGGCCGCCGCGACTTCCGCTTGGGCACGAGGAGTTCACCGCCCCGCGCGAGCGCCGCCGCCTCGGCGACGGAGGGGGTGCCGACGGCGGTGCGGGGAGCGTCCGAGGGGTTGGGGACCCGGATCCCGGCCAGCTCCCCGGCGGAGTACGTCACCAGCGGGACCCCGAGCCGCGCGGCCGCCGTGACGATCCCGGGCTCCTCGGCCTTGGCGTCGACGGTGGCGAGTTCGGCGACGCTGCGCGGGGACAGGCCCGCGTCCCGCAACGCGTCCTCGACGAGCCCGAGCACCTCGTCGGCGGGGGCGCCCCTGGAGGCACCGACGCCGACCACGAGGGACGGCGGGCGCAACAGCACCTCGTTCCCGGCGGGTTCGACCGCGCGGTCGGTCACCCGGACGACGTGGGCGCCCTCCTCCGTCAGCGGCAACGGGGGCAGCGGCCACGCCGACTCGGCGCGCAGCGCCACCGGTTCGCCGTCCAGCAGGGCCCGCGACACGGCCGCCACCGCGCCCTCGACCGGGAAGCCGAGGGTGTCGAGTCCGGGCAGCCCGACCGCGTCGGTCGCGGTGGTCACCACCGGCTGCGCGGCCAGCGACTCACCCACCGCGCGGGCGAGTTCGTTCGCACCGCCGCCGTGCCCCCCGACCAGCGACACGGCGAACCGGCCGCCCTCGTCGACGCACACCACACCCGGGTCGGTCGCCTTCGCGCCCAGCAGCGGGGCGATCAGCCGGACCACCGCACCCGTGGCCAGGAAACAGACCAGTTGCTCGCACTCCGCGAACGCGGACCGTACGGCGTCCTTGACGGGACCGTCGTACACCCGCGTGCGGTCCGGCCACGCCGCGGCCAGCCGGTCGCGCGCCGCCGCCCCCGCCGCGGTGGCGGAAATGAGGCCGATCACTGGGCAACTCCTTCTTCGGATCCGTCCGTGGATCCGTCTTCGCAACCGTCTTCGCAACCGTCTTCGGAAGCGTCTTCGGAAACTTCTTCGGGAACGGGGATCCTGGACCCCCACAGCAGGAACACGGGATTGGCCGCCGCCAGCCGGGTCACCTCGCCCGGCAGCGGCGCGAGACGGGAGGACTGCAGCAGCACCCCGTCGCAGGAGAACCCGGCACCGGTGAGCGCCGCACGCGCCGCCGGCACCCGGTCCAGGGCGGCCATCGCCACCACCACCGTCCGCCGGGCGCGGCGCGCGCAGGCGTCGACGACGGCGGGCAGGTCACGGCCCCCGCCCCCGACGAACACGGCGTCGGGGTCGGGGAGCACGGCCAGGGCCTTGGGCGCCGAGCCGTGCACCACGTCCACGTACACGCCGTGCGCCCGGGCGTTGGCGGCGATCCGCGCGACCCCGTCCGCCGCCTTCTCCACGGCCACGACGGCGGCGCCGAGACGCGCGCACTCCACGGCCACCGATCCCGACCCCGCGCCGACGTCCCAGACCAGGTCGCCCAGCCGGGGCCCGAGCCGGGCCAGGGCCAGCGCCCGTACCTCGAACTTGGTGATCATCGAGTCGCGGTGCGCGAACTCGTCCTCGTCCAGGGCCCACCCGGCGGGCTCCGCCCGGCCGCCGGCCACCGTCCGCACGGCACCCGGTACCCGGGTCCGCGTCTCGTCGAGGCACAGCACCACGCTGACGTCCGGCCCCCAGTCCCGGGCGGCGGCTTCGGCGGGGGTGACCCACTCGACGCGCTCCCGCGCGGAGCCGAGCGCCGAGGCGACGACGAGGACCCGCGCGCGAGCCGCGGGTGCGGACGTGGCCTCGTGGGTGCCGAAGGCGTGCCGCAGTGCCGCCCCCAGTTCCGCCGGACCCGCCCCGGGTCCGGTCAGCACCGCCACCTTCGGACGCGCCCGGCACACGTTGACCGCGGTACGCGGCTCCCGCCCGTGCGCGCTCACCACCACCGCGTCGTCCCAGGGCAGCCCGATCCGTGCGAAGGCCGTGGCGACGGAGGACACCCCGGGGCGGACGTCCAGCGTCTCCTTCCCGAACCGCTCGGCGAGCACCCGCACGATCCCGAAGAACCCCGGATCCCCCGAGGCCAGCACGGTCACGGGCCGGTCCTTGCCGACGTACTCCTCGATGGTGTCCAGGGCGGGCGCCAGCGGCCCGAGGACGATCCGCTCGGCCCCCTCGGGCAGCCGCACGGCCTCCAGATGGCGCCGCCCCCCGACGACCAGCCGGGCGCCGGTCAGCACGTCCGGCGGAAGCGGCGCGCCCGTCCCCGTACCGACGACCGTGATCACGTACTCGCCCCCCGCTCGCGCAGCGCCCGCCGCGCCTCGGGGTCGGCCCTGCGGAAGCCGTGGAAGTGGCCGGGGTGGTAGAGGTGCGAGCGGGTGCCGTGGGCGTCCAGGGCCGGGCCGACCAGGAAGAGGGTGTGCTTCCAGAGCCTGTGCTCCTTGACCGTCTCCTCCAGCGTCCCGATCGTGCACTTCACGATCAGCTCCTCCGGCCAGGTCGCCTGATACGCGACGACGACCGGGGTGGAGGTCGGGTAGCCGCCCTCCAGCAGCTCGCGCACCAGCTGTCCGCTGCGCGCGGCGGAGAGGAAGACCGCCATGGTGGTCCCGTGCCGGGCGAACTCCCGCACCTCCTCGCCCGGTGGCATCGGCGTCTTGCCGCCGCCGAGCCGGGTGAGCACGACGGACTGCGCCACCTCGGGAATGGTCAGCTCGCGCCGGGCCAGCGCGGCCACGGCCGAGAAGGAGGAGACACCGGGCACGATCTCGACCTCGACACCGATCCCGGCACACCGGTCGACCTGCTCCTGCGTACCGCCCCACAGGGCCGGGTCCCCGGAGTGGATCCGGGCGACCCGCAGCCCCTCGGCACGGGCCCGCTCGTACACGGCGACGACGTCCTCCAGCGACATCGTCGCGGAATCGAGGATCTCCGCGTCCTCGCGCGCGTGCTCAAGGACCTCCGCCTGGACCAGGCTCGCGGCCCAGATCACCACGTCGGCCTCGGCGATCGCCCGCGCGGCCCGGAACGTCAGCAGATCGGCGGCGCCGGGGCCGGCACCGACGAAGGTCACCTTGCCGGTGGTCGCGTCGCCGGAGGCGGTGGCTGAGGCAGCGGCATCGGCCATGAAAAATCGGTCCTCTCTGGACAAAGGGTGTTACGGGCGCCGCAGAATGTGCGCTGAGGCGGGTTGATCGGATAGCAAGGGCACATGGCGGTCTTCGTCGCGCTTGGCGCGTTCCTGATGACGCTGGCCGGCGGCTGGACGGCACAGCGTGTGACCGACCGTCGTCACCTGGTCCTGGGCCTGGCCGGCGGTCTGATGCTCGGGGTGGTCGGCCTCGACCTGCTGCCGGAGGCGCTGCGCGCGGCCGGCCGGCCGGTCTTCGGCGTACCGGCCGCCCTGCTGCTGTTCGTGGCCGGCTTCCTGCTGGCCCATCTGGTGGAGCGCACCCTGGCCCTCCGCCAGGCCGCGCACGGTGGCGAGGAGGACGGTCACCGGGCGCCGGAGGTGGGCCTGACGGCGGCCAGCGCGATGGTCGGCCACAGCGCCATGGACGGCGTGGCGATCGGCGCGGCCTTCCAGGTGGGCGGTGGCATGGGCACGGCGGTCGCGCTCGCGGTCATCGCCCACGACTTCGCGGACGGCTTCAACACGTTCACGATCACGAGCCTGTACGGCAACGCGCGGCGCCGGGCGATATCGATGCTGGTCGCCGACGCCTGCGCACCGGTCCTCGGTGCCCTCTCCACGATCTTCTTCACCATCCCCGAGGCCCTGCTCGGCGGCTATATCGGCCTCTTCGGCGGCGTCCTGCTCTACCTGGCCGCCGCGGAGATCCTTCCGGAGGCCCACCACGAACACCCGGCCCGCTCGACGCTGCTGTGCACGGTGGCCGGCGCGGCGTTCATCTGGCTGGTGGTGGGCATATCCGGCTGACGCCCGCCGGTTCACAGCTTCCCGCCTCTGCCGCCGTCCCGGCGCGGCGGCGCGATGAGCGTGGACAGGTACGGCAGCGCGGCGCCGTCCAGCTCGGCGGCGGGCCGGATGGACTCCTCCGCCAGCCCCAGCGCGGACCCCCACACGGCGTCGTCGACCCGCCCGGCCTCCCGCAGCGCCGCCACGACCGCACCGGCCTGCCGTCCGAACTTGTACGCCACGACCGTCCCCGGCCCGCTCAGCGCCTCCTTGAGCACCTCGGCCCCCGCCGTCACCGGCACCAGCGTCAGCGGCTCGGTCCCCTCGGTGAGCACCGCCCCGGAGCGCGCGGCGAGGTCCTGCATGGCGGTGATCCCGGGCACGGTCTCGACGACCACGCCGGGCACCAGCCCGACGATGGTCTGCGCGAGATAGGTGAACGTCGAATAGACATTCGGGTCCCCGATCGTGGCAAAGGCGACCACCCCCTGCCCCCGCAGCAGCTCGGCCACCGCGGCCCCCGCCGCGTCCCAGGCAGCCTCCCGCCGCCCCCGGTCACTGCGCTCGTTCAGCGCGAAGACGACCCGTACGACCTTCTCCTCGCCGACGTAGTGGAGCACGGTGGCCTCGGCCCGCCCCCGCTCACCGCTGTCCATGACCGGCACCACGACGACATCGGCCGCGCGCAGGGCGTTGACCCCCTTCACGGTCACCAGCTCCGGGTCACCGGGCCCCACCCCGACTCCGATCAGCCTGCTGCTCATGACGTCCGGCACCTCTCCACGAACCTTCGGGCCACACCGGGCTCGGACGCCCAGTGCGTGTGCAGGTAACTGGCGTGCACACCCCGCTGTACGAAACCTTCGACACGCGGCCGGGGCGTGCGCACCCCCCAGGCGGGAACCGCCCCCGCTCCCGGCTCCACCACCGTCCGGTGGAACTCGTGCCCCCGCAGACGCGTACCGGCGACGGCCAGCACGCTGTCGCTCACGGCGACGGCGTCCCGGTACCCCAGCGTGAGCCGCTCCGACATCCGCGCCCGCGCGTCCAGCACCCCGCACATGGGCACCCCGTCCAGCTCCCGGCACAGATACAGCAGCCCCGCACACTCGGCGGCCACCGGCCCGCCACGCTCCGCCAGCGCGGCGACGTCCTTCCGCAGCAACTCGTTGGCCGACAGCTCCCCGGCGTACACCTCGGGAAACCCGCCCCCGATCACCAGCCCGCGCGTCTCCTCGGGCAGCCGCTCGTCCCGAAGCGGATCAAACACCACGACCTCGGCTCCGGCAGCGGCAAGCAGCTCGACATGCTCGGCATAGGAGAAACTGAAGGCGGCGCCACCGGCAACAGCGACCCTGACCCGCACATCCGGTGTCTGACGACGAAGGCCGCCCCTGCCTCCCACCGGCGTGTCCGGTGTCTGGGGACGAAGGGCGTCCCGTGCCCCTTCCGGCCTGTCCGGTGTCTGAGGACGAAGGGCGGTCCGTACCCCTTCCGGCCCGTCCGGTGTCTGAGGACGAAGGCCGGCCTGCACTCCCTCCGGCCCGTCCGGTGTCTGAGGACGAAGGGCGGTCCGCACTCCCTCCAGCCCGTCCGGCGTTTGAGGACGAGGCCGTTCAGGCCGATGCGGGGGTCCGGGGGCGGCAGCCCCCGAAGGCGGGGGCGAAGGGGCGGCAGCCCCTGGGGACGGGTAGGGCAGGGGCGGCGGGGGCGAGGAAACCAGCGCCTCAGCCGCGTCCCACGCCGCACCCGGCACCTCCCCGGCCCCCCGCGCCAACCTCATCAGCCCCTCCAGATCACACCCGTCGGCGACCTGCGCAGCCATCGCGGCGACCGCCGCAACCGCCTCCCCCCGCCGCTCCGCCACCGGCACCAGCCCCAGATGCCGCGACGGCGTACCCACCTGCGCCACCCGCCGCAGCACCCCGAACACCGGCACCCCCGACGCCTCCAGCGCCTCCCGCAGCAACGCCTCGTGCCGGTCCGACCCCACCTTGTTCAGAATCACGCCCCCCACCCGCACCTGCGGATCCCACGACGCGAATCCGTGCACCAGCGCCGCCACCGACCTCGACTGCGACGACGCGTCCACGACCAGCACCACCGGCGCCCGCAGCAGCTTCGCCACCTGAGCCGTGGACGCCAGCTCCCCTTCCCCCGCGGCCCCGTCGTACAGCCCCATCACACCCTCGACGACGGCCAGGTCACACCCTCGCGCACCGTGCGCGAACAGCGGACCGATCAGCTCCGGCCCGCACAGGTACGCGTCGAGGTTCCGCCCCACCCGCCCGGTCGCGAGCGCGTGGTACCCGGGGTCGATGTAGTCCGGCCCGACCTTGTGCGGGGACACGGCGAGCCCCCGCGCGGCGAAAGCGGCCATCAGCCCCGTGGCGACGGTGGTCTTGCCGCTGCCCGAGGAGGGCGCGGCGACGACCAGCCGGGGCACGGACGAGGACGTCACCACTCGATACCCCTCTGCCCCTTCTGCCCCACGTCCATCGGGTGCTTGACCTTGGACATGTCGGTGACCAGATCGGCGAAGTCGACGAGCTGTGGGGGCGCGTTCCGCCCGGTGATGACCACGTGCTGCGTCCCCGGACGGTCCCGCAGCACCGAGACCACCTCGTCCGTGTCGACCCACCCCCAGTGCATCGGGTACGCGAACTCGTCCA
The DNA here is from genome assembly GCF_021462265.1 of Streptomyces shenzhenensis. Lineage (GTDB taxonomy): Bacteria > Actinomycetota > Actinomycetes > Streptomycetales > Streptomycetaceae > Streptomyces > Streptomyces shenzhenensis. The sequence goes on along the minus strand of NZ_JAJONF010000019.1, from coordinate 78,952 downwards.
GCACGTACAGCCGGTACGTCTCGGCGGCGAGGTCCCGCTTGACCTGCGCCCAGCCCTCCCGGGCCTTCTCCTCGTTGTCCAGCTGCGCGTCGCGCTGGACCCACGACCAGCCCTCGCCCATCTTGTGCCAGTCGACGGAGCCGCCCTCGCCGGAGGCGCCCAGCACCCGCAGCGCGTTCTCCTCGCCGACCTTCCACTTCGCCGACTTGACGAACTGGAACACCCCGATCGGCCACCCCTGGTTCCAGGCCCGCAGCGCGAGCCCGAAGGCGGCGGTGGACTTGCCCTTCCCGACGCCCGTGTGCACGACCACCAACGGCCGGTTACGGCGCTGCCGGGTCGTCAGACCGTCGTCAGGCACCACACTCGGCTGTCCCTGCGGCATTACGCGGCCCTCCTCTGTACGTCCTTGACCAGCCCGGCGATCGAGTCCGCCCGCAGTTCGTCGAGCGTCACCGCCGTACCGCCCAGCTCACCCGCCAACTGCCCGGCGAGCCCCAGCCGCACGGGCCCCGACTCGCAGTCCACGACCACCGAGGCGACCCCGTCGGCGGCGAACAGCCGGGCCGCCCGCCCGGCGAGGGCGACCGGATCCGTCCCAGCCGCCGCCCGGCCACCACCCCGGCCGGAGGCTTCCCCAGAGCCGAAAGGCCGGGGGGACCCCGCTCGCGCCGCCCCTCCACCGGTGGCCCGCCCGTCCGTCACCACGACGACCAGCGCCCGCCGCGCCGGATCCCGCAGCCGCTCCACCCGCAGCACGTCATGCGCCTTGAGCAGCCCGGCGGCGAGCGGTGTACGCCCGCCCGTCGGCAGCGACTCCAGGCGGGCCGCCGCAGCCTCCACCGACGACGTCGGCGGCAGCGCCACCTCGCCGGCCGCGCCCCGGAACGTCACCAGCCCCACCTTGTCGCGCCGCTGATACGCGTCGAGCAGCAGCGACAGCACGGCACCCTTCACGGCGCCCATCCGCTGCCGGGCCGCCATCGACCCGGACGCGTCGACCACGAAGAGCACGAGGTTGCCCTCGCGGCCCTCCCGGGTCGCCTGCCGCAGATCGTCCCGGCGGAGCACCAGCCCCGGCCCGGACCGTCCGCGCGCCCGCTGATGCGGGGCGGCGGCCCGCACGGTCGCCGCCAGGTGCAGCTTGGTCAGGGCGCCGCGCGGCCGTCGCGCACCGGTGGTCCGCCCGTGCTCGGTGCGCGCCCGGGACCGCCGCCCGGCGGCCCCCTCGCCGATCCCCGGCACACTCAGCACCTTGGTGCGAAAGGGCTCGGCGGCCCGTACGGGAGCCTGCTCCCCGCCCCCGGCCTGCCGCGGCACGCCGTCGCCCTCCCCGGCCTCGGGCCGGGCGGCACCGCCCGTGCCACCGTCGCCCTGCGGCCCCTCGCCGGGCCGCGGCTGCCCGCCGCCCCCGCCGCCCCCGCCGCCCCCGCCGGGACCGTCCGGATCCGGATCGCCGTCCCCGGACTCCCCGGACTCCCCGGACTCCCCGGAGAACTCCTCCAGAGTCTGGTCCAGCTTGTCCTCGTCGAGGCCGGGCGCGTCGAAGGGATTGCGCCGCCTGCGGTGCGGCAGCGCCAGCAGCGCCGCCTGCCGTACGTCCTCGGCGAGCACCTCGGTCCGCCCGGCCCACGCGGCCAGCGCGGTCGCCGTCCGGGCCATCACGATGTCGGCGCGCATGCCGTCGACCTCGAAGGCCGCGCAGGTCGCCGCGATCTGCCGCAGCGCCCCGTCGCCCAGCCGCACCGACGGCAGCAACTCCCGTGCCGCCATGATCCGTTGGCGTACGGCGGCCTCCTCGCCGGCCCAACGCGTCGCGAAACCCGGCGGATCGTCGTCGTACGCGAGGCGCCGCCGTACGACCTCCACCCGCTGGTCGGGCTCGCGGGAGGCGGCCACCTCGACCGTGAGGCCGAACCGGTCGAGCAACTGCGGCCGCAGTTCGCCCTCTTCCGGGTTCATCGTCCCGACGAGCAGGAAACGCGCCGCGTGCCGGACCGACACCCCCTCACGCTCCACGTACGACGCGCCCATCGCGGCCGCGTCCAGCAGCAGGTCGACCAGGTGGTCGTGGAGGAGGTTGACCTCGTCGACGTAGAGGATGCCGCGGTGCGCGTCGGCCAGCAGGCCCGGCTCGAAGGCCTTCACGCCCTCCGCCAGGGCGCGTTCGATGTCGAGCGCGCCCACCAGCCGGTCCTCGGAGGCGCCGACCGGCAGTTCGACCATGCGCGCGGGGCGGGACTCGTAGGCGCCCGGCGGGTGCGGGCCGTCCGGGCAGCCCGGGTCCGGGGCGGCGGGGTCGCAGGAGAAACGGCAGCCGGCGACGACGTCCACGGCCGGCAGCAGCGCCGAGAGGGCGCGTACGGCGGTGCTCTTCGCCGTGCCCTTCTCGCCGCGCACCAGCACTCCGCCGACCGCCGGGGAGACGGCGTTCAGCAGCAGCGCGAGCCGCAGGTCGTCCTGGCCGACGACGGCCGTGAACGGGAACGGGGTACTCACGCTGCGATCACTCCTTCGGATGAGCCGGGCGGGGCCGGTACGAGCGCCGGACGCAGCGGCGCCGGGATCACGGCCCGTTCGCTGCGGTCGCGGGTGTGTGCGGGGTGACCGGAGGAGCTCACGCGTCTCCCTCCAGGTCTCCCTCGAGTTCGAGGTAGGTCGCCCGGAGCCGGTCCAGGGTGTCCTGGTCCGGCTCCGCCCACAGCCCCCGGTCGGCGGCCTCCAGCAGGCGCTCCGTGATGCCCCTCAGCGCCCAGGGGTTGGACGTCCGCATGAACTCCTGGTTCTCCGGCGAGAACACGTACTCGGAGGCGAGCTTCTCGTACATCCAGTCGTCCACGACCCCGGCCGTGGCGTCGTACCCGAACAGGTAGTCCACGGTCGCCGCCATCTCGAAGGCCCCCTTGTACCCGTGCCTCCGCATGGCGCTCATCCAGCGGGGGTTGACCACCCGGGCCCGGAAGACGCGGTGCGTCTCCTCGCCCAGCGTCCGGGTCCGCACCTGGTCCGGGGTGGCCGAGTCGCCCACGTACGCTTCCGGGCTCGCGCCGGTCAGATGGCGCACCATGGCGACCATGCCGCCGTGGTACTGGAAGTAGTCGTCGGCGTCCACCAGGTCGTGCTCGCGGGTGTCCACGTTCTTCGCGGCGACGGCGATGCGCCTGAACGCGGTCTCCATGTCCCCGCGCGCAGGCCGCCCGTCGAGCCCGCGCCCGTAGGCGTAACCGCCCCACACCGCGTACACCTCGGCGAGGTCGGCGTCGGAGCGCCAGTTGCGGGCGTCGATCAGCGGCAGCAGGCCGGCACCGTACGCCCCCGGCTTGGAGCCGAAGACCCGGGCGGTCGCGCGGCGCCGGTCGCCGTGCTCGGCGGTGTCCTCGTCGGCGTGGGCCCGCACGTAGTTGGCGTCGGCCGGCTCGTCCAGCTCGGCGACCGTGCGTACCGCGTCGTCGATCAGCTGGACCACGTGCGGGAACGCGTCCCGGAAGAAGCCGGAGATCCGGACGGTGACGTCGATGCGCGGCCGGCCCAGCCCGGCCAGGGGGATCACCTCGAAGCCGGTGACGCGGCGCGACGCGTCGTCCCAGACCGGACGGCAGCCCAGCAGTGCCAGGATCTCGGCGATGTCGTCGCCCTGGGTGCGCATCGCGGAGGTGCCCCACACCGTCAGGCCGACGGACTTCGGGTATGCGCCGGTGTCGCTCAGATACCGCTGCACCAGCGAGTCGGCGAGCGACTGGCCGACCTCCCAGCTCAGCCGGGACGGAATGGCCTTGGGGTCGACCGAGTAGAAGTTCCGGCCGGTGGGCAGGACGTTGACCAGGCCTCGGGTGGGCGAGCCGGACGGGCCGGCCGGGACGTAACCGCCGTCCAGCGCCTTGAGGATGTGCCCGATCTCGTCCGTGGTCCGCGCGAGCCGCGGCACCACCTCGGAACAGGCGAACTCCAGCACCGCGACCGCGTCCGGCAGTTCGGTGCCGAGGACGTCACGGACGAGAGCGGGGACGGCGCCGGCGTCCCAGTCCCGCGCCTCCATTCCCTCCGCGAGCCGTCGGCACAGCTGCTCCAGCAGGTCGACGGCGTCGGCGCCGGTGCGCGACGGCCCCTCGACCAGGTCCGTCAGTTCGACGGGCACCTTCACGGGAGCGCCGGGCTCCGCCAGCAGCTCCTTCTCGACCAGCCCGAAATGCGCGGCCAGCGAGGCCCGCAGTCCGGGCAGCGCGTTCGCCTGCCCGCCCCACACCTGCGAGGCGCGCAGCACCGCGAGCACGAGATTGACGCGCGGCTCACCGGCCGGGCCGCCGCCGAGGATGTGCAGCCCGTCCCGGATCTGCACGTCCTTGATCTCGCACAGATAGCCGTCGATGTGCATGACGAACTCGTCGAAGGCGCCGTCGTCCGGCTGCTCGTCCACATGCAGGTCGTGGTGCAGCTCGGCGGCCTTGACCAGCGTCCAGATCTGGGCGCGGACCGCCGGTGCCTTGGCCGGGTCCAGGTCGGAGACGAGCGCGTACTCGTCGAGCAGCTGCTCCAGCCTGGCCAGGTCGCCGTAGGTGTCGGCGCGGGCCATCGGCGGTACGAGGTGGTCGACGACCGTGGCGTGGCCGCGCCGCTTGGCCTGGGTGCCCTCGCCGGGGTCGTTGACGATGAACGGGTAGATCAGGGGCAGTTCACCGAGCACGGCGTCCGGCGCGCAGCCGCCGCTGAGCCCGAGTCCCTTGCCGGGCAGCCACTCCATCGTGCCGTGCTTGCCCATGTGGACGATGGCGTCGGCGCCGAAGCCCCCCTCGGAGGCCGCGGCCTCCAGCCACCGGTAGGCCGCCATGTAGTGGTGCGACGGCGGCATGTCGGGGTCGTGGTAGATCGCGATCGGGTTCTCCCCGAAGCCGCGCGGCGGCTGGATCATCACGACGACGTTGCCGAACCGGAGGGACGCCAGCACGATGTCGTCCCCGTCGACGTACAGCGATCCCGGCGGCTCGCCCCACACCTCCAGCATCCTGTCGCGCAGCCGGGGATCGAGCCGGTCGAACCACGCCCGGTAGTCGGCGAGCGGCACCCGCGCGGGCGCGGCGGCCAGCTGCTCCTCGGTCAGCCACTCGACGTCGTGACCGCCGGCCTCGATGAGCCGGTGGATCAACTCGTCGCCGCCCGCCGGGTATTCGGTGAGTCCGTACCCGGCGGCCTTGAGTGCGTCCAGTACCCGTACCGCCGACGCGGGGGTGTCCAGGCCCACCGCGTTGCCGACGCGCGAGTGCTTCGTCGGGTACGCGGTGAACACGAGCGCCAGCTTCTTCTCGGCGTTCGCCTTGTGCTTCAACCGCGCGTGCCGTACGGCGATCCCGGCCACCCGGGCGGCCCGCTCGGGGTCGGCGACGTACACCGGGACGTCGGCTCCGTCGTCGTCGACCCGCTCCTTGAAGGAGAACGGCACGGTGACGAGCCGCCCGTCGAACTCCGGGATCGCGACCTGCATCGCCGCGTCCATCGGGGAGAGAGCGGCGTCCGAGGCCTCCCAGGCCTCCCGCGACGAGGTCAGGCAGAGCCCTTGCAGCACGGGCACGTCGAGGTCCGCGAGCGCCCCGACGTCCCATGCCTCCTCGTCGCCGCCCGCCGAGGCCTGCGAGGCATGCGTGCCGCCGGCGGCGAGGACGGTGGCGACCAGGCAGTCGGCCCCGGCGAGGATCTCGTACAGTCCCGCGTCCGCGTCGCGCAGTGAACCGCAGTACACGGGAAGGGCGTTGGCGCCGCGCGCCTCGATCGCCCGGCACAGGGTGTCCACGAAGGCGGTGTTGCCGCTGAGTTCATGGGCCCGGTAGAAGAGCACGCCCACGGTCGGGCGGCCGTCGGCCCTTTCGTACGAGCCGTGGACGCCGTACTCCGGCATCTTCCGCGGCCCGGCGAACCCCTCGCCGGTCAGCAGCACGGTGTCGGAGAGGAACCGGGCCAGCTCGGTGAGGTTGGCGGGGCCGCCCTCGACCAGGTACCTGAGGGCCTCGGCGACCACGCCCGCCGGCACCGACGACTCCGCCATCAACTCCGCGTCCGGCACGGCCTCGCCGCCGAGCAGCACGGTCGGGATCCCGGCGGCCTTCAGCGCGGCGAGCCCGTCCTCCCAGGCACGCCTGCCGCCGAGCAGCCGTACGACGGCGATGTCCGCGCCGTTGATCAGCGCGGGCAGCTCCTCGGCGGCGTCGAGGCGCGTCGGATTGCCGATCCGGTAGTCGGCACCGGAGGCGGCCCGGGCCGCCAGCAGATCGGTGTCCGCGGTCGACAACAACAACACAGTGCTCATGCGGGCGCTCCCGGTGGGATGAAGGGCAGTCCTTGCGGCGCGCCCGACTCGATGAGCCGCCAGAGCGCGTCCGTGTCCGCGTGCTGTTCGATCAGGTCGCCGAGCCGGTCCAGCCGCTCCTCGCGCAGCGCGGCGAACGAGGTGTCGGAGGCCGGCACGAACCGGCGGCCCGCGGCGGCCGCCACCTCGCGCAGGAAGGCCCGGCGGAAGCCGTCCGACTCCAGGGAGCCGTGCCAGTGCGTGCCCCAGGTCTGCCCGGCCCGGCACCCGTCCAGGAAGGCCTCGCCCCCGGTCACCTCGGCCACCCCGTGATGGATCTCGTACCCCTCGACCCGCTCGCCGAGGGCCTCCCCGACGGACCGGGCCAGCGTCTTCTCCCGGGCGAACCGGACCCGCACCGGCAGCACCCCGAGCCCGTCGACCCGCCCCCGACGGCTCTCGACGTCGTCCTCGATGTGCTCACCGAGGATCTGGAAGCCACCGCAGACACCGAGGACGGGCCGCTGCTCGGCGGCCCGGCGCCGCAGCGCCCGCGCGAGCCCCCGCTCGTGCAGCCACTCCAGGGCCCGGACCGTTCCCCGGGTCCCCGGAACCACCACGAGGTCGGCGTCGGCCAGCTCGTCCGGCCTGTCCACGAACCGCACCACGACGCCCGGTTCGGCGGCCAGGGCGTCCACGTCCGTGAAGTTGGACATCAGCGGGATCGCGCAGACGGCGACCCGCAGCACGTCCTCCCCGACGGGCGGGGCCGCGTCCGGCTCCGCGACGCTCCCGGGCAGGGAGCCCCTTCCCCCCGCCCGGCTCCGCTCGCGCGGCGGGACCCCCATCCCGTCCTCCTCGTCGATCCCGAGGCCGTGCCGGAAGGGCAGGACGCCGTAGGTGCGCCGCCCGGTGAGCCCGTGCAGCATGCCGAGGCCCGGCTCCAGCAGGGAGACATCCCCCCGGAACTTGTTGACGAGGAACCCGGCGACGAGTTCCTGGTCCTCCGGCGAGAGCAGGGCGACGGTGCCGAAGAACGAAGCGAACACGCCCCCGCGGTCGATGTCCCCGACCACGAGCACGGGCAGCCCGGCATTCCGGGCGATCCCCATGTTCACGATGTCGGTCCGGCGCAGGTTGATCTCCGCCGGACTGCCCGCTCCCTCACAGATCACCGCGTCATACGTGCCCCGCAACTCGGCGAGACAGTCGAGCACGGTCCCGAGCAGCTTCTGCTGCCGCCCGCCGTGATAGCCACGCGCACTCAGCTCACCGACCGGCTTGCCGAGCAGCACGACCTGACTGCTCTGCTCGCCACCGGGCTTGAGCAGCACCGGGTTCATGAGCGCGGTCGGCTCCACCCGGCAGGCCTGTGCCTGCATGGCCTGCGCCCGCCCGATCTCGGCCCCGTCACGCGTCACGAACGAATTGAGGGACATGTTCTGCGCCTTGAACGGCGCGACCTTCACCCCCTGCCGCACCAGCCACCGGCAGATGCCGGCGGTGACCACGCTCTTCCCGGCATCGGAGGTGGTACCGGCCACGAGAAGACCGCCGTTGTTCATGACGCCCTTCCCGGGAGCGATCCGCGCAGCAGGGCCCCCGCCGCACTCACGCCCAACGCCAGCCACCCCACCCGCCGCGACAACCGCACCGCCCGGTCGATGTCGCCGACTTCCACAGCCCGCCCCTCCCCGTTCAGCACCGGCCGGTGCTCGACTCGCCCCCCGTACGACAACGTCCCCCCGAGCCGCACGCCCAACGCCCCCGCGAACGACGCCTCCACGGGCCCCGCGTTGGGACTCGGATGCTTCGCCGCGTCGGCCCGCCAGGCCCGTACCGCTCCCTCGGGGTCGCCTCCGGACACCGCGGCCAGCACGGCGGTGAGCCGCGCCCCAGGCCACCCGGCCACGTCGTCCAGCCGGGCGGAAGCCCATCCGTACCGGCGGTAGCGGGCCGACTTGTGCCCCACCATGGCGTCCAGGGTGTTCACGGCCCGGAACCCGAGCAGCCCCGGCACACCCCCGACGGCCCCCCACACCAGCGCCCCGACGACCGCGTCGCTCGTGTTCTCGGCGACGGACTCCACGACCGCCCGGGCGATCCCGTCGGCGTCCAGGGCCTGCGGATCGCGACCGCACAGATGCGGCAGCCGCGTCCGGGCCGCCTCGACGTCGCCCGCCTCCAGGGCCCGCCCGACGGCGCGGGCCTCGCGAGCGAGCGAAGTGCCGCCGACCACGGCCCAGGTGGCCGCGCCGGTGAGGGCGACGGACGCGACGGTGGACGGTCGTACGAGCCGCTGGGCCACGGCGCCCAGCGCCACAGCGCCGCCGGCGCACACGGCGGTGTGCAGCGCGCCCCACCCGCGGTGGTCCCGCCACAGCACCCGCTCCACGGCCCCGGCCGCCCGGCCGAACACGGCGACCGGATGCCCTCGGCGCGGATCGCCGAGCAGCAGATCACCGAGAAGGCCGGCGGCGGCGCCGTACGCGAAGACGCGATCGGCACCCATCGGCTCAGCCGGCCGCGGGGTGGGGGAGGGGCCGGGTACGGAACCTCGAACGGCAGCCGCGCATGGCGATATGTCCTCACTCAGGGTGTCCACGCCCTGGTTCGACGAGACCGGCGGTGGGAGTTCCTGGCTTCCGGGGACTGCTCCCCGGTGACAGTGGCGGGACCGCGCCGGATTCACACCGGCTTCCTCCCTTGCCGCCGTACATGGCTCCGGAAGTCCACCACGCCCCTGGAAGACCCGTCAACCTGCCGTTGACCTGGGAGGGGACTGTGTGGGAAGACCCACACCGGGTGGCCGGCGAGGCGGTTGGGGCATGCCGAAGGCTCCTCTCCGAGCGATGGGAGAGGAGCCTTCTCGGCGCGCGCGGGACTCCGCGGTGTCAGGCCTTCGCCACGATCAGGTGGATGCCGTACGCCACCGCGGCCGCGCAGCCGGCGAAGCAGAGGTAGGCGGCCGTGGCGGCCAGGGCCGCGGAGTTGCCCTGGGCGGTGGCGCGTTCGCGGGCGGACAGTCCCTTGATGCCGAGGGTGAACAGGGCCACCAGGCCCACCGTGACCACGAGGCTGACGCCGAAGACGGAGCCGATGGCTGCCCAGTCGATGTTCATGTCGCTTCTTCCTCGGGGGTCAGACGGTGGCGGCCGGGTCGGTCGCGGGAGCGGCGGGTGCCGGGGTGGGGAGGGCGGCCGGGGCGGGGATGGTGGCGGTGAGGCCGTCGGCGACCGGGCCGGCGGGCGGCGGCGTCACGGCGGCGATCGCCGTGGTCACCACGCCGGCCGGCTCGTCGGCGTCGGTGGCGTTGACGTTGCCGCTGTGCACGACCTCGCGGCGGGACAGCTTCCAGATCGCGGCGGCGGCGGCCACCAGGAAGACGGCGACGAGCGCGGTGCCCCAGTCGCCGAGGCCCGTCACGGACTCGGCGAGCGCGCCGACCAGCGCGGCGGCCGGGAGGGTGAGCAGCCAGGCGACGGCCATCCGGGTCGCGGTGGACCAGCGGACCGTGCCGCCCTTGCGGCCGAGGCCCGCGCCCATCACGGAACCGGAGACGACGTGCGTGGTGGAGAGGGAGAAGCCGAGGTGCGAGGAGGCCAGGATGGCGGTGGCCGCGCTGGTCTGGGCGGCGAAGCCCTGCTGCGGCTGGAGGTCGGTCAGGCCCTTGCCCATGGTGCGGATGATCCGCCAGCCGCCGATGTAGGTGCCGAGCGCGATGGCGAGGCCTGCGGAGAGGATGACCCAGGTGGGAGGGTTGGAGCCGGGGGCTATGGAGCCGCCCGCGATCAGCGCGAGGGTGATGATGCCCATGGTCTTCTGCGCGTCGTTGGTGCCGTGCGCGAGCGAGACCAGTCCGGCGGAGGCGATCTGGCCGGCGCGGAAGCCCTTGCGGGTGGCGTTGTCGTCGGCGTTGTTGCCGATCGCGTAGGAGAGCCGGGTGGAGAGCAGCGCCGCGAGGCCCGCGACCACGGGTGCGGCGACCGCCGGGAGCAGGACCTTGGTGACGAGCACGTCGCCGTGGACCGCGCCGAAGCCGGCGGAGGCGACGGTGGCGCCGATCAGGCCGCCCATGAGGGCGTGCGAGGAGCTGGACGGCAGGCCCACCAGCCAGGTCACGAGGTTCCAGAGGATGGCGCCGACCAGCGCGGCGAAGATGACCTCGGGACGAATGCCGTTCTCGTCGACGAGACCCTTGGAGATCGTGTTGGCGACCTCTACGGAGAGGAAAGCGCCCACGAGGTTGAGCGCGGCGGACATCGTCACCGCGATCTTGGGCTTGAGCGCGCCGGTCGAGATGGTCGTGGCCATCGCGTTGGCGGTGTCGTGGAAACCGTTCGTGAAATCGAACGCGAGTGCGGTGATCACCACAATCGCGAGGATCAGCGAGAAGCTTTCCATTTACCCAGGCAATCTTTCGAAGTCATTGGCTGTTGGACCGTAGGCAACCTGGGTGAACGGAAGATGAACTGAGGCAGTCGCGGTGGTGTATGGATTTCGCTTCGAAGGGGTGAGGCGGAGCGGGGCCTGTCCGCCGTCCCGTCGGAGAGATTCTGGTCACCCGGCGGTTGCCGCCGTTCTCGTACTGCCGGAAGGTCCAGGACGGCCGTCCGGTCGCGGCGTCCCCCGTCCGCCGAGCCGTGCCGGGCGGATCCGCGGCGCGTGGTCGGCGGCGAAGGCGTTTCTGCCGCCGGTGCGGAGGTTCCACCGGTTGGCGGTCGTGCGGATCACCGGCCGCCGGCCGGTCTCCCGCCGCGGTGATCTTCAATCAGGCCGCGTCATGGACCCTTCTGGGATGATTCGTGATCTGCTGGATTCGGGACGCCGGGCCCGAAGCGCACTGTCGCGCGGGCCGGTTGGGGTGCCGCCTGGCAGGATCGGGCCATGGCTGAGCGGCGACGGGGCGAGCGTGACGGACGGGGCGGGCGGGCCGGCACACCAGGTGTGTCGGGGCCGCGAAGGCGGGATGTGCGCGCGGAGGAGGCGGACGCCTGGCGCGAACTCGTCGCCACGGCCCGCCGCACCGTGTCGGACGGACTCGTCGTCGGCACCTCCGGCAACGTCTCGGTCCGCGTCGGCGACACCGTGCTGGTCACGCCGTCGGGCGTGCCGTACGACCGGCTCACCCCGGACGACGTGACCGGCGTCGACCTCCTCGGCCGCCAGGTCCTCGGCGCCCTGGTCCCCACCAGCGAACTGCCGATGCACCTCGCGGTCTACGGCAGCAGCGACGCCGGGGCCGTCGTCCACACCCACGCTCTGCACGCGACGGCCGTCTCCACGCTCGTCACCGAACTGCCGGCGATCCACTACATGTCCGCCGCCCTCGGCGGTGCCGTCCGGGTTGCCCCGTATGCGACGTACGGCACCGAGGAGTTGGCCGAGAACATGCTCCGCGCCCTGACCGACCGCTCCGGCTGCCTCCTCCAGAACCACGGCACGATCACCTACGGCACCACCCTGGGCCAGGCCTATGACCGCACCGCCCAGCTGGAGTGGATGTGCCACCTGTGGCTGACGGCGTCCTCGGTGCCCGGCCTCACCCCGAGCCTGCTGGCCCCGCACCAGATCACGGAGGTCGCGGAGCGGCTGCGGGGGTACGGGCAGCGACGGGGCTGAGCCCGCCCGGCGAGCGTCCTCCCGCGAGCCCGTCCCGCGCTCCACTGGCCACCGTCGGCGTACGCCCCGACACTGGACAGGTGCACCCAGTCAAAGTCACGGCCGCCGCGGTCGGTGCCGTACTCGCCGCCGGTGCGGCCGGCGTGGCCGCCGGCCGGTTCGCCAGTGACGCCGCGCTGAAGGCACCGCCCGGCCGGCCTCTGCCCACCGAACCCCGGCTCACCGTGCACGGCACCGCGGCCGGCCGCATCACCCTCACCCGCGACCTCGCCTCGCTGCGGCCCGGCACCTACGGCCTGGCCGGCGACGGCTCGCACGCGGTCGTCGGCGCCGTCCTGGAATCCGCCGCGCACACCGCCGACACCGTGGTGCGACGGCTGGAGCGGGTGACCCACGGCACCTTCGAGGCCGGCGACGACGTCTGGCTCACCGCCAACGTCCACGTCGGCAACCCGGGCACGGCCCTGGGCCTGGAGTACGCCGACGTCGACCTGCCCGGCGAACTCGGCCCGCTGCCCGCCTGGTTCCTGCCCGGCCACCGGGACACCTGGGTGATCGCCGTGCACGGCCTCGGCACCACCCGCGAGCACCCCATGAACGTCATGGCCTTCCTGCACACCCGGCGCCTGCCGGTGCTCGCCCTCGCCTACCGCGGCGACCTCGGCGCCCCACGCCCTCCGGACGGCCTGAACCACCTGGGCGAGAGCGAGTGGCGCGACCTGGACGCGGCGGTCCGCTACGCCCTCCGCTACGGCGCCCGCCGCGTCGTCCTGTACGGCTGGTCCACCGGCGCCACCATGGCGCTGCGCGCCGCCGCCCACTCGGCGCTGCGCGAGCGGATCTCCGGGCTGGTCCTGGACTCCCCGGTACTCAGCTGGGAAGCCACCCTGCGCGCCCTCGCCCAGGCCCGGCACACCCCCGAGCCCCTGCTGCCGCTCGCGGTGCGCGCCGCTCAGGGCCGCGCCCGCCTGCACGCCGACCACGCCGCCGAGCCCGTCGACCCGGACCACCTCACCGTGCCCACCCTGATCGCGCACGGCCCGGACGACACCGTGGCCCCCTGGGTGTACTCCCGCAGACTCGCCGCGCGACGCCCCGACCGGGTGGCCCTGCACACCGTCCCGGACGCTCCGCACGGCGCGATGTGGAACGCCGACCCGGAGGAGTACGAGGAACGGCTGCGCCGGTTCCTCACGCCCCTGATGTGAGGCGCTGCGGTGCGCGCCCCCCTGCCGGGTGCGCTCGCGTGCGCTCCCCGGCGTGCGCTGCTCCGACGTGTGGGCCTCCGTGCCCGCCCCTCGGCCTCCGATGGCCGACGGCACCCGCCGATTCGCCTCCGATGTGATTCTTCCCGCACCCGCCGGCCCTTCCCTTCCGCGTCCCGGTGCCTCGTCGCCCCAAGCCGGAGGCCCTGATTCCGGCCGGTTCCGGAGGTTCCGTTTAAGGCCGTACCACTGGCCTGAACATGTCTCCTCGCCTCCCCCTGTACCCCGTGCGTTGGCCAGCCCCGTCGCCCGCCGTGACATTCCGTTTGGGTTTTCGGACCGTCAACCGGAAGACTGCACCCGTGACGTCCCGTATCCCGCGCGACTCAAGGCTCCGACTTGTCCGAACGCGACCCCTGGCCGCCGCCCCCCGAGCAATGAACCAGCGGCCCGCGCGCCGCCCCGCACCCCGCCCGCCGGAGGGCACCCCGGCACCCGCGGAACTGGCCAGAATGGCACGCTCCGGCCTGGCCGGCGCGGCCCGCGTCGCCCACTGGGCGGACGCCGCCCTCGGGCCCGGCAGCGACGGTGCGACCGCTGACGGCAAGGCCACCCTCTCCGACGCGTCCGCCGAAAGCGCCGCCGAGGAACTGGGCCTGACCGTCGCTCAGGTCCGCGCCGACTGGGACACCGCCCGCCTCGCCGGCCTGGTCGAGGTGCACGGCGACAGTGCGCGGCCCGGCTGGCGCCTGCGCGCCTGGGACCGCGACGACAGCGCCGTGCTGCGCGGCTGGGTCGCCCTCTTCGACGCGTGGTCGCTCGCTCACGCCGAGCCCGCGGAGTTCGAGCCGGCCGCCGTCGCCGAGGTCGTCTCGGCCATGCCCCAGGTGCTCTCCTTCCTCCAGCTGTCCGCCGGTCCCGTGCCGGTCGAGCAGCTCCTGGACCTGCTGGGACAGCGGGTCACCGAACTGCGCACCGAGCGCTGCGAGGTCCCCTACGACACGGAGAACGGCACCGGGACCGCCAAGCCCCTCGCCGCCCTGCGCTCCGCCGACGCCGACCCGGCCGACCACGCGGCGGCCGAGGACCCGGCCCCGGCCGACGAGGCCGAGCTCGCCCCCCTCCTCGACTGGTCCCTGCACGCACTCGCCTCAGTCGGCGCGCTGACCTACGGCGACGGCCAGGCCACCCTCACCCCGCTGGGCAGCTGGGCGGTCTGGGTCAAGCTGGAGCAGATCTGCGTCGCCGCGCAGAGCCCCGCCGGGAACATCGAGGTCGCCGCCGAGGAGATGCTGCGCGGCTGCGCCCAACTGCGCCCCAACGCGGCCCGCGCCGAGTACCGCGCGTGGCTCGCCGCCCGCCCCGTCGGCGGCGCCGTCACCGAACTCATCGACGCCGCGCGCGGCGAGGACGCCCTGCTGCGCGGCCTCGCCTTCGAGGCGCTGCGGGTCGTCGGCGCCCCCGCCGAACCGGACGTCCGCGCGGTCGTCGACGAGCCGACCCTGCGGCCGTACGCCCTGCTCTGGCTGGCCGAGCACGACGGGATCGACCCCGAGGACGCGCACGAGGTGCTCACCCGGGAAGAGGCGACCTGGCTCTGGGTGGACACGGCCGCCGCGGTCGCCGACCACGGTGAGGCACCGCTGCTCGTCCGCCACCTGGAGTCGGCGCTGCAGCCCACCGTCCCCGCCCTGCTCGACGAGGTGCGCGCGGTCGGTCACCCGCGCACCGTGCAGGTCCTGGTCGCGCTCGCCGCCGCCCACCCCGACCCGGCACTGGCCAAAGCCGTCCGCCGGGCCGCCTTCCAGGTGCACACCGGCGGTTAGCCGGAGGGGCGGATCAGGTGGCTATCTCCGGGGCGTACGTGCCGAAGCTCCAGATGTTGCCCTCGATGTCCCGGGCCATGTAGTCCCGCGAGCCGTAGTCCTGGTCCGTCGGAGGCATCAGGATCTCGGCGCCGTGGTCCGAGGCACGCTGGTGGTGTGCGTCGACGTCGTCCACGACGATGTACACCCCGGTCGGGCCCGCGCCCTCCATCGCCGCGTCGAACCGGCCGCCGCGGCCCTTGGAGCCCAGCATGATCGCGCCGTTGCCCTGCACCAGTTCCGCGTGGAGCACCATGCCGTCCTCGCCCTCGTACACCGACAGTTCGGTGAAGCCGAAGGCCTCCGTCAGCTGCTTGATCGCCGCCTGCGCGTCCGTGTACAGCAGCGACGGATAGATGCTCGGCCGCCCGCCACTCGTGCCCGCCATACCGATCACTCCTCTTGTGTCGGTCCCCCGAAAGCCGTCGTTCCGGCCTGGTCCCCAGTCTCGCACCCGGCACTGACAACGCCCCGAGCCCGCACCGTCGTTGCAGGTCAACAGCTCGGCGAGAGGTGCCGCAGCGTGCCATGTCCCCGGTCGGGCGCCCCTGGCGGGACCCCTGCCGGCGCCGCCGAGCCGGCCCGTTCGTCCACGTCCGAGGCGTCACCCGCCTTTGGAACCCCGCCCGGTACGGCAGTTGCGCTGTGCCCGCGCCGGTGAGCAGGGAACCGGGGACGGGGGCGGGCGACATTGTCGGCGTCGTCGTCGGACCGCACGGGGCACCGCCTTCTGCGCACACCGTTCCCCGCGGCCACTCTGCGGCATCCGCGGCGCCACTTCGCGCCGATGACCGGGGCGACGCCCGAACGGGCGATGTCCCGCCCCGCTCCCGCGTCACGTCCGCGCGCCCCGCGTCAGGCGTGGCTACGCTCTGCGCCTGACGCGGGGCACAGAGGCGCCCGACCGGGCGCCGAAGGGGTGAGGGGTGGCCGTTCTGCACCACGGGAGGACCGAGCCACCCGCCACGAAGGCCCACCCGGAGCAGCTTCCGCCCGCCGTCCCGGAGCAGCCGCAGATCGCCGTCCGCCGCCGGCATCAGCCCACCGCTCCGGAGCAGCCTCTGCCCACTGTTCCGGAGCAGCCGCCGATCGCCGTCCGGGAGCAGCCTCCGGCCGCCGTCCGGGAGCAGCCCCCGGCCGCCCCCTCGGGAGAACCCCCCGCCCGCAAACCCTTCAGAACCCTGCTCGCCGGTGCCGTCCTCCTCGCGGCCGTGCTCCTGCTCCTCGCCGGCGCCCACCGGATCCGCCCCGCCCCCTACGGCGACCACCTCACGCCCGGCCCGTCCGCGCCCACCGCACGCGCGCGTGGCGACGTCGTCGAGGCGTACGACGGGCGGACCCTGCGGTGGAGGTACGCGCGCGTGGGCCGCCGCCCGCTCAGCGTGCTGCCCACGCGCGGGCATGCGATCACCGTCTGGGACGACGGGCTCGTCACCGACACCGACGGCCGCTCCGTGCGCTGGCACCGCGCCCTGCCCGCGGCGACCGGCTGGCTGCGCGCCCGGGGCGGCGCCGGAGTCCTGCGCCCCCTGGGCCGGGGCGTCCTCGCGATCGTGACTCCGGCGCGCATCGCCGCGTACCGCACAGCCGACGGTGACCTGCGCTGGGTGCTGCCCGCCCGCGCCGGCTGCGCGTTCCGCCCCGAACGTGCCGTACGTCACGGTCCCGCCCTGCTGGTCGCCCAGCCCTGTGCGAACGCCGCCTGGACCGCGCAGCTCGTCGCCGTGGACGACCTGGGCGGAATCGCTCCGCACCGCGCACCGCTGGGCAACGACCCGCCCGGCGCGGGCCGTCCCGAACATCCGCGCACCGAAAAAGCTCTTGCGCCGCCCCGTTAGACTTGGCCCATGGCCATTCTCCTCGCGCATTAGACGGCGGGAACGTCCTCAGCCGCCCACCCGTCAAAAACCCGTACGCCCTGGAGTCTGTCCGTGATCTCCGCCTCCGGTATCGAGCTGCGCGCCGGTGCCCGCATCCTCATCGAGAACGCCACCTTCCGCGTCGCCAAGGGCGACCGCATCGGTCTGGTCGGCCGCAACGGCGCGGGCAAGACCACCCTCACCAAGGTCCTGGCCGGTGACGGCATCCCCGCCGCGGGCACCGTCACCCGCTCCGGCGAGGTCGGCTACCTCCCGCAGGACCCCCGCACCGGCGACCTCGACGTCCTCGCCCGCGACCGCGTCCTCTCCGCGCGCGGCCTCGACGTCCTGATCCGCAAGATGCGCGAGAACGAGCAGCGCATCGCCAACGGCCAGGGCGCCACCCGGGAGAAGGCGCTCCGGCAGTACGAGCGCCAGGAGACCGAGTTCCTCACCAAGGGCGGGTACGCCGCCGAGGCCGAGGCCGCCACCATCGCCGCCGCGCTCAACCTGCCCGACCGGGTGCTCGGTCAGCCCCTGCACACGCTCTCCGGCGGTCAGCGCCGCCGTATCGAGCTGGCCCGCATCCTGTTCTCCGACGCGGACACCCTGCTGCTCGACGAGCCCACCAACCACCTGGACGCGGACTCGATCGTCTGGCTGCGCGACTACCTGAAGACCTACCGCGGCGGCTTCATCGTGATCTCCCACGACGTCGACCTGGTCGAGACGGTCGTCAACAAGGTCTTCTACCTGGACGCCAACCGCTCCCAGATCGACGTCTACAACATGGGCTGGAAGCTCTACCAGCAGCAGCGCGAGGCCGACGAGAAGCGCCGCAAGCGCGAGCGCGCCAACGCCGAGAAGAAGGCCGCCGCCCTGCACTCCCAGGCCGACAAGATGCGGGCCAAGGCCACCAAGACGGTCGCCGCGCAGAACATGGCCCGCCGCGCCGACAAACTGCTGGCCGGCCTGGACGCCGTCCGGGTCTCCGACAAGGTGGCCAAGCTCCGCTTCCCGGAGCCCGCGCCGTGCGGCAAGACCCCGCTGACCGCCGAGGGCCTGTCGAAGTCGTACGGCTCGCTGGAGATCTTCACCGACGTCGACCTGGCCATCGACAAGGGCTCCCGGGTCGTCATCCTGGGCCTCAACGGTGCCGGCAAGACCACCCTGCTGCGGCTGCTCGGCGGCGTCGAGGAGCCCGACACCGGTGAGGTGATCCAGGGCCACGGCCTCAAGCTCGGCTACTACGCCCAGGAGCACGAGACCCTGGACCCGGACCGCACGGTCCTGGAGAACATGCGCTCGGCCGCGCCCGACATGGACCTCGTCGAGGTCCGCAAGGTGCTGGGCTCGTTCCTGTTCTCCGGGGACGACGTCGACAAGCCGGCCGGGGTCCTCTCCGGCGGCGAGAAGACCCGCCTCGCCCTCGCCACCCTGGTCGTCTCCTCCGCGAACGTCCTGCTGCTCGACGAGCCGACCAACAACCTCGACCCCGCCAGCCGCGAGGAGATCCTCGGCGCCCTGCGCACCTACAAGGGCGCGGTCGTCCTCGTCACCCACGACGAGGGCGCCGTGGAGGCGCTCCAGCCCGAGCGGATCATCCTGCTCCCCGACGGCGTCGAGGACCTGTGGGGCGCCGGCTACGCGGACCTCGTCGCCCTCGCCTGAGCTCCGATCCCGTCACCGCCGTTTGATCGAATGCCTGATCCACTGGTTATGGATCATTCGGCCTATCGGTGATCCATCATCTGTGTGAGATCTCCTCGTATCGAGGTGTGTCCTACATCGATTTCGCGGCCGACCCCTTTGTCGACAAGGGGTCGGCCGATTTCTGTGCCTGACCTGGCACTTCACGGAAGAACCCGTTCGGCCGCACGGATGACCCACGGCGGAATCGCAGATTCCGGATGTGGGGATGCACTCCTGTCGTCACAACGATGTCTCACGGACCTTGCCGAATGGGTGGCCATCACGACCCGGAGGGGTGATCATGAGGGGACCAGAGCGCACTTCCCATGAGGAGGCACGGGTGGCCGAGACTCTGAAGAAGGGCAGCCGGGTGACCGGCGCCGCGCGCGACAAGCTCGCGGCAGACCTGAAGAAGAAGTACGACTCCGGTGCGAGCATTCGGGCACTGGCCGAGGAAACCGGCCGCTCGTATGGCTTCGTCCACCGGATGCTCAGCGAGTCGGGTGTCACGCTGCGTGGGCGTGGCGGGGCGACGCGGGGCAAGAAAGCCGCGTCCTGACCCCGGGCGGCCCATCGGCTTCGATGGTGGCCACCCGGTCGGTCGAGTGATCGGCCGGGTGGTTACTGTGCAGTCACTTAGCATGCCGTACGGCAATGCGTGATGACCGCACACATCGGAGGCGCCCCATGGCTTCGCCCGACCAGGACCTCGCTCCTGTTCTCGACAAGGACGGCGTACGGCTCACCGTCGACGACGCGCTCGCCACGGTGACGCTGACCAACCCGGCCAAGCGCAACGTCCAGAGCCCCGCACTGTGGCGGGCGTTGGCAGAGGCCGGGCGGTCGCTGCCGGGGTCGGTCCGGGTCGTCGTGCTGCGCGGTGAGGGCCAGTCCTTCTCCGCGGGCCTCGACCGGCAGATGTTCACGCCGGAGGGGATCCCGGGCGAGCCGACCTTCATCGAACTCGCGCGCCGTGACGACGCCGGACTCGACGCGGCCATCGCCGGATACCAGGAGGCGTTCACCTGGTGGCGACGGAACGACATCGTGTCGATCGCCGCCGTGCAGGGGCACGCCATCGGGGCCGGCTTCCAGCTGGCCCTCGCCTGTGACCTGCGCGTCGTCGCCGACGACGTGCAGTTCGCCATGCGCGAGACGAGCCTGGGACTGGTCCCCGACCTGACCGGCACCCACCCCCTCGTCTCGCTGGTGGGCTACGCCCGGGCGCTGGAGATCTGCGCGACCGGACGGTACGTCCAGGCCGAGGAAGCGGTCGCTTCCGGGCTGGCGAGCGTCGCCGTGCCGCTGGGCGAACTCGACGCGGCGGCCCGCGACCTGGCCGGCGCGCTGCTGGCCGCGCCACGGGACGCGGTGGTGGAGACCAAGGCGCTGCTGCGGGGCGCGGGAGACCGTACCTATGACGAGCAGCGGGCCGCGGAGCGGCAGGCGCAGGCGCGGCGGCTGCGGGACCTGGCAGGAGTGGGCGAGTAGTTCACCGCGGGCCGGCGGGGCCCGGTCACGCCCGCGCGGCGGCAGCCGCACATCGGTCCGGCCCCCGCTCCTGACAGGGCGCCTCAGCCGACGCTCGTCACCAGCACGGCCACCGTCGGCTGATCGTCCAGCGCCTCGCCGACGGCCGTACGGACCCCTCGGGCCACCTCCACGGCTCGCGGGCCGTCGGCCAGCGCCACTTCCACCCGCACGTGCCGGCGCGGCAGCGCGGTGTCGAAGTGCACCTGGCGGCTCAGCGCCCCCGTCACCCGCGCCACCCCCGGCACCGCCAGCGCCGCCGCCGTCACCCGGGCCCCCTCGGGATCCGTCCCCTCCCGGATGGACGGCGGCCGAGGCGCCAGGACTGCCTCCGGCTCCGCCGTCTCCTCCTCCAGCAGGTCGGTCACCCGCAGGTCCACCTCGGTCACGGCCAGCCCGAGCCGTTCCGTGGCCGCGGCCAGAGCCCGGCGCAGCCCGGAAGCCGTCGTCGGCAGGGGCACGGCGGCCGTCGCGGCGAAGTCCGCCGACAGCCGCAGCGGGCCCGGCGGTACCGCACCGGGCGGTGCCGGTACGGCGGCCTCCGTAACGTCCGCCGGATCCGCCGGGGCGATCCGCACCGCACCCAGCCGCACCCCCGCCACCTCGGCCGCCGCCCGCCGCAGCACCGCGTCCGCTGCCGCCTCCGTGAGCCACGCCGCGTCGTGCGGCCCGCCCAGCGGCAGCAGTCTGCCCAGGCCCAGAGGGTGCCGCACCGTGGCTGTCCGTCGGTTCACCGTCATTGCTCCAGCCTGCCGCATCTTCGGCGCGGCAGGGCATCCGCACGTACCTTGGTCACAGGACGACGACGGGAAAGGACGCACGGCGATGACCGAGATGGCGGCTGAGCCCGAGAAGGACCCGACGGTACAGACCCGCAAGACCGTCAGACGCGGCGGCGGTGACCCGGCGACCCGGGGGCGGACGACGATCGCCGACGGAGTCGTGGAGAAGATCGCCGGACTGGCGGCCCGGGACGTGGTGGGCGTGCACGCGATGGGCAGCGGCCTCGCCCGCACCTTCGGTGTCGTGCGCGACCGGGTGCCCGGCGGCTCCAGGTCCGTGTCCCGGGGCGTGAAGGCCGAGGTCGGCGAGGTGCAGACCGCGCTGGACCTGGAGATCGTCGTGGACTACGGCGTGTCGATCGCCGACGTGGCCCACGCGGTCCGGGAGAACGTGATCGCCGCCGTGGAGCGCATGACCGGACTCGAAGTGGTCGAGGTCAACATCGCGGTGAGTGACGTGAAGCTTCCGGAGGAAGAGGACGAGGAGCCGGAGCCCCGGCTCCAGTGACCGCTGAGGGAGCGCATCATGAGTATGGCCGTCGTCGGCATGATCGCCGGCATGGCGCTCGGCTTCGCCGGGTACTTCGGCGGGTTCGGCGCCTTTCTGCTGGTGGCGGCTCTCGGAGCCGTCGGGTTCGTCGTCGGCCGGTTCGCGGAGGGGGACCTGGAAGTCGGCGACTTCTTCCGTACCCGCGACGACCGGCGTGACCGCCGGCGATGACCTCCGCGAGCGGTGAGACGCGCGGCGCCCCGACCGTCGTGGCGCCCGGCGAGCGCGGCGCCCTGCGGATCGCCGACCGGGTGGTGGCGAAGATCGCCGCACAGGCGGCCCGCGAGGCGCTCGGCCCCCTCCCGAAGGACGCCGTACCCCCGCACGCCACCGTGGTCACCCGCCAGGACACGGCCCGCGTCCGGGTCCACCTGGAACTCGACTACCCGTCGGACATCGGCGCCCGCTGCGCGGCCGTGCGTCGGCATGTGGTCGAGCGGGTAGGCGCGTTGGTGGACATGGACGTCCGGGAGGTCGCCGTTCACGTCGAACGGCTGCACCCGGCCCAGACCCAGGGGAGGGCGTGATGAGCGCCGAACAGACACCGGTCATCGAGAAGCCACCGTCACCGGCCGCCGCACCCCAGGCCGGCCACGAGCCCCGCTTCTGGTCCCCGCGCCGCGCCCCCGCGGCCCTGGTCGCGGTCCTCGTCCTGGTGATCGCGGGCGCCTTCCTCTACGACATCGGGGCCGTACGGGCCCACCACCCCGCCATGCGCTGGCGCCGCGAACTCGCCCACCAGCTCGCGGCACAGCCCCTGGACGGCACCTGGGTCCTGGTGGGGGCGGGCATCGCCGCCGCCCTCGGCCTGTGGCTGCTGGTCCTGGCCGTCACGCCCGGCCTGCGGGACCTCCTGCCCATGCGCCGTACCCACCCCGACGTCCGCGCCGGGCTGCGCCGCGACGCGGCCGCCATGGTGCTGCGCGACCGGGCCATGGAGATCTCGGGCGTGCGCCGGGTGCGGGTACGACTGCACCGCTCCCGCGCGCATGTCCTCGCCGTCTCCCACTTCCGCGAACTCGACGAGGTGCGCGGTGACCTGGAGGCGTCCCTCACCGACGCGATCCGCGCCATGGGGCTGGCCCGCCCGCCCGCACTGACCCTGCACGTGATCCGCCCCGGCCGGAAGGGGTGACGTGGTGCTCGGCACCGTCAACCGCGTACTGATCGCCCTCGCGGGCCTTCTGCTCCTCGCCCTCGGCGGCTCGGTCCTGGCCGTCGGCCTCGGCGCTCCGCCCCCGTCCTGGTGGATCCACAACGGCCGCCACGACGTCCTGCTCACCCAGGCCGAGCGCACTCACTGGCGTGCCGCGGGCTGGTGGTGGCCGACGGTCCTGGCCGCCCTGGCCCTCCTGGTGCTGCTCGCCCTGTGGTGGCTGACCGCGCAACTGCGCCGACGCCGCCTGACCGAGGTCCTGGTGGACACCGGGGACGGCGAGGACGCGCTGCTGCGCGGCAGGGCCCTGGAGACGGTCCTGGCGACGGACGCCGCCCACCAGGAGGGCGTCGCGCACGCGGAGGCGGTCCTGAGGGGCACGCGTACGGCACCTCGGGTACGGGTGTGGCTCCAGCTGGAGGCGGACGTGGCCCCGGAGACGGCTCTGCGGGACCTGACGAACCAGGCACTGACGCATGCCCGGGACTCGGCGGCGCTGGAGAAGCTGCCCGCGGAAGTCCGACTGACCTCGGTGAAGCACCGTGCCGAGAGGGTCACTTGAAGCAGCCGTCAGGTGAGCGCCCCGACAGGGGCGCGGGGGCTGTGCCGATGTGCGGCTTCCACCGCGTGCGCGCGACCAGCCCCCGGGCACCCGCCTCCGGAGTACCGACCGTCAGAACCCGTGCCTCATGCCCCCGTCCACGGGCACCATGATCCCCGTCAGATAGGAGGCCGCCGGAGAAAGCAGAAACGCCGCCACCCGACCGAACTCCTCCGGAGCCCCGTACCGCCGCAATGGAATCCGCGACTCGTGCTCGGCCCGTGTCGCCTCGGGGTCGGCGGACATGGCGTCCAGCTCCCGCACCCGGTCCGTGTCGATCCGGGACGGCAGCACCCCCACCACCCGGATCCCACGGGGCCCCAGCTCGTCCGCGAGCGACTTGGCGAACCCGGCCAGCCCCGGCCGCAGCCCGTTGGAGATGGTCAGCCCGGGAATCGGCTCGTACACCGACCCGGACAGCACGAACCCGATGACCCCGCCGTCCGCCAACTCGGCCGCGGCCGCGCGGGCGAGCCGTACGGCCCCCAGGAACACCGACTCGAAGCCGGCCTGCCACTGTTCGTCCGTGTTGTCGGCGAGGAACCCGGCCGGAGGCCCGCCCACGCTCACGAGGATGCCGTCGAAGCCTCCGAACCGCTCACGCGCGACGGCGATCACCCGCTCCGGCGCCGACGGATCGGAGTTGTCGACGGCCACGCCCACGGCGTTCGGCCCCAGCTCGGCCGCCACGTCGGCGGCCCGCTTCTCGTCCCGCCCGGTCACCACGACCTTCGCCCCGTCCGCGACCAGCTCGCGCGCGGCCGCGCGACCCAGCCCGCGGGTCGCTCCGGTGACGACGTACACCCGGTCCTTCAGTCCAAGATCCATGCCCCCTATCCTGCCTGCTCGCCGTCGAAGAGCGTGAGGGCGGTGTTCACCAGGCCGATGTGACTGAACGCCTGCGGGAAGTTGCCCAGCTGGTGCCCGGTCTCCGGGTCGTACTCCTCGGACAGCAGTCCCACGTCGTTGACCAGGCCCACCAGCCGTTCGAACAGTTCCTTCGCCTCGTCGGTGCGGCCCGTCATGTGCAGCGCGTCGGCGAGCCAGAACGAGCAGGCCAGGAAGGCGCCCTCACCGCCCGGCATCCCGTCGACGCCGATCGCGTCGGTGTCGTAGCGGCGCAGGAACCCGCCGTGGCCCAGTTCGTCGCGGATCGCGTCGACCGTGCCGACCACCCGGGGGTCGTCCGGCGGCAGGAAGCCGACGCGCGGGATCAGCAGCAGGGAGGCGTCGAGGTCGCGGGAGCCGTAGTACTGCGTGAAGGTGTTGCGCTCCGGGTCGTACCCCTTGTCACACACCTCCCGGTGCACCTCGTCACGGAACGCGCGCCAGCCCTCCAGCTCGCCCTCCAGCTCCGCGCGGTCCTCCAGGGTCCGTACCGCGCGGTCCGCGGCCACCCACACCAGCACCTTGGAGTGCACGAAGTGGCGGCGGGCGCCGCGCACCTCCCACAGCCCCTCGTCCGGCTGCCGCCACGCCTTCTCCAGGAACTTCATCAGCGCGCACTGGATGGCCCACATGTGCGGCTTGGTGGGCAGACCGGCGCTGCGGGCCAGCGACAGCGAGTCCATCACCTCGCCGTACACGTCCAGCTGGAGCTGGCCGACGGCACCGTTGCCGACGCGTACCGGGCTGGAGCCGGCGAAGCCGGGCAGCCAGTCCAGCTCGAACTCGGGCAGCCGGCGCTCGCCCGCGAGGCCGTACATGATCTGCAGGTCCGCCGGGTCGCCGGCGACCGCGCGGACCAGCCAGTCACGCCAGCGCTCGGCCTCCTTGCGGTAGCCGGCGGCGAGCAGGGCGCCGAGGGTGAGTGTGGAGTCACGCAGCCAGCAGAAGCGGTAGTCCCAGTTGCGCACCCCGCCCAGCTCCTCGGGCAGCGAGCTGGTGGCCGCGGCGACGATGCCGCCGGTCGGTGCGTAGGTGAGCGCCTTGAGGGTGATCAGCGAGCGGACGACCGTCTCCCGGTGAGGGCCGTGGTAGGCGCAGCGGGCGGTCCAGCGCCGCCAGTCGGAGACGCTGGAGCGCAGTGCCTCGTACGGGTCCGTGAGCGGTGGGCGCGGCTCGTGCGAGGGGTGCCAGGTGAGCACGAACGCGACCCGCTCGCCCTCGCCGACGCTGAACTCCGAGTGGGTGCCGAAGTCCTCGCCCCAGGTGCGGACGGACGGTTCGCTGCGCAGCCACACCGAGTCGGGGCCGGCGACGGCGACCCGGTGGCCGCCGGAGCGGCGCATCCACGGGATGACCGAGCCGTAGTCGAAGCGGAGCCGGAGCGTGCTGTGCACGGTGACCCGGCCGCTGACGCCCTCGATGACGCGTACGACGTCGGGCGCGCGGTCGCGCTGGGGCATCAGGTCGGTGACGCGGACCGTGCCCTCGTCGGTCTCCCACTCGGTGTCCAGGACCAGGGTGTCGGGCCGGTAGGCGCGCCGGGTGCAGGTGGTGGCGCCTCTCGGGGCGATCCGCCAGTGGCCGTGGTCCTCGTCGCCCAGGAGCCTGGCGAAGCAGGCCGCCGAGTCGAAGCGGGGCAGGCACAGCCAGTCGATGGAGCCGTCCCGGCCGACCAGGGCCGCGGTCTGCTCGTCGCCGATGAGCGCGTAGTCCTCGATACGGGGGTGCACGGAGTTGCGGGTTCCCGGACGGACGTGGGGCCAATCAGGGGATGGGCCGGGTGAGTGACGGTCCCAGGCCCGAGAAGATCACACCCGGGTGCGACGGCGTCTGGTTCAGCACCCACAGGCCGATCAGCGTGGCCAACGCGAACACCACGGCGATCAGCACCGCGAGGACGATCCGCCGTCGGCGTTCACGGCGCAGCCACTCTCCGCGCGCCGTGCGGTAGGCGTCCGGGGCGGCCTGGACACCGTCGGCGAGGGCGGCCAGCGCCTCGCTCAGCTCCCGTTCGGTGCGGTCCGGACTGGTGCCACGCGACGGAGTCGCATCTCGATGCGTCATCGCCGGGTCTCCATCGCCTGGGTCAGCGCGGCGAGGCCGCGTGAGGTGTGCGTCTTCACGGAACCGCAGGAGATGCCCATCGCCGCGGCGATCTCACTCTCCTTCAGCCCGAGCCAGTGCCGCAGCACGAGTGCCTCGCGCTGCCGGGCGGGCAGTTGCTGAAGCGCGCCGATCAGGACGCGCTGGTCGTCCCGGAGCAGTGCCGCGCTCTCGGCGGAGACGACGGCCTCCTCGGGAGGGGCCTCCACGTGCTTGCGGGCGACCTGCAGGTGCCGTATCCGCATCCGGGCCAGATTGCACACGGTGGAGCGCAGATACGCCTCCGCCGCCTCGACCTCCCGCAGCCGCCGCCACTTGCGGTAGATCTGGTAGTACGCCTCGGCGACCACGTTCTCCGGATCGTCCGCGCCGAGCAGTACGGCCAGGCGCAGCATCGAGGAGTAGTGGAGTTCGAAGAGGCGCGCGAGCCCGGCCTCGCGTTCCAGCTCGGCCGGGTCGGTCAGCGCGGGCGCGAGGGGCTCGACGCGTGGCTCCGGCACGGGCATCGGGTGTCTGTGTCTCACGGTCGGTTCGCTCCCGTCTCCGGGCGCCGCCTGACGGTCAGGCGGGACGGCAGGTCGGTCAGGTCGGCGCCGCGCGGGACGCCGAGACGTTCGAGAAGGGCGGTGCCGGCCACCGCGACGGTCAGGTTGAGGACGAGGGCGGCAAGTCCGGCGTAGACCTCCAGCGGCCCGAAGCCGAGGGCCACGATGGACGAGAACCCCTCGCGCACGACCATGAAGGTTCCGGCCAGCATCCCCGCGCCCCACCCGGCGAGCAGCGCCCGCGGATGCAGCCGCCCGGTGAACAGGCCGACGGCCACAGCCGGGACGATCTGCAGGATCCAGACCCCGCCGAGCAGCTGGAGGTTGACGGCGTCCTGGTCGCGCAGCCCGAACACGAAGGCGACGGCTCCCACCTTGGCGGTGAGCGAGACGGCCTTGGCGATGCGGACCTGCCGCTTGGGCGTGGCCGTCGGGTGGACGTACTCGACGTACACGTTGCGGACGAAACTGGTGGCGGCCGCGATCGACATCACCGAGGCCGGGACCAGGGCCCCCACGGTGATGGCGCCGAACACCAGCCCGGCCAGCGGCCCCGGCATCAGCCGGTCCACCAGCATCGGCACGGCCGCCTCGGCACCGCCCTTCGGCGCCCGCACGCCCGCCGTCAGCGCCGCGATGCCGAGGAACCCGAAGAGCGCGAGCAGGCCGGTCCAGGCGGGCAGCGCAACGGACACCTTGCGCAGGGTGCGCGGGCCGTCGGCGGCGAAACCGGCGGTCAGCACGTGCGGATACACCAGCAGGGCGAGGGCGGAGCCCAGGGCGAGGGTGGCGTACGCGGGCTGCTGGGCGGGGGAGAGGAGCAGCGCGGGGCCGCCCAGCCGGCGCGCGGCGCCGTCGAAGACGGGCCCCGGGCCGCCGAACCGCTCCAGGACCAGCCAGGTGACCGCGGTGAGCGAGACGAAGACGGCGACCGCCTTGAGCGCGGAGATGACCGTCGGCGCCCGCAACCCGTGCCGGTACGTGGCCACCGCCAGCCCCGCGAACAGCGCCACCATCACCAGGTCCCCGGTCACGCCCTGCGGAGACACGCCCCCCGCGGTCAGCACCGCCCGTATCCCGAGCAGCTGCAGCGCCAGATACGGCATGGTCGCGAGGATCCCGGTCAGCGCGACGACCAGGGCCAGCGACGGCGACCCGTACCGTCCGCGCACGAAGTCGGCGGCGGTGACGTAGCCGTGCGTGCGGGCAACGGTCCACAGACGGCTCAGCAGGACGAAGGCGATCGGGCAGACGATCACGGTGTACGGCACAGCGAAGAAGGCCGCCGCGCCGTTGCCGTAGGCGAGTCCCGGTACGGCGGTGAAGGTGTACGCGGTGAAGATCGTGCCGCCCAGCAGGAACCAGGTCCACACGGGGCCGAGGCTCCGGTCGGCCAGTGCCCAGCCCTCCAGGGACGGCAGCCGGTCGCTCGGGTGCAGGCGCCGCGCGGTCACGGCGAGCAGCGACGCCCCGCCGATCACGGCGAGGAACGTCGCGGTCATGGCGCCACCTGCCATGGGTCACCGTCCTTGGTGTTCCTGAACCCTCGCGCAAGAGTTGCGCGGACTTCCCGAACGGATGACAGGGAACCGGGAGGAAATTTTCCGGATATTCGCTGTCAACCGGTCTCGGGGAATGGGCAACTCTTGCACAGACCGACAGCGAACAGGAGAGGAGCGCAGGTCATGGCACGGACCGGTCATCACCGGCTACGGCGCGTCGCGATCGCCGTACTGCTCCTCGCACCCGCGGCAGGCCTGCTGTGGGTCCCCTGGTTCGCCGGCGCGGAGCCGCGGCTGGCGGGGACGCCGTTCTTCTACTGGTACCAGCTCGCCTGGGTGCCGGGGTGCGGCCTCTGCCTGCTCGCCGCGTACGCGCTGATCGACCGACATCGCTGATTCGCCCTGCATTTTCACACCCGTCGAGGTGAGGAGCCGCCATGCCCGTATCCGCCCTTGAGCTGCCCGAAAAGCCACGAATGTCCCCACGCTCGGTCCTGCTGTGGTCCACCGTCTCCCTGCTCGGCGCGGTCGCCTGGGGCGTTCTGGCGCTGTCCCGGGGCGAGAAGATCTCCGCGGTGTGGCTGGTGGTCGCGGCCCTCGGTTCGTATGCCATCGCCTACCGCTTTTACTCCCGCTTCATCGTCCGCCGCGTCCTGAAGCCGGACGACCGACGCGCCACACCCGCCGAACGCCTGGAGGACGGCGTCGACTTCCACCCCACCGACCGCCGTGTGCTGCTCGGTCACCACTTCGCCGCGATCGCGGGCGCCGGACCGCTGGTGGGCCCGGTCCTCGCGGCCCAGATGGGATACCTGCCCGGCACGCTGTGGATCGTCGCCGGGGTGATCTTCGCCGGGGCGGTGCAGGACATGGTGGTCCTCTTCCTCTCCATGCGGCGGGACGGCAAGTCGCTCGGGCAGATGGCGCGGGACGAGATCGGCCGGCTGGGCGGGGCGGCGGCGCTGATCGCGGTGTTCGCCATCATGATCATCCTGCTGGGTGTGCTGGCCCTGGTCGTGGTCAACGCCCTCGCGCACTCCCCGTGGGGCACCTTCTCCGTGGCGATGACCATCCCCATCGCCCTGTTCATGGGCTTCTGGCTGCACCGCATCCGCCCCGGCCGGGTCGTGGAGACCAGCTTCATCGGCGTGGCCCTGCTCCTGCTGGCGATCATCGGCGGCAGCTGGGTCCAGGACTCCTCGCTGGCGTCCGCCTTCACCCTCAGCCCCACGACCCTCGTCTTCTGCCTGATCGGCTACGGCTTCGTCGCCTCCGTGCTCCCGGTGTGGATGCTGCTGGCCCCGCGCGACTACCTCTCCACCTTCATGAAGGTGGGCACCATCGCGCTGCTCGCGGTCGGCGTGGTCGTGGCCGCTCCGGTCCTGCACGCGGACGCGGTCAGCAAGTTCGCCTCGTCGGGAGCGGGCCCGGTCTTCGCCGGCTCCCTCTTCCCCTTCCTCTTCATCACCATCGCCTGCGGCGCCCTGTCCGGCTTCCACGCCCTGGTCTCCTCCGGTACGACTCCCAAGCTGATCCAGAAGGAGTCCCAGGTCCGGATGATCGGCTACGGCGCGATGCTCATGGAGTCGTTCGTCGCGATCATGGCGCTGATCGCCGCGGCCTCCCTGGAGCCGGGCCTGTACTACGCCATGAACGCCCCCGCCGGCCTTCTCGGTACGACGGCCCAGTCGGCGTCCCACGCCGTCGCCGGCCTCGGCTTCACCATCACCCCCGACCAGCTGACGCACGCGGCCAGGGCGGTGCAGGAGCAGACCCTGATCGCCCGTTCCGGCGGCGCCCCGACCCTCGCGGTCGGCATGTCGGAGATCTTCTCCGGCATCTTCGGCGGCACCGCGATGAAGGCCTTCTGGTACCACTTCGCGATCATGTTCGAGGCGCTGTTCATCCTGACCACGGTCGACGCGGGCACGCGGGTCGGGCGCTTCATGCTCCAGGACATGTTCGGCAACGTCTGGAAGCCGGTCGGCCGGGTCAACTGGAAGCCCGGTATATGGCTGTGCAGCGGCCTGGTCGTGGCCGCCTGGGGATACTTCCTCTACAGCGGCGCCACCGACCCGCTCGGCGGAATCAACCAGCTCTTCCCCCTCTTCGGCATCGCCAACCAGCTGCTGGCCGCCATCGCCCTCGCGGTCTGCACGACGGTCCTCGTCAAGTCCGGACGGCTGCGCTGGGCCTGGGTCACCGGGATCCCGCTCGCCTGGGTCACCGCGGTCACCTTCACCGCGGGCTGGCAGAAGATCTTCTCCGGCGACGCGCGCGTCGGCTTCTTCGCCCAGCGCGCGAAGTACGCCGACGCTCTCGACGCCGGCCAGGTCCTGCCGCCCGCCAAGTCCCTCGACGACATGCACACCGTGGTCACCAACTCCACCGTCGACGGCGTGCTGATCGCGCTGTTCCTGCTGCTGGTCGCGGTCGTGCTCGTGAACGCGGCGGTGGTGTGCGCACGAGCCGTGGGGTCGCCGGCCGCGCTGCCCACGACCGAGGCGCCGTACGTCGAGTCCCGTATCGACGCGACACCGGAGCTCGTGGAGGTGGGGCCGTGAGGACCTGGGCGCGGGCGGTGCGCTGGTACCTGCGGGAGTTGACCGGCGAGACGGAGTACGACCGCTACTGCGAACGGCAGGCACGCCACCATCCGCGGGCTCCGCTGCCGACCCGACGGGAGTACCAGGTGCTGCGCACGCTGCATCGCGAGACCCATCCGCAGGGCCGGTGCTGCTGACTCCGTACCGCTGACGGCTCCGTGGC
This sequence comes from Streptomyces shenzhenensis, assembly GCF_021462265.1. Classification (GTDB taxonomy): domain Bacteria; phylum Actinomycetota; class Actinomycetes; order Streptomycetales; family Streptomycetaceae; genus Streptomyces; species Streptomyces shenzhenensis. The sequence continues at coordinate 48,009 of NZ_JAJONF010000019.1, read as the reverse complement.
GGCCCGCTCCCGGCACCGGGGCGGGCCGCCGCCACAGGCGACCTCGTCGACCCCTGCCACTTCTCCCCGGGAACGAGATGCTGAGACGCCGCCCCTCCCTGGTGATCCGCCCCGCGCTGGACGACCACGCCCTGCACGCGACCCTGACCGAACTCCGCCCCGCGCAGCAGCTCCACGGCCTCGGCGCCGGGCGCACTCGTCCGCTCTGGGAGCCGGTCGCGGAGCTGCTGGGCAAGACCGGACGGGACTGGGACCGCCGGGTGCACCGGGTCTCCGTGCTGGCACGGAACCTGCCGCCCTCGGTCTGTGAGCGGTGGTCCGCCGACCGGCCCGGCGACGGGGACGCCCTGGTGCTCCGGGCCCGGGTGCGGTCGGCCCGGGCCGTCGCCGAGGGGCGGGACGGGGCCCGTGCGGCCGAGCGGGCGTGTCTGCGGGCGGCCGAGCGCTGCCCCGAGGACCCGACCCCGTGGCTGGCACTGCTGGAGCTGATGCACTCCTTCGCCGTCCCGGTCCGTGACGCGGTCCCGGTGTGGATCGAGGCCGTCACCCGCGCCCCCTGGCTCCGCACCGCCTACCACCAGCTGCTGCGCTACCTGTCCCCGCGCGGACACGGCACGGTCGCCGACATGCTGGACTTCGCCCGGCAGGCCGCGGCCCGCGCACCGCACGGATCACCGCTCGCCCTGCTCCCCGTCGCGGCCCGCGTGGAACTCGGCGCCCACCGGCAGCGGCAGATGTCCCTCGGGACCGACGCCCACTGGCGTGAATCCCGGGCCGCCGACGAGGTGGCCGCGGCCCTGACCGACTGGTTCGGTACCGCGGCCGCGCCCCACGCGGAGGCCGTCGCCGACCTCAACGTCCTCGCCTTCGCCCTGATCCGGATCCACCGCCCGGCCGAGGCCGCCGCCGTCTTCCGGCGCATCGGCCCTTACATGACGCCCCAGCCCTGGGACCTGCTGCCCGAGCCGCAGCGCACGTTCCTGTACTGGCGCGACCGTCTCGGACGGTGAGCCTCACACCGACGCCGGTTCCGCTTCCGCCGCCGCCTCCTCGGCCGCCGCCTCCGCACGCGCGCGTGCCTCACGGCGGACCAGCACGAAGAAGCCGTAGGGGACGCCCGCGGCGAACAGCCACCACTGGATCATGTACGCGTAGTTCAGCGGGGCGTCTTCCTTGCCCGGGTCGGAGATCTGCTCCGGGGTGTCGCCCTTGGGCTGGGGTGCCGTCTGCTCGATGTAGCCGCCGAGCACCTGCTTGCCGAGCCGGCGCGCCTGCTCCGCGCTGTTGATCAGCATGACCTGCCGGTCGGGCAGGCCCTTGAGGTCCTTGATGCCGCTCGCCGCGGTGGTCTCGTCGGGCATCAGCCGGCCCTGGATCGTGACCGTCCCGGCCGGCGGGGCCGGGATCTTGGGGAAGGCCGTCTGGCTCGGGCCGTCCGACGGGATCCAGCCCCGGTTGACCAGCAGCACCTTGCCGTCGGACAGGACGAGGGGGGTCAGCACGTGGTAGCCGACCTCGTCGTCGGAGTTGGTGCGGCGCCGGACGACGACCTCGTCGGCGGTGTCGAAGGTGCCGGTCGCGGTGACCGTGTGGTACCGCTCCTTGCGGGTCACGGCGTGCCCCGGTCCCGTCACCTGCTCGACCGGCACCGGCTTGGCGCCGAGCGCCTCGGCGACCAGCTGGTTGCGGGCACTGCGCTCCTCGTACCGGTGCTTCTGCCAGAACCCCAGCCGGATCATGGTGGGGATGAGAAGCAGCGAGATGAGGGTGAGGATCACCCACTGCCGGGTCAACAGGAAGCGGTACACGAACAAAGACCGTACCCCTCCCGTACCGGCCCTCCGAGGGAGGGTCCCCCAGAGGGCCTACCGCGGCCCGGTCCCGGCGGTCGCGCGGGCCGTACGGTCACACGCGGTCGACGATGCCGGCCTTCCCGGCCTCGCGGGCGCAGTGGGCGCCGCAGAACCACTGGGTGTCGGCCTCGACGCCCTGGCCGATGATCGAGACCTTGCAGTGCTCGCAGCGCGGGGCCATGCGGTGGATCGCGCAGGAGAAGCAGTCGAAGACATGGACCGCGCCCTGCGCGTGCACCTCGAAGGTCATTCCGTAGTCATTGCCGCAGACTTCGCATTTCGCCATGCGCCACAGCGTGGGCGGTCGGCCGCGCGGGGGCGAGCGGGCGCCGGGCGAGTCGTACCGCAATCACCCGTCCGTACGGCCCGTACGGACGGGTGTACGGCCGCCGGCGCGGTCATTTCCCGGTGGCCGGGGCCACGTCCCGCAGCAGCTGCCCGAAGGCCGCCTCGTCGACCACCGGCGTCCCGAACTGACGGGCCTTGAGGACCTTGGACGTGCCCGACTCCGGGTCGTTGGTGACGAGCAGACTGGTGAGCCGCGAGATGCTCGTGGAGACGTGCAGACCGGCCTCCACGGCCCGGTCCTCCAGCAGCTCCCGCTCGATCGAGGTGTCCCCGGAGAACGCCACCCGCATGCCCTGCTTCAGCGGTCTGCCGTCCTCGTACCGCCCCGGGTTCGGAAAGGGGCACGCCGGCCGCTTGCGGGACGGCCGCCAGCCGCTGGGCCGGTAGCCGCCGTATCCGCCGTGCCCGGCGCTCGCCTGGGACCCGATCCGGGGCGTGTCCGACCACTCGGTCAGCGGCCGGCACTCCAGCAGCGGCAGCCGTACGTTGCCCGCCGCCGCGGCCCGCAGACTGGGCCGGAACGCCTCCGCGAGCACGCGCGCGTCGTCCAGCGCGTGGTGCGCCCGCCGCTGCACGACACCGTAGTGCGCGGCCAGGGTCTCCAGTTTGTGGTTGGGCAGCGGCAGGTCCAGCTCCTTGGCGAGCGCGATCGTGCACAGCCGCTGCCGCACCGGGGCCTCGCGCCGCGCCCGCGCGTACTCACGGGCGATCATCTGCCAGTCGAAGACCGCGTTGTGCGCGACCAGCACCCGGCCGTCCAGCCGGGCCGAGAACTCCTCGGCGATGTCCGGGAAGAGCGGCGCGCCTTCGAGTGTCTCGCTCGTCAGACCGTGGATCCACACCGGACCCGGATCGCGCTCGGGGTTGACCAGCGTGTACCAGTGGTCCTCGACCTCGCCGCGCTCGTCCAGCCGGTAGACGGCCGCGCTGATGATCCGGTCGTCCCGGGCCAGTCCGGTGGTCTCCACGTCGACGACGGCGTAGCCCTTGGGATACGCGGCCGGCCACGGGGTGCCGGGGGACACTGCGGTCGTGCGGTCTTCGAGCATGGTCACTGAGGATACGGGCCCGCACCGACAGCCCTGTCCGCCAGGTCGCCCGCTGCCACTCGTTCGAACGTCCCGCGGATCCGTCCTTCCTGACGGCCCGTCGCCCGGCCGCGGATTTTGTCCTGATTGCCCTTCGCGTGGCTATGGACCTTTCTGCCGCTCGGTGCAAGCGTGCACCCCGCCCGGCGCGCAGACGGTCGACGGAAGGGCGGTACGGCGGATGGCACGCGTACGGTACGGCGCTCGGACCGAGGCGGAGATCGCGGCCGCCCGCACCACGAAGCTCCCGGACGTCTGGTCCACCGGGGTGGTGGCCGTCTGGGAGACCGACCCGGACGCGGTCGCGGCCGTTCTGCCACCGCCGCTCAAGCCCGCCGGCCGGCCCCTGGCCCGCGTCAGCATCAGCAAGGTCGAACTGCCCGGATACCCGCTCGGCGCGGGCTCGTTCGCGGTCGCCGCCGCGCACGGCACGGTCGAGGGCTGGTACCCGCTGGTCATGCCGATGACCCACGAGCGTGCCCTCACCGGCGGCCGCGAGGTCTTCGGCGAGCCCAAGAAACTCGGCGAGGTGACCGTCGAACGCGACGGCGACCTGCTCCGCGCGGCCCTCGCCCGGCACGGCGTCGCCTTCGTGGAGGTACGCGGCACGGTCGACGGCCCGCTGCCGCTGCCCGAGCCCGCCCCGAAGACCGACTTCTACTTCAAGTTCCTCCCGGCGGTGGACGGTTCGGGCTTCGACGGCGACCCGCTGCTGGTGCACTGCGTACGCGAGGAGAGGGTCCGCCGGCTGGAGCGCGTCACCGGGGAGGTGGTCCTCCGTGAGTCGGCGTACGACCCGGTCGCCGACCTGCCGGTGCTGCGCCTGCTGGATCTCACCCTCGGCGAGAAGACCAGCGGCCAGCGCGGCCGGGTCGCCGAACGGGTCGACGCGCGGACCCTGCTGCCGTACGTCCACCAGCGCTACGACGACCCGCGCCAGATCCACGACGCGCCGCCGGAGGAGAGCGAAGGGAGCGCGGTCTGATGGAACTCCGTGCCGGACAGGTCGCCGTCGTCACCGGCGCGGCGAGCGGGATCGGGCTCGCGATGGCCCGGCGGTTCGCCGCCGAAGGGCTGAAGGTGGTCCTCGCCGACGTGGAACCGGCCGCCCTGGAGAAGGCCGCCGACGCACTGCGCGCGGACGGCGCCGACGTGCACGCGCGCGTGGTCGACGTGGGCGTCCGCGAAGAGGTCCTGCGGCTGGCCGAGTCGGCCTACGACACCTACGGAGCGGTGCACGTCCTGTGCAACAACGCCGGGGTCGGCTCGGGCGCCGAGGGCCGGATGTGGGAGCACGAGCCGAACGACTGGAAGTGGGCGTTCGAGGTCAACGTGTGGGGCGTCTTCCACGGCGTGCAGGCTTTTGTGCCCAGGATGATCAAGTCGGGTCAACCCGGTCACGTGGTCAACACGTCCTCCGGCGACGGCGGTATCGCACCCCTGCCCACGGCTTCCGTGTACGCGGTCACGAAAGCGGCCGTCGTCACCCTGACCGAGTCCCTGTACGCCCATCTGAGGGCCGAGCACGCGCGCGTGGGCGCCTCGGTGCTCTTCCCCGGGCCGCACATGCTGCGCACGGGACTGTGGGAGTCGCACCGCAACCGCCCCGACCGCTACGCCAAGGAACGGCCGCGCAGGACGCCGTACCGCAGTCTCGGCCAGTGGGAGGCGGCGATGCGCGAAGCGGGCAAGGAGGTCCGGTTCACGCCCGTCGAGGAGGTCGCGGACTTCGTCCTGGCGGGCATCCGCGCGGGCCGCTTCTGGCTGCTTCCGGAGAGCGAGCACAGCGACGCCCAGATCAGGGCGCGGGCCCGCTCGATGCTCGGCCGGACGAACCCCTCGTACCTCGAAAGCTTCATCCTGGACTGAACAGGGGGCAGTGGTGACCGCGTACGACGACCCATACCTGATCATCTCCTCGGACTGCCACGCCGGGCTGCCCACCGAGGAGTACCGGCCCTATCTGGACGCCCGGTTCCACCGGGACTTCGACGAGTTCCTTGCCGGGCGCGACCGCCGACGGGAGGAGATGACCCGGCTCGGCATCCGCAACGAGGCGTTCGCCGCCAAGTGGTTCCAGGACAACGAGGAGGGGCTGCGCGGCGGTTGGGACACCGCGCAGCGGCTGAAGGAGCTGGACGGTGACGGGGTGGCCGCCGAGGTGGTCTTCCCGGACGCCGACGCGGTCGACAGCCGGACCGCGGCGCCCTTCGGAGTCGGCCTCGGCCTGTCCGGGGACCACGACCCGGAGCTGGGCATGGCAGGGGCCCAGGCCCACAACCGCTGGCTGGCGGACTTCGTGTCGGAACACCCCGAACGGCACTGCGGGGTCGCCCTGCTGCCGGTCACGGGCCCCACCGACCGCGTGGTCGCCGAGATCCACCGTGCGAAGGAGTCCGGCCTCGGCGCGCTGATGATCCCCGCCATGTGGGTCGACAAGGAGCCGTACCACGACCGCCGTTACGACCCCGTCTGGGCGGCGGCCGCCGAGTGCCGGATGCCGGTGCTCACCCACTCCGGGGCGGCCCCGCGTGACGAGTACGGCGACCATCTCGGCATCTACGTCAGCGAGGTGACGTGGTGGCCGGCCCGCCCGCTGTGGTTCCTGCTCTGGTCCGGCGTCTTCGAACGCCATCCCGGGCTGCGCTTCGGCATCGCCGAGTCGGGCTGCTGGTGGCTGCCGAACCTGCTGTGGTTCATGGACCGCCTCTACCTCGGCGCGCACGGCGGCAAGAAGCTCTCCCCCTTCGAGGCGCTGACCCGTCCGCCGCACGAGTACCTGGACCGGCAGGTCTTCGTCTGCGCCACCAACACCAAGCGCAGGGAGCTCGCCCAGCGCTACGAGATCGGCGTCGGCAACATCCTCTGGGGCAGCGACTTCCCGCATCCCGAGGGCACCTGGCCCGACACACGCGCGTGGCTGCGCCGCACCTTCCACGACATCCCGGTGACCGAGACCCGCCGAATGCTCGGCCTCGCGGCGGCCGAGGCCTTCGGCTTCGACGTGGCGCGCCTGACCCCGCTCGCCCTGCGCATCGGCCCCACCCCCGCAGACCTCGGCCAGCCGGCCGACCAGGCGGCCGTGGAGGCGTCCTGGGCGCGCTCGCGCGAGGTGGGCCGCCACTGGCTGACCGGCAACGACTTCCCGGCCCTGGGGGTGACGTCGTGAGCGACGACCGCTACACGGTGATCTCGGCCGACTGCCACGCGGGGGCGGACCTCCTCGACTACCGCCCCTACCTGGAGAAGCGCTACCACGACGACTTCGACGGGTGGGCGGCGACGTACGTCAACCCCTACGAGGACCTGCTCGCCGACTCGGCGGACCGGAACTGGAACTCGGCGCGGCGGCTCGCGGAGCTGGAGCGGGACGGGATCGTCGCGGAGGTGATCTTCCCGAACACCATCCCGCCGTTCTTCCCGTCCGGCTCGCTCATGGCCCCCGCGCCGACGGCGGCGGAGTTCGAACGGCGCTGGGCGGGCCTGCGCGCCCACAACCGCTGGCTGGCCGACTTCTGTGCCGCCGCCCCGGGCCGACGGGCCGGCGTCTTCCAGATCCTCCTGAACGACGTCGAGGAGGCCGTGAAGGAGATCCGCTGGGCGGCCGGAGCCGGCCTGAAGGGCGGTCTGATGCTCCCCGGCACACCGCCCGGCTCGGGCCTGCCCGAGCTGCACGCGCGCGTGTACGACCCGATCTGGGCCGTCTGCGCGGAACTCGGCGTCCCCGTCAACCACCACGCGGGCTCGGCCTCCCCGCCGCTCGGCGACGAACCGGCCGCCCGCGCGGTCTTCATGGTCGAGACGACCTGGTTCTCGCACCGCGCGCTGTGGCACCTGGTCTTCGGCGGCGCCTTCCGCCGCCACCCGGACCTGAAACTGGTCCTGACCGAGCAGGGCTCCGGCTGGATACCCGGGGTCCTGGCCATGCTGGACTACTACCACGGCCGCCTTCTGGCGGCGACGAGGGCGACGACCGCGGAGGCGAAGTTCGGGGCCGGGCTGGCGGAGGCGATGGGCAAGCCCCCGTCCGCGGTGTGGCACGAGAACTGCTTCGTCGGCGCCAGCTTCATGCGCCCGCACGAGGTGCCGCTGCGCGACCGCATCGGCCTGGACAAGATCATGTGGGGCAGCGACTACCCGCACGACGAGGGGACCTACCCGTACACCAGGGAGGGCCTGCGCTTCGCCTTCGCCGGCGTCCCGCGCGACGAGATCGCGGCGATGCTCGGCGGCAACGCGGCCCGCGTGTACGGCTTCGACCTGGACCTGCTGGACCCGATCGCGGCGAAGGTGGGACCGACGGTGGCCGAGATCGCCCAGCCGCTGCCGGCCCCGCCGGCCGACGCGACGAGTCCGGTGTTCGCGCGGGGGGCTTCCGTACGGGTCTGGTGACGCGGGCGCGGGGCCGGGTGACGTCGCTGCTGCGCGTACCGGCCCCGGGATGCGATCCTCCCTGCTGTGACCGAACCAACGCACGAGAACGAGGCCCACGGGGGAGCTCTCGGCTCCCGGCTGAACTGGCTGCGGGCAGCCGTCCTGGGCGCCAACGACGGAATCGTGTCGACGGCGGGCATCGTCGTCGGCGTCGCGGGCGCCACCAGCGACCGCAACGCCCTTCTGACGGCGGGCCTGGCGGGGCTGCTCGCCGGGTCGATGTCGATGGCGGCGGGGGAGTACGTGTCGGTCTCCACCCAGCGCGACTCGGAACTGGCCGCCCTGGCTATGGAGAAACGGGAGCTGAAGGAGCAGCCCGAGGCCGAGCTGGAGGAGCTGACCGAGCTGCTGGAGCGGCGCGGTCTGTCGCGGGACGTGGCGCGTGAGGCGGCGGTCCAGCTGACGGAACGGGACGCGTTGCGCGCTCACGCGAGCGTGGAGCTCGGTATCGATCCGGACGAGCTGACCAGTCCCTGGAACGCGGCGGTCGCCAGTTTCCTCGCGTTCACGGCGGGGGCGCTGCTGCCCCTGCTGGCGATCATCCTGCCGCCGGAGGCCTGGCGCCTGCCGGTGACGGTGGGCTCGGTCCTGGCGTCCCTGGTCCTCACGGGGTGGAGCAGCGCCCGGCTGGGAGCGGCGGCGGTGCGGCCGGCGGTGCTGCGGAACGTGGCCGGCGGGGCGCTGGCCATGGGGGTCACCTACGCGGCGGGAAGTCTGCTGGGGGCGGTGGGGATCTAGCGCACGCCGCTCGTTGGCGGAGATCGCCAACAAGCAAGCGCATACCGCCGGTCATACTTGTGGGTAACAACGTCTAGCCGCAGCCGACGCGCGGTTCTACGGTGCCCCCATGCCGAACCTGCCCGATGTCGTGCTGTGGTCGATACCCGCCTTCGTGCTGCTCACCGTGATCGAGGTGATCAGCTACCGCGTCCATCCCGACGACGATGCCGCCGGGTACCAGGCCAAGGACGCGGCCACCAGCATCGGCATGGGGCTCGGGTCGCTCGTCTTCGACTTCGTGTGGAAGATCCCCATCGTCGCGATCTACACGGCGGTCTACGAACTGACCCCGCTGCGCGTTCCCGTCCTGTGGTGGACCGTCCCGCTGATGCTGCTCGCGCAGGACTTCCTCTACTACTGGTCCCACCGCGGCCACCACGTCATCCGCATCCTGTGGGCCTGCCACGTCGTCCACCACTCCAGCAAGAAGTTCAACCTCTCCACCGCGCTGCGCCAGCCCTGGACCTCGCTGACCGTCTGGCCCTTCTACGTCCCGCTGGTGGCCGTGGGGGTGCACCCCGCCGCGCTCGCCTTCTGCTCCTCGGCCAGCCTCGTCTACCAGTTCTGGATCCACACCGAACGCATCGACAAGATGCCCCGGTGGTTCGAGTTCGTGTTCAACACGCCGTCCCACCACCGTGTGCACCATGCCTCCCAGGGCGGCTACCTGGACCGCAACTTCGGCGGGATCCTGATCGTCTGGGACCGGCTGTTCGGGTCCTGGGTGCCCGAGGTCGAGCGCCCTGTGTACGGGTTGACCAAGAACATCAACACGTTCAACCCCGTCAAGGTGGCCACCCACGAGTACGTCGCCATCGCCAAGGACATCAGGGCCGCGCGCAGTTGGCGGGAGCGGGCCGGGCGGGTGTTCCGGGGGCCGGGCTGGGCGCCGGCGCCCACCGTGGAGCAGGCCGAGGAGTCCGTGGCCGCGTGAGAGCTTCCCGGGCACTGCTCGCCGCCTTCGCCCTCGCAGTCGTCCTCGACCTCGCCTGTCTGGCCGTCGGCTTCCGCACCGGGCACGCCGCCGCCAAGGTGCTCCTGATGCCCCTGCTCGCCGCGTCCGCCGCCCGCGCCGGCGCCCCGCGGCTCCTCGTCGCCGCCCTGCTGTGCGGCTGGGCCGGCGACGTCCTGCTCCTCTCCGGCGCCGACCCCGCCTTCATGGCGGGCATGGCCTCGTTCGCCGCCGGACACGTCTGCTATCTCGTCCTCTTCCGCCGCCAGGGCCCGCCACACGCGCGTGCCCGCCACCTCGCCCTGGTCGCACTCGGCTACGCGGCCGCGCTCGTCACCCTGGTCGTCCTGCTCTGGCCGGACCTGCCCGCCGGCCTGCGGGTCCCCGTGGCCGGCTACAGCACCCTGCTCACCGCCATGGCGTACACGGCCGGCACCCGGCTCGGCCCGGCCGCCGGGCTCGGCGGCGCGCTCTTCATGCTCTCCGACACCCTGATCGCGACCGGCGTCGCCGACTGGCCGCAACTGCCGCGATCCGGCTTCTGGATCATGCTCACCTATGCGGCGGCGCAGTTCCTGCTGGTCCGGGGCACCCTCGCTGCGCGGTCCGCACCGGCCTCGGCGTACCGTGAGGTGCGCTCGACCACCCCCTGAGCGCACTCACGACACCGCACGAGAAGGACCTTCGCCATGCGCGCCACCACCATCCACGCCCCGTTCGACGTGCGCGTGGAGGACGTGCCCGAGCCCGTGGTGCGACTGCCCACCGACGCCGTCGTGCGGGTGCTGCGCGCCTGCATCTGCGGCAGCGACCTGTGGGCGTACCGGGGCGAGGCACCCCGGCAGCCGGGGCAGCGTATAGGGCACGAGTTCCTCGGCGTGGTCGAGGAGACCGGCTCCGAGGTGGGCACCGTGCGGCGCGGGGACCTCGTGGTCGCCCCCTTCATGTGGTCCGACGGCGTCTGCGACTACTGCCGCGAGGGCCTGACCACGAGCTGCGAGCACGGCGGTTTCTGGGGCTCCGTGGGGTACGACGGCGGCCAGGGCGAGGCCGTGCGCGTCCCGTTCGCCGACGGCACCCTGGTCCGGCTGCCCAAGGACGCGGCCTGTGACGACCACCTGCTGTCGGCCCTGCTGACCCTCTCCGACGTGCTCGGCACCGGCCACCACGCGGCCCTCGGGGCGGGTGCCCGGCCCGGTGCCACGGTCGCCGTCGTCGGGGACGGCGCGGTCGGCCTGTGCGCCGTCCTGGCCGCGAAGCGGCTGGGCGCCGAGCGGATCATCGCGCTGGGCCGGCACCAGGTCCGCACCGACATCGCGCGCCGCTTCGGCGCCACCGACGTCGTCGGCGAACGCGGCGACGCGGCCGTGGACGCCGTACGCGAACTCACCAGGGGCCAGGGCGCGCACGCCGTCGTCGAGGCCGTGGGCACCGAGCAGTCCATGCGGACGGCCGTCGAGATCACCCGTGACGGCGGGGCGATCGGCTTCGTCGGCGTCCCGCACGGCAGTGGCACCGGCTTGGACCTCGGTGTCATGTTCGACCGGAACATCGCCTTGCGCGGCGGTGTCGCGCCGGTCCGCGCCTACATCCCCGACCTGCTGCCCGATGTCCTCGACGGCAGGATCGACCCGTCGCCGGTCTTCGACCTGACCGTCGGCATCGAGGGTGTGCCCGAGGGCTACAAGGCGATGGACGAGCGCACCGCGCTGAAGGTGCTCGTCACGAACGGCTGAGTCAACGCCCCGGTCAACACTTGATCAAGTCCATCTGATCGGCAGCGGCAGCGCCGTCAGCACCCCCGACACCGCGACCACCACCCCCAGCACCGCCACCTCGGGCCGCGCGGGGGCGTAAACAGCTGACGGACCGGCATACCACCCCTTCGTGTGGTTCCGGCGACCCTGCCCCGCGCGTTCACGTCCGACGTGCCAGGTCCGCCCTTGCCTTCGGGCCGGGCGGCTGTGCCCACCGGGGCGGGGCCGACCCCCACGGCACCGGTGGCCGTGCCCAGTCGGCCGGGCCGTCCGCGAAGGACAACGGCGGGCGCGCGTAGCGCAGCCGCCCGAGCGCGCTGTCCGTCTCGGCGAGCCAGGCGTCCGGACCCTCGTACGCCCCGCCGCCCTCCGGCACGGACTCCGCCGCCTTGTCCTGCGCCTTGTGCGCCGCCTCGGCCTCCGTCCTCTCCTCCTCGGTCTCCACCGTCTCCTCCATGAGCCACCGCGCGGTCCGTGCCAGAGCCAGCCGCACGAACCTGCTGCCGCCGTCGTACGACTGCTCGGTCAGCGCCCGCAGCACGCCGGCCGCCAGCAGGTATCCGGTGCCATGGTCCAGCGCCTGCGCGGGCAGCGCGCCCGGCCGGTCCGCCGCGCCCTCGATCTCCGCGATGCCCGTGGCGACCTGCACCAGGCTGTCGAAGCCGCGCCGCCCGGCCCAGGGTCCGTACGCGCCCCACGCCGACACCTGGGCCACGACCACCCCGGGCCGCCGCTCGGCCAGCGCCTCGGGCGAGAGTCCGAACCGGTCCAGGGCGCCCGGCCGGTAGCCGGTGACCACGACGTCCGCCGAGGCCAGCAGCTCCTCGAAGGCGGCCCGGTCGGTCGTCAGGTCGAGCGTCGCCGAACGCTTCCCGAAGCCCGTGTCGGCGTGCTGGTCGGGCAGTTCGGGCAGCCACGGCGCGTCCAGGCGCAGGACGTCCGCGCCCAGCAGCCCGAGGGTGCGGGTGGCGACCGGGCCGGCCAGGACCCGGGTCAGGTCCAGGACGCGCAGACCGGCCGCGGGCAGCAGGGGAGTGGCACCGGCGCCGAGCGGTGGGAGCACACGCGCGTGCGCCGTGTCCGGGCGACCGCGCTCGACCAGGGGGCGTGCGGCCACCGCGACGGCCTGCTCGTGCGCGGCCCACTCCCCGGGCGAGCGCAGTGCCACGGCGAGTCCGCCGGCACCGTACACCGCGTCCTCGACCTCCAGCGCGGGCCGCCCGGCGATCCGGGCCGCCACGTCCTCGGGGAGGGCGTCCTCCGGCAGGCCCAGCGCGTCCAGCAACCGGGCCCTGTGATGCGGGTAGTTGGCGTGCGTGCGCACCCACCCGTCGGCCGCGCGCCAGAACCGGGACAGCGGGGCGAACTGCACGGGCGCCCGCCCGTCGACCAGCAGGTGCCGCTCACTGGTGAACGCCGTCGCCACGGCTCCGTCGTCCACCCGGACCCCGGGGAGCGTGGCCGCCCCGGTCCGCCGTGCTCCCAGTTCGGCGGCGGCCAGCGCGCACACGCCGACACAGGCGCGGGCGAACCGGCGCACCGGAAGCCGTGCGGGAAGGGTGCCCGCGCGCGTCACGGTCGTGACCCGCCCGGGCAGCGACGGATCGCCGCCCAGCGCGGACCACGCATACTTGATTCCAGTCATGACTGTACTATGCATTATTGACTGGATCAATATATGTACGTGAGGCCAGGCGGCTACCTGGTCACCGCCGCCAGCGCGTCGGCCGTCCCCCAGCCGTAGAAGCCGTTGTGGTTCTTGGAGCCCTCGCACACCGCGTCGATCTTGCCGTCGCCGTTGATGTCGTACGGGTCGGTGCACGGCGTGGCGGTCGCCTCGGCGTACAGCAGGGCCTTCACCCGGGCGGCGGAGGCGTGCGGATGGGTTGACTTGATCAATGCGGCGACGCCGACGACATGCGGGGTCGCCATCGACGTACCCGCCATGTAGCCCCACCTGCCGCCCGGCAGCGGGCCCAGGATCAGGCCGCTGGTGGCAGGGGGTTCCGGTGCCTGGTAGGCCGTCGAGTCGCCGCCGGGCGCGGCGATGTCGATGACCCCGAGGCCGTAGTTGGAGAACGACGACTTGAGGCCCTTCGCACCGGTCGCCGCGACCGTGACGACACCCGGCAGCTGGGTCGGGATGTCGAAGCACTTGTGCGGGTCGATCACCCGGTCGGTGGGCGTGCCGTCGTTCGGCGAGACCGGGTCGGTGATGGAGTGGGAGGCCAGGTCGTAGCTCTCGTTGCCGGCCGCGGCCACATTGACCGTGCCCTTGCGCTCGGCGAACTGCGAGGCGCGGGTGATGGCGTCGACGAGCGCCTTCTGGTTCGGGTCGTCGGTGCAGTTGAAGTACCAGGGGTCGGTGTAATAGCTGTTGTTGGTGACGTCGACGTGGTGCTCGGCCGCCCACACGAAGCCGCACACCACGGCCTCGGTGTAGAAGTACCCGGCGGTGGTGGCGACCTTGATGCCGGCCACCTTGACGCCCGGCGCGACACCGGTGATGCCGATCCCGTTCCGGGCACCCGCGATCTCGCCCGCCACGTGCGTGCCGTGCGGGCTCTCCGCCGCGGTGGGCCGCCAGGCGCCGTAGGTGGTGTCCGGCTTGCCCGAGACGCAGTTGGTGGACGCGGCGGCGTCGAAGTTCGGGGCGATGTCGGGGTGGGTGTCGTCGACGCCCGTGTCGATGACGGCGACGGTGACCTTCGGGCTGCCCAGGGTCTTCTCGTGCGCCTTGTCCGCCTTGATGGCGGGCAGGTCCCACTGCAGCGGCTCCAACGGGTCCTGCCCGTCGGTCGCCTGGGCGTCCGCCGCCGACACCTGCTCGGAGCTGAGCACCTCCGGGGTGCCGACGTCGGTGGTCGACTGCGCGGGCAGCGGCGCGTTGCGGGTGTTCCCGGCCGAGTCCACGCCGGGCACCTTTCGGATGGTCACGGCGAAGTCCGGGTTCGAGGAGTGGGCGACGATCACGCCGATCTCGTCGTACGCGATCACCACCGAACCGCCGGCCCGCTCGATCGCCCGCTGGACGCGTTCGGAAGTGCCGTGTCCGGGACGGACGTTGACGACATAGCTGAGCGACGTCGGGCCGCCGGCGTCGGCCGCGGCCGCGGACACGGACGCGCCGTTGTCGGCGGCGGACGCCGAGATGCCGGGCAGGAAGGCGAGGGCCGTGGCCATGGCCATGCCGAGCGGGAGGGCGAGGACACGACGGTGGCGCGGCTGGGGCGCGGTCATCTGAGGTCTCCAGTTCGTTGGCGGAACGGGCGTGCCGTGCGGGAAGTCCTGCTCTTCAGTACCTGCTGGCCGGCCGGTGGTCACTTGACCGCGCGGAGCGTGTCGACGACATGGAGCCGTAGAAGTCGTTGGCGCGCCTGCCGCCCGCGCGGACGGCGTCGACGACGCCGTCGCCGTCCGCCGCCGGCGTCACCCGGGTGGCCGACGGGGCCGCGGAAGCCACCGTCGGCAGGAGTCCGAGCGGGGCGGTCAGCGGCAGGACGACCGGGACGGCGAGCGCCTCCCCGCGACTGGAACGCGGATGAGCCATGGGTCTCCACATCGTCCGGAACATCAGCGGAAAGACATCGACCGACAACGGAACCGCTCAGGAGATGCCGCCTGGGCAGGTACATGGCGAATGGTGCTGGGCCGAAGCTATCCCCCGCACTCACCGGCCAGCAATGACCGGAGGGGACTTGCCGCGACGACTTCCGAAAGAACCGGGGCGAGTTGAACCTGCCCACGCGTGGCGCCGTGACCTTGAGGAGGGAGCCACAGCAGGATCGAGGCTCCCCGTCGGAATCACCTACCGGAGCCGCCAGGTCACCATCGGTGAGTGATCCGCCTGTCTGTGAGGTCAGAATCCGCATGTCCGTATCGCGAGGAGACTCCGTGGCCACCGAGACACCACCGCCCTCGAACACGCAGACCCCGCAACCCTCCGGCGAGGAGTTCGCCGAGGTGCAGCAGAGTCCGGAGTTCGCCGAACTGCGGCACTCCCACCGCTCCTTCGCCTTCCCGCTGACCTTCGCCTTCATCGCCTGGTACCTGCTGTACGTCCTGCTCTCCAACTACGCGGACGACTTCATGGGCACGAAGGTCGTCGGCAACATCAACGTGGCCCTGGTCCTCGGCCTCGCCCAGTTCCTCACCACCTTCCTCATCGCCTGGTGGTACGCCCGGCACGCGGCCGCCAAGCTCGACCCCAAGGCCGAGGCCATCAAGTCCCGGATGGAGGGCGGCGCATGAGCCCCGCGATCACGCTGGCGGCCGGCGAGGCCAGCGAACACCGGCCGCTGATCATCACCCTGTTCGCGGTGTTCGTCGCCGTGACCCTCGTCATCACCATCTGGGCGGGCCGCCAGACGAAGGACGCCGCCGACTTCTACGCGGGCGGCCGCCAGTTCACCGGCTTCCAGAACGGCCTCGCCGTCTCCGGCGACTACATGTCCGCCGCGTCCTTCCTCGGCATCGCCGGCGCCATCGCCCTCTTCGGCTACGACGGCTTCCTGTACTCCATCGGCTTCCTGGTCGCCTGGCTGGTCGCCCTGCTCCTGGTCGCCGAGCCGCTGCGCAACTCCGGCCGCTACACCATGGGCGACGTGCTGGCCTACCGCATGCGCCAGCGCCCGGTCCGCACCGCCGCCGGCACCTCCACCATCGTCGTCTCGATCTTCTACCTGCTGGCCCAGATGGCGGGAGCGGGCGTCCTCGTCTCCCTTCTCCTCGGCATCACCAGCGACGGCGGCAAGATCGGTATTGTCGCCCTCGTCGGCGTCCTGATGATCGTCTACGTCACCATCGGCGGCATGAAGGGCACCACCTGGGTCCAGATGGTCAAGGCCGTGCTGCTCATCGCGGGCGCCCTGCTGCTGACCTTCATGGTCCTGGCCAAGTTCAACTTCAACCTCTCCGACCTGCTCGGCAAGGCCGCCGACAACAGCGGCAAGGGGTCCGCCTTCCTGGAACCCGGCCTGAAGTACGGCGCCACGGGCACCAGCAAGCTGGACTTCCTCTCCCTCGGCATCGCCCTGGTCCTCGGCACCGCCGGCCTGCCGCACATCCTGATCCGCTTCTACACCGTGCCCACCGCGAAGGCGGCCCGGAAGTCGGTCCTCTGGGCGATCGGCCTGATCGGCGCCTTCTACCTGATGACCCTCGCCCTCGGCTTCGGCGCGGCCGCGCTGATCAAGCCGGACGAGATCATCGCCTCCAACAAGTCCGGCAACACCGCGGCCCCCCTCCTCGCCCTCCACCTGGGCGGCGTCGACTCCAACTGGGGCGCGGTCCTGCTGGCCACGATCTCGGCGGTGGCCTTCGCGACGATCCTCGCGGTGGTCGCGGGCCTCACCCTGGCGTCCTCGTCGTCCTTCGCGCACGACATCTACGCCAACGTCATCAAGAAGGGTCAGGCCACCGAGAAGCAGGAGATCAACGCGGCCCGCTGGGCCACCGTCGGCATCGGCGCCGTCTCCGTCGTCCTCGGCGCCCTCGCCCGCGACCTGAACGTCGCCGGCCTGGTCGCCCTCGCCTTCGCGGTCGCCGCCTCGGCCAACCTCCCGACCATCCTCTACAGCCTCTTCTGGAAGCGGTTCACCACCGCCGGAGCCCTCTGGTCGATCTACGGCGGCCTGGTCACCGCGGTCGGCCTGGTGCTGTTCTCGCCGGTGGTGTCCGGCAAGGAGACGTCGATGTTCCCGAGCGTCGACTTCCACTGGTTCCCGCTGGAGAACCCCGGCATCATCTCGATCCCGGTCGGATTCCTTCTCGGCATCGTGGGCACTCTGCTGTCGAAGGAGGTCCCGGACGCCGCCAAGTACGCGGAGCTGGAGGTGCGGTCCCTGACCGGCACCGGCGCCCACTGAGTTCCGTACGACTGGCCGCGTCGACGGGATCGCAGGATCCCACGACGCGGCCGCGTCGTGCCTCGTGGCATCGAGCCTCTCGCGATGTCAGTGCCGTCACGTAGGCTCGCGGGTGACGGTGAAGATCTGGTCCGGAACGAGGGAGGGGGCCCGCGTGCTCATCGACACCTACGGCCGGGTGGCGACCGACCTGAGAGTCTCGCTGACCGACCGGTGCAATCTGCGCTGTACGTACTGCATGCCCGAGGAAGGGCTGCAGTGGCTGGCCAAGCCCGACCTGCTCACGGACGACGAGATCGTCCGGCTGATCGACATCGCCGTCCGCGTGCTGGGCGTCGAGGAGGTCCGCTTCACCGGTGGTGAGCCGCTGCTGCGTCCCGGCCTGGTCGGCATCGTGGAGCGGGTGGCGGCCCTGACTCCCCGCCCCCGGATGTCCCTGACGACCAACGGCATCGGCCTGCGCCGCACCGCGACGGCCCTCAAGACGGCCGGCCTGGACCGGGTCAACGTCTCCCTGGACACCCTCCGCCCGGACGTCTTCAAGACCCTCACCCGCCGCGACCGCCACCACGACGTCCTCGACGGCCTCCGGGCCGCCCGCGACGCCGGCCTCACCCCGGTCAAGGTCAACACGGTCCTGATGCCCGGCCTGAACGAGGACGAGGCCCCCGACCTCCTCGCCTGGGCGGTGGCCCACGACTACGAGCTGCGCTTCATCGAGCAGATGCCCCTCGACGCCCAGCACGGCTGGAAGCGCGACAGCATGGTGACGGCCGGGGACATCCTCGCCTCGCTCCGTACCCGCTTCGACCTCACCCCCGAGGGCACGGACGAGCGCGGCTCGGCGCCGGCGGAGCGCTGGCTGGTCGACGGCGGCCCGCACCGGGTCGGCGTCATCGCCTCGGTGACCCGCCCGTTCTGCGCGGCCTGCGACCGCACCCGCCTCACGGCCGACGGCCAGATACGGACCTGCCTGTTCGCCCGTGAGGAGACGGACCTGCGCGGTGCGCTCCGCTCGGGTGCGGCGGATGAGGAGATCGCCCGCATCTGGCGGCTGGCGATGTGGGGGAAGAAGGCGGGCGCGGGACTGGACGATCCGACGTTCGTGCAGCCGGACCGGCCGATGTCCGCGATCGGAGGCTAGCTGGGCCTACTCGTCCTGCTCAGGTGACTCACTGGACTCCCACTCCCGCAGCAACACGACATCCTTCAGGAAGCCCCGCATCCCCAGGAACTGCGAGAGATGCTCCCGGTGCTCCTCGCAGGCGAGCCACGTCTTGCGCCGCTGCGGCGTATGGATCTTCGGGTTGTTCCACGCCAGCACCCACACCGCGTCGGCGCGACAGCCCTTCGCGGAGCAGACGGGGGAGCCGGTTTCGGAACCAGGGGCGTTCGGGATCACGTCGTCGACCTTAGCCGAGGCCCCAGCCGGGGTTGCCGTGCGGTCGTCCCCCTGAAAGGGCGACGCCGAGCAGCCACGGGGGGAGCTGCCCGGCGTCGGTCCGTCGCTCCGACGGGGGATGCGGAGCGCGTACGCAGTATGTCACGGGTCACCCTCGGCCCGGCACTGGAACAGCACGATCCATCTGAGCTTTTCTTGAGCTTCGCGCCCGGTCGCCGCCCGTCCGGGCCGGGGCGCCGGCGCTCAGACCGGCTCCGGCCGCTCCCCGCTCACCGCCCCCGCCGCCGGGTCCTTCGCCACGTCCTCCGGGACGGATTCCGCCCTCGCCGTCTCCGCCCGCGGCGGCGAGATCACCAGCCGGGTCGGCGCGACCCCGAAGGTCGACGGAAGCGACGGCGGCCGTTCCCGACCGGCGTTGGCGATGACGACGGCGATGTAGGGGAGCACCGCCCCGAGCACCAGAGCCACGACCGCGACATACCGCTCGACGTTCCACAACGTCACCGCGAGGATCACCGACATGGTCCGGACGGTCATCGAGATGACGTACCGCCGCTGCCGGCCGCGCACGTCCTCCGCCAGGCCGGTGCGGGCTCCGGTGATCCGGAACACCTGGACGTTGCCGTCGCCGCGCTGCTTCCGCATCACATTCCACCATCCGCCCGCATCGGACTCTCCGCGTCCCTTCCCGGTCCGGTCCGCACCCGCTCGGGGAACCGGGCCAGGACGCTTTCCACGGTACGCCGCGCCTGCGCCGCCTTCGAGACCGGGTCGCCCGCCCGCCTGCGCGAACGCCCTGCGTCATAGCACGTACGGCCGTACCGACATGCGCCGTACGGCGTACGGGCCGAGACTTGGCGTAATGCTCACGTCGAGCCGTACGAGGAGGCAGCCATGGGCTGGTTGTGGGCGATCATCGTGGGTTTCGTGCTGGGCCTGATCGCCAAGGCGGTCATCCCGGGCAAGCAGCACAGCCCGCTCTGGCTGACGACCATCTTCGGCATGCTGGGCGCCATCGCCGGCAACGCGATCGCCCGCGCGGTGGGCGTGGCGGCGACACCGGGCATCGACTGGACCCGCCACCTGTTCCAGCTGGTGGCGGCGATCATCATCGTGGCCCTGGGCGACATGGCCTACATGGCGACCCTGGGGAAGCGGAAACAGCGCGTCTGAGAGCGCCCCGTCAAGGGGCGCGGGGAACTGCGCGACCAGCCACAACCCGCCGGCACTCCGCAACGCACCCGCACCCCCACGGCGCTCAGGAACCGACGACCTCCACAGCCGCCAGATTCTTCTTCCCCCGCCGCAGCACCAGCCACCGCCCGTGCAGCAGCTCCGCAGGATCCGGCACCGCGTCCTCGGCGGTCACCTTCACGTTGTTCACGTAGGCGCCGCCCTCCTTCACGGTCCGCCGCGCGGCGGACTTGCTGGCCACCAGCCCGACCTCGGCGAACAGGTCCACCACCGGGCCCAGCTCGGCGACCCGGACGTGCGGCACCTCGGACAGTGCCGCGGCCAGCGTCCGGTCGTCCAGCTCCGCGAGCTCGCCCTGCCCGAACAGCGCCTTGGACGCGGCGATCACCGCGGCGGTCTGGTCGGCGCCATGGACGAGCGTCGTCAGCTCCTCGGCCAGCGCCCGCTGCGCGGCCCGCGCCTGCGGCCGCTCCTCGGTCTGCTTCTCCAGTTCCTCAAGCTCCGTACGGGACTTGAAGGACAGGATCCGCATGTACGTCGAGATGTCCCGGTCGTCCACGTTCAGCCAGAACTGGTAGAACGCGTACGGTGTCGTCATCTCGGCGTCGAGCCAGATGGCTCCGCCCTCGGTCTTGCCGAACTTCGTGCCGTCCGCCTTGGTCATCAGCGGCGTCGCCAGCGCGTGCACGGTGGCATGCGGCTCCAGGCGGTGGATCAGGTCCAGACCCGCGGTGAGGTTGCCCCACTGGTCGCTGCCGCCCTGCTGGAGGGTGCAGCCGTACCGCCGGAACAGCTGGAGGAAGTCCATGCCCTGGAGAATCTGGTAGCTGAACTCCGTGTAGCTGATGCCCTGGTCGGACTCCAGGCGGCGGGCCACGGAGTCTTTGGTAAGCATCTTGTTGACGCGGAAGTGCTTGCCGATGTCCCGCAGGAACTCGATCGCGGACAGGCCCTCGGTCCAGTCGAGGTTGTTGACCATGACGGCCGCGTTCTCGCCCTCGAAGGACAGGAACGGCTCGATCTGGGCGCGCAGCTTGCCGACCCAGCCGGCGACCGTCTCGGGGGCGTTGAGCGTCCGCTCGGCGGTCGGACGCGGGTCCCCGATCAGACCCGTCGCCCCGCCCACCAGGGCCAGTGGCCGGTGACCGGCCTGCTGGAGCCGGCGCACGGTGAGCACCTGCACCAGGTGCCCGACGTGCAGGGACGGCGCGGTCGGGTCGAAACCGCAATAGAACGTGACGGGACCGTCCGCGAGCGCCTTGCGCAATGCGTCCTCGTCAGTGGACAGGGCGAACAGCCCCCGCCACTTCAGCTCGTCGACGATGTCCGTCACGGTTCTCGTATCTCCTTGGGCGATCTTCGGTATGTCTCTGGATGATCTTCGGGTAGTCGGGCGACCACCGGCTACGAGGTTATACGCCCTGACTGACAGAGCTCATATTGAAGTCGGGCACTCGCAGCGCGGGCATCGCAGCCCTGGTGAACCAGTCGCTCCACTCCCGCGGCAGCGTCTTTTCCGTGCGCCCGGCCTCGGTCGCCCGCCCGAGCAGGTCCACCGGCGACTCGTTGAACCGGAAGTTGTTCACCTGCCCGGTGACCTGGCCGTTCTCCACGAGGTAGACGCCGTCCCGGGTCAGGCCCGTGAGCAGCAGTGTCGCCGGGTCGACCTCGCGGATGTACCAGAGGCAGGTCAGCAGCAGCCCGCGCTCGGTCGAGGCGACCATGTCGTCCAGGGAGCGGTCCTGGCCGCCGTCGAGGATCAGGTTGCCGCCCGCCGTGGCGACCGGCAGCCCGGTGAGGCCGGCGGTGTGGCGGGTGGTGGTCAGGTTCTTCAGCACGCCGCCCGAGACCCACTCGGTGGAGCCGACGGGCAGCCCGTTGTCGAAGACGGACTGGTCGCCGCCGGAGGAGTGCGCGACGACGAAGGGCGCGGACTCCAGACCCGGCTCGTTCGGGTCGCTGCGCAGGGTCAGCGGCAGGTCGGTCAGCTTCTCGCCGACGCGGGTGCCGCCGCCCGGCTTGGAGAACACCGTCCGGCCCTCGGCCGCGTCCCGCCCGGACGCCGACCACAGCTGGTAGATCAGCAGGTCGGCGACGGCGGTCGGCGGCAGCAGCGTCTCGTACCGGCCGGCCGGGAGGTCCACGCGCCGTTCGGCCCAGCCGAGCCGTACGGCGAGCTCGGCGTCGAGCACGCCGGGGTCGACGTCCTTGAAGTCCCGCGTGGAGCGCCCCGCCCAGGCGGAGCGCGTACGGTCGGGCGACTTGGCGTTCAGCTCCAGCGTGCCGGTGGGCTGGTCGTGCCGCAGCCGCAGGCCGGTGGAGGTGCCCAGGTACGTCGACACGAGTTCGTGGTTGGCGAAGCCGTACAGCTCGCGGCCACCGGCACGCGCGCGTGCGAAGGCCTCGCCGAGCGCCGGGGCGAAGTCGGCGAACACGGCGGAGGAGGTCTCGGCGGGCGCGTCCGTGAAGTCCGGCGCCTCCGGTACGCCGGTGACCAGCGGCTGGGCGTCCTCGGCTGGCCCGGCGCCCCGCGCGGCGGCCTCGGCGGCCCGCACCAGCGGCTCCAGGTCGTCGGGGGTCACGGCCGACCGGGAGACGACGCCCGACGCCGTGCCCTCCTTGCCGTCCACGGTGGCGACGACGGTGAGCGAACGGCCGCGCGTGACGCCGTTGGTGGTGAGCGCGTTGCCGGCCCAGCGCAGGTTGGCCGTGGAATGCTCGTCGGCGATGACCACGCAGCCGTCGGCGCGGGACAGTTCCAGCGCGCGCTCGACGATCTCGTGCGGCTTGTTGGTGCGGGCACTCATCGGCCGGCCTCCTGCGTGGTGTTGAGACTGTGCTTTCCCGGGGACGTCGGCATGAGCGGCTGCCGCCGCGGGCCCCCGGACCCCCGGCCGAGCCCTGCACTGACGCTCATCGACCGCCCTCCTGCGTGGTGTTGAGGATGTTGACGCCCTTGAAGAGGGCCGAGGGGCAGCCGTGCGAGACGGCGGCGACCTGTCCCGGCTGGGCCTTGCCGCAGTTGAAGGCGCCGCCGAGGACGTACGTCTGGGGGCCGCCGATGGCCGCCATGGAGCCCCAGAAGTCGGTGGTCGTCGCCTGGTAGGCGACATCGCGCAGCTGCCCGGTGATCCGGCCGTTCTCGATCTTGAAGAACCGCTGTCCGGTGAACTGGAAGTTGTACCTCTGCATGTCGATCGACCAGGAGCGGTCGCCCACCACATAGATCCCGCGGTCCACCCCGCCGATCAGGTCCTCCGTCGCCAGCCCGCCCGGGTCCGGCTGCAGGGACACGTTGGCCATGCGCTGCACGGGGACGTGTCCGGGGGAGTCGGCGTAGGCGCACCCGTTGGAGCGGTCGAAGCCGGTCAGCCGCGCGATCCTGCGGTCCAGCTGGTAGCCGGCCAGCGTGCCGTTCTTGACCAGGTCCCAGGACTGGGCCGCGACGCCCTCGTCGTCGTACCCGATGGTCGCCAGGCCGTGCTCGGCGGTGCGGTCGCCGGTGACGTTCATCAGGTCGGAGCCGTACTTCAGCTTGCCGAGCTGGTCGAAGGTGGCGAAGGAGGTGCCGGCGTAGGCGGCCTCGTAGCCGAGCGCGCGGTCCAGCTCGGTGGCGTGGCCGATGGACTCGTGGATGGTCAGCCACAGGTTGGAGGGGTCGACCACCAGGTCGTACAGACCCGCCTCCACGCTCGGCGCCCGCATCTTCTCGGCCAGCAGTTCCGGGATCTGCTCCAGCTCGGCGTCCCAGTTCCAGCCGGTGCCGGTGAGGTACTCCCAGCCGCGGCCGACCGGCGGCGCGATGGTCCGCATCGAGTCGAACTCGCCGCTGGACTCGTCGACCGACACGGCCGTCAGCTGCGGATGCAGCCGCACCCGCTGCTGGGTCGTCACGGTCCCGGCCGTGTCGGCGTAGAACTTGTTCTCGTGCACGGTGAGCAGCGAGGCGTCCACGTGGTTGACGCCGTTCGCCGCCAGCAGCCGCGCGCTCCACTCCGCGAGCAGCGCCGACTTCTCCTCGTCCGGCACGGCGAACGGATCGATCTCGTACGACGAGATCCACGTCTTGTCCGCGTGCACCGGCTCGTCGGCCAGCTCCACCCTCTCGTCCGACCCGGCCGCCTTGATGACCTGCGCCGAGAGTTTCGCCATGGCCACCGCCTGCGACGCGACCTTGGCCGCGGCGTCGAGGCTCAGGTCCACCCCCGACGCGAAGCCCCAGGTGCCGCCGTGGACGACCCGGACCGCGTACCCGAGGTCGGTGGTGTCCGACGACCCGGCGGGTTTGGCGTCCCGGAGCCGCCAGGACGCGCTGCGCACCCGCTCGAACCTGAAGTCCGCGTGCTCGGCCCCCAGCGCACGCGCGCGTGCCAGCGCGGCGTCGGCCAGGGCCTGTAGCGGAAGCGCCGTGAAGGCTTCGTCGATGGAATGAGGCACGGAGGTCTCCCTGCTGTCGTGGCCTGTCCGTCCGATCATGTCGCGCCCGTGGGTGCGCGGACCACAGGTTTCGGCCCGGCGCCGGGGCTTTCTGTAGGGACCCGACAGTGACTCTCCTCAGCCACTGTCGGTGCCCGCTTGCCCGCGGTGATGGCCGGACCGATAGGTTTTCGATGAAGCCGCCTGTCATGCCAGCTGTTCGGGCGGGTGTCAGACCGAACGAAAGGGTGATCCGTTGAGCCGCTCGGTTCTCGTCACTGGAGGCAACCGGGGCATCGGCCTCGCCATCGCCCGCGCATTCGCCGACAACGGCGACAAGGTCGCCGTCACGTACCGCTCGGGTGAGCCGCCGGCCATCCTCAAGGAACTCGGCTGCCTGGCCGTCAAGTGCGACATCACCGACTCCGAGCAGGTGGAGCAGGCCTACAAGGAGATCGAGGAATCACACGGCCCGGTCGAGGTCCTGATCGCCAACGCCGGCATCACCAAGGACACGCTCCTGATGCGCATGTCCGAGGAGGACTTCACCTCGGTCCTGGACACCAACCTCACCGGCACCTTCCGGGTGGTCAAGCGCGCCAACCGCGGCATGCTGCGCGCGAAGAAGGGCCGCGTCGTCCTCATCTCGTCGGTCGTCGGCCTCTACGGCGGCCCCGGCCAGGCCAACTACGCCGCCTCCAAGGCCGCCCTGGTCGGCTTCGCGCGGTCCCTCGCCCGCGAGCTGGGCTCGCGCAACATCACCTTCAACGTCGTCGCGCCCGGTTTCGTCGACACCGACATGACCAAGGTGCTCACCGACGAGCAGCGCGCCACCATCGTGTCGCAGGTGCCGCTCGGCCGGTACGCGCAGCCCGAGGAGGTCGCCGCGACGGTGCGGTTCCTCGCCTCGGACGACGCCTCGTACATCACTGGAGCCGTCATCCCCGTTGACGGCGGACTGGGAATGGGTCACTGATCACCATGAGTGGAATCCTTGAGGGCAAGCGCATCCTGATCACGGGTGTGCTGATGGAGTCCTCCATCGCCTTCCACGCGGCCAAGCTGGCCCAGGAGCAGGGTGCCGAGATCATCCTCACCGCGTTCCCGCGGCCCACGCTGACCGAGCGCATCGCCAAGAAGCTGCCGAAGCCCACCAAGGTCATCGAGCTCGACGTCACCAACGACGAGCACCTCGGGCGGCTGGCCGACCTCGTCGGCGAGGAGCTCGGCAGCCTGGACGGGGTCGTCCACTCCATCGGCTTCGCCCCCCAGGACGCCCTCGGCGGCAACTTCCTCAACACGCCGTTCGAGTCCGTGGCCACCGCCATGCACGTCTCGGCGTACTCCCTGAAGTCGCTGACCATGGCCTGCCTGCCGCTGATGCAGAACGGCGGCTCGGTCGTCGGTCTCACCTTCGACGCCCAGTACGCCTGGCCGCAGTACGACTGGATGGGTCCGGCCAAGGCCGCCCTGGAGGCCACCAGCCGCTACATCGCGCGCGACCTCGGCAAGCAGAACATCCGCTGCAACCTCATCTCCGCCGGCCCCATCGGCTCCATGGCCGCCAAGTCCATCCCCGGCTTCAGCGACCTGGCCGCGGTCTGGGACCACCGCTCCCCGCTGGAGTGGGACCTCAAGGACCCGGAGCCGGCCGGCAAGGGCATCGTCGCCCTGCTGAGCGACTGGTTCCCGAAGACCACCGGCGAGATCATCCACGTGGACGGCGGCCTGCACGCCATCGGAGCCTGAGCCGCCCGGACTCCTCGAGGCCCGCACCCCGCCAGGGTGCGGGCCTCACCCGTTCGGCCCACCGGCCGGGCCGCCGCCGCGACGACGGCGCACGCTGGACTACGCGTGGAGCAAGCGTTCACCGCGCGACGTCCCTCCCCAGCCCGGCCGAGGAGGCCCCCTTGTGCGCCTGTCCCGCAGCCTGGCCCCGGTGACCCTGGCCTTCGCCCTCGTGCTGTCGCTGCCGTACGACGCGCGGTCCCACGCGCGCGTGCCGAGCGGACACAAGCCGGCCCCGCAGCTGTTCGGTGCCTCCTGCCGGACCACCGTCCGCGGTTCCCATGTGGTGGCCTACTGCCACAACCCCTACGTCGACACCGACCGGGTCCGGCTGCACATCGAGTGCGCCCAGTGGTGGGACATCGACACCGACGGCTCCCCGGTCGACACCGGTCCGGCGATGACCGTGCGGCTGGCCGGCCGCTGCTGGAAGGACGTCCGCGCGGTGTGGATCAGTCACCAGAAGGTGAGCTGAACCGGTCCGGACGGCACAGGAACGGGTAGCTCGCCGCCTCCTTCGCGGCCGCGTCCGCGTCGCCCGCGCGGATCGCCTCGACCAGCCGGGTGTGGTCCATGTACGACTGCGGCGTCAGCTCGGCGCCGACGTCCGCGCGCAGCCACTCCCGCAGCACCTCGCCCAGGTCGGCGTACATCGCCGTCAGCGCGTCGTTGTGCGAGGCGGCCACCACGGCCAGGTGCAGGGTCGCGTCCGCCGTCACGAAGGCCTCCGCGTCGCCCGACCGCCAGGCCTGCTCGCGGCGCGCCAGCAGGGCGTCGAGCTGCCCGAGGTCCTTCTCGGTCCGGCGGACCGCGGCCAGCCGGGCGGCCGACGACTCCAGGGTCGAGCGCAGTTCGGCGATGTGCCGGGGGTCGGCCGCGGCGAACCGGCGGTGCATCACGCCGGCCAGCTCACTGGTCGCCGCGACGTACGTCCCCGAGCCCTGGCGGATGTCCAGCAGGCCGTTGTGCGCCAGCGCCCGGACGGCCTCGCGGACGGTGTTGCGGGCCACCCCGAGCTGCTCGACCAGCTCCGGCTCGGTGGGGATGCGCGAGCCCACCGGCCACTCGCCCGAGGTGATCTGGTTCCGCAACGCGGCGATGACCTGTTCGGACAGTGCCGAGCGGCGCGGATGACTCAGAGGCATGGCACACCTTCGCACGCGAGGGCCCGCCGGACGCGGCCGGGACGGCCCGGGGATGGACAACCAATCATCCCATGATTCTATGATGAGTCACATGACAGGCAAGGAGACCCGCCCCACGAGTTCCACGACGGGACGGACGGCACCGCGGGCGAAGGCGCCGGCGGCAGCAGAGACGACGGCGTCCCACGGGAGCCCCGCGACCGCCACGCGCGCGTGGACGACACGGCTGGTCGTCATCGGCATCGTGCTGTCCGCGGTCAATCTCCGGCCCGCCATCACCAGCCTCGGCGCGCTCCTGGAAGACGTCCGCGACGGCCTCGGCATGAGCGGCAGCGCGGCCGGACTGCTCACCTCCGTGCCCCCGCTCTGCTTCGCCGTCTTCGGCGTCACGGCTCCCCGCCTCGCCCGCCGCTTCGGACCGGCGGCCGTCGTCTGCGCCGCGATGGCCGCCGTCACCGCCGGACTGCTGATACGCCCGTACGCCGGGAGCACCGCCGGGTTCCTGGCCGGCAGCGCGCTCGCGCTCATGGGCATCGCGGTCAGCAACGTCCTGATGCCGGTGATCGTCAAACGCTGGTTCCCCGACCGGGTCGGCTCCATGACCGGCCTGTACTCGATGGCTCTCGCCGTCGGCACCTCGGTGGCCGCCGCGGTGACCGTGCCCGTGACCGACGCGCTGGGCGGCGGCTGGCAGAGCGGGCTGGCCGTGTGGGCCGGGCTCGCGGCGGCCGCGGTGCTGCCATGGGTTCCGCTGGTACGGGACCGGGGACCGGCGCCGACCGCCGGGGCCCGGGCCGGGGCACGCGCGCGTGCGGAGCGACAGCCGCCCGCCCTGCGGATCACCCGCAGCCGTACCGCCTGGGCGCTCGCCGTGTTCTTCGGGCTCCAGGCCACCGCCGCCTACATCACGATGGGCTGGATGGCGCAGATCTTCCGCGACGCGGGCGTCTCCGCGAGCACGGCCGGGCTGCTGCTCGCCGTCACCATGGTGATGGGCGTACCACTGGCCTTCGTCATCCCGCGCGTGGCCACCCGGCTGCCACGCCAGGGCCCGATCGTGATCGCCCTCGGCGTCTGCGGTCTCGCCGGATACGCCGGCCTGTACCTCGCGCCCGCGGCCGGCGCCTGGGCCTGGGCCGTGCTGCTCGGAATCTCGACCTGCGCCTTCCCGCTCGCCCTCACCATGGTCGGGATGCGGGCCAGGACCGCGGCGGGCGTCGTCCAGCTCTCCGCTTTCGCCCAGAGCACCGGATACCTCATCTCGATCCCCGGCCCGCTGCTGGTGGGCGTGCTCTACCAGCACAGCGGTGGCTGGGGCCTGCCGATCGCCCTCATGATCGGCCTGATGATCCCGCAGATGGCCGTCGGCGTCCTGGCGGGCCGCGACCGTACGGTGGAGGACGAGGCGGCCGCGACCGCCTGACGCCGCACCGCCGGTCCGCCGCACCGCCGGCCCGCCGGTCTCGGCGGTGCGTGTCGCGGCCACCCCGCGCGGTCCGTACGCGTCCGGGGGTGCCAGACTGGTCCCATGCCAGTGCTCGACCCGAACCCCCAGAACGGTCAGAAGAAGATGCTGATCGTCTTCGGCTCGTTCTTCGCCATCTTCATCGTCATCGCCGTCATCGCGACCCTCGCGTCACCCTGACCACCGCAGGCCACCGCCTCCGCGGCCGATGGTGGGGCCAGCCCCACCATCCCCTAGGGGGTAAGGGTCAGGGTCAAGTGGGTGGATCACCGGATGGGGCGGCCACCGCGGATTCCGTAGATTCGAGGTGTGGCCGCGAGGGCGGCCGACGGACCCCGGAGACCAGCGGAGGCGATCATGCCGGCCCTAACGCACACCCGGCACCACCCGGCGACCCCGGGCAGCGTCGGCATCCGGCTCCCCTGGTGGGCGCTCGCCCTTCCCGCGCTCGCCTTCGTCGCTCTGCTGACCCTCATACTGAACCCGGCGGACGCCCACGCGGCCACCGGCGACCCCGCCGTCACCCACCTCTTCGAGCGCGTCCAGCAGCTCGTCACCCGCTAGCCGCCGTACCGCGGGACGGGGCGAAGTCGCATGTCAACTCCCTGCGCCCGATGGCCTGTTTCATGCGAAGCTGGGTGCCATGAGCGTCGCAGAACCCCGCAGGATTGTCCTCTTCCGCCATGCGAAAGCCGACTGGCCACAGGTGACCGACCACGAGCGGCCGCTCGCTGACCGGGGCCGAATGGACGCCGCCGTCGCCGGACGCAAGCTCGCGGACAGCGGCATCACCTTCGACCTGGCCCTGTGCTCCACTTCCGTGCGCACCCGGGAGACCTGGAAGCTCGCCGTCCACGAGCTCGCGCACCGGCCGAAAACCGTCTACGAGGAGCGGGTGTACGAGGCCTCGCCGGGCGAGCTGATCGCCGTGCTCAACGAGGTGCCCGACGACGTACAGAACGTGATCCTCATCGGTCACAACCCCGGCGTGCACGGCCTGGCCGAGATCCTCGCCGCCACCGCCGAGACCGACGCCCGCGAGCGGATGAACCGCCGGGGCTTCCCCGCCGCCGCCTTCGCCGTCGTGACGTACGAGGGCTCCTGGAAGGCCTTGGAGCCCGGCGTGGCCACGCTCGCGGACTACTGGGCACCCTCGGAGTGACCATTCCACCGCGCCACCGCTGACGCGGCACGAGGGACCACGAGGGACGACCAGGGGCCCGGCACCGTGGAGACGGCGCGGGCCCCCTCGTGTCCGGCCGGATCGGCCGGACAGCTCAGCTCTCGTCAGCTCTCGTCAAGGGTGTCCGCCGCCTCGACCTCTTC
The DNA here is from genome assembly GCF_021462265.1 of Streptomyces shenzhenensis. GTDB lineage: Bacteria > Actinomycetota > Actinomycetes > Streptomycetales > Streptomycetaceae > Streptomyces > Streptomyces shenzhenensis. The sequence continues at coordinate 18,194 of NZ_JAJONF010000019.1, read as the reverse complement.
GCGGGTGACACCCAGCAGATACAGCACCGTGTCCAGGAACGGGACGTTCACCGCCGTGTGCGCGGCCTCGCGGACCACCGGCTTGGCGTTGAAGGCGACACCGAGGCCGGCCGCGTTCAGCATGTCCAGGTCGTTGGCCCCGTCACCGATGGCCACGGTCTGCGCCAGCGGCACGCCCGCCTCGGCGGCGAACCGGCGCAGCAGCCGCGCCTTGCCCGCCCGGTCCACGATCTCGCCGGTCACCCGGCCGGTCAGCTTCCCGTCGACGATCTCCAGCGTGTTGGCCTGGGCGAAGTCCAGCCCCAGCCGCTCCTTCAGATCATCGGTGACCTGGGTGAAACCGCCCGAGACCACGCCGACTTGGTAGCCGAGCCGCTTCAGCGTACGGATCAGGGTCCGTGCACCGGGCGTCAGCCGCACCTCGGCGCGCACCTTCTGCACGACCGACTCGTCCAGTCCCCTGAGCAGCGCCACGCGCGCGTGCAGCGACTGCTCGAAGTCCAGCTCGCCGCGCATCGCGGCCGCCGTCACCTCGGCGACCTGGTCCTCGCAGCCGGCGTGCGCGGCGAAGAGCTCGATCACCTCGTCCTGGATGAGCGTCGAGTCCACGTCCATGACCACCAGGCGCTGGGCCCGCCGGTGCAGACCGGCCGCAACCACCGCGATGTCCACGCCGAGCTCGGCCGCGTCGGAGACCAGGGCGGTGCGCAGCGGCTCGGTCTCCACGCCGGACACCGCGAACTCGACGGCCGTCACCGGGTACTTGGCGAGCCGGAAGATACGGTCGATGTTGCCGCCGGTCTTGGCGATCCGCGCGGCGATGGCAGCCGTCGACTCGGCGGTCAGGGGGTGACCGAGGACGGTGACCAGGGAACGGCCGAGGCCACGCGGACGGTTGTCGCCGCGGCCGGAGATGATCTCCGCCTGCATCTTCACCGACTCCGCCCAGCTGTGCACGGTCGCCCGGAGGTCGCCCTCCAGACCCGCCGGGGGCTGGGTCACGAGCACGCACAGCACCAGTCGGCCTCGCGTGACGACCTGCTCGATGTCGACCACGTCGACCATGTAGGCGGCAAGAGTGTCGAAGAGGCCGGCCGTGATGCCCGGCCTGTCCTTGCCGAAAATCTTGACGAGGAGAGTGGGGACCTCGGAGGTCTGCGGATCGCTCATGGTGTAACCACCGTAACCGGCACCCCGTGCCTGCGGCGCAGGTGGTCCGCCTGACGGACACGGAACAATAGGTGTCGGCCCGGTGTCCGCCGCTTTGCTTCCGGACTACAGGCGAACGCGCGTGCGATGCCGACGGCCGTGGCGGCAGCGCATCCGGGCTGTGTTGTCACACCCGCTTCAGTAACCGGGGCGCGCGGACGGCGGACGGCACGATCCGTTCGGACGGCAGACGGCACGATCCGCGCACCCGGCGGACGTCACCATCAGCGCGGACGCCTGGGCGGCCGCGGAGGGGGCGGGGACGGGGGAGGAGGCGGTGGTGGCGGCGGGGGCCCGGCGCCGGGACCGTCCTGGGAGCCGTCGGGCCGCCGTGCGCTCGGCCGCGGCCGAGCGGAGCGGGGCGGCTGGGGCTGGTCGAGCGGCCGGGCCAGGGTGGGAGCGCCGTACACATCGCCCGGGTCCGGCGGCGGTGCGTCGCGGGGAGGCCCGCCGCCACCCGGCCGACGCTCCCGCGGTGCCCGGCGGTCGTCGGCGCGCCGGTCGCCGTCCGCCGGGGACGGCGCGCCCGGCGGACGACGGCCCGGGGCGGCGGCACCACTCGGCGGTGCCGCTCCGGCCCCTTGCGCTGCACCGGGCCAGGCCCCACGGCCGCCCCCCGCCCCCCGCAGCTCCTCCGGCACCCGGAGATAGGGGTTCGTGTCCGGATTCGGCGGACGGTAGGGCGTCCCGGGCGCGTAGGGCCCCGCCTCCTCGCTGCCGGCCGGCCCCGGAGCCCCGCCGGCCCGCCGGTACGGCGGCCCGCCCCCTGCCCCGTCCTGGCCCGCGGCACCCAGTGCCGCCGGGGCCGCACGTGACCCGGCCGCGCCGGTCACCCACGCCAGCAGCGCCCCCGCGGCTCCCGCCGCCGCACCCCAGAGGGCTCCGAGCAGCAGCGCCATGCCCAGCTGCCCGTGCAGTCGGATCCCCGCCCCGAACGCGTCGAAGCCCAGCACCGACAGCGAGGCGTCCACCGACACAGCCGCCAGCCAGGCCAGCAACGGCAGCGTGAGCGCGGTGGCGATCCCCAGCCGCACGGCACACCGTCCGGCGAATCCCAGCGCCCCGGAACCGGAGCCCGGCCGGCCGGCGCCGCCCACCCCGCCCGACCCGGTCGCCCCCACCGGAGTCCGCGCCGCCGTGAACACCCCGGCCAGCAGCATCAGCAGCGCCGCCGCCACTCCCAGCAGCCACACCCGCCCGTCCAGGTCGGCAAGGCGGCCCAAGGTCACCGACTGGTCGGACCTCGAGTTCAGCAGGCCGTCCAGGGGGTGCGGCAGAAACATGGTCAGGACGCCCGTGGCCCTGCCGTCGAAGGGCACGAAGAGGCCGATCGGGATGCCCAGCCAGACGCCGTTCGGGGCGCCGAGCAGGGCCGCGCCCAGGATCCTGGCCGGATGCGGGTCACCGATCGCCGCGTAGGCCGCCGCCGCCCAGCCGGCCGCCACGGCCACCAGCAGTACCGTCACCAGCGCCGAGGCCGCCGGCCGCACCACCCGGTGCACCGCCGTCCAGCCGGGCGGCAGCGGCGTCCGGCGCGAGGCCAGCAGGGCGATCAGCAGGATGCCCGCCGACCAGCCGAGGCCGCCGAGCAGTGTCGCCGCCGTGTCCACGCTGAAGCCGACCGCGGCCTTCGCATGCACGAGGTTGCCGAGGCGGTCGGGGAGCAGCCCCCCGATGTCACCGATGCCGGGGATCCTCAGCCCGCCGCCGCCCCCTCCCCCCGTCACCTTGTCCAGCCCGAGCGCACCGCCGTCGATGGTCACGACGGAGTGCCCCGCCCAGGCCAGCCCGCCCAGGACCGCCACGAACAGCATCACCACCGAGCCCGCGCGGGCCAGCAGTTCGGCCGGGGCGATGACAACTCCGGCCGTGCGCAGGGACCGTAAGAAGAACCATGACAAAAGGAGCGCACCGACCAGGCTCACCCCCAGTGGCGTGATCTCGATGGCCGTGGTGGCGTCCGCTCCCTTCAGGCCGAAGGCGGACAGATCTCCGTCCGGGGTGACCGAACCACCCGCCCCGAGCGCCACAACCGCCGCGGTCATCGGGCCCAGTGAGCCCGCCGCGTCGGCCCGCAGCAGGTGCAGACCCAGCGCCGCCGTACCCGCCATACCGATCAACGCCCAGCTCACGGCGGCGATCGCGGACAGCAGGATGTCGGCCCACGGCAGCCGCGCGCCGTGCCTCACGTGCTCGACTCCCGTGCCAGACGCACCAGCACTCATGACAGGCCCCCCGATCCGCAGCCGCCCCGGACCACTCCGCCGCGCTTGTCCCCCTCGCGTGGATTACCACTCTCCGGCCCGGTTTCAACCCCGTCAACGGAAAGAGCCGAAGCGATCGTGCGAGGACTCCGCAAGGCCCGGCTTTCGGTCAGAGGGCCGAGCCTGGAATAGTTCCCGACGATGTTCGACATCCCTAGACTCCCTGTGATGGGGCAACTCGGGGGACTACTCATGGGGCTTGGAGTGCCGGAACTCGTACTGGAATCAGACGGACGCACCTGGACGCTCGATCCGTCCAGGTCATACACCCTCGGACGCGATCCGCAGGGGGACATCGTGTTCGACGACGCCAGGGTCTCCTGGCGGCACGCCACGATCAGCTTCGACGGCCGCAGTTGGGCCATCGAGGACCACGGCAGTACCAACGGCACCTTCGTGCACAGCAGGCGGGTCCAGCGGTCGGAGATCGGCCCGGGCTCGGCCGTCCATCTCGGCAACGCGAACGACGGACCGCGCCTGGGTCTCTCCGGCCCCGCGGCCGCCGTCGCCCAGCCGCAGCCGTACGCGGCGCAGGGCGCGGGCGGCGCGGGCTGGGCCCAGCCGCCCGCGCCGCAGCCGTCGGCCGCGCAGCCGCCGGCTCCGCAACAGGGCTGGCAGCAGGCCTCGTCGGCGATCCCGCACCAGCAGGGCGCCCCGGCCATGGCCGCCACCGGTGGCGACGCGGGGGCGCCGCCGGTCTACGGTGACCGCAGCCCGACCACGTTCCACCAGTTCTCCATCGGCCGCGTGATGCGCATCGGCCGTGCCCTGGACAACGAGCTGGTCGTCTCCGACCTGCAGGTCTCGCGCCACCACGCCGAGTTCCACTCCACGCCCGACGGCCGTATGGAGATCCGCGACCTCGGCTCGCACAACGGCACGTACGTCAACGGTATGCCGATCGCCAAGGGCGGCAGCGCGCTGCTCGGCCCGAACGACATCGTGGGCGTCGGCCACTCCACCTTCCGGGTCGTCGGCGACCGGCTCGAAGAGTTCGTCGACACCGGTGAGGTGTCCTTCTCCGCACGCCACTTGACCGTCACGGTCGACGGGGGCAAGCAGATCCTCAAGGACGTCTCCTTCGGCGTCCCGGAGAAGTCCCTGATCGCGGTCATCGGACCGTCGGGTTCCGGCAAGTCGACCCTGCTCAAGGCGCTCACCGGCTACCGCCCCGCCAACGAGGGCGAGGTCCTCTACGACAACCGCAACCTGTACAAGCAGTTCGCCGAGCTGCGCCAGCGCATCGGTCTGGTTCCGCAGGACGACATCCTGCACAAGGAGCTGACCGTCAAGAAGGCCCTCAAGTACGCGGCCAAGCTGCGCTTCCCCGCCGACACCACGGCTCAGGAGCGCGAGGCCCGCATCGACGAGGTGCTGCGCGAGCTGAAGCTCGACATCCACAAGGAGAAGAAGGTCACCTCCCTCTCCGGCGGCCAGCGCAAGCGGGTCTCGGTGGCTCTGGAACTGCTCACCAAGCCGTCGCTGATCTTCCTCGACGAGCCCACCTCGGGCCTCGACCCGGGCATGGACCGCGATGTCATGCAGCTGCTGCGCGGTCTCGCCGACGACGGCCGCACGGTCCTCGTCGTCACCCACTCGGTGGCCGAGCTGGCGCTGTGCGACAAGCTCCTGGTGATGGCGCCGGGCGGCGCGGTGGCCTACTTCGGGCCGCCGGAGGAGGCGCTGAACTTCTTCGGCTACGACACCTGGGCCGATGTCTTCTCCGCCTTCGAGAACTACCGCGACTACGACTGGGCCGGCCGCTGGAAGGGCTCGCAGCACTACCAGATGTACGCCGCGGACATCGACGCCATCGAGCCGCAGTCCGTACCGATGCCTCCGATGCAGGCGATGAAGCCGCCCAAGCCGCAGGGCTGGATGTCGCAGTTCGCCACCCTGGTGCGCCGCTACGTGTCGGTGATCGCCTCCGACAAGGGCTTCCTGGCCCTGACGGTGATCCTGCCGCTGGTCCTCGGCTCGGTGAGCCTGCTGATCGACTCGGGCAAGGACCTGCTGGTCAACACGGAGATCAACCCGACGACCCAGCAGCCCGTCCCGAACGGCACGGCCACCACGGTCCTGCTGATCCTCGCGGTCGGCGCCTGCTTCGCCGGTGCCGCCAACTCCGTCCGTGAACTGATCAAGGAACGGGTCATCTACGAGCGGGAGCGCGCGACCGGCCTGTCCCGCTCCGCCTACCTGATGTCCAAGGTCTTCGTGCTCGGCATCGTCACGGTCCTGCAGGGCCTGCTGGTCGGCGTCATCGGCTTCGCCAGCCGGACGATGCCGGCCGAGGGCGTGGTCTTCGGCCACCTCACGCTCCTGGAACTCTGCCTGCCGGTCATGGCGCTGGGCTTCACCTCGATGATGTTCGGCCTGGTCATGTCCGCGCTGGTGAAGACCTCCGAGAAGACCATGCCGCTGCTGGTCATGTTCGCGATCATCCAGGTCGTCTTCACCGGCTGCCTGTTCGCCCTGAACGGCACGATCGGCGTCAACCAGTTCTCGTACCTGATGCCGTCGCGCTGGGCCGTCGCCGCCGCGGGCGCCACCCTGGACTTCAACAGGATCGCCCCGCCCGGCAAGGGCAAGCCCGACGACCCGCTGTGGGCGCACACCGCCGGCGCCTGGACGCTGGACATGATCGCCCTGATCGTCCTCGGTGTGGTCTGCGCCTTCTTCGTCGCCCGCTTCCTGCGCCGCCACGAACCCGAGGTCATGCGCAAGTAGTCCTTCCGTACGACGTCGAAGGGCGGCACCCCGCAACGGGGTTCCGCCCTTCGACGTGTCGGTGCCGAGGCCCGCGCTGCCTCAGTACGCGCTGTTCACGTTGTCGATCGAGCCGTAACGGTGCGCTGCGTAGTTGGCGGCGGCGGTGATGTTGGCGACCGGGTCGTAGATGTTCTGGGACGTACCGGAGACGTGGTACGTGGCGAAGGTCGGCGGGATGACCTGGAGCAGCCCCTTGGACGGGATGCCGTTGATCGCGTTGATGTCCCAGTTGTTGATCGCGTTCGGGTTGCCGGAGGACTCCCGCATGATGTTGCGGTGCAGGCCGTTGTAGGAGCCCGGGATGCCCTTGGTGTGCATGATGTCGAGGGCCTGGCGGATCCAGCCGTCGAGGTTGTTGGCGTAGGTCTGCGCTGCGACCAGCTGGATCTGCGGGCGCTGCGCGGACCGGCTCGCGGCCTGCCCGGCGGTGCGCTTGGCGGCCGCGACGTGCTTCACGTGGGCCGAGTGGACCTTCTTGACGTGCGCCGCGTGCAGCTGGTGGGCGGAGGTCGCCTTCCTCTTGGCGGCGATGGCCTCGAGCTTGACGTTCTGCAGGGCCAGCTGATCCGTGACCGTGCCGCTGACGTCCTTGATCTGCTCGGTGCCGTAGGCCACCTTGGCGGCGGTCTCGGGGGCACCGGACGCGACCGTCTCGGCGCTGCTCGGCACGGCCGAGAAGGCGAGGGTGGCGGCGCCGAACGCGGCGACACCGGCGAGCGCGATCTTGTGGTGCTTGGTCAGCGTGCGACTGTGGGCGTGCTTGGGCATGGGCAGTAGGACCTCTTCGAAATAGCGCGGAGGTTGCTCCTTGTCTGCGGGGGAGACCGGCTCCTCCTGCACGAACACCGCGAGGGGAACCCGCGGTGCTGAGCGACGGCAGCCATTCTTAGCGGTCGCAAAATGCCGTGGCAAAGGTGTGACTTACTACCCCGGATAGTGGAGCCCGTGGTGGCAAAACGGGACAGACTGGAACGTCTGCCCCGTTCGCGCCGGGACTCTTTCTCTCCTATGTCCGTTCGTACGTGATGTGCGCCCTATGCGCGGCCTCACATCGGCCGCACAGGGATCTCACCAGGAGTTGCTGTCGCAATGCTCTGTGTGAGGGCCTTCCCCCGGGAGGACAAGGTGGACGTCCCCGAACTCGTGCCAGAGGTAGCGCCCGCGCAGCGCTTCCTCGTAGCCGCGGTCGACCGCGGCCCGCCCCGCGACCGCCTCCAGCATCAGCAGATGCGAGGCCTCCGGCTCGTGCAGTCCGGTCAGCAGCCCGTCCACCACCCGTACCCCGCGCTCGGGTGTCACCACGAGATCCGTCCACCCGTCGGCCGCCCGTACCACCCCGTCGGCCCCCGCGGCCGACTCCACGGCCCGCACCGCGGTCGTCCCCACCGCGATCACCCGCCCGCCCGCCTGTCGTCCACCGCCCTCGCGAGGAGGCACCGCGTGCCTTTCCCGACCGGCTCTCACGTTGTTGATCAGCCGCGCGGACGCCTCCGGTACGGCGAAACGTTCCGCGTACGGCGGCTCGTGCACCTCCGCCGACGACACCCCGGTGTGCAGCGTGACCGGCGCGAACTGCACCCCGCGGCGCACCAGCTCCGCCACCAGCCGCGTGGTGAAGGGCCGCGCCGCACTCGGCATCTCCGCGCTCCCCGCCCCGTCCGCCGACGGCAGCGCGAACACCGTCTGATAGACGGACAACGGCTGGTTCCGCTCCGTATAGGAGTAACGGATCGGCCGCCCGTGCTCCTTCAGCACCCCGCGTACGTCCACCGAGGCCCGCGCCCACCACAGCCGCTCGCCCCGCTCGCTCAGCGGCTCCTCCAGGACCAGCCGCCCGCCCCCGGGCAGCCGCACCGCGGTTTCCGCGCGGGTGCCCGCACGCGCGCGTGTCGTGCCGTTCCCGTCCGGCTCCCGCAGCTCGACCGCCCACCGCCCGTCGTCCCCGCGCGTGGAGAAGTGCACCACCACGCGCGCGTACCCGACCCGCCCGTCCACGGCCGCCGCCAGCGTCGCCGAGGTGTTCACCACCAGCAGGTCGCCGGCCCGCAGCAGGCACGGCAGCTCGGCGAAGGCGTGATGCGACACCGCCGTCCCGCGCGACACCAGGAGCCGTACGGCGTCCCGCTCCAGCCCTGGGCCACGCTGCTCGGCCGGCACCCGCGCGGACAGCTCCTCCGGCACCCGCAGCACCGTCGTCATCGCCCCTCCACCAGAGCCGGCGCCCCGTACCGCCCGCTCGCCGGCCGCTCGTCGAGCAACCGCAGGAACGCCGGTACGACAGTCACCGGGGCCGGCCGCGGATCGTCGTCGTCCGGTACAGCCGCCGCGTACAGGTCGGTCGCCATGTCCCCGGGATCCACCGCCCACACCCGCAGCCCCGGCTCCTCCACGCCGAGCACGGCCGCCAGCTGGTCCAGGGCCGCCTTCGAGGCGCCGTAACCGCCCCAGGTCTCGTACGCCTCGGCGCCCGCGTCCGAACTGACCGTCACCACCGCACCCGCCGCCGACTCCCGCAGCAGCGGCAGCGCCTCCTGGACCAGACCCAGCGCGGCCACCACGTTCACCTCCAGCGCCCGGCGCAGCCCCGCCAGCGGCAGCTCGCCCAGGCGCACCAGCGGCTCGGCGCCCAGCGCGCTGGCGTTGCTCACCAGCAGGTCCGTCCCGCCCAGCTCCCGCGCGGCGGCCACCAGAGCGGCCCGGTGCCCGCTGTCGGTCACATCGCCGGGCAGCGCCACCACCCGTGTCCCGTGCCCCGCGACGGCCTCTGCCGCCTCCTTCAGTTCCCCGGCGCCCCTGGCGTCCAGCACCAGATCCCAGCCGCGCGCCGCCAGCGCCTCGGCCAGCGCCCGCCCCAGCCCCTTCGAGGCCCCCGTGATGATCCCTACCGGCATGACAACCGTCCCCTCGGCTCCGTCCGCCCGCGTCGGCGGTGATCCCAACGTAGGAACGCGACCGCTCCGGCCGCCTCGGACGCGGGCCGCAACCTGGCGGGGCCCTTCGGACTAAGCCGCCGGGCCGGGCCTCGCGTCCTAGGTCCCCGGACCTACGGCCACCGGTCCGGGTCCTGCGCCGCCGGCCCGATCCGCGGTGTCACACCCCGCCGGTACCGTGAGGACATGAGTCAAGGTCCCCGGTCCGGTCTGGCGGCGGTGAGCTCCGCGCTGCTGGCCATGAGCCGGCATCTGGAGGTGCGCGACGTCCTCAAGACGATCGTCGCCTCCGCGCGCGAGCTGCTCGACGCGCAGTACGCCGCGCTCGGGGTCCCCGACGACCACGGCGGCTTCGCCCAGTTCGTCGTCGACGGCGTCACCGACGCCCAGTGGAAGGCCATCGGCCCGCTCCCGCGCCAGCACGGCATCCTCGCGGCGATGCTGCGCGAAGCGAAGGCCGAGCGCCTCGCAGACGTCCGCACGGACCCCCGCTTCGAGGGCTGGCCCTCGGCCCACCCCGAGATGTCCGACTTCCTGGGCCTGCCGGTCCGGGACGGCGACGAGGTGATCGGCGCGCTGTTCCTCGCCAACAAGAACTGTCAGAAGCCGGAGGGGGGCTGCGGCTTCACGGCCGACGACGAGGAACTGCTCGCCATCCTCGCCCAGCACGCGGCCATCGCCCTCACCAATGCCCGCCTCTACGAGCGCAGCCGCGAGCTGACCATCGCCGAGGAGCGCTCCCGGCTCGCCCACGAGCTGCACGACGCGGTCAGCCAGAAGCTGTTCTCCCTGCGTCTGACCGCCCAGGCCGCCGCCGCCCTGGTCGACCGCGATCCCGCCCGCGCCAAGGGCGAGCTGCAGCAGGTGGCCGCGCTGGCCGCCGAGGCCGCCGACGAGCTGCGCGCCGCCGTGGTCGAGCTGCGCCCCGCCGCCCTCGACGAGGACGGCCTGCTGGCCACCCTGCGCACCCAGGTCCAGGTCCTCGACCGCGCCCACAACGCGCGCGTGACCTTCGCCGCCAGTGGCTTCCGGGCCCTGCCCGCCGCCCAGGAGGAGGCCCTGCTCAGGGTCGCCCAGGAAGCCCTGCACAACGCCCTGCGGCACTCCGGGGCCGACCACGTCGACGTCACCGTGAACCGGCGCGGCGGCGGAGCCGTCCTGCGGGTCACCGACGACGGCCGTGGCTTCGACCCGCACCTCACCCGGCGAGCCGGACGCCACCTCGGCCTGGTCTCCATGCGGGACCGGGCGAGCGGCGTCGGCGGCACGCTGACCGTGGAATCGGCGCCCGGCAAGGGCACCACGATCGAGATGGAGGTCCCCGGTGGCTGACGCGATCCGGGTGCTGCTGGTCGACGACCACCAGGTCGTCCGCCGGGGCCTGCGCACCTTTCTGGAGGTCCAGGACGACATCGAGGTGGTCGGCGAGGCCGCCGACGGCGCCGAAGGGGTCGAGCGCGCCCAGGAGCTGACCCCCGACATCGTCCTCATGGACGTCAAGATGCCCGGCCTCGACGGCGTGGCGGCGCTGCGCAGGCTCCGCGAACTGGACAACACCGCGCGCGTGCTGATCGTCACCAGCTTCACCGAACAGCGCACGGTCGTCCCGGCCCTGCGCGCGGGCGCCGCCGGATACGTCTACAAGGATGTCGATCCCGACGCGCTCGCCGCCGCGATCCGCTCCGTGCACGCGGGACACGTCCTGCTCCAGCCCGAGGTGGCGGGCGCCCTGCTCTCCCAGGAGGAGGCAGGCGGCGGCCAGGGCAGGGGCGGTGCGCTCACCGAGCGGGAGCGCGAGGTGCTCGGGCTGATCGCCGACGGCCGCTCCAACCGGGAGATAGCGCGCGCCCTGGTGCTGTCCGAGAAGACCGTCAAGACGCACGTCTCGAACATCCTGATGAAACTGGACCTCGCCGACCGCACCCAGGCCGCCCTGTGGGCCGTCCGCCATGGCGTGGCCGGCTGAAACGCCCTCCGCAACGCTTCACGGGCGGCACCCCGGATGGTTGTCTTCCGGGCTGAGATTCATACCGTCGTGGGAATGTCACCCGGACGGCGCATCCTCTGCCGGCCGCCGCCGTTCTCCAGTGCGTGCTGCGGCGACCGCCGTGGCGATCGCCAAGGAGGGGTCCAGAAGTGAAGAACCTGAAGAAGGCAGTGGCCGTGACGATGGTGGCCGGCGGGATCGTGGCCGCCGGTGCGGGAATGGCGTCCGCCCACACCTGCGGCGCCGCCGCGGCCGGCGCGGCCCACGGTTCTCCGGGCGTCGTCTCGGGCAACGTCATCCAGGCCCCGGTGGACGTTCCGGTCAACGTCGTCGGCAACAGCATCAACGCCGTCGGCGTGCTCAACCCGGCCTTCGGCAGCCTCGGCCTCAACAACTGAGACCGCACCGCGGCATCGGCCTCCGGCCTTCCGGCGCCCCCGGAAGGCCGGCCGGCACCGTCCCCGGCCCCCTCAGCGCTCCCGCTCGCGCTCCTCGACCACCGAGTTGTACGCCGCGACCTGCGCCCGCCGGGCCGTCCGCTCCACCGGGCGCAGCGCCAGCGAACGCGCCGCCATCTCCGACGCGCTCACCGCCCCGCCGTGCCCGTTCTCGTAGGCCAGTGAGATCAGCAGCCCCACCCGCTGCGCCAGCTCCAGCACCCGCACCGCCCGCGGCGGATATCCCGGCGCCAGTACCTCCCGGCCCTGTTCGGCCCGTGCCCGGTACGCGTCGATCGCCGCCTGCGCCACCGGGCCCGACCCCGCGACATCCAGCTTCGACAGGACATCGGTGGCGTCCCGCAGCGCCTCCGCCAGTTCCCGTTCCGCCTCACCGAGCGACGGCACGTCGGCCGGCGGCGCCTCCCGCACCGGCAGCACATGCCAGACCACCTCGACATGCACATCGCCGGCGGGCCCGGCCTCATACACCTCAGGCACCAGACCGAGCGCGGCGCCGTGACAGATCACCGCTTCCTCGGCCTCCAGCGCCCGCGCATTGAACTCCGGCGGCCCGCTCAGCCCCAGTGGATGCCCCGGCGCCGGCAGCGCGACCCGCAGCCCGGCCGTCCCCAGCGTCCGCAGCCGCCCCAGCGCCAGCGTGAGCCCGACCGGAGCGGACTCGCCCGGCAGCCCCTCGACCCGGTGCACCGCGTCCTCGCCGACGATGGCGAGCACGGCGTCATCCGGAGAGACAAGTCCGGCCAAAAGGGCGTTTCCCCAAGCGGTGAGGCGTCCTGAACGCGGTTCCGAGAGCATGCGTCCACCCTAAGGACCGGACCGATGGAATGGAGCGCCGCACTCGTGGCGTAGATTTCGTAGGGGCCGCGCCCACCGGCGCCGCCGCCCGGCCCACAGGCGTACGCGACAGCCGAGAACGGCGACACTGCAAGGGGAGACAACGCGCTCATGAGCGATGTTCTGGAGCTTCAGGACGTATCCGTGGTCCGGGAGGGCCGGGCTCTGGTGGACCAGGTCTCCTGGTCGGTGAAGGAGGGCGAGCGCTGGGTCATCCTCGGTCCCAACGGCGCCGGCAAGACCACCCTCCTCAACGTCGCGTCCAGCTACCTCTTCCCCAGCAAGGGGACCGCCACCATCCTCGGCGACACCCTCGGCAAGGTCGACGTCTTCGACCTGCGCCCGCGCATCGGCATGGCGGGTGTCGCCATGGCCGAGAAGCTCCCCAAGCGCCAGACCGTCCTGGAGACCGTGCTCACCGCCGCCTACGGCATGACCGCCCACTGGCAGGAGGAGTACGACGAGGTCGACGAGCAGCGCGCCCGTGCCTTCCTCGACCGCCTCGGCATGACCGAGTACGTCGACCGGAAGTTCGGCACCCTCTCCGAAGGCGAGCGCAAGCGCACTCTGATCGCCCGCGCCCTGATGACCGACCCCGAACTGCTCCTCCTCGACGAACCCGCCGCCGGACTCGACCTCGGCGGCCGCGAGGACCTGGTCCGCCGGCTCGGCAGGCTCGCCCGCGACCCGATCGCCCCCTCCATGATCATGGTCACCCACCACGTCGAGGAGATCGCCCCCGGCTTCACCCACGTCCTGATGATCCGCCAGGGCAAGGTCCTCACCGCCGGTCCGCTGGAGCTCGAACTCACCTCCCGCAACCTCTCCCTCTGCTTCGGCCTGCCGCTCGTCGTCGAACAGCTCGGCGACCGCTGGACCGCTCACGGACTGCCCCTGTCCTGACGGGGCCTGACGGCCCTTCACCCGGCAAAGCGCACTGTCGGGGTCGGTACCCCCGGGCCTACCATGGCTGTGTGAACAGCATCGACGCGTGGGTGTGGTGGCTCGTCGTCGCGGCGGCGCTCGGGATTCCGCTCGTGGTGACCGCGATGCCGGAATTCGGCATGTTCGCGGTCGGCGCGGTGGCCGCCGCCGGTACCGCCGGACTCGGCGCGGGCGTCGTGCTCCAGGTAGTCGTCTTCCTCGTCGTCTCGGTCGCGCTGATCGCCGTCGTACGGCCCATCGCGAACCGGCACGCCGCCCAGCGTCCCCGACTCGCCTCGGGCGTCGACGCGTTGAAGGGCAAACAGGCCGTCGTACTCGAACGCGTCGACAGCGCGGACGGACGGATCAAACTCGCCGGCGAGGTCTGGTCGGCGCGCGCCCTCGACCCGGACCGTGCCTACGAAGTGGGCCAGGAAGTGGACGTCGTGGAGATCGAGGGGGCCACGGCGATTGTCATCTGACCTCGAAATACTCAACTGAACAGAAGAGTCGCCGAGTTGTGCGTGCGTCTGTCAGACTCATCCCGCAAGATCTTCAACAACCATAAGATCTGCCGAAGCGCCAAGGCGGAGAAGGGTACGGGGAGCGACGATGGAACCGGTCATCATCGTCCTGGTCATTCTGGTGGTGTTGGTCTTCATCGCCTTGGTCAGGACGATCCAAGTCATCCCACAGGCGAGCGCCGCCATCGTCGAGCGCTTCGGCCGCTACACGCGGACACTGAACGCGGGCCTCAACATCGTGGTCCCGTTCATCGACACCATCCGCAACCGCATCGACCTGCGTGAACAGGTCGTCCCGTTCCCGCCGCAGCCGGTGATCACCCAGGACAACCTGGTCGTGAACATCGACACCGTCATCTACTACCAGGTGACGGACGCCCGCGCGGCCACCTACGAGGTCGCCAGCTACATCCAGGCCATCGAGCAGCTCACCGTCACCACGCTCCGCAACATCATCGGCGGCATGGACCTGGAACGCACCCTGACCTCCCGCGAGGAGATCAACGCGGCCCTGCGCGGCGTCCTGGACGAGGCCACCGGCAAGTGGGGCATCCGCGTCAACCGCGTCGAACTCAAGGCGATCGAACCGCCGACCTCCATCCAGGACTCGATGGAGAAGCAGATGCGCGCCGACCGTGACAAGCGGGCCGCGATCCTCACCGCCGAAGGCACACGCCAGGCCGCGATCCTCACCGCGGAGGGCGAGAAGCAGTCCCAGATCCTGCGCGCCGAGGGTGAGGCCAAGGCGGCGGCGCTGCGCGCGGAAGGCGAGGCCCAGGCGGTCCGCACCGTCTTCGAGGCGATCCACGCCGGTGACCCGGACCAGAAGCTCCTCTCCTACCAGTACCTCCAGATGCTCCCGAAGATCGCCGAGGGCGATGCCAACAAGCTCTGGATCGTCCCCAGCGAAATCGGCGACGCCCTCAAGGGCCTCTCCGGCGCGATGGGCAACTTCGGCTCCCTGGGCGGAGGTTCGAACGGCGGCGGCAACATCCCCGCTCAGGAACGCCGCGAGAAGCCGAACATCGACTAGGGCCGCTCGTAAGCAGACGTTCCCCGCGCCTACGTAAGGGGCGCGGGGAACTGCGCGTCAAGCCACAACGCGGCCGCAGCCGCCGAACAACCGACACCTGGCGCCCTCTCAGGCGGCAGCATCCCCCGCCAGCCACTCGGGCAGCGCCGCCAGATCCTCGGCCCCCATCGCCAGCAGCATCGCATCCTGCGGCGAAGGCTCGAACGGCTTCCGAAGCAACGGCATCCCCGCCTGGTCCGGCGTCCGGTCCGCCTTCCGGTGATTGTCCTCCGCGCACGAGGCCACCGTGTTGAGCCAAGAGTCCTGACCGCCCTGGGCCCGGGGCACCACATGGTCGACGGTCGTCGCCCGGCGCCCGCAGTACGCGCACCGGTGCCGGTCCCTGACCAGCACCCCCCGCCTCGACCAGGGCGCCTGTCTCCGGAACGGCACCCGTACGTACCTGCACAGTCTGATCACCCGAGGCGCGGGTATGTCCACATCCGCACCGCGCATGCGCAGTTCGGGGTGGGCCTGCTCGACGACGGCCTTGTCCTGGAGCACCAGAACGACGGCGCGGTTCAACGTCACCGTAGACAGCGGCTCGAAGCTCGCGTTCAGTACCAGCGTGTCACGCATCCAGCCCACCTCCCATGTGCACCTGCCCACCCCCGGCGGGCTTGGATCAACTCTGGACGGGCGCGCCGAGATGGACAACGCAATAAAAACTGCCCGCCTCTGATCACTTCCATGACCAGAGGCGGGCAAACGTTCAATGAACGCTCAGCTGATGTCGCGCGCCGCGTCAGCCCTGCTCGGGGTTCTCGTACTCCCCGACGAGCTGCGCACGCGCGATCGCGTGGAACCGCAGATTGAACCCGACGACGGCAGGCGACACATCGGCGTCCGGACCGAGCTTCTCCTGGTCCACCGCGTACACCGTGAAGACGTACCGGTGCGGCCCGTCCCCGGGCGGCGGCGCGGCACCGCCGAAGTCCTTCGACCCGTAGTCGTTGCGCACCTGCACCGCGCCCTCGGGCAGTCCCTCGAACTTGCCGCTGCCCGCACCGGCCGGCAGCTCGGTCACCGAGACCGGGATGTCGAACACGCACCAGTGCCAGAAGCCGCTGCCCGTCGGGGCGTCCGGGTCGTAGCAGGTCACGGCAAAGCTCTTGGTCCCGGCCGGGAAGCCTTCCCACCGCAGCTGCGGCGAGGTGTTGCCCTTGGCGTAGACCTGGGCGTCCTTGAGCGTCGCCCCTTCCTCGATGTCCTCGCTCGTGACCGTGAACGACGGGACGGGCGGATGGAAGTCATGGGGGAGCGGCCGCCGCTTGAACTCGGTCACCTCGGTACCTCCTGATCGATACTGATCGATTACGGAACCGGTTACGGAATCCGCAGTTCCCGAGCCTAGAACCAGTTGCGCTTGCTGCCGACCTCGGACAGCCACTGGTTGAGATAAGCCGCCCAGTCGGTCCCGTGGAAGTCGTGCAGTCCCACCTGGAACGAACGGAAGGTGTCGCTGCCCTCGCTGAACAGCCCCGGCTTCTTGTCCATTTCGAGGACGACGTCCATGGCGTGCGCGTCCGCAACGAAGCTCAGCTCGACCTGGTTGAGCCCCCGGTACTGGGACGGCGGGTGGAACTCGACCTCCTGGTAGAACGGCAGTGTCTGCCGCGTCCCCCGGATGTGCCCCTTCTCCAGGTCCGCGTTCTTGAAGCGGAAGCCCAGCTGGATGAAGGCGTCGAGGATCGCCTTCTGCGCGGGCAGCGGATGTACGTTGATCGGGTCCAGATCCCCGGAGTCGATGGCACGCGCGATCTCCAGCTCGGTGGTCACCCCGATGTGCATCCCGCGCAGCGCCTGCCCGTCGATCATCGTGACGGGCGTCTCCCACGGAATCTCCAGCCCGAACGGCACCGTGTGCACGGCCCCGGCCTGAAGCTCGAAGGCACCGCCGAGCCGCACCTTGCCGAAGCCGATGTTCTGCTTGTACTCCTCGTCGCCGCTCTCCACCTCGACCCGCGCCTGGAGACCCACGGACAGCCCCTGGATCTCCTGGTTCACCGAGCCGCCCTGGATCCGCACCTCACCCTGGACGACACCGCCCGGTACGACGTTCGCCTCGGTGAGCACCGTCTCGACGGACGCCCCGCCGGCCCCCAGGCTCGCGAGCAGCTTCTTGAACCCCATGACTCTCCTCTACTACCTACGACTACCTACTACGTACGGACCCTTGATCCCTACAAACGCGATCCGGCCACGACCGGTTCCGGCCCACACCCTGGCAAGCGCACGTTTTTTTGACCAGCCCTTGGTGTCCGCGGCCTGGACTAGGCTCGGACGCCATGATCGCGCCCCCGGACCGTACGCCACTCCCCAGAACCTTCTTCGGTCGCCCAGTACTGGAGGTCGCCCCCGACCTCCTCGGCCGCATCCTCGTCCGCACCACCCCGGACGGTCCGATCGCGGTGCGCCTCACAGAGGTGGAGGCGTACGACGGCCCGAACGATCCCGGCTCGCACGCCTATCGCGGCCGCACCCCCCGCAACGACGTGATGTTCGGTCCGCCCGGACACGTGTACGTCTACTTCACCTACGGCATGTGGTTCTGCATGAACCTCGTCTGTGGTCCGGAGGGCACGGCGAGCGCGGTCCTGCTCCGGGGCGGCGAGATCGTCGACGGCGCCGAGCTCGCGCGCAAACGTCGCCTTTCGGCCCGATACGACAGAGAACTGGCCAAAGGGCCGGCTCGTCTGGCCACCGCCCTGGGCGTCGACCGGGCCCTGGACGGCACGGACGCGTGTGCCGCAGGCGAGACACCGCTACGGATACTGACCGGGACCCCCGTCCCCTCCGACCAGGTACGCAACGGTCCGCGCACCGGCGTCGCCGGCGAGGGCGGCAACGGCGACGTCCATCCCTGGCGCTACTGGATCGCCAACGATCCCACCGTGAGCCCGTATCGGGCACATGTCCCCAGGCGCCGCTCAAGTTGACGCGTCCCTGGAAGGTGCGTAACGTAGCCCGAGCCGCTTGAACCGGGTACGGCAATCGCCAGCAGCCGGGAGCGGCCACCCACTACCTGCGACTTCCCCTGACGGGGTCGATTTCGGCATGCCTGCATGCCTGAATTCGAACTCCTGGAACTCGATTATGAGTCCCGGCGGGAATCGGCTAACGTAGTGAATGTCGAAAGGCCGACGGGCGAAAGCCGGAAAGCCTCAAGACAATCCCGCCGACCGGGAATCGGACGCCGAAAGGATCTGATAGAGTC
>NZ_JAJONF010000189.1 GCF_021462265.1 Streptomyces shenzhenensis | reverse complement strand
CGTGCGTGGGCGTGGCGGGCGATGCTGGCGGCGAACAGCGGGGTTTCCCGCCGGTTGTGGTCACCGGAGGCGGCCTGCCGTGCGGCGGCGGCCTCTTCGAAGGTGCCGCCGTTCTTCTCGAGGAAGTCCATGAACTCCTGGGTGGGGTGGCTGGTGACCTGGTTGGTGTAGGTGACGGTGCCGTCGCCGTTGTCCTTGGCCGACAGGTCCCAGATCACCTGGACCGTCGTCCAGCCGTGCGGGGTGAGGACATCGGAGGTGGACACCATGTGGCAGTGGTGCTTCTCGGCGATCTCGGCGACGTAGTGCTGGATCACCAGCCCGGTGCCGATCATCTCCACGTTGATCGACATCGGACGGCCGTCGTCGGTCGTGGTGTAGCCGGCCGCCTTGTGGTCCGGCGGAGCGCAGCGCTGGTACTCCTTGTCCGGGAGGTTCAGCAGCCAGTCGGCGATGTCGATCGCGTCCCAGGGCGCGTCGAGCGGCGCGTGCTCCGTCGAGGCGGACAGCACCAGATCGGACAGGACCTTCTTCGCATCACTCATGATGTGTTTCCTTCTGTGGGGGCCACGGCTGGTGCCGGGCCGGCTTGTGCAGGTCATGGCCGACCGGACACTGCCAGTCCGACCACCCT
>NZ_JAJONF010000188.1 GCF_021462265.1 Streptomyces shenzhenensis | reverse complement strand
GCGCTCCACGACGGTGGTGACATCCGCATCGCCAGCCGTGGCATTCCACTCGCCCACGATCGCACTCCGCTCAGCCTCGTCCAGGACCTCGACAGCACCCAGCCGCAACTCCGGATCGGTCGCGACCTGCTCCAGCACCCGCGCCAGCCGCTGCGCCAGCCGACGAACCGTCCCCTCGTCGAACAGATCCGCAGCGAACAGAATCCCGCCACGCAGCCCGTCCGGGTCGCCGTCGGCGGTACGGAACTCGTTCATCGCCACCGACAGGTCGAATCGCGCGGCCGGGTCGGACGCGGGCGGAACCTCTTCGACCGTCAGGCCTTCGAGGTCCCATTGGGCCTGGGGCACGTTCTGCAGCGCCAGCATCACCTGGAACAGCGGATTGCGGACGGCGGAGCGCGCCACGCCGAGCTCATCGACCAGCCGCTCGAACGGAACGTCCTGGTTCGCATACGCGGCCAGGTCGGTTTCGCGCACCCGCCGCAGCACCTCACGGAAGGTGGGGTCACCGGAGGCGTCGGAGCGCAGGACGAGAGTGTTGACGAAGAACCCGGCGAGTTCCTCCAGTTGCGCGTCGGACCGGCCGGCGACCGGTGTACCGACGCAGAGGTCCTCCCCCGCCCCCATCCGGGCGAGCAGCACCGCCAGCGCG
>NZ_JAJONF010000187.1 GCF_021462265.1 Streptomyces shenzhenensis | reverse complement strand
GTGGGTTGTTCGGGCGTGTAGCTGCTCCAATGTGCGGGCGGGCGATCCGGGTAGCGGCGTGACGAGGATCCGTTGCAGGTCCAGGAGCCGTTTTGCGTCCTGGTACTGAATGGACAGGTTGGTGCGGTTGACGCCCAGTAGTTGGGCCAAGAACGTCATGGTCACTACTCTGCGGCGGCGGAGTATGGCTGCCAGGAGCCGGTGGGTGTGGTCCACGCTGCTGGTCTGTGGGTGGCGATAGCTGCGCGGGCGGTGGAAGCGTCGCTGGAATGCCGCCTCGGCCAACGCGTCCCAGAAAGGTTCCGAGACCGCCACCAGATGCTCGAAGGCGTTTCGTGACATGCCGGTCAGGGCCGGGTCGGTGAGCATCTCGGTCAGGGCCGGGTCGGTCCGGTGTGTCGTTGCCGGCGCGTCTGGCGCTCGCGGTGGAACGGGAGACAGTGTGTAGTTCCAGTCACCGTGGAAGGAGCTGGGTGTGATCGGAAGGGCGTGGAACTCGGCGGGTGTGACGCTGATGCCGAGGTCGTAGCTGCCGGTGTCCAGTTCGGCCCCGATGGTCAGGCCGGTCCTGGTGGTTGTGGCGGCGATGGTCTCGAGGACGACCTGGTAGCTGGTCAGCGGCCGCCCCCGCCAGTTCGCTGTGATGTGACAGAACATCCGGT
>NZ_JAJONF010000186.1 GCF_021462265.1 Streptomyces shenzhenensis | reverse complement strand
GGACGTCGCGGGAATCGGTAACTGGGTGCTGGGCGCTGAACGGCTGGAGTCCGGTCTGGCTGCCAAGTGGCGGGCGCGGTCCCGGGTCTGGAACACCTACGGGCCTACCGAGGCCACTGTCATCACCACGGCGATGCTGCTGCCCAAGGGCATCACCGCCGAGGATGCGCCGCCGCCCATCGGCCGGCCCCTGGAGAACGTCCGTACCCATGTCCTGGACGCGTATCTGCGGCCGGTGCCCGTGGGGGTGGCCGGTGAGCTGTACATCGCGGGAGACGGTGTGGCGCGGGGCTACATCGGTCGCCCCGATCTGACGGCGGAGCGGTTCGTGGCCTGCCCCTTCGGGGACGGTGACGGTGGCGGCCGGATGTACCGCACCGGCGACCTGGCCCGCTGGATGCCGGACGGGCGGCTGGAGTTCGTGGGCCGGGCCGACGAGCAGGTGAAGATCCGCGGGTTCCGGGTCGAACTCGGCGAGGTCGAGGCGGCGCTGGCCGCCCACCCGGACGTGAAGACGGCCGTGGCGGTCGTGCGCGACCAGCGACTGATCGGTTACGTGCTGCCCGCCACCGGGCGGGATCCGCAGTCCGACCCGGTACGCGAGTTCGCCGCCACCCGGCTGCCGGACTACATGGTCCCGTCCGCCATCGTGCTGCTCGACGCGC
>NZ_JAJONF010000185.1 GCF_021462265.1 Streptomyces shenzhenensis | reverse complement strand
ACGACGACCGTGGCATGCGGATGCAGTTGCAGCGCCGACGCCGGGCACACCGCGGCGACCGGCCCCTCCACCGTCGCCGCGACCGCGTCGGCCTTCCCCTCGCCCGTGGCCAGCAGCACCAGATGCCGCGCCTCCAGGATCGTCCCGATCCCCTGGGTGATGACGTGGTGCGGCACCTGCGCGATGTCGCCGCCGAAGAACCGCGCGTTGTCGATGCGCGTCCGCTCGGTCAGCGTCTTGATCCGGGTCCGCGAGGCCAGCGACGAGCACGGCTCGTTGAACCCGATGTGCCCGTCGGTCCCGATCCCGAGCAGCTGCAGATCCACGCCGCCCGCCCGCGCCAGCTCCGCGTCGTAGGCCCGGCAGGCGGCCCGCACGTCCTCGGCCGCGCCGTCGGGACCGAGGAACGCCTCCATCCCGATCCCGAGCGGCTCAAGCACCTCGCGCCGCAGCACCGACCGGTACGACTCCGGATGCTCGGCCGGCAGCCCCACGTATTCGTCGAGCTGGGCGATGCGCGCCCGCGAAGCGTCCACGGCACCGGCCCGGACCTTCGCGGTGAGCGCCTGGTAGACGGGCAGCGGGGTCGAACCCGTGGCCACCCCGAGCAACGCGTCCGGCCGGTGCCCGAGCAGCTGCGCCATGGCCTCGGCGATCAGCTCGCCACCCGCCGCGGCGTCCGGAACGATGAC
>NZ_JAJONF010000184.1 GCF_021462265.1 Streptomyces shenzhenensis | reverse complement strand
CACGCCCCAGGAAGCCAGCGATGGTTCGGTAGGGCTCGCCGGCACAAAGCCCGCGCGAGATCTCCTCCCGCTCCCTCATGGTCAAGCTTCCAGCGCGCGCCTTGCGGGATCCGGGAGCGATCCCTCCGTGGTGCTTGAGGACAGTGAACACCGAGCCGAGCGGCTTGCCGATCTGCCTTGAGATGACGCTGATCGACTCCCCGGCCCTCCACCGCCGCCACAAGTCGGCCTTCATCTCGTCCGGCATCCCCGGCCGACCCAGCTTCGCCACGTATCCCGTCCTCAACCAGCGCTGTTGCTCTGACCAGTTGAATCTAAGACGGCTCTTTTCAAGATTTCGATCGTCTTCTGCTGCTCGGCGTTCTGCCTGCGCAGCTGCCTGAGCTCCTCGCGCTCGGCGCTCGTCAGTTCGCCTGCCCCGCCCTGCCCGCGGTCGATCCGGTCACGCTTGACCCAGCCGCGCAAGCTCTCCGGACTCACGCCCAGATCCCGCGCGACCTCCGTGATCGTCCTGTCAGAGGAGCGGGCCAACGCGATCGCGTCCCACTTGAACTCCTCCGAATACCGCTTCGAGTACTGACTACCCACCTGGCACTACTTCCTCTGGAACCTCACGTTCCAGTCTCCAGGTGTCCAGTCAGGTTGCGTCCAGGGAAGTGGTGTACGGGTTCGACCTGATCCGGGGGTTTGCTCCGGCA
>NZ_JAJONF010000183.1 GCF_021462265.1 Streptomyces shenzhenensis | reverse complement strand
CGTTGCCGAGCAGCTGCGAGGAGGTGCAGGAGCCGCCGCCCCCGCCGGAGCTGACCGTCCAGGTGAAGGACGCGGTGCCGGCGGCGCCCGTGGAGTCGGTCACCGTGACGGTCGTGCTGTAGGTCCCCGCCGTCGTGGGCGTACCCGTGATGGCGCCGGTCGAGCTGCTGATCGACAGGCCGGCCGGCAGCCCCGTCACCGCGTAGGTCAGCGAGCCGCTGTTGGTGCTGCTCGCCGAGATCTGCAGGCTCACCGCGGTGCCGACGGTCGAGGACTGGCTGCCCGGATTGGTGACCGTGACGCCCGACGAGGGCACCGTGATGTGGCTGCCCACGTTGATGCCGGCGAACGCGTTGCCGACACCCGCGTACTGGGTGGAGCTGGTGCCGTACAGCGCGGCGGCCGCGTTCAGGGCGGCGGTGCGGGCGGCGGCGTAGTTGGTGCTGGACGTCATGTACGTCGTCAGCGCCTTGTACCAGATCTGCAGGGCCGCGGCCCGGCCGATGCCGGCGACGGCGACGCCGTCGGAGGTGGGGCTGTTGTACGTGACGCCGTTGATGGTCTTGCTGCCGCTGCCCTCGGACAGCAGGTAGAACATGTGGTTCGCCGGGCCCGAGGAGTAGTGCACGTCGAGGTTGCCGACCCCGGAGTACCAGCTGTCGGCCGACGAACCGTCCTTGCTGGGCTTGTCCATGTAGCGCAGCGGC
>NZ_JAJONF010000182.1 GCF_021462265.1 Streptomyces shenzhenensis | reverse complement strand
AGTTCGATCCGGAACCCGCGGATCTTCACCTGCTCATCCACACGCCCCACGAACTCCAACTGCCCATCCACCCGCCACCGCACCAAATCCCCCGTCCGATACATCCGCCCACCACCCCCGACAAACGGACACGCCACAAACCGCTCCGCCGTCAACCCAGAACGATTGGCATACCCCCGCGCCAACCCCACCCCCGACACATACAACTCACCCGTCACACCCACACCCACCGGACGCAAAAACCCATCCAACACAAAAACCCCCACATTACGCACCGGACGCCCAATCGGCACACTCCCCACCACCCCCACACCCAACACACCACTCATCGCCGCACACACCGTCACCTCAGTCGGCCCATACGCATTCACCATCCGCCGACCCACCGACCACCGCTCCACCAACCCCGGCGGACACACCTCACCCGCCACCACCAACGTCTCCAACCCCCCAAGCAAGCCCTCCTCCACCGCCAACACACCCGGCGGAACCGTCACATGCGTCACCCCCGCCCCAGCCACCACCTCCCCCAACGACACCACCGGCGGCAAACCACCCACCCCCGCCACCACCAACACCCCACCCCCACACAACACCATGCACAACTCCGAAACCGCCGCATCAAAACTCAACGACGCAAACTGCAACACCCGCGCACCCACATACACCCCAAACCGCTCCACCTGCGCCAACCCCAAATTCACCAACCCCACATGCGACACCACCACACCCTTCGGCCGCCCCGTCGAACCCGACGTGT
>NZ_JAJONF010000181.1 GCF_021462265.1 Streptomyces shenzhenensis | reverse complement strand
GTAGGCCGACAGATCCGACTCACGGATCCGGGCGAGCAGGTCCCGGAAGGTGGGGTTGCCGGAGGCGTCGGAGCGCAGGACGAGGGTGTTGACGAAGAACCCGGCCAGCCCCTCCAGTTGCAGGTCCGACCGGCCCGCGACCGGGGTGCCGATGCACACGTCCTCGCCGGCCCCCATCCGGGCGAGCAGCACGGCCAGCGCGGCGTGCACGACCATGAACATCGTCGCCCCGCCCCGCGCGGCCAGCTCCACCAGCCGCGCGTGCGTAGCCGCGTCCACCCCTATGGGGACCGTACCGCTGCGGAACGACGGCGTGGCCGGACGCGGACGGTCGAACGGCAGCACCGTCTCCTGCGGCACTCCCTCCAACGTCTCCCGCCAGAACTCAACCTGCCCGGCACCGGAACTGTCCGGATCGTCCAGCTCGCCCAGCACCTCCCGCTGCCACAACGCGTAATCCGCGTACTGAACCGGCAGCGGCTCCCACCCCGGGGCCTGCCCGGAAAGCCGCGCACCGTAGGCGACCTGGAGGTCGTTCGCCAGGACGCCCATGGTCCAGCCGTCCGAGGCGATGTGGTGGGCCACCAGCAGCAGCACCCACTCCTCCTGCGCAACCTTCAGCAGAACGGTTCGCCACGGCAGGTCGACCCGGACGTCGAAGCCCCGTCCGATCTCGTCCTGCATGACTTCGCGCCAGCGTTCGCCGGCCGCGACCACCTGGAGCCGGGGACGGCCTTCGACGCCCTCGCGGATCTCCTGGTACGGCACCCCCTCCACATCCGGGAACACCGTCCGCAG
>NZ_JAJONF010000180.1 GCF_021462265.1 Streptomyces shenzhenensis | reverse complement strand
CGTCGAGGTCGCCCATGGTCCGGTAGGCCACGGGCAGCCCCGCCGCGCGCACGCGCGCCAGCAGCGGGTCCAGGTCGCGGATGCCGGGCTGCGGGGCGAGCGGCTGTTCGTCTTCTTCACGTCTCCGCTCCTCGCGCAGCACGCCCAGGACGCGCCGGAGTTCGCTCATCGCCTGGCGGCCGGTGTCGGCGAGGATGCGCAGGGGCTCGGCGGATGTCTCGCCGCGGTGGGCGGCGAGGGCGGCGGCGCCGTCGGCGACGCTGACCATGACGGAGAGGTTGTGGCCGACGATGTCGTGCATCTCGCGGGCGATGCGGGCGCGTTCGGCGGCGGTGGTGAGCCTCACGCGCTGGTCGTGCTCGATCTCCAGGCGTGTGGCCCGGTCCTCCAGTGCCGCCAGGTAGAGGCGGCGGATCCGCAGCGTCAGGCCGATGGCGACGGCCGCGGTCGCCGTGCCCAGCAGGAAGAACAGGGCGAGGAGCGGGTGCTCGACGGGGGCCAGGAGCTCGACCGCCAGGGTCAGTTCGGCCGCCGTGAGAGCGGCGGCCCAGCCGAGCGCGCGCAGGGATCCGTGCAGGGCCAGGCTGTAGAGGGCGATGAGCGCGGCCATGCCGGTCTGCTGCCACACCCCCAGCGACCACTGGGCCAGCAGCACCGCGGCGATCACGAGGTACGTGACGGCCGGGGTCCTGCGGCGCCACCACAGCGGGACGGCGAGTGCGACGGCGAAGGCGACCAGCAGCGGGGTCGGCAGCCGGCCCGGGGCCGTCGTGTCCCCGAAGGGGCCGTGGCGGGTGTGGGAGAGCAGGTCGGGA
>NZ_JAJONF010000018.1 GCF_021462265.1 Streptomyces shenzhenensis | reverse complement strand
TGCCGCGTACGTCGCCAAATACGTCACAAAGGGAGCCAGCGAGACAGGCGCTGGCACCGACCATTCCGTCACCGACCGGGCGAACATCGAGTCAGTACCCGTCAGTGGACACGTTCGCACCCTCATGCGGGCCTGCTGGCACCTCGGCGGCCTCCCCGAGTACGCGCCACTCCGTCTCCGGGACTGGACTCACACCCTCGGCTACCGGGGCCACATCCTCACCAAATCCCGCGCCTACTCAACGACGTACGCAGCGCTCCGCGCGGAACGCGCCCACCACATGGGCCACACCGAGACCCCCGACACGATCACCGAACGGCACTGGCGCTACGTCGGCTCCGGCCACACCCCCGGCGCGGCCCTCATCGCCGCCGGGATCGCCGAAGACCTTGGGGACTCCCGGCGGCTCGGAACGGAGGCGAGTCAGGAAGGTGGTGGAGCCAATAACCGCTCTTCCCGATCCTGAACCTCGGCAGCCTGCGCGTTTCGCTCCGCCTCGCTGCTCGGACGGCAGGGCTATGAGCATGATCGAAAGTGAGATTGTGATCGTGGACAACGACGGCACGGAATCACCGTTTGATCCTGCCTCCTGGTTCGAGTAAGACGAGAAGCCGCCTCCCCCGTATGCCTCGGGAAGGCGGCTTCGCTCGTGAGTTGGTTGTGCGGACTGTGTCAGAGGGCTTCCGCGAAGTCGTCCTCTCGGAGCACCAGTCGTTCGCGTACGTCCTTCGGAATCAGGAGACGAAGGTGAATCTTCGGGGCTCGCACCTTGGGCACCTTCGTGCGGGTGACCTCGCATCGAATGCCGACTCGGTACAGGTCTGCGGTCATGGCTTCCATGCCGCCTTCTTGCCAGTGCTCGCGGAAGGTCTTACCGCCGTGGACGTTGACCCATCGGTCCTTCGCTGTGTCGGGGTCGATGGCCTCCAACTCGCCGATGAGTTTGTCCAACGTCGTCTCTGCCTGCTCCTTCGTGAACCGGGTCTTCGTGTACCGGCCTCCCGGTTCGAGCTCCTTCATGTAGAGGGCGATGGACTCTTGAAGGCGCTTGATCTCGCGCCGGACCTCGGCGCCCTCGGCGTACTGGCGAACCTGGACCGGGAAGTCACCGAGGACTTTGAGCACGTCTTCCACAAGGCGCTCGTAGACCTGCTGGGGGTTGGGTGCACCGAGTCCGCCACTCTTACAGTTGCGGCACCGCAGGTAGTGGTAGGTGCCGAACTCGTTGTTCGTGATGTGTACGGTCATGTTCGTCTTGCAGTCGGCGCACAAGAGGACGCCGAGGAACTGGGTCACTCCGCCGACACGGCGTGGAGGCTGGTTCTTCTTGCGCTTGTCGAGAGCGGCACCCAGGGTCTCGAACTCCTCGTCGGTGAAGATCGGGGGAGCAACCTTGATCGGTCTGCCGTCCTTGCCGAGGATCGGCTTCGAACGTCGTTGCCCTCCTTGTTTGTCCTCCTCTACTCGGTAGCCGAGAAGCGCAGGGTTTCGGAGCCGGCGGTGAAGCGTTGCCACAGTGAGCCCCTGACTCATGAGGCCGGACCGCTTCAGGCAGCGAACCATGAACCGGGCGGAGCGCCCTCGAAGGGCCATACGTCGAGCCCAGTGCAGTGCTTTGTGCGCTTCGGGGTCGATGACGAGAACGAGCTTCCCCGAGTCGTCCTCGTCGGTGACGTAGCCATATGTCGGCTTGCCGATGATCCAGTCTTCCTGCGACTTCGCGTAGTCCCACAGGCTCGTGACCCGGGTAGAGGTGTTGGCCGCTTCGATCTCAGCGATGCCGCCGATGATCGTGACCATGATCTTCCCGGCCGTCGTCGTGAGATCGAGGCTGTCGTTCTTCGAGACAAGGTTCTTCCCGCGCCTCAGGCTCCACTCGATCATCGTCGAGAGGTCGGAGAGACGGCGTACGAAGCGGTCGAGCTTCCAGAACAGGATCTCGTCGAACTCGGGGGAGCGGTTGTTCAGCCAGTCCCCGAGTTCCTTCCTCTTCCACGGCGGCACCTTGGTGGCCGACACGTTCAGGTCCGAGGCGACGCCGACGACTCGACAGCCCCGCTCCCTGGCAAGGATGCGAAGGTCAAGTTCCTGCCGTACCGGTGATGTCGTGTCATCCGTCAACACAGACAAGCGGACGGACAGGAGAGCCCGAGGAGCGTCCTCGGGTAACAGAGCCTCGGCCCGCTTCAGCTCCTCTAACAGAGCTAGGTCGGCCTCGGTCCACTCGGCTTCCACGTTGTACGTCGCTCGCTCTGCCGCGAGCCGTCGCTGTCCTCGTTTCCCCATGCTGACCAGCGTAGAGCTGGTTTTGCAAGTTTTTCCATACGCCCGCAGATGGACACCCACATCCAGATCGGCCCGACCGGGAAGAAGTTGCTTCCCCTGACGGTCAAGAACGCGGGTCCGGCGCCGGCTGCGAGCGGGCACGCGCACTGAGGTGAGCGAGGCACCCGATCGGGTGGTTGAGGCGTTGGCGGGGGCGAGCGGGGAAGAGGTGGCTGCGGCGTTGGCTGAGGTGAGCCTTCCTCGTTCTCGCCCACCGGCGCCGTCGGGTCCCTCCCGGCGGGCACTGCGGGTTGGGTGGGACGGGGGCCAAGTTAAGTACCCCTTCCGGGACGAACTGGGGAGCGTCCTGCCCGACGGGGCCCGCTCCGGCTCCCACGGATGACTGACCCCTTGCCGATGGCCGGGTTCGGTGATCGTCGCGCTGGTGAGTTCAGCTTCAGGGAACACCTGGAGCTGGTCAGGACACGGCCCGGCATGTACGGCCTGGATGGTTCCTACGGCAACTACGTGACTTACCTCTACGGCTATGACGCGGGGACCCAGGGCAGCGCGCTGCTCGGCTTCCGGGAGTGGCTGCTCCTCAAGCTGGGGCGGCAGAGCAGTTTTGTGTGGTCGAGCCTCATAACAGAGCTCGCAGTGCCGGGAGCCTCGGGATCCTTCGGCCATCGAGGCCTGGACGAGGAACAGGACCGCAGGGCGGTAAAGGCCCTGTTTCAGTTCCTGGAAGACTTTCTGCAGGACCGCGATGCAGAGCGCGACGGACTGCGAGTCATCTTTCGCGACTACTCGTTGCGCTTCGCAGAGTGATCCACGAGCCAGCTACGCACTCGTGGCGTCATCGACTCCGCCTGCCGATGAACCGATGAACACCGCCAGGTAGCGGAACTCTCCGCCTGCTCCGCTCTGCTCGGAGTACGTCTCCCACTTGAGGGGGTACGTACCTCGCAGACTGCAGGTGTTCGGCTCATAGGTCCCCTCGGCCCAGAGCAGCGTCCCCGCGAGTCCCCGCCCGTGGTGAATCCGGAAGTCGTGATCCCGAGTACGTCGGCGGCCAGGGGCCGGCGGAGCCCACAGGGACGTCTCGTTGGACAGCATGAGGGCAAGACCGTTCTGATCGGGCCGACTGCAGAAGCGCTCCAGCCTCGCTATGTCCCGAACGAAGTGCAGGCGGGCAAGGTCGGTGGCGCCGTGTGCTTTCAGGGCGTAGTCCTCGACCGGAGTGCCGGCCTTGCCGGTCCAACCTCGGGTGAAGTACTTGAATTCGATGGCAGTGCGGCCCTCAGGCCCGAGGCACTGGAGGTCCAGATACTCGGTCTTACCCGGCCCCCGCTGCGGCACCTCAAGCCGCGAGTGCACGTCCGGCGCCAACTCCCAGAGGACCCGGGCAAAACTGTGCTGAAGGTCGGCTTCGGAGTGGAAGACCGGCCTGTGCCGGGACAGCTCCGCAATGACGTCGTCCAGTGAGGCCCGTCCGGCAATGCTTCTCGTAGGATCTGTCAGCGCCATCGTCACTGCGCCATTGAAGTGGTCCTCGCCTGAACTCTCAAGCTCTGCAAGCCCCATACACGGCACCAGTCGCGTTCGAAAATGAATGGCTGGCAGGGATCCAGGAGCCCCACCCTGTACGTCATGGACGAACCTCAGCACAGGATCCGCGCGCTGCACACGACATCCACAGTCACCGTTTACCAGGCATACGCCCCGGAAATCGGCCTGCCCGCCGTCCAGGAGGGCCGTTTCCCCGCCGTGTGGAAACGCGACAGGATGACGTGGATCAAGCCATCGTTCCGGTGGATGATGTACCGCTGCGGTTGGGGTGCCAAGGAGGGGCAGGAGACCGTCCTCGCTGTCGAGATCAGCCGGGACGGCTTCGAGTGGGCACTGCGCCACGCGTGCCTGTCGAGCTACGTCCGCGGAGTGCACCCCGACCGGGCTGCCTGGCAGCGCCAGTTGAAGAACGCGCCTGCTCGCGTCCAGTGGGACCCCGAACGGGACCTGCACCTCCAGCCTCTGCCGTACCGGTCCCTGCAACTGGGACTCTCCGGTGAGGCCGTACGGCGCTACGCGGACGAGTGGACGGTCGCCATCCGCGACGTGACCCCGCTCGCCCACGACATCCACGCCCTCGTCAGGAACGGTGACCCGACCTCCGCGACCCGCCTGCTGCCACCGGAACGTCCTTATCCGATCGACGGCGAATCACTTGCCCACCTTCTGGGGTGACGGGCCGGTCCGCAGAACGGCGAACCGTGACCGAGGGGTCACGTGGCACCACGGGTCGGGCGGGACCGGGGGTAAGCCAAGTGACCTGTTCGGGACGAACTGTCGACGCGGTGAGGCCGTCCCCGCGGATGCCGGCACGGACAAGAATTTTGGCCATGCGACGTGCCGAGGCGGGCCGCTCGGCACCAGTGGAGTGCCCTGTGCGCCGTCGGGTTGATGACCAGGATGACCTTGCCGTCCTCGTCCGCGGCCGTCTCGTATCCGAACGCGGGCTTCCCCGAGATCCAGTCTGTCTGGGTCTTTGTGTACTCCCAGAGGCTCGCCACACGGGTGCTGGTGTTGGCCGCCTCGGTCTCGGCGATGCCGCCAACGGTCGTGACCATGATCTTCCCGGCCGTCGTGGTCAGGTCGATGGAGTCGTTCTTGGAGACGAGGCTCTTCCGGTATTTCGAGCACCAGTCGATCATGGTGCTGAGGTCGGACAGATGTCGTACGAAGCGGTCCAGCTTCCAGAAGAGCAGCTCGTCGAACTCCGGCGCCCGGTTGTTGAGCCAGTCACCCAGTTCCTTGCGCTTCCACGGCGGGACCTTCGTCGCCGACATGTTGAGGTCGCTGGCGACGCCCACGACTCGGCAGCCGCGTTCGCGGGCCATGATGCGGAGGTCCAGTTCCTGGCGGACGGGTGAGGTCGTCTCCTCGGTGAGTACCGGCAGACGGACCGACAGCAGCGCGCGGCGCGTCGTCGGGCAGGAGCGCTTCTGCTTTCTTCAGGTCCTCCAAGAGCGCCAAGTCAGCCTCCGAACACTCGGACTCAACTGAGGCACTGCGGCGGTCAGTTGTCTTACGCCTCGTTTCTTGTTTCCCCAAGGAGCGGAGTGGACGGACGGCGCTGCCGTTCAGTGCATGTCAGAGGCCTCGATGGTCAGCGTGTCGTGCGCGATGTCCGTGCCGTCCCGTACCGTCACGTGGACGGTGTACTGCTCACCTGCACGCTCAAGACGCCCGGTGACCGTCACCCTGTGGCCCTTCACCTTGACTTGCAGGTCTGACCCGGCGGGTGCGGACGCGCTCACGACGTGCCGCGGACCCGCGGGCCACACGGCCACGCACGAGGTGAACTCTTCTCCCGCTGCGACCTTGACCTGTGACGGAGTGAGGATCATGAAGCCTTTCAGGTGCCATGACCCGTTGCCTGGAGGTATCTGATTGACTGTCATGCTGCCAGCGTGCGCTGATGCCACAGGTTGGACGAGATGACGGTCGGCCCGTGCAGAGGGCCGATCGCGGCAGCCCCGGGACCATTCGGCCCCTCTCCGCCCGGGTGCGCGGTGGATGTGGCCCCGCCGGGCCGGGCCCGCAGATGGACACCCACATCCAGATCGGCCCGACCGGCAAGAGGTCGCTTCCCCTGACGGTCGAGAACGCGGGTCCGGCGCCGGCTTCGAGTGGGCACGCGAGGGGGCTGTTGCGCTCCTGCATCGTCTCGGACGCCGCTGCCGCCCCCCGAACCTCGTCCGGCCCGGTATGGATGGACACGGTGCGGGAGCCGAGCAGGTGGCACAGGCCGGCTGCCGGTCAAAGACGATGCCTCCGGCGGGGCGGTGGGTTTCGCTTCCCGAGGTGATGCGGAAGGCGACGGTCAGGCGGGCACGACGTAGGGGAAGCTGTCCGCCCGTGAATGTTGCGCGACAGACGGCTTGAGCCCTGACGGTACGGCCGTGTTGGTCACGAGGGAGAGCATCGCCTCGGGCGCGTTGTCGGCCAGGGTCCGGCCGTTGCGGGTGGCGAAGCCGTACGTGGCGGGGGTTCCGACGACGTAGGGCAGCACATCCGGGAACAGCTGTCGGGCCACGGTCCGGCCGTAGCCGTCGGGATCGGCGCAGGTCCCGGTGGCTGCTACGACGGCGGCGACCTGGCCGGCGATGAGCTCGCCGGCGGCGGCGAGATCCTCGGAGGGGTGCCGCGTGTTGGCGGGGTTGGTGAAGTCGGTGTCGCCGGGCCAGAAGACCGGCCACATCATCGGGTGCCCGCCGCGGTTGATCTGTCGCCATCCGCCGGCGTCGGTGGCCAGCTTGGTCGCGCACCACACGCCCGTGCGGGCCCCGGGTCGCAGTCGCGGGTGGTCGTGGGACACCTCCAGCACGATGGATTCCACGGTGGTGCCGGTGAAGCTGTTCTCCGCCTGCTGCGGGCGCCAGTCCGACAGGTCCACCGCTGTTCCCTTCGCCACCGCCCCGTTGACGACGGCCAGCAGGGACAGGTCGATGTAGAACGAGTCGGAGACGCGCCCCGCCCAGATGCGGGTGCCGTCGGCAGCGGCCGTCTCACCGGTGCGGCCCTCCAGCACGAGGTTTCCCTCGGCGGAGTCTTCGCGCGCCTCGTCCCCGGTCAGGACGTGCAGCCGCAGGGTCTGCCGGTCGTCCGGGTCGGGTTCGCCGAAGGAGACCCGGTAGGTCAGGGTCTCGAAGTCCGCGCCGTCGAAATGAACTTTGAATTCGTAGCGTGCCTCCGGGTGGAACCCGGGCTGGGCGTAGACGCCAGTGATGTCGGAATTGACGTCCATGACGAACACCGTGCTGTTCTCGCCGGGGAAGACATACACGTCATCGATGAACAGTTGCCCATTCTGGGCCGCGAGCGGAGTGTCGAGATGGTGGGACATGGTGGGTCCTTACTGCTCTGGATATCGATTCGGGGGAGGAGCCGGGCGAATCCGCGGGCCCCTCACGGCCTGGACGCGGGGTGGTGAACCGGCTGCGGGTCCTCGTCCTCGTCGGCTCGGCGCGCCCGCGTGAGGCGCCGTACACGTGAACCCTCGTGCAGGGTTGATCAGAGCCGACTGCCGTCGCCCGTCCGCTCTCGATGGCGCGATTCGGCCCTGAACGGTATGTGCGTGCTGGTCCCGCGGGAAGCGACGGAATCCATGTCACCACTGTGCCGATCGCGCCTGGAGATCGCGACATTTTGAACGTGTCGGCCGTTTTCCGGACGGCTTCATCCTTGCCGTGCGGGCGGCGGCCCGGTAGTGGCCAACAGGGAATCAGCTCATATCCTGTGGTTATGAGTCAGTCGCCTCCCGACCTCGGGAGCCTCCAGTTGCTGACATTGGTGGCCGAACTCGGCAGCCTCGGTCAGGCCGCCGAGCGGCTGGGGATCAGCCAGCCCGCCGCCAGCAAGCGCCTCACCTCGCTCGAACGGCGCCTGGGGCTGACGCTGGTGAATCGCGACACCCGCGGCTCCGTGCTGACCGTTGAGGGCAAGGCGGTGTGTCAGTGGGCGGGGCGGGTGCTGGCCGAAGTGGATTCGCTGATGACGGGCGTCGCGGCACTGCGCGGCGACCGCGCCGTCGACCTGCGCCTGGCCTCGAGCATGACGCTGGCCGAACACTTCGTACCGCGCTGGATCGGCACGCTGCAGCGGCGCACGCCCGATGTCCGCGTCAGCCTCAAGGTGACCAATTCCGAACAGGTTGCCGCCCTCGTGGCGAGCGGTCAGATCAGCCTGGGGTTCACAGAAGCGCCCGACGTGCCGGCCGGGCTCAGCTCATGCCAGGTGGGCACCGACCGTCTGGTTGTCGTGGTCGCCCCGCAACATCCCTGGGCACGACGGCGGGAGCCGGTGGATCTGGCCGAGCTGGCCCAAAGCCGGCTCATCGTCCGTGAGGCAGGTTCAGGCACGCGCGAGACGCTCGAGCGCGTACTCGCGGGTGCGGGTGTCCAGCAGGTCAGGCCTCTGATGGTCTTGGACGCCAATGCCGCCATGCGCAGCGCCGTAGTGGAAGGCGCCGGTCCGGCGGTGCTCAGCGCGGTCACGGTCCAGGATGACCTTGCTGAGGGGCGCATGGTGGAGATCCCGGTGACGGGGACGGACCTGCACAGGCGGCTGCGCGCGGTGTGGCCGAAGGACCGGCCTTTGACCGGCGCGGTCGAGGAACTGCTCCGGATCGCGGTGCGTGTCCGCCCCGAAGAATGATCTCGCCTTGTTTCATGTGCGCGAGCTCGTCCGGACGGTCCTGGAGGCTCGGAGGACGGCGTAAGCGCGATGGAGAGCCACTGTCTTGGCACGTCGGCCCCGGAGCGGCGTGTAATACGCATGCCGCACAACGCCACGACCGAGTTTCAGCGGTTGCCGCGGCCGCGCACAAGTGGTGTGCCTTGGTGGCGATTTCAGCCGGCTGAGAAGTCACGCGTTCTGCTGTCGGCCGACACTGTCGCGGATCCGATGACATGGCCGACAGGATCGTTCCATGCAGCCGATCTTCGTTCTCGTGCACAGTCCGTCCGTAGGCCCCTCGACCTGGCGCCCCGTGGCCGAACACCTGACGGTGGCGGGACACCGGGTACAGGTGCCGTCCCTGCTGCACATCGGCGCTGGTGCTCCGCCGTTCTGGCCGCGCGTCGTCAGTGCCGTCCGCGACGACCTCCGGCAGGTCCCGGCCGGCAGCCCCGTCACGTTGGTGGTACACAGCAACGCAGGCCTGTTCCTCCCGGCGATCCGCTCGGGCCTGGACCATCCGGTGACCGGCTCGATCTTCGTCGACGCCGCGCTGCCGGCCCTGGTCGGGCCGACCCCTGTCGCCTCCCCGGAGTTGCTGGAGTTCCTCGGTCCGATGGCCGTGAACGGCAGGCTGCCGCGCTGGACCGACTGGTGGGACGAGGCGGACGTGGCACCCATGTTCTCCGATCCGGCGATGCGACAGACGATCGTCGAAGAGCAGCCCACCCTGCCGCTGTCCTACTACGAGCAGCGCATCCCGGTCCCCGACGGCTGGGACGACCATCCCTGTTCCTACCTGCTGTTCGGCCCTCCGTACGACGGTCTTGCCGCCGAGGCGCGCGAACGCGGCTGGCGTGTGGCACACCTGCCCGGCGCGCATCTCCATCAGGTCGTCGATCCCGCCGGCACGGCCCGGCACCTCGTCGAACTCGCCACCACGAGGTGATCCACTCTCGGCGCGCCCGGATGTGCTCCTCCGTCCCTCGGCGACGGCAGGTTCTGTGCGTCGATCACGCCGTGTCGCAGGCCGCCGATGCGGCCACCGTGTGTACGCGTCGCAGGCGCTGGGGGGGGGAGTCCCGACGAGGCATGAATCCGAAGGGGGCCGGCCTTTCGCGCCCCCTACGGATTCCCAGGTCGGCGATACCTTCTTCAGCCTGCCGCAGAAGAACGTCCTCGACCGTCGGGCGTGGGCCACCCGCGAGGAACCGGGGAGCGCGATCGTGACCTGGGCCGGGAGGACCTACCCCCGGCGCCGCGGACAAGCCTCGCTCGGCCGGCTGTAAGACCCTCGGCCTACCCTCCTCGCATGGACATGGACGACCCGCAAGACGTAGGTGCCGCCTTCGGCGCCCTGATCCTCGGCGGCGCGGTGAGTGAGGAGCCGCCCCCGCCGGACTCACCCCTCGGGCGCGTGCGTGCGTTTGTCGCGCGGTACGGCGAAGAGGCGCTGAAGCCGGAGCACATCGGGGCAGCGCAGGAGGGGCGCCCTCTGCTCCCATGAGGCGGCGCCGCGCCGGGAACTTTCCGCACGCTGAGCTCCGCCGCAAGGGGCAGGCCCGCCCCGCCCCTCATCGGTCACGTCGGAGATCGAGGCGTCGGCGAACCCCGGCACGAGCACCTCGGCCAGCTCCTGGCAGCTCAACAGGGCGTCCAGTATCACCGCGTCGGCATCCCGCGCACGGCTGCCCGCACGGCTGCCCGTGTCGGGGTCCGCGCCGGGGTCCGCGACAGTGTCCGCCATGGCAGTCGCCTCCAGCGCCGTTCCTCCTTACGGTTCACCGCGGCATTTCGGAGATGGCGGCCTGATCCGCTGCGCGGTGTCGGGTGCGCCCCGGCAGCCCCGGCAGCCCCGGTGCCCGGATGCCGTTCCGCCGGGCCGGTGACAGACTGAGGTTTCTCAGTCGGGTGGCCGTGGCGGGGAGCACGGTCCCCTCGTCGGCCAGTCGGGACCTTCCATGACCTGTGAAGCGCGGTACTCCCCGGACGAAACCGCTCTGCTGATCGTCGACCCGTACAACGACTTCCTGTCCGACGGCGGAAAACTGTGGCCCCGGGCGAAGACGGTGGCGGAGCGCGTCGGGCTGCTCGACCACATGCGTGTCGTCCTGGCGACGGCCCGTGCCCGGGGGCTCCGTGTCTTCATCGTGCCGCACCACCGCACGACACCGGGCGACTACCGCACCTGGGAGTACCTGTCGCCGACCCAGCGGCGCATCGCTGCCGACCAGACGTTCGCGGAGGGCAGCTGGGGGGCCGAGTGGCATCCCGACTTCCGGCCGCGGCAGGACGAGATCGTCGTACGGCAGCACTGGGCCTCCAGCGGTTTCGCCAACACCGACCTCGACTTCATGCTCAAGCAGCACGGTGTCCGGAAGATCGTGCTCATCGGCATGCGGGCCAACACCTGCGTCGACACCACCGCCCGCTTCGGGCAGGAGCTGGGCTACCACGTGACCCTCGTCCGGGACGCCATCGGCTCCCTCGGATGGGAGGAGATGACAGCGACGTTCGACCTCAACGCGCCCCTGTACGCCCACGCCGTGCTCACCGCCGACGAGTTCGTCGGCCTCGTGGACGGCGGGAACGGCGAGGGCTCCCGGTAACGGCCGGCCGGGCCCGCGAGGTGGGCGGTGCCGGCGGAGGAGGCGGTCATGGCTGCTGAGTTGAGCGCGGCGCACGGCGAACTGGCCGGGCAGACGGTCGTCGTGGTGGGCGGCAGCGCCGGCATCGGCCTGGAGACGGCGCGGCAGGTGCGGACCGCCGGCGGTGACGTGGTGCTCGTGGCGCGGAACGCCGAGCGTCTGCGACGGGCCGCGGACGAACTGCGCCCGCTGGGCACGGCCGTGCTCGACGCCCAGGACACCGCGCACCTGGAGCGCTTCCTCGGGGAGCTGCCGGGGCGGGTCGACCACGTGCTGGTGACGGCGGGCAGCCCGTCGTACACCCCGCTCAGCGAACTCGATCTCACCGACGCCGCCCGGGACTTCGGCGGGCGGATCGCGATGATGCTGGCGGTGGCGCGGGCCGGCCGTCAGAAGGTCAGGGCCGGGGGAACGCTGTTGTTCATCGGCGGCACGGGCGGCCGGCGGCCCGCACCGGGGATGGCCGTGATGGGCGCGGTCACCGCGGCGCTGCCGGCGCTCACCGCCAACCTGGCGCTGGAGGCCGCCCCGGTCCGGGTCAACCTCATCGCGGCCGGGTTCGTGGACACCCCCCTGTCCGCCACCCTCCTCGGCGACCAGCTGGAGGCGCGGCGCGAGGAGTTGCGCAGGACACTGCCCATCGGCCGGGTCGTCGGCCCGGCGGACGTCGCGGCTCTCGCCGTGCACATCATGGTCAACGGCGCCCTCACCGGAGCCACTTACGACATCGACGGCGGCCAGCAGCTGCTCGCGCACTGACCGCAGCCCGCATTTCCACGAGACGGGGAGACGGGAGGCACAGGCAATGGACATGAAACTGGAGGTAGTCGTGGTGCCGGTGGCAGACGTCGACCGGGCCAAGGACTTCTACACCACGCTGGGCTGGCGGCTCGACGCGGATGTCGCCGGCGACGGGGACTTCCGGGTGGTGCAGGTGACCCCGCCCGGCTCCCCGGCCTCGGTCATCTTCGGCTCGTCGGTCACCGACCAGGCTCCCGGCTCGGCGCAGGGCCTGCACCTGGTCGTCGACGACATCAAGGCCGCCCACGACGAACTGGCCCGGCACGGCGCCGACCCCAGCCACGTGTTCCACGACGCCGGTGGGGTCTTCCACCACGCCGGCGCCGACGCCCGGGTGGCCGGACCCGACGGCAGTTACGGCTCCTTCCTGTCGTTCAGCGACCCGGACGGCAACGGCTGGCTCCTCCAGGAGGTCACCACCAGGCTGCCGGGGCGGCTCGACCCCGCGGTCACCACGTTCTCCTCGGCCGACGACCTGGAAGCCGCCCTGCGCCGGGCCGCGGCGGCGCACGGCGAGCACGAGGCACGCACCGGTGGCGAGGACCCCGACTGGCCCGCCTGGTACGCGCGGTACCTGGTGAGCGAGCAGGCCGGCACCGAACCGCCCTCGTGACCCCGGCGCGGGCCGGGCCGCCACCCCTCCGAACCCTTCCGACCTGCTGTGACGTGCCCCACGAGCTCTTGTCGTCACCCGTTCGGCGTACCTAAATTCGGTTATATGTCCGAGAAAGATGCCTCCCGCCCCGCCGAGCCGGTCGAGTTCTCCGTCGACCTCACCGGTCACGAGATGACCCGCCGGGCGCACGTCATGGCGGCGCTCGGCGACGACTGGGACCCCGTCGCGATGGTGCGGGGCGAGGAGGAGGCGTACGACATGCTGTACTCCGGCCTCGACGCGGAACAGCAGCGGCTGTACGACACCCTCGTCGCCGCCGGTGTCCTTCCGCGCCGCGGGGACGGGGGGACCGTCCGCGAGGGGTGAGGACGCCCCAGCGGCGGCATCGAGCGGCCTTGGTTCCGCGGACCGGGACTCCCGGGCGCCGCGGACGAAACCGTGACACCACCGCCATGGAAGCCGAGCCGGACCGGCCGCACAATCAGGAAAACCGAACACCGGTGCACGGCGGGGGAGCTGGCGGACATGGAACTGGAACTGGGGTACGACCTGCTCGGCGGTCGGCTGCGCAGCATCGGGGAGACCGAGATCGACTACGGCCGGTGGGGCGGGCGGCCCCGCGCGCTCGGACCGCATCCGCTGGAGTACGACCTGCTGGGCAGCCGGCTGCGCCGAATCGGCGACATCGAGATCGGCTACGGCCGCCTGGGCAGCGTTCCCCGGACGTTCGGGACCTGGGACGTCGACTGCACCGCCTGGTCCGGGATCCCGCGGCGCATCGGGCCGTACCCGATCGACCACCCCAGGCTGAGCGGCCTGGCGCGCGGGATCGGCCCGCTCGGCGTCGAGTACGACCTGCTGGGCAGCCGGCCCCGCCGCGTCGTCCTGCCCGATGACCTGCACGCCCTGCCCGACGACCTGCTGCGCGTCCTCTTCCTGGTCCTGCACCTCCAGACCGAACGCAACAGGAGGAAATTGTCGTCCGTCGCGTAGCCGCGTAGCCGCGTAGCCGCGTAGCCGCGTAGCGCATACGGGCGTGGGCGCACAGTGGCCCGCCGTACAGCGAAGGCCCGCCGGAGGGTTCCGGCGGGCCTTCGGGGTGACCGCGGGTCAGGCGGCGGCCGCGTACTTCGGGTTGACGCCGTACTGGTTCTCTTCCGGCTTGCCGTCGGAGGCCAGCCAGACGAGCACGAAGATCCAGCCGACCAGCGGGATGATGGCGACCAGGATCAACCAGCCCGAGCGGCCGGTGTCGTGCAGGCGGCGGACCGCGACACCGAGGCTGGGCAGCAGGACCGCGAGGTTGTAGATCGCGGCGAGGGCGGCGAAGTGGATGGCGTTGCCGACAACCGCCAGCACGATCACGACGATCAGGTTGATCAGCGTGAACATCCAATATTCCTGCCGGCGCGCGCGTCCGCTGAACGCCACGTACTTCTTCAGTACGTCCAAGTACCAGTTCATTACTCGTCCCCCCGGGGATCAAGGCTCGATTGGTTCCCTAGCAAATCAAGCCGACGTGGCCGATTCCATCCAGATTGGCGTGCGCGGGACAACCGTTACCTTCTCGCCGCCGTACGGTGATCAAGGGCGGCCGAACGCATCCGCGCGAGACGCGATAGCGTCTTTTCGGCCATGGACATGCAGAAGCGGCCCGAGCGGCCGACACAGTCACAGCAGACGCGGGCGCAGCCGCAGCCCTCCGAGGGATGCCTGGTCGTCGCGATCAGGATCCCCGTGCGGATCGTCGTGTTCCTGGTAGTGCTGCCGGTACGCCTGCTCTGGGACGCCCTCGCCGCCGTCGCACGGTTCCTGTGGCAGTACGTCCTCGCCCCGGCCGGCCGTGTCATCGGCCGCGCCGTCGGTGTGCTCCTGCACGCCCTCCTCGTCGTCCCGCTGACCTGGCTCCACCGCCACCTGCTGACTCCGCTCGGCCGCGCCCTGCGGTGGCTCCACGCGCGCGTGCTCACCCCGCTCGGCCACGCGCTCGTACGGCTCCTCACACCCGTCGTGACAGCGGTCGTGAAGGCCGTCGCCTGGGTGGCCGGGATACTCGCCGTCGGCCTGTACTGGACCGCGCGCGTGCTCCTCGTCCTGCCCGCCCTCGCCCTGTGGCGCTGGATCCTCGCCCCGGTCGCCCGCGTCCTCGCCGTCGTCCTGCGCGAGACCGGGGAGGCCTTCGGCCACGCCTGGCGGGCCGCCGGGTACCTCGCACGTGCCGTCGGACGGGTTCTCGGGACCCTCTTCCGGTGGATCTTCCTGGAGCCCGCCCGCTGGGTGTACCGGACCGTCCTCACCCCGGTCGGACACGTCGTACGCGACCTCGTCCTGCGCCCGGCCGCCCAGGCGGCCCGCGCGATCGGCCGCGCCGCCCGTGCGATCGGCCGAACCGTCCGCCAGGCCCGCGCCGACCTCCGCCGTGCCCTCTTCGGCGCCCCCGCCCGGCCGGCCTCCGCGGACCGACGGGAACCCGTCGGCCGCGACACACGTACTCTTGACTGATAGAGCAGTACGCAGCCGTACGGCCGACGCGCCACCACGGCTGTTCGTACGAACATCACGAGAATCGCGGAAATCACGAGATCGACGAGATGACGAGATTGACGGGATTCGCGAGAACCACGAAGGACTGACGACACTGGGCAAGCGACAGCCCGAAGGCCCGCCGCCCGCACCCGCGGTGCAGCGCATCCGACTGCGCTACACCAAGCGCGGCCGCCTCCGGTTCACCAGCCACCGAGACTTCCAGCGCGCCTTCGAGCGTGCGCTGCGCCGCGCCGAGGTGCCGATGGCGTACTCGGCGGGGTTCACACCGCACCCGAAGGTGTCGTACGCCAATGCCGCACCCACCGGCACGGGCAGCGAGGCGGAGTACCTGGAGATCGCGCTCACCGCACACCGCGACCCGGAGCGGCTGCGCGCCCTCCTCGACGAGTCCCTGCCCACCGGGCTCGACATCGTCGACGCGGTCGAGGCGCACACGTCCGGATTGGCCGACCGGCTCACCGCCTCCGTGTGGGAGTTGCGGCTGACCGGCCAGGACCCCGCGGAGGCAGAGAAGGCCGTCGCGGTGTTCAACGCCGCCGGGTCCGTCGAGGTCCAGCGCACCACCAAGAACGGCGTCCGCACCTTCGACGCCCGCCCCGCCGTCGTACGACTTGAAACACAGAGTGAAACGGCTGATAGGCCGAGCGACCAGCCCTGTGCGATACTGCGGCTGGTTGTTCGGCACGTGACGCCTGCCGTACGACCCGACGACGTCCTGTCCGGTCTCCGCGCCGTGGCCGACCTGGCGCCGCCGGTCCCCGCAGCGGTGACCAGGCTGGCGCAGGGGCTGCTCGATGAAGAGACCGGCACGGTGACCGACCCGCTCGCGCCCGACCGCGAGGCAGCGGAGGCCCTCTCGAAGGCCGAACCGACTGCCGCCGCGACGGCGCCGGCGTAGGGAAGGTCCCGCGAAGGACGTACGCCGTAGCGCAGCCCTCGTACTCGGGAGCCACCTGGGTCGGGCAGCGCATTGACCAGAAGACTTTCGCCAGGCCGTCCGCGACAATGCGTACGGAACCGGCGAGACAGGACACAGAGAGCTCCTGTGCGGCGCCCGCGCCCCACACGGCGGCACCGCGCACCGCGCGAGCCGCGGACGTCACCGGCGGTCGCTCGAACCGATCGACGCCGGACCAGGCGCGGCGCCCGGGAGCCTGACGGGAGAAACGCCCGCATGCTCGAACCGACCGAGCCCATCGAGGGCTCCGAACCGACCACCCCCAGCGACACCCTGCCGCCGCGCAGGCGTCGCCGTGCCGCGTCCCGGCCCGCGGGACCGCCCGCCGGAACCGAGGCCGTGGCCGAGACCACCGCGTCGGCCATACCGGCCGCCGAGACCTTCGATTCCGCCGCCGAAGCGACGGACGAGGCCACCGAGACCCCTGAGACGGCCGAGACCGTCGAAGCGGTCGAGGAGGCCGCGCCCGCTCCGCGTACGCGTCGCCGTGCCACCCGTCGGGCGTCCGCGCCCGCCGGTGCCCCGGCGGCCACCGGGGCCGAGGCCGCCACGACGGCGGTGCCCGCCGCCGACGTCGCCGCACTCGCCGAGACCCCGGCCGCGGCCGAGACCGCCGTCGAGAGCGGCGAGGAGGCCGCCCCGACCCGTACGCGTCGCCGTGCCACGCGCCGCGCCTCCGCGCCCGCCGGTGCCCCGGCCGCCGTGGCCGAGCCGGGCGAGGACGAGACCCGGAAGACCGCCGAGGCCACCGAGGCCCCGGAGGCCGCCGAGGTTTCCGGGACCCCTGAGACGGTCGAGGCCGTCGAGGAGGCCGCGCCCGCGTCCCGTACGCGTCGCCGT
Organism: Streptomyces shenzhenensis; assembly: GCF_021462265.1. Classification (GTDB taxonomy): domain Bacteria; phylum Actinomycetota; class Actinomycetes; order Streptomycetales; family Streptomycetaceae; genus Streptomyces; species Streptomyces shenzhenensis. The sequence continues at coordinate 168,897 of NZ_JAJONF010000018.1, read as the reverse complement.
GCCACCCGCCGCGTGGCCGCGCCCGCCGGTGTCCCGGCACCGGCCGAGGCCGTCGAGGAGGCCGCGGCCGCCGCGTCCGTGGAGACGACGCCCGAAACGGTCGAGTCCGCCGAGACGGTCGAGGCCGTCGAGGAGGCCGCGCCCGCTTCGCGTACGCGTCGCCGTACCACCCGCCGGGTGTCCGTGCCCGCCGGCACGCCCGATACCGTTGCCGCCGAGACGGCCGTGGCCGAGGCCCCCGCCGCAGAGGAGCCGCAGGCCCAGGCCGTGCAGACCCCGGTCGCCGAAACCGCCGAGGCTCCCGAGGCGCCGCGCCGTAGGCGTCGTGCCGCGCGGCAGGCCGCCATCGGGTTCTCCGAGCCCGCCGCCCCGGCCGTCGCCGCCGAGGAGGAGTCGCAGCGTCGCCCGGCCCGGCCCGCCGTCGCCGTCTTCCAGGCGCCCGTGTTCACCGAGCCGAAGTTCCAGACCCCGCAGCGCGCCGCCGCAGAGGCGGCCGCCGAGGCCGCGGGCGCCGAGGAGCCGGAAGAGTCCGCGGCCGGCACGGCTGCCTCCGCGTCCTCCGCCGCCACGGCGTTCGCCGCGGAACCGGCCGAGCAGGCCGACGCCGGTTCGCGCCGTCGGCGCCGCCGCCGGGGTGCCGTCGAGGAGGCCCCGGTCGCCGAGGCACCCGCCGAGGACGAGGCCGAGGAGCCGGAGGAGTCCGTCGAGGACGCCGCCGACGGCGACGACGAGGCCGAGGAGGCCGGCTCCCGCCGTCGCCGCCGCCGTGGTGGCCGTCGCCGCCGTCGCGGTGACGCCGCTGACGGCGAGGGCGCCGACGACGGCACCGACGAACTCGCCGCCGAGCAGGCCGAGCAGGATGCCGAGGACACCGCAGAGCAGGAGGAAGAGGACGACGAGGAGGCCCACGACGAGGCCGGCCTGTCCTCCTCCAGCAGCCGCCGTCGCCGCCGCCGTCGCAGGCGTGCCGGGGACACCCCCGACACCGAGCCCGGCGAGGGCGACCCGGAGCGCACGGTCGTCAAGGTCCGCGAGCCCCGCAAGCCCTCCGAGCCGTCCGACGAGGTCCAGTCCATCAAGGGCTCGACCCGTCTGGAGGCGAAGAAGCAGCGCCGCCGTGAGGGCCGTGAGCAGGGCCGCCGACGCGTCCCGATCATCACCGAGGCCGAGTTCCTCGCCCGCCGCGAGGCAGTCGAGCGCGTGATGGTCGTACGCCAGCACGGCGACCGCACCCAGATCGGCGTCCTGGAGGACGGCGTGCTCGTCGAGCACTACGTCAACAAGGAGCAGTCGACCTCGTACGTCGGCAACGTCTACCTGGGCAAGGTCCAGAACGTGCTGCCGTCGATGGAGGCCGCCTTCATCGACATCGGCAAGGGCCGCAACGCCGTGCTCTACGCCGGTGAGGTCAACTTCGAGGCGCTGGGCATGGCCAACGGCCCGCGCCGTATCGAGTCCGCCCTGAAGTCCGGCCAGTCCGTCCTCGTCCAGGTGACCAAGGACCCGATCGGCCACAAGGGCGCCCGTCTGACCAGCCAGGTCTCCCTCCCGGGCCGCTACCTCGTGTACGTCCCCGAGGGCTCGATGACCGGCATCAGCCGCAAGCTGCCCGACACCGAGCGCGCGCGTCTGAAGACCATCCTCAAGAAGATCGTCCCCGAGGACGCGGGCGTCATCGTGCGCACCGCCGCCGAGGGCGCGAGCGAGGACGAACTGCGCCGCGACGTCGAGCGGCTCCAGGCGCAGTGGGAGGACATCCAGAAGAAGTCGAAGAACGGCAACGCCCCGACGCTGCTGTACGGCGAGCCGGACATGACCGTCCGGGTCGTCCGCGACATCTTCAACGAGGACTTCTCCAAGGTCACCGTCAGCGGTGACGAGGCCTGGGAGACCGTCCACGGATACGTCTCGCACGTCGCCCCCGACCTCGCCGGCCGGCTGTCGAAGTGGACCTCCGAGGTCGACATCTTCGCCACCTACCGGATCGACGAGCAGCTCGCCAAGGCCCTGGACCGCAAGGTCTGGCTGCCCAGCGGCGGTTCGCTGGTCATCGACCGGACCGAGGCGATGGTCGTCATCGACGTCAACACCGGCAAGTTCACCGGCCAGGGCGGCAACCTCGAAGAAACCGTCACCAGGAACAACCTGGAGGCGGCCGAGGAGATCGTCCGCCAGCTGCGGCTGCGCGACCTCGGCGGCATCATCGTCATCGACTTCATCGACATGGTCCTGGAGTCCAACCGGGACCTGGTGCTGCGGCGCCTGCTCGAATGCCTCGGGCGGGACCGTACGAAGCACCAGGTGGCCGAGGTGACCTCGCTGGGGCTCGTCCAGATGACCCGCAAGCGCGTCGGGCAGGGCCTGCTGGAGTCCTTCTCCGAGACCTGCGTGCACTGCAACGGCCGTGGCGTCATCGTCCACATGGAGCAGCCCAGCTTCGGCGGCGGTGGCGGCGGCAAGCGGAAGAAGCGCGGGCGCGGCGGCGACGGGCACGAGCACGACCACGAGACGCACGAGACCCACGAGGTCCTCCCCGACGGGGCCCTGGAGCACGCCGAGGCCGTCCACGCGGTCGAGACGGCGGCGGAGGTCGCGGCCGAGGCCGCCGAGCCCGTGGCGCTGCCCGCGCCCGACTTCGCGCCGGACGAGGAGCTGTACAGCAGCGTCGCCGAGGCGGAGGCCGCGGCCGGCCGCGGCCGTACCCGCCGCCGGGCGAGCCGCCGGGCCTCGGCTCCGGCCGGCGCGCCCAAGGAGCGTCGCGGGGCACGGCGGGAGGCCGAGGCGGAGGTGGCGGAAGTGCCCGCCGCCGAGGCGCACGCCGAGCCCGTCGCCGCCGAGAACCCGGTGGTCGAGGCTCCGCAGGCCGAGGCTGCCCCGGCTGCCGAAGAGGCCGTGTCCACGGGCCGTACGCGTCGGCGTGCCACCCGTAAGGTGTCGGCACCCGCCGGCTCCCCGGCCGGGGCCGAGGCGACCGTGGTGACGGTCGTCGCCGAGAGCGCCCCGACGGCGGAGACGGCTGCGGAACCGGTGCCGGAGACGGTGGCCGAGACCGCGCCGGAACCGGTCGCGGAGCCCGAGGCGGCCGCGCCCGCCGAGAGCGCCGCTCCGGCCCGCACGCGCCGCCGCGCGGTGCGCAAGGCCACCGCGCCGACCGCGTCCGAGGAAGCGGCCGTCGTGGTCGTCCCGTCGGCGGAGACGCCGGCGGCTGCCGAGGAGGCACCGGCCGAGGCATCCGCCGAAACCGGGCAGGCTGCCGAGGACACCGTCGAGGAGGCCGCCCCGGCCAAGAAGACGGCCCGCAAGACGGCGGCCAAGAAGACCGCTGCCAAGAAGACGGCTGCCAAGAAGACCGCGGCGAAGAAGACTGCCGCGAAGACGACGACGGCCAAGAAGGCGGCCAAGACCGCCAAGACGGCCGCCGCCAAGTCGCCGGCGAAGAAGATCACCACGGTCCCCACCGCCTCCGACGAGGGCTGACGCCCCTCAGCCTGCGCACATATGCGATCGGCTCCCGGTCCCACGACCGGGAGCCGATCGCATGTGCGCAGGTGCGCCGGGACGGGCGAGAGACGTGGGACCTGACCGGACGGACAGAAACACCCCCGGTCGGCGGGCAGGACCCGTGCGCCGGGCGATGCCGGGGCCGCCCATCCGCGAAGAACGGCCCGAGCGCATCCCGCCCCCGCCCCCCGACACGACATACGCGGCGAGCGAACGGGTGTCCGCAACCCTGTGATCGCGGGGTGCGTCTTCCCTTCCGCATGGTGACGGAGAGCGCAATTCTCCGTCTACATGGGCTAGTTGTGCGTCAACCGCCCCGACGGAAGAGGTCGTACCGGAAGTGAGAAGCATGTCCAGACACACCGGCAGGCCCGGGCGCCGACTCGGACGGCACAGGGCGATCGGCATCGCCGTCCTGGCGCTCGCCGCCGCCGCGCTCGTCCCCACGGCCGGCTCCGCGCAGGCCGTCACGGCAGCCGATTCCGCCACGGACCCCGGCAAGGTCACCCGCGCCTCCGCGGCCGCCGCGGACAAGCTGCAGCTGACGGTGCACCGCGTGCCGGACTCCTCGCAGCAGACCATGGACGACATTTTCGCCAACTCCAGCGTCCACAACATCGTCAACACGGTCAACCACCACCTGCACCGCAGTGACGGCGCCTCCTGCACGGCCGACGAACGTGACACCCGCCCCAGCACTCCCGCCGTCCCCACCACGGACGCGTACTGCTGGGACGAGGGAGACGCCACGACCCAGCACTGGTCGCCCCAGGGCCTGACCTCCTCCGGCGACTCCGACGGCGACGGCAAATGGGGCGACGACCGCGTCCTCATATCCGGCTGGGGAAGCGCCAACACGAGCACCAGCATGGGCCGCCTGGCGGTGATCAACGCCAACGCCGACTCGGCCGACTACCTGGGCTACCGCTGGGTCCTGCCCGTCATACCGATCAACGGCGGCACGGACTTCAGGGTGCTGCACTCCCACATGGGCGGCATGGTCTGGTGGGGGGACAAACTCCTCGTCACGGCCTCGCTCGGCAGCAGCGCCGAGGCCGTTCACCACAACGCCGTCTACGTGTTCTCCACCAAGCACATCTACCGGGCCAACACCAGCGCCTCCTGGACGGGCAAGCGCGGCGACCAGGTCTCGGCCGACGGCTACCAGTACTTCTGGCCCGCCATCGGCTCCTACAGCGTCTCCGACACCTGCCAGAACAGCAGTGCCGACACCCGCACACCCTGTTTCGACGGGCTGTCCATGGACCGCTCCAGCGACCCGTACACCCTTGTGGCCAACGAATTCGTCAGCACCAGTGCGGCGAACTACCGCAGCGCCCGCGTCTGGCGTTACAAGCTCGCCCCCACCAGCCGGCTGATGCCCATCGCCGTCGACAGCGCGGGTCATGCCGACCCCGTCGACGTGTACAACACCGGAACCATCGGCATGCAGGGCACCTTCAGCCGTACCGAGAACGGCGAACGCGTCCTCTACACCGCCGAGTCCCTCTGGGGCCCGAAGGTCCGGGGAATCCCCTGGCGGCTGCCCCTTCCCGCCACGGGGCAGAGCACCGCCGCGCACGATCCCACATCGGCGGGCGGCTCCACCACCGGCACCCGCACCTGGGCCCAGCACTCCGAAGGCATGACCTACATGTCCGACCAGCGATGGCTGTGGAACCAGACCGAATGGGCGGCCGACGCAGAGGGCAGCTGGCCCACCAGCGATCCCGTACGCGAACGCATCCTGTTCCACGTGTCCCTGGACACCCTCCAGAACGCGCTCACCCCCTGACGCCGGCGCCGGGACACGAGAGGAGGGGCCGCCGCGGACCGACGGGAACAGCCCTCGCCTCGGCGCGCCTCGCCCCATGGCGGCAGCACAGCGTGACTGAACGGACGAGAGCGGTGGCCGAGACGCCGTCGAGGAAGCACCGCCCACCGACGGCTCACAGGGAACACGTGAGAAATCCACGGGAAAGGTTTCGCGCACGCTTGTCAACGAGTAACTTCGCCGGGAACCCGAACAGCGGAATAACGACGAAAGGCCGTTCAGTGAACCGGCATGAACTGCTGCGTGGACTGCACCGTGTCTACCACCCGCGCAACTATCTGGAGATCGGCGTCAATGACGGTCGCAGTCTGGCGCTTTCGCGTGTGGCGTCCGTGGCGATCGACCCGGCCTTCAAGGTGGTGACGTCGATCAGCTGCGATGTTCACCTGGTCCAGTCGACCAGTGACGACTTCTTCGCCCGCAAGGACCCGCTGGTGCACCTGCGGCGAGGCCGCAACCCCTTCCGCGCCCTCGCCCGCCGCGACCCGCTCGGGGTGCTCGGAGGCGACCCCACGCTGGAACTGTCCTTCATCGACGGCATGCACCTCTTCGAGTACGCGCTGCGCGACTTCATGAACGTCGAACGCCACTCACGGTGGTCGAGCGTGATCGTCCTCGACGACATGCTGCCCCGCGACGTGGACGAGGCGGCGCGCGACCGGCACACCAAATACTGGACGGGCGACGTCTACAAGCTGGTGACCGTCCTGCGGAAGTACCGCCCCGACCTGGTGGTCGTCGAGGTCGACACCGAGCCGACCGGCGTCGCCGTGGTCTTCGGGGCCGATCCGCAGAACACGGTGCTCCAGGAGGCGTACGACGACATCCTCAAGGAGTACGTCACCCCGGATCCGCAGGCGGTTCCCGACGAGGTGCTGGTGCGCAAGCACGCCGCACGGCCGGAGGCGCTGCTGGCGGCAGACTTCTGGCCTGCCCTGATCCGGGCCCGGAACCTGCGCCGTCCGCGCGGGGGCTTCGAGCGGTTGCGGGGGCAGATCGCGGCGCTGGGCGGCTGAGCGGCAGGAGAACCAGGACGAGGGGCCTCGCGGAAGATCCGCGAGGCCCCTCGTCTCATACCGGTCTCAGGCGCGCAGCTGCGCCGTGTAGGCCTGGCACGCGGCGTAGGACGGCAGCAGGCCCGCGGCCTCGGCCTCGGCCAGGGACGGCGCCGCGGCGTCCTTCTCGGACAGCACGGGGGCCAGGCCCGACGGCCACTCGATGCCCAGGTCGGGGTCGAGCGGGTGGATGCCGTGCTCGCGCTGCGGGGCGTACCCCTCAGAGCACAGGTACACCACGGTGGCGTCGTCGGTCAGCGCCATGAAGGCGTGCCCGAGCCCCTCGGAAAGATAGACCGAGTGGTGGTCCACGTCGTCCAGCCGTACGGCTTCCCACTGCTTGTACGTGGGTGAGCCCGTACGGATGTCGACGATCACGTCCAGCACGGCGCCACGCACGCACTTGACGTACTTGGCCTGGCTGGGCGGTACGTCGGCGAAGTGGATGCCGCGCAGGGTGCCGCGGCTGGAGACCGAACAGTTGGCCTGTGCCAGATTCAGGTGATGGCCCGTGGCCTCGGCGAAGTCCGATCCCTTGAACCACTCGTGGAAGCTCCCGCGGGCGTCCGGAAAGACCTTCGGTTCGTGGATCCAGGCGCCGGCGATGCCGAGCTCCCGCATGTCGATCACATCCTTGTCGTCGTGCGTGTCCGTGGTGGGCCTGGCGGATCAGCCGGTCAGCATCGCCGCCAGGCCGCGCAGCTTCTTGCGGGCCGGCGCGGGCAGCCTGCGCACCACCGGACCGCCGACGGCGCGCAGCCGGCGCCGCAGGGTCGCCTTGCGGCGGTTGGACAGTGTCGCGCGCACGAGCTCGGGATCCACCACGGGAAGGCCGTCGTCGAGCCGCAGCCGCCCGTTGCTCCTGACGGTCACGCCGCACAGCGGCAGGGCCGGATCCTTCTCGCCGTCCAGCCGGGCCGCGAGGCTCCAGCTGCCGGCGGGAACCGAGGTCGCGCGCGCGGGAACGGCGATGTGGGCGCGGCCGGCCACGTTGCGGATCTCAGCGGGCAGCACGTGCGTACGGCCGCCGTCCTGCGAGCTGAGCACCAGCTCCGTCCTGCTGGGCGCGGTCTTCGGGCGGGTGAACACGTCCAGGCGCAGCTCCGGACGGTTGCCCGGCATCCGCTGCACGGGGCGGTTCTCCAGGTAGGGCGCCAGCTTCTTGCTGCGGCGGGCGACGTCCAGGGTGAGGTTGCCGTGCGGGTCGGTGAAGTACGGGATGACCGGGCGGGCGGGCGAGCCGAGCAGCGCGGGGCGCAGCTCCTTCTCCACGCCGGCCACGCGGTCGGCGCCGAGCCGGGTCTTGCGGACCAGACCGAGGCCCCGGACGCTGATCCAGACGTCCCAGAAGCCCTTGGAGACCGGGCCGCGGCCCTTCACGCCCTGGGGGCTGACCACGCCGCTGCCGCGCAGGACGACCTCGCAGACACCGTCGCCGAGGTCCTCCACATGCGAGGTGAACTCGGCCGCGCACGGCCACTCGACGGCCGTCTCGCGGTTGCGCAGCGACATCTCGGCCTTGAACTGGTCCATCTCGTCCGTGACGTCGACCAGTTCGCCGGCCCCCAGCACGTCCTCGGTCAGCTCGGGGTGCAGGTAGACGCGGCCGTCGCGGCGCAGCAGGCGGACCGGTTCGGCGTCGTCGCCGTGCACCAGCCGGCCACTGAGGGTGACGGCGAGCTTGCCGTCGGACTGCCACTCGGCCTTCTCCAGCCGGGTCGCCCCCTTGATGGAGCGCCCGAAGCGGGCGAACCGCAGCAGGCCCTCGCCGTCGTCGCGGCGCAGCAGCGTCGAGCGGACGCGGGTGAGGGCGCCGAGCCCCTCGTGCACGCCCTCGCCCATGAACTCCTCGGCCAGCGGCCGCACGGCCGCGAGCATCTCGCCGAGGTAGGCCTCGTCGTAGTTGAGGACGTTGGGCTCGCTGAGCCGTCCGAGCATCTCCACCCGGTAGAAACGGCGTAGCAGGAGGTCGCGGAACTCCCCGGGCTCGGTGTTGGCGACGACGACGTCGAGCACCTCACGGAGATTTCCGTAGTACCCCGCCGGGATGATCCTCGCGGAACCCGCGTTCTTCCCGTCGTCACGCTTCGAGTAGTAATAGCAGGTGTAGCTGCCGAGAATGGAGACGACCTTGGCGGGGAAATACGCCTCCATCATGTACAGCTGGTCCTCCAGGCGCCGCTTGCCCTCGGGATAGGCGATCTTGTTCTCCCGCAGGAACTCCGCGCGGAACATCTTGTGCGGGGTGAGGCTGTCGTACAGCGGCGCGTCATGGATGGTGCACTTCTCGCGGTCCGTCTTGAAGACGCCGTGCGGTACGCCCCGGAAGTTGCTGGCCACCTTGCCGATGACGATGTCCGAACCGTTGCGGTGCCCCATCTCGTACAGCCGGCGCAGGGCGTCGGAGGCGAGGTAGTCGTCCTGGTCGACGAACTGGACGTACTCGCCCTTCGCCTCGCCCACGCCGATGTTCCTCGGCTTCCCGGGCCAGCCTGAGTTCGGTATGTGGATCACCCGGAAATGCGGGTGCTTCTCGGCGAGGGCATCCAGTTCGGCAGGACTCTCGTCGGTCGATCCGTCGTCGACGAACAGGACCTCGAATTCGCTCGACGGAAGTGTCTGCCTCAACAGGGAGTCGATGCAGGGCTGGATGTACTTTCCCGGGTTGTAGACCGGGATGATGACGCTCACCTTGATCGACATCTCTGGTACCTGGCTCCAGGTTTCGGAAGCTGACTGGGACATGAATGATCCGTGTACAGTCGGTGACCAGCTGGCGCGACTGGGCTCACAGAGTAACCGCAGGCGCTTTACAGGGTCGACCGGGCCCGCGGGAGGGTTTGTCGCGGAGATCGGCGCGGGCCCGGTTTGACCCCCTCGGCCACCGACCTGTAACCTTGACCGTCGGCGTGTCCATGGATATGAGGACGCGCCACATCCCCGTAAACCTCTTCCTCCGGAGCACAGGGTGTTCCGGAGAGGCGGCCCGCGTTCGCCGGGCGGCTGGACTGCGGGGGTGCCGTTCCCGAGCGAGAGAGTGAGATCCGCGTGTACGCCATCGTGCGCAGCGGTGGTCGCCAGCACAAGGTTGCTGTCGGCGACATCGTTGAGGTTGACAAGATTTCCACCGCCAAGGTTGGCGACACGGTCGAGCTCTCGACCCTGCTCGTCGTCGACGGCGACGCTGTGACCAGCGACCCGTGGGTGCTGGCCGGCATCAAGGTCCAGGCCGAGGTCGTGGACCACCACAAGGGCCAGAAGATCGACATTCTGCGCTACAAGAACAAGACCGGCTACCGCCGTCGTCAGGGCCACCGCCAGCAGTACACGGCGATCAAGGTCACTGAGATCCCCGCGGCTGCGAAGTAAGGGACTGAGGAGAGATGGCACACAAGAAGGGCGCATCGTCCACCCGTAACGGTCGTGACTCCAACGCTCAGCGCCTCGGCGTGAAGCGCTTCGGCGGTCAGGTCGTCAACGCGGGCGAGATCCTGGTCCGTCAGCGCGGCACCCACTTCCACCCGGGTGCGGGCGTCGGCCGCGGCGGCGACGACACGCTGTTCGCGCTGCAGGCCGGCTCGGTGCAGTTCGGCACCCACCGTGGCCGCAAGGTCGTGAACATCGTTCCGGTCGCCTGAGCTTCGTCCAGGCCTTGATCCTGGGCTTCAGACCGAACGTTTCGCGAGGCGGACCTCACTTCCCGATCGGGAAGGCGGGTCCGCCTTTCGCGTGTTGACATTGGTATTACCCCGTAAGCAAATGGAGGCACTGCACCATGACCACCTTCGTGGACCGCGTCGAGCTGCACATCGCCGCGGGTAACGGAGGCCACGGCTGCGCCTCCGTGCACCGGGAGAAGTTCAAGCCGCTCGGCGGCCCCGACGGCGGCAACGGCGGCCGCGGCGGCGACGTCATCCTGACCGTCGACCAGTCGGTGACGACTCTCCTCGAGTACCACCACTCCCCGCACCGCAAGGCCACCAACGGCAAGCCCGGCGAGGGCGGCAACCGGGCCGGCAAGGACGGCCAGGACCTCGTCCTGCCGGTGCCCGACGGCACGGTGGTGCTGGACAAGGCCGGCAACGTCCTCGCCGACCTCGTCGGCCACGGCACCTCCTACGTCGCCGCCCAGGGCGGCCGCGGCGGACTCGGCAACGCGGCCCTCGCCAGCGCCCGCCGCAAGGCCCCCGGCTTCGCGCTGCTCGGCGAGCCCGGCGACCTCCAGGACATCGTCCTGGAGCTGAAGACCGTCGCCGACGTGGCCCTCGTCGGCTACCCGAGCGCCGGCAAGTCCTCGCTGATCTCCGTGCTGTCCGCCGCCAAGCCGAAGATCGCCGACTACCCGTTCACCACCCTGGTCCCCAACCTCGGCGTGGTGACCGCCGGTTCCACCGTCTACACCATCGCCGACGTGCCCGGGCTGATCCCCGGCGCCAGCCAGGGCAGGGGCCTCGGCCTGGAGTTCCTGCGCCACGTCGAGCGGTGCAGCGTCCTCGTGCACGTCCTGGACACCGCGACCCTGGAGTCCGAGCGCGACCCCGTCTCCGACCTCGACGTCATCGAGGAGGAGCTCAAGCAGTACGGCGGCCTCGGCGACCGGCCCCGGATCGTCGTCCTCAACAAGATCGACGTCCCCGACGGCAAGGACCTCGCCGGGATGGTCCGCCCCGACCTGGAGGCTCGCGGCTACCGCGTCTTCGAGGTGTCCGCGGTCGCCCACCTGGGCCTGCGCGAACTGTCGTTCGCGCTCGGCGAGCTGGTCGGCCAGGCCCGCGCGGCCAAGCCCAAGGAAGAGGCGACCCGGATCGTCATCCGGCCCAAGGCCGTGGACGACGCCGGCTTCACCGTCACCCAGGAGGACGCCGGCCTCTTCCGGGTGCGCGGCGAGAAGCCCGAACGCTGGGTACGCCAGACCGACTTCAACAACGACGAGGCCGTCGGCTACCTCGCCGACCGCCTCAACCGCCTCGGCGTGGAGGAGCAGTTGATGAAGGCGGGCGCCCGGGCCGGCGACGGCGTCGCCATCGGTCCCGAGGACAACGCCGTCGTCTTCGACTGGGAACCGTCCATGATGTCCGGCGCCGAGATGCTCGGCCGCCGCGGCGAGGACCACCGCTTCGAGGAGCAGCGGCCCGCCGTGCAGCGCCGCCGCGACCGGGAGGCGGAACGGGACGAGTCCCTGGGGAAGCACGGCGACTTCGACCCGTTCGAGTAAGGCCGTAAGGCCGTCGGCTTCCCCGGTCCAGGGTCCCCGGGGTTCGCCGATCTGCCGTCACAACGCGTCAGGCCCGTCAGGCCCGTCAGGCCCGTTGCGGCCGGGACTCGCTCCCGGCCGCAACGGGCCTTCTGCTGCCTGGCTGGTTGTCCGCGCACGCATTGCGTTCTGCGGACGGACCGTGCGGCCGTTGGAGCTTCCGGAGTTCCGCAGCGCCCAGGTCACCAGCCAGGCGGCCGGGAGCACCCTCGCCACCCTGCGCGCCGGGACGGATGAACCGGGTGTACAGGTCGTGTGACGTACGAACCGGGCGCGCCGAAGGTCAAGTCTGTGGAACGGGAGCCTGGCACTCATCTGTGCCCCAGGCTCCTCTCAGGTGAACTTAAGGTAAACGTCTTACCTTACGTTAACCATGGAGACGGACTGCACGAGAGGCGAAGCACCGGTGAACCACGACGCCACAGGCCCCACGAGCCCCACCGGTCCGCTTGCCGCCCTACCCGCCCTGCCCGTCGGTACCCGCCTGCTGCACATCGGCCCGCACAAGACGGGCACCACGGCCATCCAGGGTGCCCTGTTCGCCGCCAGGGACAAGCTGCCCGAACATGGCGTGGAGTTCCCGGCGACCACCCGGCACCCTATGGAAGCCGCCCTCGCGGCCTGCGCCCGGCCTGCGATGATGGGCGACACCGCGCCCACCGAGAAGCACTGGACGAACCTGCTCAAGCGGGTCGAGGCAACCGGCCCGCGCACCTCGGTGATCAGCAGCGAGTTCTTCGCCGACGCCCCCGACGACGAGACCGTCGCCCGCATCGTCGAACAGCTCGGCGGCGACCGCGTCCACGTCCTCGTCACCCTCCGCCCGCTCGCCAGGATCATGCCCTCGCAATGGCAGCAGTACGTGCAGAACGGACTGCGCATGGGCTACGAGGACTGGCTGGAGCACATGCTCCGCAAGGCCCCCTACGAGAAGCCCAACCCCAGCTTCTGGCACCGGCACCGGCATGACCGCCTCGTCGAACGCTGGGTCCGCGCGGCCGGCGCCGACCGGGTCACCGTCGTCGTGGTCGACGACCGGGACCGCGACGGCCTCATGCGCACTTTCGAAGCCCTCCTCGGACTCCCCGGAAATCTCCTCCGGCCCGTCCCGGACACGGCGAACCGCTCCCTCACCCTCGCCGAGACCGAAATGCTGCGAAAACTCAACGTCGAATTCCGCGGCAATGGGCTCCCCGACGAGCTGTATTCCAAGCTCGTCCGCAACGGCGCCGTCATGCATATGAAGAACTCGTGCAGCCCCACCACCGCCGACGTGCGGATCTCCACACCCGCCTGGGCCGTCGAGGCCGCGGGTCGGATCGGCGCCGAGATGGCGGAACACATCGGCGCCCTGGGCGTCCGTGTCATCGGGGACCCCGCCCTGCTCCACGCCCTGCCCGCCATCCCCGCGCAGCCGGGACCGCCCGCCGCCGAAGCCCGCATCGCCCCGGAGGTCGCCGCCCAGGCGCTCTACGGCGCGCTCGCCGCGGCGGCCGCGGTACCGGTACGCCACACCGCCGAGGCGAAGGCGCGCACCGTGCACCAGACGTCGTCGAAGGAGCTCGTACGGGTCCTGGGGCGCCGATGTCTGAAGAAGCTGCGCCGGCGGTGAGGTGCCGGGAGGCCGGGCATGGGCGGACGGCTTAGCTCACCTAAGCCGTCCCTGTAGCACGGCGTAGCGCTGCTGAGACGTGTGCTTCGTCACGCACAGCAATCAAAATGTACTGTGCAGTTACTCACAGCAAATTCACGGAACTCTTGCCGTGGCCCGACGGGCGACGCCCATCACCAGCGATGCAAGGTGAATGAAAGGTTGCGGGCACATATGCAGCGGACGGCGCTCACCTTGCACAGCGGTAACCGGAAGTGGGACCATTTCCTGGTTCCCTGATGCCCCAAGGTAGGTCACCTGTGTCCCAGCACATAGCCAAGCCCCGAACCACCGCAGTGATCCTGGCCGGTGGCACCGGCCAGCGGGTGGGTCTGTCGATACCGAAGCAGCTGCTGAAGATCGCAGGCAAGGCCGTCATCGAGCACACCCTGGCCACCTTCGAGAAGGCCGGCTCGATCGACGACATCATCGTGCTGATGGCGCCGGGCTACGTCGCGGACGTCGAGAAGATCGTCGCCAAGGCCGGGCTCACCAAGGTCACGAAGATCATCGAGGGCGGCAACACGCGGAACGAGACCACCGAGCGCGCCATCCGGGCGCTCGGCGAGGGCCTTGCCGAGGGCGAGGACCGCAACGTCCTCTTCCACGACGCCGTACGCCCCCTGCTCTCACAACGCGTCATCGACGACTGCGTGACCGCACTGGAGCGCTACCAGGCCGTCGACGTCGCCATCCCCTCCGCCGACACCATCATCGTCACCCGCACCCACGGCGAGGACGGCGAGTTCATCACCGAGATCCCGGACCGCTCCCGGCTGCGCCGCGGCCAGACCCCCCAGGCGTTCAAGCTGTCCACGATCAGGCGGGCCTACGAGGTCGCCGCCGGCGACCCCAACTTCCAGGCCACCGACGACTGCTCCGTCGTCCTCAAGTACCTGCCCGACGTGCCGATCCATGTCGTCGCCGGCGACGAGTACAACATGAAGGTCACCCAGCCCGTCGACGTCTTCATCGCCGACAAGCTCTTCCAGCTGGCCTCCGCCGCCGCCCCCGAGCAGAACGGCGAGGACGACTACCGCGCACTCCTCACCGGCAAGACCATGGTGATCTTCGGCGGCTCGTACGGCATCGGCAAGGACATCGCCGAACTCGCCGAGTCCTACGGCGCGAACGTCTACGCCCTCGGCCGCTCCACCACCGGCACCCACGTGGAGAACCCGGAGGAGGTCGACGACGCGCTCTCCAAGGCGTACGCCGAGACCGGCCGCATCGACTACGTCGTCAACACCGCGGGCGTGCTGCGCATCGGCAAGCTCGCCGAGACCGACAACGCCACCATCGAGGAGGCGCTGAAGGTCAACTACCTGGCCCCGGTGCAGATCGCCCGCTCCAGCTACAAGTACCTCGCCGAGACCGAGGGCCAGCTGCTGCTCTACACTTCCAGCAGCTACACCCGCGGCCGCGCCGAGTACAGCCTCTACTCCTCCACCAAGGCCGCCATGGTGAACCTCACCCAGGCCCTGTCCGACGAGTGGGCCGGCGACGCCGTCCGCGTCAACTGCATCAACCCCGAGCGGACCGCCACCCCGATGCGCACCAAGGCGTTCGGCCAGGAGCCGGCGGGCTCCCTGCTCTCCTCCGAGGCCGTCGCCCGTACCTCTCTCGACGTACTGCTCTCCGAACTCACCGGCCATGTCATCGACGTCCGCCAGCAGGACCCGACGGCGGCCGCCGGCCAGGCCTCCGGCTTCGAGCAGGCCCTGGCCAGTGTCCTGGACCGACAGGACGGCGTGGCATAATCAACAGTCATTAGACATCTGTAATTCAGGCCTCTGTGGTTGCGCGTTCGCGGATCATTCACAGGGGCCTGAAGCCGTAAAAACCCAGATCGACCACCGCCAGATCGTCCGCAAGGTCAAATTCCGGCCTTTTTGTCAGCAAAAGGTTCTCCGTGATATCCACCGCTATTCGCGTCGCCCGGGTGGGCAGCGCGGCCGAGCTGGCCGCGGCGGCACTCATGATGCTGGGCTTCCCGGTCCTCATGGTCGCCGCACTCGTACCGAGCGTGTACGCCTTCGCGGCCGCGGCCGCCGTCACATACCTCGCGGACCACTACCTGCACCGCAAAGGCAGCTACCTCGTCAACCGCCTGAGCAAGGTCCGGGCCGGTCTGTCGATCCGCTTCCTGATCCGGCAGCTGCTGCTGATCCTGCTGCTGGCCCGGATGGACCTCTCGAACCGCTTGATCTTCTACGGCGCGATCGCCTGCTTCATCGCCTTCTACGGCCTGCAGGCCCCGCACGGCGCACTGGTCACCCTGATCCGCAACCGCCGCCGGATGCCGGTGGCCACCCGCAACGTCGACCTGAAGTCCCGCATCCACATCCCCGACGCCCCGCCGCTCGGTCTGCTCGACCGCTCCGCCGAGAAGATGCTCCACCTCGACCTCGCGGCCGTCGTCGGCCTGCTGGTCTCCGCGATCACCAACAGCGCGGTCGCCGGGTTCGTCGGCGTCGGCATCACCCTCGCCCTGGGCTCCCTGTACGTCCTGGTGCTGATGCCGTACGTGCGCGGCCGCAAGACCCCGCCGGACGCCGACACCGTGCTGGCCGCCGTCGACGACTGGCTGGCCGAGTACCAGCCCGGGACCGTGCTGTACTTCTCCGGTTCCAAGGACTCCGCCTACCAGGTCAACATGTGGCTGGAGACCATGGAACAGCTGGAGTCCCGCCCGCTGATCCTGCTGCGCGAGCGGGTCATCCTGCAGAACCTCGCCCCGACCACCGCCCCCGTCATCTGCGTGCCCGGCGGCGTGCACCTGATGAACATGGATCTCTCCACGGTCCGCGTCGCCCTTTACGCTGCCAACGTCGGCAAGAACATCCACCTGCTGCGCGTCCCCACGATGAAGCACGTCTTCATCGGCCACGGCGACAGCGACAAGCTGGCCAGCGTCAACCCCTTCAGCAAGGCGTACGACGAGGTGTGGACCGCGGGCCGCGCGGGCCGCGACCGCTATGCCATCGCTGACGTCGGCGTCCGCGACGACGACATCGTCGAGGTCGGCCGTCCCCAGCTCGCCCCCATCCAGAGGTGGCAGGGCGTCCCCGACGGCCGTATCCCCACCGTGCTCTACGCGCCCACCTGGGAGGGCTGGGACGGCGACCCCGGCAACACCTCCCTCGTACTCGCCGGCGAGAACATCGTGAAGAAGCTGGTCAAGGCCGACCCGCCGGTCCGTGTCCTGTACAAGCCGCACCCCTTCACCGGCACCGTCAGCGCCGAGGCCGGCGCCGCCCACCGGCGCGTCACCGCCCTCGTGGAGAAGGCCGCCACCGCCCGGGCCGCCGATGCCCGCTTCACGGCCGACACGGCCGCCCAGACGGCGGCGAAGGCCGAGCTGGCCCGTATCGAGGCCCGCCTGACCGAACTGGCAGGCACCGCCGACGACAAGCGCGACGAGGCCGAGGCCAGCCGGGACGACGTCGCCGACCTAAAGAAGTACGAGGAGATCGCCCGGCTGCGCGCCGACTGGAACGACTTCTACTGGCAGGCCCTGCCGTCGTACCAGCACGCCGTCATCACCGGCGCAGAACCCCGGCTGTACGACTGCTTCAACGTCTCCGACGCGATGGTCTCCGACATCTCCAGCGTGGTCTCCGACTTCATCGCGAGCGGCAAGCCGTACGCCGTCACCGACTCCGCCGGCGTCGGCGCGGAGGAGTTCAAGCGGGCGAACACCGCCGTGCGCGCCGCCGTGATCCTCTCCAACAGCGCCAAGGAACTCGGCGGCCTGCTGGACGCCGTACGCGACCCGTCGGCCGATCCGCTGGCGGCGGACCGGGAGGAGCTCAAGCACTACCTGCTCGGGCCGGACGAGCCGACCTCCATCGACCAGTTCAACGGCGCCGTGGCGGCTCTCGCCCGCAAGGCCGAGGCGCGCAACCTCGGCCAGGAGGCCCGGATCGCGGCCGGTGACCCCGAGGCGGCCGAACTCGCCGAGGCGCTGCCCGGCGGAAAGCCCCGGACGACCGCTGGCGAGGCGGAGGGCGCGGCCGCCGGCTGACACCCGCGCCGGACGCTCGCCAAGACCGCGAACGGGCCCGGTCCAGGGGGTTTCCCACCTGGACCGGGCCCGTTCCGGCTTTACGGGGCCTTCTTCTTACCTCTGCTTAGCAATGCGTGGCCTTCTTCTTACCTATGCTTCGCCGTCCGGGTTGAGCGTCTCTTACCGCGCGCCCGTACTGTCCGGTGTAACCCGCTGTACACCACCCGGCTGTCCGTTCGTCATGTGAGCTGGGCCACTGAGTGCGTACTCGAAGGCAACCAGTCGCGTCGATCAGTCATCTAAGACGTTGCGATCGAGGTGACGCAGGGGGAACGCACCATTGACTAGGGGGAAACGTGACCGTCGTTGCGCAGCCTGATGTGACCGTGATCATCGGGGCGTACGAAGCGATGCCGTACCTGGTCGAGTGCCTGGCCTCCGTGGAGCGCCAGACCCTCGACCCGGCACGCGTGGAGGTCATCGCTGTCGACGACGGCTCCACCGACGGCACGGGGGAGTGCCTGGAGGAGTTCGCGGCCCGCGCCGCCATGACGGTGATCGTCATCCGCCAGGCGAACTCCGGCGGCCCCAGCGGCCCGCGCAACGTCGGCCTTGCCAAGGCGGCCGGCCGCTACGTGTTCTTCCTGGACGCCGACGACCGTCTCGGCGACGAGGCCCTGGAACGCATGGTCGCCATGGCCGACACGAACGGCACCGACGTGGTCCTCGGGAAGGTCGAGGGGATCAACCGCAAAGGACCGCAGTCGATGTGGGGCAAGACCCTCGGCCGCACCGACGTCTTCTCCTCCAACATCAAGTTCGCGCTCAGCGCGCAGAAACTCTTCCGCCGCACCCTGCTGGAACGGCACGGCATGCGGTTCGACGAGTCCCTGTGGACCGGCGAGGACGCGCTGTTCACCATGGAGGCCTACCTGCGCGCCGACGGCGTCTCCGTGGTCGCCGACTACCCCTGCTACTACCTCGTCGGCCGCGAGGACGGCAAACACGTCACCAAGAGCGGCAGCTACACCCTCCGCTTCGACTCCGCGCGCGCTCTGATGAACCTGATCGCCGAAATGGTCCCGCCCGGGCCGCGGCGCGACAGCCTCATGGTCCGGCCGTTCAAGGTCACGCTGCTTCCGCAGTTCGGCCCCAAGTTCCTCAAGGACACCGACGAGGTGCGGCAGCACAAACTGGAACTCGCCAGGCCTCTGATGGACGCTTACTGGAACCCCGAGGTGGCCCGCCGCCTCAGGGTCCACGAGCGGCTCCAGCTGCACCTGGTCGCCGTCCGGCGCACCGAACTCCTCCCGGACGTCATCGAGTTCGTACAGGCCAAGAAGGAGCCCACCCCGGTCCTGGAGAAGCGCGGCACCTGCGTCTACCTCGGCTACCCGCACTTCCGTTCCAAGGCGGCCGGCCTCCCCGACTGGGTCTACCTCGCCGAACCCCGCGAGGCCCGCGCTGTCCAGGGCTACCGCGAGGAGGCCGCCAACACCTTCCTGCGGCGCGCGCTGCGCAAACTGCGCCGGTCGCTGCCGACCCGGGACGTGAAGGCAGCGGCCGCCTGAACCGGTCGGGCGGCTATCCGCCCGACCCCAGTGCCCGGCGGATCGGCCTGCCCACGGCTCGCCGGGCCCGCCGGTAGACCGAGGCCGGCGGCGCGGCGGCCGCCTTGCCGGCGCGGGCCCCGGCACGCCCGAGCTCCTTCTCCAGTCGGGCGTTGTCCAGGGACAGTTCGTCGATACGGTTGTGCAGCCAGCCGAACCGCGAGGTGAGCGAGGCGACGTCCGCGTCGTTCCAGGGGCGGATTCCCGGCGGGAACGCCAGTGTCCGCATCCGCTCCTCGAAGGCCGCGCCGCCGTCGCCGTGCGTGAAGGTGTTCTCCAGCCCGTTCTTGTCGAGGAACCCGGTGAACCGTTCGAAACGCTCCCGGTGGCCGCCGACCAGTCCGCCGAAGTCGGCCTCCGCGTACAGCTTCGCCGGATCCGCCGACTCGGGGTGCTTCACCGCCTGGTCCAGCCGCCGGTGCGGGATCTCGAAGTAACGGCACAGTTCCAGCGTCCGCGAGTCACCGCACAGCACGGTGGCCGGCGTGCCGGCCAGCAGCGCCGCGATGTTGCCGTGGATGCGCGAACCGAAGGAGAAGTCGAAGGAGCGCAGATCGTTGATCCAGGTGAACGGGTCGACGTAGACCCGCACCTTGTCCTCGCGGAACATCGGATGGTCCGGGTGCGTCGGCATCCCGGTCACCGCGGAGTTCGGATCCGACAGGTCCCGCCAGTGCAACTGCCGTGCGTCACTGAGGTTCTGGCCGACGAAACGCAGATGCGGATAGCGCTCGTGGGTGCGCGTGATGATCCGGCCCAGGCCCTGCGCGCGTACGGCGCTGTGCGAGCCGTTGATCGCGATCCGCGACTGCGGTGTCAGCTCCAGCGCCTTCTTGTCCACCGTGAGCCGCTCCCCGTACATGAACAGCGAAGGGCAGCCGATGACCTCGACGTCCTTGAAGCCCATGTCCCGCAGGTACTGCTCGGTGAACTCGCCCCGCACGCCGATCGACGCACTGCGCTCCAGCACGGCCGCGCAGAACTCCCGCACGGTCGGCTCCATCCGCTTGAGCCGTTCCGGGTTGTAGCTCACCCCGGTCTGCGCGCCGACGCCCAGCACGACCACCGGGATCCTCAGCTTCGAGATCAGCCGGGTCATCCGTTTCAACGCGCTCTCGAAGGAGGGCCGGAAGGCGTTGGCGAGCGGAACGACGAAGGCGTCGTACTCCTCGTTGATGCGTGCGGCGGCGGAGACGTCGGAGGGTATGCCGTTCGAGACGACCTCGGCGCCCGGCGCCTCAAGGATCTTGTGGGCGGCATCGCTGAAGATCAGGTTGCCCGAGTTGGTGGCGATGACGTCCCGGTGCAGGGCCTCCTCGATGGCGACGACGTCGTAGGGACTCTTTCCCGACCGGAGGAGGATGCGCTTCATGCGGCGATCTTTAGATGACACAAACTTCAAATTAACTTTGAGTTCGTTTCGTTTTCCATAGACAGTCAACACAACCTTTTTGCCAAGTGCGGTAAGTGTGCGAACCGTCACGCACTGTTCTGTCGATCGCCTGCCGATCGCCGGTCCTGCACTGGGCCGGGGCCTGTCCGGAGGCTGGACGGCCGGGCTGCCATCGGTCCCCTTCGCGTAGATTGCTGCCACGCGCAAGGAAGTGGGGACAGGACGTGGCAAGGGCTAGGCAGGCCGTCGGCGAGGCCCGCAGGATCGTCGTCAAGGTGGGCTCCTCCTCACTGACCACCGCCTCCGGGGGCCTGGACGCCGACCGGGTCGACGCGCTCGTCGACGTCCTGGCCAAGAGCCGCGGCGAGGGAGCGAGGGAGATCGTCCTCGTCTCCTCCGGTGCCATCGCCGCCGGACTCGCCCCGCTCGGCCTGCGCCGCCGCCCCCGGGACCTGGCCCGCCAGCAGGCCGCCGCCAGCGTCGGCCAGGGCCTGCTCGTCGCCCGCTACACCGCCTCCTTCGCCCGCTACGCCGTCCGCGTCGGACAGGTCCTGCTCACCTCCGACGACATGAGCCGCCGCGCCCACCACCGCAACGCCTCCCGCACCCTCGACAAACTGCTCGCGATGGGCGCGCTGCCGGTCGTCAACGAGAACGACACCGTCGCCACCGACGAGATCCGCTTCGGCGACAACGACCGACTCGCCGCCCTCGTCGCCCATCTCGTCCACGCCGACCTGCTGGTCCTGCTCTCCGACGTCGACGGCGTCTACGACGGCGACCCCAGCAGGCCCGGCACCTCGCGGATAGCGGAGGTGAAGCGTCCCGAGGACCTTGCGGGCGTCGAGATCGGCAGCGCCGGGAAGGCGGGTGTCGGCACCGGCGGGATGGTCACCAAGGTCGAGGCCGCCAGGATCGCCGCCGCCGCGGGCATCCCGGTGGTCCTCACGAGCGCCGTGCACGCCGCCGACGCGCTCTCCGGTGCTGACACCGGCACCTACTTCCACCCCACCGGCAAACGGTCCGCAGACCGCCTCCTGTGGCTTCAGCACGCCTCCACCCCGCAGGGCTCGCTCACCCTCGACGACGGCGCCGTCCGCGCGATCGTCGAGGGCCGCAAGTCGCTGCTGCCGGCCGGGATCGCCGCCGTGGAGGGCGAGTTCGCCGCCGGTGACCCGGTCGAACTCCGTGACACCGGCGGACACGCGGTGGCCCGCGGGCTCGTCAGTTTCGACGCCAAGGAGATCCCCCAGCTGATCGGGCGCTCGACCAGGGAGCTGGCACGGGAACTGGGCCCCGCGTACGAACGCGAGGTCGTACACAGGGACGACCTGGTGATCCTGCACCCGTAAAACAGGACGTTACGACGGACCCCGGTGGGGGACGTTCCGTAAAACCGCCACACGAACCCTTGCGGCCTGCTCAACTTTGTCTCAGGACCACGTTCCGCACGAGCACAGCTGAAGGAGACCGTCGTGAGACGAGTGCGCCCTGGGGCTGCGGCCTCCCGCGGTGCTCTGACGAGCGTCGCGGCCGGGGACACCTACGAGGAGCCGAAGGACCTGCCACGCCTGTGGCACGTCACCCTCAGCGTGTGCGGTGCCGATGTCCCCCTGCCGGAACTGCGCCGCGGACTCGAACAACTGGCCCACGACCACCCGTTCCTCCTCACCAGCCGCTACGCCTGCGACCACGCCGAGATCCGCTACTGGGAAGAGGCCCGCGACCTCCACGACGCCGCCGCCGTCGCCCTGCGCCTGTGGGGCGAGCACCGCCAGACCGCCGGTCTGCCGGCTTGGGAGATCGTCGGTCTCGAGGTCATCGACCGCGCCACCTACCATCAGCGGATCGCCGAGGGCCACGGCCCGCCGCCCGCCACACCGGTCGGCATCCACCCCTTCTGACACCGCCCCGGCACCGGCCGGTATTCACCCGTTTTGCGCCACGTCTCGCGGTGTGGGATGACGCGTGAACGGCCGGCCGGGGCGCACTACCCTTCCCTCATGACCACGCTCTCGCCGTACGACGCCATGTCCCCGGTCACCCAGGCCGCCTACCGTGCCAAGGCCGCCGCCGCCGACCTCGCGCCGCTGCCGCGTGCCGTGAAGGACGACGCGCTGCTCGCCGTCGCGGACGCCCTGGAGGTCCGTACGAGCGAGATCGTCGAGGCCAACGCCAAGGACATCGCCAAGGCCCGCGAGAACGGCACCAGTGAGGCGATCATCGACCGCCTCACCCTCACGCCCGAGCGGGTCCGCGCCATCGCCTCCGACGTCCGCGACGTGGCGAAGCTGCCCGACCCGGTCGGCGAGGTCGTCCGCGGTTCCACCCTCCCCAACGGCATCGACCTGCGCCAGGTCCGCGTCCCGCTCGGCGTCGTCGGCATCATCTACGAGGCCCGCCCGAACGTCACCGTCGATGCCGCCGCCCTCTGCCTGAAGTCCGGCAACGCGGTCCTGCTGCGCGGCTCCGCCTCCGCCTACGAGTCGAACACGGCGCTGGTGAGGGTCCTGCGCGACGCCGTCGGCGGCGCCGGGCTGCCCGCCGACGCGATCCAGCTGGTGCCCGGCGAGGGCCGCGAGTCCGTCCACGAGCTGATGCGCGCCCGCGGCCTCGTCGACGTCCTCATCCCGCGCGGCGGCGCCTCCCTCATTCAGACCGTCGTCATGGAGTCGAAGGTCCCGGTCATCGAGACCGGCACCGGCAACTGCCACGTCTACGTCGACGCCCACGCCGACATCGACATGGCCGTCGACATCCTCATCAACTCCAAGGCGCAGCGGGTCAGCGTCTGCAACGCCGCCGAGACCCTCCTCGTCCACCAGGACATCGCCCCCGAGTTCCTGCCGCGCGCCCTGGACGCCCTGGCCGAGGCCGGTGTCACCGTGCACGCCGACGAACGCGTCCTCGCCTACGCCAAGGACTCCAAGGCGACCGTCGTCGAGGCGGTCCCGGAGGACTGGGAGACCGAGTACCTGTCGTACGACATCGCCGCCGCCGTCGTCGACTCCCTCGACAAGGCCGTCGAGCACATCCGGCTGTGGACCTCCGGGCACACCGAGGCCATCGTCACCACCTCACAGCAGGCCGCCCGCCGCTTCACCCAACTGGTCGACTCCACCACCGTCGCCGTGAACGCCTCCACCCGGTTCACCGACGGCGGCCAGTTCGGCTTCGGCGCCGAGATCGGCATCTCCACGCAGAAGCTGCACGCCCGCGGCCCCATGGGCCTGCCGGAGCTGACCAGCACCAAGTACATCGTCACCGGCGACGGTCACATCCGCCGCTGACGCCCGTGCACCCGGACGGCGGCGCCCCGTCGCGGCAGGGGGCGCGGAAGGCCGTACGCACGCCGTAGGCGCGCGCGGAAGGGCGTACGGGCCGCGGGACCGGCGTGAGAGGCGTCTCACCCGGCCTATGAATTTCCATACCGTCTGCCCAAATTGACCCCCCAGGTCTACTCTGGACCCGTGCCGGAGGACGTGGGGGGCACGCCGTTTTCCGACGGCTGGGACCCCGACGACGACCATGACCACGGGATGTCGGACGAAGAATTCGACACCGTGGTCTTCGACGAGGCCTTCGTGAAGGCGGCCGTGGTCCACGAGCCGACCGCCGTCGAACGCCTCCTTGCCGCCGCCCAGGCCAGAGCCGAGGCCTCCGAGGCCGAGGCCCGCCGTGCCCACGCCAGAGGCGAGCGCTACGACGACAGCTACGGCTCCGACGGCCCCGAGTTCGGGCACGCCGGCGAACTCGACGACCTGGACGACGCCGACGGACTCGACGACGGATACGGCGCCGCCGGGACGTACGGCAAACACGTCCGCTGGCACCGTCCCGTCGCCTGGATGCTCGCCGTCGTCATGGGTGTCGGCATGGTCGCCCTCGCCTTCGCCGCGGTCTACCGCGGCGCCTCCTCGGGCGGCAGCCGCGACCAGGTGCCCAGGCCCCCCTCCACCGGCCAGGAACAGGGCACCGCGGCGGTGCCCTCGGTGTCCGCCGACTACTCCCAGCCCGCCAAGCCGGCGGCCTCCGCGCTCCCGCGCACCCCCTGACCGGCCGCGACCGCCCTGGTGGCAGTCGTGGTGAGAACCTGTCAGAAGTTGTCGTGTAGCAGGGCGTTTACCTGAGGCTCCCGAGACCTACTCTGAAAGTATGGGCGGGCCAGGAGACCCACCTGAGGGGACACCCGAGGGCGGCCCCGTGGGTGGTGAGGACGAGTACCGATCCGTCGTCTTCGACGAATCGTTCGTCCGGGCTGCCCGCCTCCAGGAGTCCTCCGCGCGCGAACGCATGACCGACCACGCCCCCGCCGTACGCCGTCGCCCGCCCCTGCGCCGGGGCCTCACCCGGCAGGCCCTGATCCTCGTCGTGCTGATCCTGGTCGCCTTCGGCACCGCGATCTACATGGGCGTACGCCACCCCTACGGCACCGACGAAGCCCAGCAGCCCGTCGAACCGCTGCGGATGACCGTCATCCCGCTCTCCCCGCAGGGCACGGTGCCCGGCGCCGCCGACGCCGAGACCCTGTTCGCGCACAGCCCCGCCGCGCAGTACGAGGTCGGCGCCGAGGGGATACCGCTGCCGGCCGCGCGGAGCACCGCGCACTTCTCCGACAGCCAGGTGGTCACCGCACTGACCACGGCCAAGGACTACCTCGTCCGCTCCTCGCTCTACCCCGAGGTCCTCGACAGCAGCGAGGTGCGGCCCACGCGGGCGCTGCTCGACCCCGGTCAGCTCGACCAGTTCGACCAGAGCGTCGACCACCCCACGGCGGACGGCCGGCACGCCCTCACCGGATGGCTGGTCCGCTTCGACCCCACCCGCGCCGAACTCGCCGACCCGAAGATCCGTGTCCAGGGCAACCTGACGGCCGCCGAGACCGACCCGGCCACCCTGGAGGTCACCGCCGACCACACCTTCGTCTACGCGCTGCGGCCCACCGGAGCCCCGGCCGGCGCCCAGGTCTCGCTGTTCACCGTCCGCCGTGAGCTGACCTTCCGCTTCGACCGCGACGACCTGCGCCTGCACCAGACCCAGCTGGTCGTCTCCTACGTCCAGGCGGGCCCGCTGTCCTGCGCGGAGGACGCCGCCGACCACCTGCACCCCCTGCTGGCCGGCCAGACGGCCAAGGCGGGCGGCCCGGCGGGCACGGACCCGTTCGCCACGGACAGCGCCACCGCCCTGTGCGGGACGCTGGCCGCGGCGGCCGAGCCGAAGGTCTGACAGCTCCTCGTCGTCTACTCCTCGTCGCCCCGCGGGGGAGTGTCCTGCGGCGGCGTGTCCTTCGGTGACGCGTCCTTCGGTGACGGCGCGCTCGTGAACCCCTCGAAGCCGCGCCTGACCCGGCCGCCCAGTCCGCCCGCCCCGCCCGCGATGTCCGTGACCAGCTTCATCAGCGGGTCCTTGGAGCTCTTCACGTCGTCGGCGTAGCTCGCCGCGGACTCCTTGAACGAGTCGCCGACCGAGGTGTCCTTGTCCTCGGTGCGCCGCGGGTAGTGACCGTCCATGATCCGCTGGTGGTCACGGGACTCGGCCCACTTCTTCAGCTCGGCCGCGCGGACCGTGGTGAAGGGGTGCGAGCGCGGCAGTACGTTGAGGATCTTCAGCACCGAGTCGCGCAGGTCACCGCCCGCCTCGTACTCCTCGGCCTGCTGCAGGAACGCGTCCACGTTCATCTCGTGCAGGTGGTTGCCGCCCGCGATCTTCATCAGTCCGCGCATCGAGGCCCGCACGTCCTGGCCCACCAGCAGACCGGCCCGGTCCGCGGACAGCTCCGACTTGCGGAACCACTCCCGCAGGGCTGTCACGATCGCCAGGATCGCCAGATTCCCCAGCGGTATCCAGGCGACCTTGAGGGCGAGACTGGTCAGGAACAGCAGGATCGTCCGGTACACCGAGTGCCCGGACAGGGCGTGCCCCACCTCGTGGCCGACGACCGCGCGCATCTCCTCCTCGTCGAGCAGTTCCACCAGTCCCGTGGTCACCACGATGAGCGGCTCGTCCAGGCCGATGCACATCGCGTTCGGCTGCGGGTCCTGCGTCACGTACATCGGCGGGACCTTCTCCAGGTCCAGGATGTAACAGGCGTCCCGCAGCATGTCGTTCAGGTGTGCGAACTGCTGGTCGGACACCCGGACCGAGTCGGACAGGAACAGCAGCCTGAGACTCCGCTCCGGAAGGAGCCCGCTGAGCGCCTTGAACACCGCGTCGAAGCCGCTGAGCTTGCGCAGCGCCACCAGCGCCGAACGGTCCGCCGGATGCTCGTACGCACGCGAGGAGATCCCCGGGAACCGCCTGCGCTGCCTGCTCGGCACGCGCTCGTGCCCGTTCTGCTCGTGGCCGTCGTCGGACATGTCATCCCCCAGGTGCGTGAGTGTCCACTGTGTGCCCCCGAAGCAGGGCCCAGCCTAGGCGGCGATACCGTGGACGGGCAGTACAGCCGAAGGAGTCTCATGGAGCACCACCCCCCGGCCGCCTGGCTCGACCAGGCCGCGAGCGCCGCCCAGCACCAGGGCTCGGGCGATCTGCTCCGGGTCGTCATCGTCGTCATGTTCGTCGGCTGCGCACTGACCGCCTGGTTCCTGCTGCGCGGGTACAAACAGAAGGACGACTGAGCCGCCGGGATCGTTCCGGACGTCGGTCCAACGGAGGAGTCGGGGTGATCGCCGCCGGGCCGCCCGCATACGATGGGCCGACATCTTTATCCCGTCCACACGCGATAGGTCCTGCCGCAGATGATGAATCTTCACAGCGCCGCTGCCCAGATGGTCACCCTCGCCGCCGAGGGCGGCAACCACAACAGCCTCAACCCGGCCGTCACCGGCGGCAGCGCCCTCGTCATCCTGCTGCTCCTGCTGTGGATCACCACCCGCTTCAACCGCGACCGCTGAGCCGGACGCCGAGCCCGGCACCGGTCCTCCGGGCGGGGCCCGCGGGCCGGGCCGGTAGGGTCTGCACGCATGGGAGAGCAGGACATGCCTACCGGTCCGGTGCATGATGAAGCCGACTACGCCGGCCACACGGTGACGACCCCCCGGTACACGCCGGCGGGCCCCGCGCACACCGGCAAACGCCGCCTCGGCGTCATGGGCGGAACGTTCGACCCGATCCACCACGGTCACCTCGTGGCGGCCAGCGAGGTCGCCGCACAGTTCCACCTCGACGAGGTGGTGTTCGTGCCCACCGGGCAGCCGTGGCAGAAGACCGCCCGCGCCGTCTCGCCGGCCGAGGACCGCTACCTGATGACGGTCATCGCGACCGCGGAGAACCCGCAGTTCTCCGTCAGCCGTATCGACATCGACCGCGGCGGCCCCACCTACACCGTCGACACCCTGCGCGATCTGCGGGCGCTCAACCCCGACACCGACCTGTACTTCATCACCGGCGCCGACGCGCTCGGCCAGATCCTCACCTGGCGGGACTCGGAGGAACTCTTCTCCCTGGCCCACTTCATCGGCTGCACCCGGCCCGGTCACCATCTGACCGACCGCGGTCTCCCCGAGGGCGGCGTGTCGCTGGTGGAGGTTCCCGCGCTCGCCATCTCCTCCACAGACTGCCGTGCGAGAGTCGCCAAAGGCGACCCCATCTGGTACATGGTGCCCGACGGAGTCGTGCGCTACATCGACAAGCGCGAGCTGTACCGCGGCGAGTGAGCCGAGAGGGGCACCGGTGAACGACCGATACGACGCGGGCTACGGAAACGACCAGTACGTACTCGTCGGCTACGACGAGTACGGACAGCCGGTGTACCGCCAGATCCCGGCTCAACAGCAGCAGACCTACGACCCCTACGCGGGCCAGCAGCGCCAAGGTCAGGGCCAGGGGCAAGGCCAGGGGCAGGGCTACGGTTACGACCCGTACGCCGGCGCCGCCCAGCAGGCCGCGCCGTCCTACGACACGGGACAGCAGCCCCCCGTCTACGACACCGGGCAGCAGCCGGCCACGCCCGCGTACGACCCGTACGGCACCGGCGGCCACGCCGCCTACGACCCCTACGGGCAGGCGGCCACCAGCGGCCGGCAGCCCCGGGTCGCCGAACAGACCGCGCACATCCCGCAGCAGGCCGGACCCGCCGACCAGTTTGCCGCTCCCCGGCCGGACGACGACGAACGGGACTACCACACCGGCCAGTTCGCGTTCGTCGAACAGCCCGACGGTGACTCCGAGGACGTCATCGACTGGCTGAACTTCACCGAGAACCGCACCGAGCGCCGCGAGGAGGCCAAGCGCCGCGCCCGCAGCCGCGTGATCGCCATGGTCGTCGTCCTCGCCCTGGTGGCCGTCGGCGGTGTCGGCTACCTGTGGTACGCCGGAAAACTCCCCGGTCTGCACTCCTCCGGCACCAAGGCCGGCACGACGACCTCCGCGGCCGCCCAGAAACGCGACGTGATCGTCGTCCACCTGCACAACACCGGCGGTGGCGGCACCTCGACCGTGCTCCTCGTGGACAACACCACCACCAAGCAGGGCAGCACCGTCCTGCTGCCCAACTCCCTCGCCCTCACCGACGACGACGGCACCACCACGACCCTCGCCAAGTCCGTCGACGACGACGGCTCCTCCGGCACCCGCGACCAGCTCGACACCGTCCTCGGCACCAGCATCGAGGGCACCTGGCGACTCGACACCCCCTACCTGCAGAACCTCGTCGAACTCGTCGGCAACATCGACATCGACACCAACGCCGACGTCCCCGACCCGGACGCCAAGAAGAAGGGCGAGGAGCTTCTCGTCCACCAGGGCAAGGACCAGACCCTCGGAGGCAAGGCCGCCGTCGCCTACGCCACCTACCGCGCCCCCGGCGAGGCCCAGAACGCCCAGCTGGAGCGGTTCGGGCAGGTCATGCAGGGCGTGCTGCGTAAGATGTCCTCCGACGCCTCCGCCGCGACGACCACCGTGCAGACCCTCGCCCAGATCCTCGACCCGTCCCTGACCGACAGCGACCTCGGCACGTTCCTCGCCAAGCTCGCCGACCTCGCCAAGGACGGCGACTACAAGACCGCCCTGCTGCCCGTGCAGAGCGACGGCACGCTCAGCGCCGAGACCAGCTCCAGCGTCGTCAAGGACATCCTCGGCGGCACCGCCAAGAGCCCCTCGGCGGGCTCCGCGGTCCGCGTCTCCGTCCAGAACGCCACCGGCGTCAAGGACGACACCGAGAAGGCCCGTGTGGTCCTCGTCAACGGCGGCTACACCTTCCTGGAAGGCGGCACGGCCTCCGGCACCCAGGCCCGCTCCAAGGTGCTGTACTCCGACGCCGCCGACAAGCAGAACGCCACCGAGGTCGCCAAGACCCTCGGCCTCGGCACCGGCGCCGTCCAGAAGGGCACGGTCGGCTCGGGCGCCGACGTCTCGGTCGTCCTCGGCCAGGACTACAAGCCGTCCTCCTCCTGAGCGGCAGGCCGTCGCACCCCACGTGACGCGGTAATCGCGTGGGGTGCGCCCGGCGGTCCGTGAGACCCTTGAGGGCAAACGACCGCCGAGGGAAAGCCACGCAGTGACCGCAACCGACCGTTCCATCGAGCTCATCACCGCCGCCGCCCAGGCGGCCGCCGACAAGCTCGCCCACGACGTCATCGCCTACGACGTCAGCGACGTCCTGTCGATCACGGACGCCTTCCTGCTGGCCTCCGCGCCCAACGACCGCCAGGTCAAGTCGATCGTCGACGAGATCGAGGAACGCCTGCAGAAGGAACTCGGCGCCAAGCCGGTGCGCCGCGAGGGCGACCGTGAGTCCCGCTGGATCCTGCTCGACTACGTCGACATCGTCGTCCACGTCCAGCACAGCGAGGAGCGCGTCTTCTACGCCCTGGAGCGGCTGTGGAAGGACTGCCCCGAGATCGAACTGCCGGCCGACGCCAAGGCCACCCGCGGCAAGGCTGCGGAGCACGCCAGGCTGCAGGCCGCCGAGGACACCGGCGAGCCGGGCGGGGAGTGGTGATGAGTGCCACGGGCGAGGTGACCGACCGCCGGGGCCGCGGTCGCCGCATCATCCTGTGGCGGCACGGCCAGACCGCCTGGAACGTGGAGCGCCGCTTCCAGGGCTCCACCGACGTCGAGCTCACCGAGACCGGCATCGGCCAGGCCCGCCGTGCGGCCCGTCTGCTCGCCTCCCTGGGCCCCGACGCGATCGTCTCCTCCGACCTGCGGCGGGCCGTCGACACGGCCGCCCAGCTCGCCGCCCTCACCTCCCTCGACGTGACCCGCGACGAGGGACTGCGGGAGACCTACGCGGGCGTGTGGCAGGGCCTCACCCACGAGGAGATCATCGCCCGCCACGGCGACGAGTACGCCGCCTGGAAACGTGGCGAGCCGGTCCGCCGCGGCGGCGGCGAACTGGAGACCGAGGTCGCCGACCGGGCCGCCCCCGTCGTGCTCCGGCACGCCGAGAAACTCCCCGAGGACGGCACCCTCGTGATCGTCAGCCACGGCGGCACCATCCGCACCACCATCGGCCGCCTCCTGGGCCTGGAGTCCCGGCACTGGGAGAGCCTCGGCGGCCTCACCAACTGCTGCTGGTCCGTGCTCGGCGAAGGCGCCCGCGGCTGGCGGCTCCTGGAACACAACGCCGGCACCCTCCCGGAGCCCGTCCTCGGCGACGACGACTGAGGGTCCGCCGACCCACCTGACCTCGCCGGGATCCGGATTTCACTTTCCGGCAGGTCGCAGGCTAAAGTTCTTCTTGTTCACCCCGCCGAGCGGAAAGACGGGAAGAACGCAAGGGGCTATAGCTCAGTTGGTAGAGCGCCTGCATGGCATGCAGGAGGTCAGGAGTTCAATTCTCCTTAGCTCCACAGATCGGCACTCAGCACACTGTCGAGTTGTCGAAGATCGGTGAGTGAGAATCCCGTCCTCTTCAGAGGGCGGGATTTCCTGCGTTCCACTCCCGGATGATCTCGGTCGCCTTCTCCTCCGTCACCGGCCACAGCCGCTGCCTGCGCTTGCGCAGCAACGCCGTCCGCTCCCGCGACTCTTCGTCCTCCGGGGTGTAGACCACGATCCGCGCCTCCGGCATCCCGTCGATCGACAGCGACTGAGACCTCATCCGCAGCTCACCCACCGCCTCATGACGGAACGTCTTCACCCTCGGCCCCGGCTGCACCACCGCCCCGTTCGTCCACAACCGGGCGAAGTACCCGCTGGCCTGGGACAGCGCCCGTATGAAGTCCTCCCAGGCCGGCTCACCGACATGCCTGCCGTAGGAGGACCGCAGGGTCGCCACCATCATCGGCAGTTCACACTCCCGCTGCACCACCGGGCAGGCCTCTTCCGGGACCGTGAACAGCGTCCACAGCACGTTCGGCACGCCGATCCGCACCGTCTCCGGCACCAGGAACAGATCCTGGTAGGCGGCGTTGGTGGCCAGCACGTCGTAACGCGAGGTGTACACCACCGCCATCAGCGGGTCGAGCGCGTCGAGGATGCCCTGCACCTCCGCGCCGACCGACCGGGACAGCCCTTCCGGCACCGGGGCGAACGGCACCTCCGCCAGCCGGTACAGATGCTCCCGCTCCGGCGGGTCCAGCCTCAGCGTCCGCGCCACCGCGTCCAGCACCTGCGCCGACGCGTTGATCGGCCGGCCCTGCTCCAGCCACGTGTACCAGGTCACACCCACGCCCGAGAGCTGGGCGACCTCCTCCCGGCGCAGCCCTGGTGTGCGCCGCCGCAGCCCCGGCGGCATCCCGACGTCCGCCGGCTGCACCCGGGCCCGCCTGCTGCGCAGGAACGCGGCCAGCTCCGGCCTGCGGCGGTGTGCTGTCGTCGCCATCGTCACGCCCCCCGTCGTCACGTCTTCCATCGTGGGCGCAGCGCCCGCCCGCTGCCAGGTGCTGCCAGTACCAGCATCGGCGGGCTCTCGGCACCCTTACCGGGCCGCCACCACGCTCGGACGCATGACGACCACATCCCGGACGGGCCCGGGTCCCGCACCCGCTCCGGCCCCTGCCAGAAGTGAAACACCCGGCACTGACAACCGGCCCCGGCTGCTCCTCGCGGCCGTCCTCGCGGCCCTCTTCATGGCCGTGCTGGACGTCTTCATCGTGAACGTCGCGGCCCCCACCATGGGTTCCCAACTCCACGCCTCCGGCGCCGACTTGCAGTTGGTCGTGGCCGGCTACGCCATCACCTACTCGGTGCTGCTGATCACCGGCGCCCGGCTCGGCGACCGGTTCGGCCACGGCCGGGCCCACCTCGCCGGCCTCGCCCTGTTCACCACCGCGTCGCTCGCCTGCGGGCTGGCCCAGGGCGCCACCGAGCTGATCGTGTTCCGGCTGGTGCAGGGCGCCGGATCGGCGGTGATGATCCCGCAGGTCCTCAGCATCATCCAGCGCGCCTTCACCGGCGAGGCCCGCGTCCGGGCGCTCGGCGCCTACTCGGCGGTCCTCGCGGTCGGCGCCGCGGCCGGGCAGGTCGTCGGCGGTTTCCTGGTCAGCGCCGACCTGTTCGGCACCGGCTGGCGGCCGGTCTTCCTCGTCAACGTGCCCGTCGGCGCCGCACTCCTCGTCCTTGGCCGGCGCGTCCTGCCGCTCGGCGCGGGATCCGGTCCCGAGCGGGCCCGCGGCCTGGACCTGCCCGGCCTGGTCCTGCTGGGCGCCGCCGTGTCGCTGCTGACGGTTCCGCTGGTGCTCGGCCAGGAGGAGGACTGGCCGCTGTGGTCCTGGCTGTCCCTGGCCGCCGCCGTGCTCCTGTTCACACTGTTCTGCGGCTACGAGTCGAGGCTGGCCCACCGCGGGGGCGCCCCGATCGTCGCGCCCCGGGTGCTGCGCCATCCCGGGATGGGCCTGGCCGTCCTGCGCATCCTCGCCGCCATGGCCGTCAACGCCGGATTCCTCTTCACCCTCACCCTGCACGTCCAGAGCGGCCTCGGCTACAGCGCGCTGCGCGCCGGCCTCACCTTCGTGCCGACCGCCGTCGCCTTCGGGGCGGTCGCCCTCACCTGGCGCAGGTGGCCGGGCTCCTGGCAGCGGGCGCTGACCCCGGCCGGGTTCGTCCTCACCGCACTGGGCGTGGCCGGTGTCGGGCTGGCCTTCCACGGGGGCGGCGACGGAGGCGCGCAGCTCTATGTGGCGTACGCCGGAGTGGGCGCGGGGCTCGCGCTCGCGTTCAGCCCCACGCTCACCGGCGCGCTCGCAACCGTGCGCCCCGAGGACGCGGCGGACGCCAGCGGACTCCTCGCGACCGTCACCCAGCTGGGCCAGCTCATGGGCGTCGCCGCGTTCGGCACACTGTTCTTGAACCGGCTTGAGTCAGTTGGGGGCCCGCAGGCGTATACCTCTGCGGAGGCGCTGTCAGCCTGTGCATGGGCGCTCGCCGCGACGGCGGCAGCGGGGGCCGTGTCCGGACTGGTACTGAGGCGTCGCTGACCGTATTGGTCCGGCCGTGGCAGAATCAAACGGCCGGAAGGGGGCGCGGCCCGACGGGAGGAGTAGCGATGCCTGCGAGCATCCTTGAGGAGGGCGGCCACCTCCTCGGTGCGGCGTTGATACGGGACACGATCACCCGGCTGCTCTGCCCTTCCTGCGGTTCCGTGCATGTCGCCCAAGTGCTGGGCGACAACGGCGGGATCTCCTACGTGTGCACGGCCTGCGGCCACAGCTGGAGCTGATCGATGGGTGCACACAGGCGGAAATGCGACTGGTGCGGGAGCGGTACCCCGATTGTCCGCGACATGGAGCCGATCAATCCCGACTACCAGTACTGGTGCGAGGAATGCGCGCGGGCGCTGATCATAAAAGGCGACCCGATCGAGACCTACCGTGAGCTGGAGGGCGAGCCGATCTACGGCCGGCTCCTCGAAGAGCACTGCACGCTCAAGCGGTTCTATTCGTTCGTCACGGCCTGAACGGGGCCCGGCTTCGGCAACGATGTCCGGGCGAGCACGAGGAACAGCAGCCCGGTGACGGTGTAGAGGCCCGACAGCGTCAAGGCGACCGCGTCCTGGCGCAGTTCGGGCCGTCCGGGTCCGTGCGGCACCCACCACAGGGCGTACGAGCAGAAGACGAGCACCGTGGCCGCGGCCGCCGTCCGCTGCCCGTGCGTCCACAGCAGCAGCACCACCGGCACGCACCACACCCAGTGGTGCGACCAGGAGACCGGGCTGACCAGCAGCGCGGTCACCGCGCAGACGGCCACCGCCCAGGCCCGCCGGCCCCGCAACTCCGCCGTCACCGCCAGCGCGAGCCCCAGGAGGGCCGTCAGGGCCGCCGCGGCGCCCCAGACGGTTCCCGGCTCGGAAGTGTGCAGCAAACGCGCCAGAACGCCACGCAGGGCCTGATTCGCGGTCTCCTCGGCCCGCCCCACCCGCCCCGTCCGGAACACCATCCCGGTCCAGAACCGCCACGAGTCGTACGGCAGGACTGCCGCCGCCAGCAGGGTCGCCGCCGTGAAGGCGGCCGCCGCCCCGCGCGCGTGCCGCAGCCACGGACCCCCGTCCCGTCCTGTGAGGCGCGCGGTCAGGCCCGTGGCGAGCAGGAACACCGCGAACAGGGCGGGTGTCAGCTTGACCGCGGCCGCGAGCCCCATGCCCACCCCCGCCCAGCGGCCCGGGTGTTCGGGGGGACGACGTGACAGATCCCACAGCACCAGTACGGCCAGCAGCAGATTGACCTGCCCGTAGCGCACGGTCGTCCACACGGGCTCGCACCAGACCGCCGCCGCCGCGACCCACAGGACGCGCTCCACGCGCGCGTGACCGACGAGCCGGGCGGACAGCCCCACGAACACCAGCAGCAGGGCGAGGTTCCCCGCCGTCGCCAGCAAGCGCATGCCCGTGACGTCCAGCAGCGTCAGCGGGGTGAACAGCAGCGCCGCGAACGGGGGGTAGGTGGACGGCAGGTGAGCCGACGTCGTACGCAGCGCGTAGAGATCGCCGCCCGCGCGGACGGTCGCCCCCTCCGCCCGGTAGACCATCAGGTCGATCATCGACACGTGCGCGGCCCGCTGGGCCAGCCAGAACACCGTGAACGACAGGAGACACGCCCCCAGGGCCACCGGCACCCGGCGCCGGGTCTCGGAGAACGCGATCACGGTCACGGAGTCCGACACTAGCGCCCGTATCCGCATAGAACGGAAACGATTTGGTGGTGCACCCCGTCCACCGTGTAATGTTGGCGTCGCCGCCAGGGAAACCGGGCGGAACGAAACACGGGGCTATAGCTCAGTTGGTAGAGCGCCTGCATGGCATGCAGGAGGTCAGGAGTTCAATTCTCCTTAGCTCCACAGAAGTCGAAGGCGGACCGTCCGAACGGATGGTCCGCCTTCGTGTTGTTCCGGAAACATTCGGAAACCCGGTCCGCGGGAACCTGCCTCCCCATGGGGTCGCGCGCGTGGGGCGGGCCACCCCGGCAGGGTGAGCCCGCCCCACGCGCGTGCGGTCAGCGTCCCAGTGCCCGGCGGCCGCGGCCCTGCGAGAGAACCGGCAGGTTCTTGGCCGGCGCCTGCGAGCGCGTGTCCTCCTCCAGGCGCAGGGCGAGCGCCGGGCAGCGGCGCACCGCGCGCAGCGCCTTGGCCTCCGCGAACCGGGGCACCTTCGCCTGCGCGACCGTCGGGAAACCGTCCGCGCCCAGCTCGAAGACCTCCGGAAGGATGTCCGCGCACAGGCCGTGGCCACGGCACAGCGTCCAGTCGACATAGATCTTCTGGCGGCTGCCGCCACCGTTGTCCTCGGGCTCTCCGCCGCCCGGAATGCCCGTAGGCATCTTGCCGTCCTCGAAGAGCGGCAGAACGCCCTCGACGGGCCGTCCGCAGCCGTTTCCGAGAACGTGCGCGGCCAGGTCGTCGGTGAACGCCTTGATCGTCGACTCGAGGAACATCGCGGAACCGTCCGGGTGCGAGCACGCGCCACGCCGCTTCACGTTCTTCGCGACCTGCTTGAGCGCCTCCAGGGCGGCCGGTCCGCCGCCGTTGAGGATGTCCTCCATACCGCGCGCGGCCGCCGGCAGACCCAGGTAGCAGGGACCGCACTGTCCCGCGCTCTCCTCCGCGAGCCACTGGGCGACCCGCAGCGACTCGCCCAGCGGGCAGGTCTCCTGCGTGATCGGCAGGATGGCGCCGGCGCCCAGTGCGCCGCCCACCGCGTCCAGCGAGTTACGGGAGACGATCGCCTCGTTGACCGTGGCCGCGTCGATCCATTTGCCGTGATAACCGCCGGTCAGCACCCCCTGCGGCACCGGCGGGGCACCGGCCAGCTGCAGGACGTAACGCAGCGGCACGCCCGTGGGCACCTCGATCACCATGGGCCGGGCGACCGCGCCGGAGACCGTCAGCATGACGGTGCCCGGCTCGTCGTACAGGCCGGTGTTGCCGTAACGCTCCGGACCGATCCGGGCGGCGATCGCCAGCTGCGCGAACGTCTCCGCGTTCGACAGCAGCGTGGGCGCGCCGCCGACACCGTTCTGTGAGGCACTGGTCTTGCGGCCGGGCGGGATCGCGGGGCCGCCGTCGATCGAGCGGATCAGCGACGCGGCGGCGCCGGTGACCATGCGGATCGGGTTGCGCTGGACGAACGCCTTCAGTGCCGAACGCCGGCCGTTGCTCAGACCGCGCTCGGCGAGCGCCTGCTCCATGGAGCGCTGCGTGGACTCCCGGGTGACCCCCACCACGAGCGTGCGGGCACCCAGCGCCTCGGCGCACAGCAGCGCACCGTCCAGGATCAGATGCGGGGCACGGTTGATCAGCACCGTGTCCTTGCGGCAGGCCGGCTCGTCCTCACTGCCGTTGACGACGACGACCGGCCGTACACCGCGCTTGATCGCCGCCTCGGCGACCGAGCGCAGCTTCTTGTGGAAGGGGAAGCCCGCGCCGCCGCGGCCCTTCAGGTTGATGCGTTCGGAGAGCTGCGCGAGCTGCTCCCCGCCCAAGGGCTCAAGCGGGCCGTGCACCTTGAGGTGCATGGGCAGATCGAGTCTTTCGACAAGGTCGAAGCCTGACGTGAGCTGTGGAAGGCCGACCACGCGGACTTCTGGTACGTCGGGCAGGGCCTCGTTCACCTATAGCCTCCGGAAGGCGTGTTCCAAGGTTCGCCCGAACCCGGGGCGTCGAAGGACGCGCCGGGCGCTGGTTCGTTGGCGGGACCGCTGTTGTATGTGTCATTCGAGTTGTACGTCCCGTACCGGGCGTTCGTCTCACTCGTGTCGTACACATCACGTCCGGTCGTGCCGGCGGCGCCCGGATTGCCATAGGCCGGGATGTTGTATCCGGTGTCCCGGAGCGGGTCGTACGCCGACGGCGGCGCCTCGCCGACCGGGGGCGGAGACGGGATCGGCCAGCTGCCCGAGGTGCTGGACGGGCCGTCCACGCGCTCCATGCGCGCGGTCTGACCTGCCGCGAACGGCGACTGGGGCTGTCCGGGCGTGTTGGTGGCCCGGTAGGCGGCCGCGAAGCCGGAGGCCGGCTCGGGGCCGGGGGCGGCGGAGGGGAACAGCGGGTTCGACTGCGTGGACGCGGTCTCGGCGCGCGACGGCCTGGGCTCGCGCTCGCGCGGGGCCTCGTAGCCGGGCAGCCCGGACTCGCCGACTCGGGCACGGCTCGCGTCGAGATCGTTCAGGCGGGAGCGCTCCGAGTCACCGAGGAGTGTGACGAGCCGGTCGGCGAAGCGGCGCTTGAACGGGCGAGGCGCGGCGCGCAGGGCGAGGGCGGCCATGATTCCGGCCAGGCACAGCTCGTACGACACCATGAAGAACGTCTTCGCCGGCCGGCCCGCGAAGAGGCCGTGAAGCAGGGCGAAGCACAGGGCCGGGTAGGCGAGCATGTGCATCGCACGCCAGCGGGCGGCCACCACGGCGGGGGCGGCGAACTGGTTGCGCAGCGCGCCGGTGATACCCACGAAAATCATGAGGTAGGCGGCCAGGGAGCCCATGCCGACGAGGCTGGCGCTGCCCGGGTTCGCACCGCCGCTTCCAGTGACCAGCCAGCCGAAGGGGATCAGGGCGGCGATCCAGTCGGCGTGGTCCAGTGCGATCTTCACCCCGATGTGCACGAGGAGGAACGCGATCGAGGCCACCGCGGTGACCCGGTGGATGGCCTGGGCCACGATCCGCTGGCGGATGTTGAGGAGGATGCGGTCCTGGGCCACCAGGCCCCAGATGCACGAGCAGGTCAGGCAGACGAGCGCCAGGACGCCCGCACCGAAGTTCAGGAACTGCTGCAGCCAGTCGCCTCCTGCCAGGACGACGATGGGTATCAGCAGCAGGACGACAGCGGACGCCACCCCGTAGGCCGAACGGCCTGGTTTGGGGAGCGAGCTGTTACTACGACGAGGGTTCATGGGGGCAACTCCGAGCAGTTCGGGAAAGCGGTCCCGGTGCCGCAGCCTAAGTGGCGCCATACCGATCAGTACGAGGTTTGAGTTATTGCGTTGTTATCAAAAGGCGGTGCGTCCCTTGTGATGTCCCTTAGCGGACGTTACGCGAAGTAATTTTTGAACCTGGTTCAACTCTCGTCCCGATGGTCGCCTCAGACGCACGTGTCATCCAGTGATACGCAAGCCCGTCGCAGGTTGCTCAAGCCCTGCGGTACTCTGACGCCATGCGTGCCGTACGCCTTCTGCTTAGCGGGCCGCGCTGATCAGTCCCGACCGCCGGACGAAACGGTTGGTCGGCATCGGCGCGGCGTCCCCTCCTGTGTGAGGGGATTTTTCGTTTCTAGAAGTTCGCAGCCGCAGGCAGAGACGACCGATGGAGCTTTGAGGATCATGAGCGAGACGAACCCAGCTGCCGCCGCCACGTCGGCGGAGGCCGCGCCGCACCGCTACACGGCCGCCCTGGCGGCCGAGGTCGAGGCACGCTGGCAGGACTTCTGGGACGCCGACGGCACCTACGCGGCGCCCAACCCCACGGGCGAGCTGGCCGGCGACCCCGAGCTGGTCGCCCGGCCCAAAAAGTTCATCATGGACATGTTCCCGTATCCGTCCGGTGCGGGCCTGCATGTCGGCCACCCTCTGGGCTACATCGCCACCGACGTCTTCGCCCGCTTCCAGCGGATGACCGGCCACAACGTCCTGCACACCCTGGGCTTCGACGCCTTCGGCCTGCCCGCCGAGCAGTACGCCGTGCAGACCGGCACGCACCCGCGCGTGTCCACCGAGGCCAACATCGAGAACATGAAGGTCCAGCTGCGCCGGCTGGGCCTGGGCCACGACAAGCGCCGGTCGTTCGCCACGATCGACCCGGACTACTACAAGTGGACCCAGTGGATCTTCCTGCAGATCTTCAACTCCTGGTACGACGACGAGGCCGGGAAGGCCCGCCCGATCTCCCAGCTGATCGCCCAGTTCGAGTCCGGTGAGCGTGCCGTACCGGGCCACACGCGCGCGTGGAACCAGCTGACCGCCACCGAGCGTGCCGACGTCCTGGGTGAGTTCCGCCTGGCCTACGCCTCCGACGCGCCGGTCAACTGGTGCCCCGGTCTGGGCACCGTTCTGGCCAACGAGGAGGTCACCGCCGACGGCCGTTCCGAGCGCGGCAACTTCCCCGTCTTCAAGGCCAAGCTGCGCCAGTGGAACATGCGCATCACCGCCTACGCCGACCGGCTGCTGGACGATCTGAACGAGCTGGACTGGCCCGAGGCGATCAAGCTGCAGCAGCGCAACTGGATCGGCCGCAGCGAGGGCGCCCGCGTCGACTTCCCCATCGACGGCGAGCAGATCACCGTCTTCACCACCCGCCCCGACACCCTGTTCGGCGCGACCTACATGGTGCTGGCCCCCGAGCACCCGCTGGTCGACCGGTTCGTCCCGGAGGCCTGGCCCGAGGCCACCCACAACGTGTGGACCGGCGGCCACGCAACCCCCGCCGAGGCCGTGGCCGCCTACCGCGCGCAGGCCGGCGCCAAGTCCGACGTGGAGCGGCAGGCCGAGGCCAAGGACAAGACCGGTGTGTTCACCGGCGCCTACGCGACCAACCCGGTCAACGGTGCCAAGATCCCCGTGTTCATCGCCGACTACGTGCTGATGGGCTACGGAACCGGCGCGATCATGGCCGTACCGGCCGGTGACCAGCGCGACTTCGAATTCGCGCGCGCCTTCGAGCTGCCGATCGTCTGCATCGTCGAGCCGACCGACGGCCGCGGCACCGACACGTCGACGTGGGAGGACGCCTTCGCCTCCTTCGACGCGAAGATCATCAACTCCTCCAACGACGACATCAAGCTGGACGGCCTGCCGGTCGCCGAGGCCAAGGCCCGCATCACCGAGTGGCTGGCCCGCAAGGGCATCGGCGAGGGCACTGTCAACTTCCGGCTGCGTGACTGGCTGTTCAGCCGCCAGCGCTACTGGGGCGAGCCCTTCCCCATCGTCTATGACGAGGACGGCGTCGCCCACGCGCTGCCCGAGTCGATGCTGCCGCTGGAACTGCCGGAGGTCGAGGACTACTCGCCGCGCACCTTCGACCCGGAGGACGCCGACACCCAGCCCGAGACGCCGCTGTCGCGCAACGAGGACTGGGTCAACGTGACCCTGGACCTGGGCGACGGGCCGAAGAAGTACCGCCGCGAGACCAACACCATGCCCAACTGGGCCGGTTCCTGCTGGTACGAGCTGCGCTACCTGGACCCGCACAACAGCGAGCAACTGGTCGACCCGCAGATCGAGCAGTACTGGATGGGCCCGCGCGAGGGCATGCCGCACGGCGGTGTCGACCTGTACGTCGGCGGCGCCGAGCACGCCGTGCTGCACCTGCTGTACGCCCGTTTCTGGTCGAAGGTCCTGTACGACCTGGGACACGTCTCGTCCGCCGAGCCGTTCCACAAGCTGTTCAACCAGGGCATGATCCAGGCCTACGTCTACCGCGACGGCCGCGGCTTCCCGGTTCCCGCCGCCGAGGTCGAGGAGCGGGACGGCGCCTACTACCACCAGGGCGAGAAGGTCACCCGCCTGCTGGGCAAGATGGGCAAGTCCCTGAAGAACGCGGTGACTCCGGACGAGATCTGCGCCGAGTACGGTGCCGACACGCTGCGCCTGTACGAGATGGCGATGGGCCCGCTGGACGTCTCCCGGCCGTGGGACACGCGCGCGGTCGTCGGTCAGTTCCGGCTGCTGCAGCGGCTGTGGCGCAACATCGTCGACGAGGCGACCGGTGAGGTCACCGTCACGGACGCCGATGCGGACGACGAGACGCTGCGCGCCCTGCACAAGGCGATCGACGGCGTCCGCCAGGACCTGGAGGGCCTGCGCTTCAACACCGCCATCGCCAAGGTCACCGAGCTGAACAACCACCTGACGAAGGCGGGCGGCGCGGTGCCGCGAGCGGTGGCCGAGCCGCTGGTGCTGATGATCGCACCGCTGGCCCCGCACATCGCCGAGGAGCTGTGGCACAAGCTGGGCCACACCGACTCGGTCGTGCACCGGGACTTCCCGGTCGCCGACCCGAACTACGTCGTTGACGAGACCGTGACCTGCGTCGTCCAGATCAAGGGCAAGGTCAAGGCCCGCCTGGAAGTGCCGCCGGCCATCTCCGAGGAAGAGCTGGAGAAGGCGGCGCTGGCCGATGAAGCGGTCGTCAAGGCGCTGGGCGGCGCCGGGATCCGCAAGGTGATCGTCCGCGCGCCGAAACTGGTGAACATCGTCACGGCGTGACACCGCAGGCCACCTCCGGGTGGTCCCCTACGGGCAGGTTCGGGGTTTTTCTGGAACTCCGGGCCTGCCCTTTGCGTTTACCGTTGAGGGGCACGCTCACCCACGTCGCCGTGCCCGAGACGGCCGGGGTGGTGGGCAGCGAGGAGGAGCACCGTGGAAGCAGTGATCGCCGTATTCGCCGTGCTCTTCCTGCTCTTCGTCGCCGGTGGGGCCTACGTCACCTTGAGGGCGGTCGGCGCCGCCAAACGCGGGGTGGACCGTACGATCAGCCAGGCCCGGCGGACGGTCGAGGAGCACACGCTGCGCGCCAAGTCCATGATCCAGATCGGCCCGGCGGGCGAGATCGCCCAGCTCCGGCTCACCCTGCGCACCTCGATACGGGCGACCCAGGACGCGCTGCACGCGGGCGTCGCCGAGGACGAGTCGCTGAAGGAGTCCCTCGGTCTGTTCCAGCGCCTCAGTGCGCACGGGCACGAACTGGACGGCGAACTCAGGCGCCTGGAGTCAGAACCGGACCGGGCCACGCTCGTCACACGCCTGCCCGAGTTGCGCCGCCGTACCGAGCGCATCACCGAGTCCTCGGACGCGCTGCGCTGGGCTGCACGCGACCGGGCCCGCCGCTTCGCCGACGACGATCTGGACACCCTGAGCACGCAGATCGGCGTCGAGGCGGACGCCCTGCGGCACTGGACCCGACCGGATCCGGCCGCACAGACCCCGCCGTGGCCCGAGGCCGCCGACGGCCTTGGCGACTCCCAGACCTGGCCCGGGCGACCGCACTCCGCCTCGGCCGAGGAGCCGGCGCGGCCCGCCATCACCCCGACCGGCCGGCCTCGGGCGTACCCCTGGCAGAAGAAGCCCCGGCCGGAGAGCACCACTTGACCCGGCCGGTCCCGGTCCGGGCGGCCGGGGGCGGGCTGCCGTGTCCGGGCTACGCCAGGTAACCTCCAGCTCATGTCCTGCCATGTCGCGATCGTCACCGATTCAACGGCCTACCTGCCGCCGCGGACGGTGGAGCGCCACGGCATCACCGCGGTGCCGCTGACCGTGGTCCTCGGCGACCGGGCGCTCGAAGAGGGCACCGAGATCTCGACCCGTTCCCTGGCCCAGGCTTTGCAGAAGCGGCGTCCCGTCACCACGTCCCGGCCCAGCCCGGAGGTGTTCGCCGAGACCTACCGCAGGGTAGCCGGGGCCGGAGCCACCGGCATCGTCTCGCTCCACCTGTCGGCCGAACTGTCGGGCACCTACGACGCGGCGGTCCTCGCCGCCCGTGAGGCACCCGTCCCGGTGCGGGTGGTGGACACCGGGATGGTCGCGATGGCCCTCGGGTTCTGCGCGCTCGCGGCGGCCGAGGCCGCCGAGGCGGGCGGCACGGTCGACGAGGCCGTCGCGGCGGCCGAGAAGCGGGCCGCCGGTACCTCCGCGTACTTCTACGTCGACACCCTCGACTATCTGCGCCGCGGTGGCCGCATCGGCACCGCCCAGGCCCTGCTGGGCTCCGCGCTCGCCGTGAAGCCCCTGCTCCAGCTGGACGGCGGCCGGATCGAACTCCTGGAGAAGGTACGGACGGCGTCCCGGGCCATCGCCCGCCTTGAGGAGCTCACCGCCGAGCGTGCGGGCGGCGCCGAGGTGGACATCGCCGTGCACCATCTCGCCGCCCCCGACCGTGCCGCGGCCCTCGCCGACCGACTGCGGGCGCGGCTGCCCGGACTTCTCGACCTGCATGTGAGCGAGGTCGGCGCGGTCATCGGGGCACACACGGGTCCCGGGCTGCTAGGGGCGGTCGTCTCACTGCGGTGACCTGTGGATCCCGCGGCGCGGGCCTCGGCATATCACCCGTGCGGGTGGCGGAGTTATCCACAACCCGGCCGCGGTCCACGGAAACCGAGCAAGATCATCGCGGATCGGCGCGAAGCCCGATCCTCATCGCATGGCACTTCGATCACGCTCACACGAGACACATGCGACCAGCGGTCCGGGCCGGGGCTTCGCCTCCGACGGCCGCACCCGGCACCGGCGGTCCCCGGTCCGGGCCCGTGTCGGCCCTCGCCGCCGCCCCGCCCCGGCCGACGAACTGCGCCGCCGGGCGGAACTCCTCTTCGGTGAACGAGCCGTCGTCAGGCCGGTGCCCGGGCAAGGGCCGCCCACCGCGGACACGGTGACCGGCACCGGGGCGGCGACCGGCCTGACCGCGGCCACGACCGCGGT
Source organism: Streptomyces shenzhenensis (assembly GCF_021462265.1). Lineage (GTDB taxonomy): Bacteria > Actinomycetota > Actinomycetes > Streptomycetales > Streptomycetaceae > Streptomyces > Streptomyces shenzhenensis. The sequence continues at coordinate 124,814 of NZ_JAJONF010000018.1, read as the reverse complement.
GCGCACGGCCACGGCCGGAGTACGCACCGCCGCGGCGGCACTGTCCACGGCGGCGGCCGTGATGTCGTCGGCCCGGGCGCCGGCAGGCGAGGCCACGGCGCGGCGCGAGCCGGCGCTGCCCGGTCTGCGAGCCCGGGTCGGGCTCGCCGTACGGGAACGGATGCCCGTGTGGCTGCAGACACGCTGTGGGCTGGAACGCCGCGGCGCGGTCGCCCTCGGGGTGGTCCTCGTCGTGGCCACGGCGCTGGCCGTGCAGCACTTCTGGACGGGCCGGACCGAGTCCGTGAGCGCACCGGAGGTGGTGCGCGCGCAGCCGCCGTACGAGAAGGGCGGGGAGCGGGCCCCAGCCGCCGGAGCAGCCGGCGGAACCGGTGTCGCCGCGGCGCCCGATGCGTTCGGCGGGACCGGCGTGACCGGGGGGTTCGGTGGCACCGGCCGGTCGGGTGGGGAGATTGTGGTGGATGTCACCGGGAAGGTCCGCGATCCGGGGGTCCACACGCTGCCGGCCGGGTCCCGGGTGACCGACGCGCTGCGGGCGGCGGGCGGGGTACGGCCTGGCACGGACACCGACGGACTGAACCGGGCCCGGTACCTGACGGACGGCGAACAGATCGTCGTCGGGGGCCCCGCCCCGCCGGCCGCACCCGGCCGGGGCGTGGGCGGTGCCGCGACGGGAGCGGGCCCGTCCGCCTCGGTCTCCCTGAACACCGCGACCGTGGAGCAGCTCGACGCCCTGCCCGGCGTCGGCCCGGTACTGGCCCAGCACATCGTCGACTTCCGTACCCAGCACGCCGGGTTCCGTTCGGTCGACGAACTCCGCCAGGTCAAGGGCATCGGTGATCCGAGATGTCAATGCTAATCTATGGACATGACTCCAAGTCGTGCTGTGCTGCTGCTGCGGATCTCCTACCGCAAGCCTGAGGACGAGGCCGAAGAGCCCCAGGACGAGAAGGCGCGTCGGCGCGCCGAGTTCTCCAAGGGCATCGGCCGACAGGAAGAGGACGGCCGTGCGCTCGCCGCGCGCCTCGGCTGGAATGTCGTGGCCGTGATCCCCGAGGACGACACGTCCGCCTTCAAGCGACGCAAGATCAAACTCCCGGACGGGACCACGGCCCTACGTACCGTGCGGCCCGGGTTCCGGCGCGCGCTCGACGGCCTGGCGTCGGGGGAGTTCGACGGCCTGATCGCCGACGACCTCGACCGCGTGGCCCGCGACCCGCGCGACCTTGAAGACCTCATCGACGTGGTGGAGTCCCGCCGGCCGCGGATCCCCGTCGAATCGGTCACCGGCTCGCTGCGCCTGAACAACGACGCGGACGTCACCATGGCCCGCGTCATGGTCGCCGTGGCCAACAAGTCCTCCCGCGACACCTCGCGCCGTGTCGCCCGCAAGCACGAGGAGTTGGCCGCCGAGGGAAAGCGCGGCGGCGGCGGGTTCCGTGGCTACGGCTACACCGTCACCGGCGAACCGATCGAAGCCGAGTGGAAGATCCTGAACGAGATCGGCGACCGGATTATGGGGGAGTGGGACGGCTGGACCGCTGAGCAGCGGGCGAAGATAGACCCCGAGCTGGGCGAGACCGACAACTCCATCGCCGACGACTTGCAGCGCCGGAAGGTACCCACCGTCACCGGCGCTCCGTGGTACGGCCGGACGATCGCGTCGATCATCAGCAAGCCCTCCATCGCAGGCCTGCGCGCCCACAAGGGCGAGATCGTCGGCCCTGCTGTGTGGCCCGCGGCGATCCCGCGTGAACGCTGGGAGCAGATCATGGAGCGCCGTGCGATGCGCACCAGCCGTGACGTGGACCTGAGCCTTCAGCGCTGGCTCACCAGCGTGCTGGTCTGCTCGCTGTGCGGACATCGGCTCAGTGGCAGCCACGGCAACGGCGGACCGCGGTACTGGTGCGACCGCAAGGGTGGCGGCTGCGGAAAGATCGCCGTGAAGGCGTCGTTCGTCGAGGACGAGGTTGAGCGCCAGGTCCTCGATCTCCTGGCCATGCCGCGGATCCTGGAGCAGCTGCGCACCGCAGCCGACACCGAGGTCACCGACGACGCGCGCAGGGAACTCGCCGAGGACGAGGCGCAGCTGAAGGAGCTGGCCGGCGCCTACGCTCGCCGCGAGGTGACGTTCATCGAGTACAAGGAGGCCCGCGGCATCATCGAGGCCCGGGTGAAGGAGTCTCGGGCGCTGCTGCATTCGCGGGCGCCGATGGTGCTCCGGCGTCTGCTGGCCGGTGATGTGGTGGCGGGCTGGAAGGGGCTGGTGCCGACGGACAGGCGGGAGGTCGTGCGCTCGCTGCTGCCCGGGTATGAGGTGCGTCCGCATGACCGGAGCGACGGGAACAAGTTCAACCCGGGCCGCCTGGTGCCGATGGACTGGCCGGAGTCAAAGGCCTGACGGTCATATAGAAAGGGCCCTGCACCAGCACCAGCATGGTGCGGGGCCCTTGCGTGTTGGTCAGGATTCTTTTTCCGGCCCGAAGCGCTGCACTTCTCGCCCATCATCCGCCCGCAGCACAAGCTGTCCATCCTCAACGGAGAACGTGCCCGACTGGCCAGCGAGTGCGTTCCGGTCCGACGTCTCCCGCAGAACTGCGTTGTACATCTTCCGGATCGGGTCGCGGTCCCACTCTGGCCTTGAGTCGAGCCGGAAACGCAGCACCTGGCCGTACTTGTCTCGCTCCGTTGTCGCGTGCGGCTTATCGCCGTCTGCCCACTGCCACGCGTCGGCCGCAGTGAGGGAGACCTGGTCAGTAAGGTCGACCTTCTCTGTGCCGTCACCGTCGGTCGGCAGCAGAAGGGCATTGACGTTGACGCGCAGCGCGAAGGCGAGCGCCACCAGGTCGTCTGCGTCGATGCGGCGGGTGCCGGCCTCAAGGCGGGAGATACCCAGCGGGGGGATGGGCCTACCCAGAGCCGCTACGCGATCGGACAGCTCTTTCTTGCTCATGCCGCGGGCCTCGCGGACACGGGCGATGGCGTGCCGTAGGCGTTCGCCGGTCGGGCCCAATGGGTTCTTCTTGTCCTCGGTCACGGCCACAGGTTCGCATCAAAATGATTCCCTGGCAATCCCGCTTGATCCCTCGATAACTCGGCGCTACTCTTTGATGTGTCGACGTATCAAAATGATGCGCATGGCGATCGAAGGGATAGTCATGTTTCCGAGGCTCACACTCGCTCCGCCCTCACAGGGCGCGCTGAGAGTCGACCCGGCCGACGAACTACTCACTCCGGCGCAGGTCAGCACCTGGGCGAAGCTGACGCTCAAGGCCTTGGCCAACGCGCGGTGCCGCGGAACTGGGCCTGCCTTCGTGAAGCTCGGCGACGGGCCGAGCGCGCCGGTCCGGTACCGCCGCAGCGACGTCGAAGCGTGGATCACCGAGGGCCGCAGCGGGAGCGCCGCGTAATGGCCGGACAGGTGACCACGGCCGGCCGCCCCAGAACCCTCGCAGATCTTTACGCGGAGCGCGGCCTTACGTCGGCGCAGGCCCGTCGCATCGTCGCCCTGCTCGGCCTGGCAATGCCTCGTCCTGCGGAATCCAGCGGCAGCAGCAAGGCCGCATGACAGCGGCCCCCAGCAGGCGCGCCAACGCCGAAGTGCTGAGGGCCGGAAGCCCACACATCCACCCATGAATGCCGAACGGCGGCGCGGGCCCTACACCCATTGCGCCGCCGATCGAAAGGAGCTTCAGATGAAGCGTACGACTATCGCCCGGCACAGCACCAGCAGGCTTGAGACGGCACCCGCCGAGACCAGCCACGAACGCGTCCCGGACACCGACGCCGTCACCTGCCGCGCCGCCGGCCTCTATGCGGCCTGCGTCGGATACGAGACGGCGCTGAAGGCGCCCGGCGCGGCCAACACGCTGGACAGGATGGCTGAGACGGCCGCCGAGATCCTGCCCGACCTCGTCAAGGTCGTGAACGCCAGGGGCGGCGCCGAGTTCGCCGAGGCCCTGCTCGCCGCCACCGTGGCCCCCTTGATGGCGTTCGCCGCGATCGAGCACGCCCGCGCCGAAGCGGCGAGTGCCGATGTCGGCTACCTGTTCGACCTGCTCGCCGACAGGGTGAAGGCCGGGGTCGACCCGCGGATGATCCGCCGGGACGCGCTCGCCGCGCCCGCCCGGATCCGCGAACTCGCCGAGGCCGCACGCGCGTGACCTCCCGTCCCGGCCGCCGCGCGCCCCGACTGACGCTCGTGGTCGGTCGGGGCGCTGCGGCGCGCAGCACCGTTTCGAACTCCCCCAGAACGCCCCGCGACCGCGCCACCACGGCCGCCCACTCCGCGAGGACTTCAGCGTGACCGACAGCACGATCCCCGGCATTCCCGTGACTCACGACGAGCGCGGGGATACCGGCACGCTTGCCGCAGACCCGCAGCTGGTTCGCGCCTGGCTGACCTCCCGGGTCGCCGCGCATGGCCTCACTGCGCTCTGCTCAAAAGACGACTGGACGGGCATCCAGACCAACGACCTGGACGAGGCCGTCGACTGGGCGCTCGGCCAAGACCGGAAGGGCGTCGAGGGCATCTACTGCCGGGTCACCACCGTCAGCGGCCGCTTCCCCAAAGGGGCGCGGGGCAAGGCTGCGGACTCCGCAGCCCTGTTCGGCATGTGGTCCGACATCGACTTCGGCAACGACCTCCACAAGGCGACCGGCCTGCCCGCGAACGCCGACGAGGCCCGCGACGTCCCACGCTTCGCGAAGCTCTCCGAGCCCACCCGTGTTGAGCATTCCGGCGCCGGCTTGTACGTCTGGCACGAGTTCGACAGGCCTGTGATCATCGGTGATGACATCAGCCAGGACGACGCCGTGCGGCTCGCCTCAGACTGGCAGCGCATCCTGCTCGCCGGAGCGAAGAAGATGGGCGTCGGCTACGGCACCGGCGTGAAGGACCTGGCGCGCGTGCTGAGGCTCCCGGGCACAGTCAACCGCAAGCCCAACAGGACCCCGGTTCTGTGCCGGGTCGTCGAGAACAGCGGCCCGCGGTACACGCTGGAGCAGGTGCGGGAACTGGCCGAACGCCTGGCACCCAAGCCGAAGAAGCGCACGCCCCCGAAGCCCGTGGCACCACGAGGCGAGAGGACCACGGCAGCCAGCAGCGGTAATGGCCGTGGCCCGCTGGAGATCCTCGGCGAGCACGAGTGCTGCGGCGAAATCCTCGCGTACGCCGGAGCGACCTACGCGGAGCAGTTCCCCGGCATCTGCTCGTACTGCGGCCCCGACTGCCAGCGCTGGTACCGGCCGGGGTGGCAGGACGGCTGCTCGAAGGACGGCATCGCCGTACACAAGGGCGGAGCCGCCGTCACCGTGCGCACAGACAACTTCCCTCGTTTCCCCGATGAGTTCCTCAACAAGGTGCTCTCGGGTGGTCAGCTCTTTGCCGCGCTCCACCATGGCGGGGATGAGTCGGCCGCTGCGAAGGACATCATGCGTGCCGCGCACGGGCGCCCCGAGGCCACGCCGGCAGCGTGCGCCCTGCCAGGTGAGGTCCTCGCCGAGATCCGCACAGAGACCGCGGACAAGGGCAGTGGCAGGCACCTGCGTGCGGTACCCCCTGGCGCGGGCAAGAACGCGCCTTCGACGGACGGCGCGAACGCCCTCGCGGACGACAGCGCAGAGGGCGACGACCAGCCTCCTGCCCCCGAAGTGGGCTTCGACTTCACCTCGTTCGGGCTCCCCCCAACCATCACCACACCCACCGGCTATCGAGTGAACTCCGGCGGGGTCGCCGTGAAGCGGGTGATCGGCAAGGACAACGAGGTGTGGGTCCGCTTCACCTTCGCCCCCTTCGTCCTGACCGCCTCGTTCGAAGACCCCGACGGCAACCAGTTCGTCGAGCTGTCGTGGTTCGACCACAGCAAGGGCACTCGCCGCATCGTCTCCCGCGTGATCTCCCGTGAGATCTCCAAGCGTGGCCGCGAACTCGTCAAGCAGCTCGGCGGCGCTGGGCTTCCTGCTGTCGAAGGCGACGCCCGCCTCTTGGAGCGGTGGCTCGCGGAGTTCGAGGCCGCCAACGTCGGCCGCATCCCCAGCAAGCAGCTGGCGCGCTGGCTCGGCTGGCAGCCCGACGGCGGGTTCATCTCTTCCCCCGACGACGGCGTGACGGTCGACGTCACGTACGAGGAGATGCGCGGCCCGGCCAAGGCACACACGAAGCGCGGCACCCTCGACGGCTGGAAGGCCGCTGTCGAGGTGCTGGAGAAGTTCGAGGTGCCGCGCGTCGCGGTCGCCGCCGCTTTCGCTGCCCCCCTGCTCCAGCCACTCGGCGCGGACTCCTTCACTCTCGACATCTCCTCCCGCAGCACAGGCGGCAAGACCACCTCGTTGCAGTGCGCGCTCAGCGTGTGGGCCAACCCGAGCGTCCAGTCCGACGCCATGTCGAACTGGCGCACCACCTTGTACGCCATCGAGAAGCGGCTCAACCTCGTCCGCGGCCTGCCCACGGTCTTCGACGAGACCATGGCTGTCACCGACGAGGGCCTGATCGACGAGGTGCTCTACCAGGTCCCCATGAACCACGGCAAAGCCCGCAGCGGAGGCGCCTACGGCAGCATGCTGCCCTGGCAGACGATCCTCCTGTCTTCTGGTGAGCGCGCGATCCAGTCGTTCACCACAAGCCAGGGAGCGGCACCCCGGGTCCTGGGTACCACGGTGCCACCCTTCGGCCGCAACGGCGGCGAGGCCGCGGTCCGCGCCCGTGACGGTGTCCTCGCCAACTTCGGCCACGCCGGGCCAGCGTTCATCGACTACATCCTCGGCCGACTCGACAGCCCGGGGGGAGTCGAGCGGCTGAGGGACTGGCACAAGAACTTGCAGAAGCAGTTCCGGGGCGACAACGACATGACCGCCCGGCGTGCGCCCATGGTCGCCGCTCTCGCCCTCGGAGAGGCACTGGCCGCGAGAGCGGGGCTGCTCCCGTACGAACCGCTGTCGGTGGAGCAGTGGAACAAGCTCTTCACCGCGTTCAGCCCCACCGACAACCGGCCGGAGATGGCGATGGACGTGGTCCGCGAGTACCTGGCGGCGCACGCCTGGGAGCTGTACGGGGCGGTGTACGACGGCGACCGGCCGCCGTTCCGAGGCTGGCTCGGGGCAGCGAAGCATGTCAAAGGTGAGACGAAGATCGCGGTCCTCCCGCAGCGGCTGAAGGGGATCCTCAGCGAGGCCGGCTACTCCCTCGACGCCGTGCTCGGAGGGTGGCTTGAAGCGGGCTACCTGGAGCAGCGAGAGAAGCAGCGCCCCCCGCACCTGATCCCGACCCGAGTCGACGGCCGCGTAGTGAAGTGCTTCGTCTTCGTTCCTCACGCGCTTGCCGACGACGAGGCCGCGGGGGAGGCGCTGTGAGGCCGTGTAACGCATCGCTGAGTTACGCCCTTTCCGCAGGTCACACCCGTTTCTGGGGGCGTAACGCACTCTCCGGAAACACACACCCCAAAACTCACTCACGCGTGTGTGCGCATGCAGGCGTGCGCACATGTGGGTGTCTTCCCTGAGTTACTGAGTTACATCTCAAGATCTTAAAAGAAAACAGCAGGTCAGAGGACCTTTCGGGCGTAACGCAAGCCGTAACGCAGACGTACCGCAGCGAGCGGAAGACGTTACGCCCGCCCTCCCGCACACCGAACCGAGGTGATCCCCATGCCCGAAGCGCTCCCCCTCCGCGACTACCAACGCGCAGCCATCGACGCCCTCCACCACGGATGGCACGCCGGCGGCCTGCGCCTCGCCGTGCTGCTCCCCACCGGCGCCGGTAAGACCGTCGTGTTCTCCCACCTCGCCGCCGAGCAGCACGCCCGCGGCGTCCGCACCCTCGTCATCGCCCACCGCGACGAACTCATCCAGCAGGCCGCAGCCAAGGTCCGCGCGGTCGCACCCCACCTCAACGTCGGCATCGTCAAGGCCGAACGCGACGAGCACCAGGACGCGGACGTCATCGTCGCCAGCGTCCAGACCCTCGCTGGCCACAAGCGTCGGGAGCGCATCGAGGGCGTCGGCCTGGTCATCGTCGACGAAGCCCACCACGCCGCGGCCCCCACCTACATCGAGGTGCTGAAGCACTTCGGGTGCTTCGACCGCACCCCCACCGCCGGATTCACCGCGACCATGCGCCGCGAAGACGGCGGCCTCGCCGACGTCTGGGAACGCATCGTCTACACCCGCGACATCCTGGAGATGATCGCCGACCGGCACCTCGTCAACGTCCGGGGCAAAGCCGTACGCGTGGGAGGCCTCGACCTCGACACCGTCAAGACCCGCGCCGGCGACCTCCAAGACGGCCAGCTCGCCCAAGCCCTCGACGACTCCGGAGCAGCTGCGGTCGTCGCCGACGCGTACGCCGAGTTCGCCGCCGACCGGGCCGGGGTCGTCTTCACCCCCACCGTGGACACCGCGAAGTCCATGACCGACGTCCTCAACGCCCGCGGCATCCGCACGGCCACCGTGTGGGGCGACATGCCGAAGGACGAACGCGCCGACACCCTGCGGGCGTACGCGGCCGGCGACATCCAAGTCCTCGCCAACTGCATGGTGCTCACCGAAGGTTTCGACGCCCCGTGGGCATCCTGCGCCGTCATCGCCCGCCCCACAAAGTCCGCCGCCCTGTACGTGCAGATGGTCGGCCGGGTGCTTCGCCCGTGGGAGGGTAAGCGCGACGCCCTGGTCCTGGACGTCATGGGTGCCTCGACCCGGCACAAGCTGGCCACCCTCGCCGATCTCACCGAGCGCGAGCTGACGGTGGACGACGGGGAGTCCCTCGCGGCGGCCGCTCTCGACGACGACCCCGACGCTCTGCCAGGCCTGCGCGCGGTCGCGGTCGACTGGCAGGACATCAGCCTCTTCGATGAGTCCCCCGTCCGCTGGCTGCGCACCCACGGCGGCACGTGGTTCATCCCCGCCGGAGACACCCTGTACTTCCTCCTGCCGGGCGACGAGCCCGGGGCGTACCGGATCCGCCGCTCTACGCCCGCCGAGGGCGTACGCGCCCCCTCGCCGGATCCCGAGTACCCGCTGGAGTTCGCGATGCGGTGGGCGGAGGTCTACGCCGAGCGGTCTGCTCGGCACCTGGCCCGACGCGGCGCGGGGTGGCGGCACCGGGAGCCGTCGCCGAAGCAGGTCAACTACTGCCGGTTCAAGCGGATCGCGGTACCAGTCGGCGCCACGGCTGGCGAGGTGTCCGACCTCCAGGCCGTGCATGAGGCATCGCTGCGCTTGGACGGGCTGCGGCGGGCAGCCTGATCCCGGTCTTCCGGCCGTCGACCGGCGGCCGGCCAACCCGAAGGAGAACGACATGGTGCATGGGGTCCACGCCCCCGGGCGTAGTGCATGGGGTTCCCGGTGAGCGCCCGCTGCGGTGCGCGGTGCCGGGATGGGTCGGAGTGTTCGAATGCGCCGATGCAGGGTGGGGAGCGGTGCCGGATGCATGGGGGTGCCAGTCCTCAAGCGCGGGCTGCTGCTGAGCGGCGGCAGTTGGAGGCGGATGCATCGCGTCTGCTGGCCGAGCTTGATGTTGCCCCGGTGGGTGATCCGCTTGCGGGGCTGCTGAAGCTCGCGGGGCAGGTGCTCGCGTGGCAGGAGTCGACGGCGGCCCTGGTCAACGCTTTGGATTCGCCGCGGTATCGGGGGGCGAATGGTGCGGAGCAGCTGCGTGCCGAGGTTGCTCTGTATGAGAGGGCGATGGACCGGGCGTGTCAGGTGCTGGCGACGATCGCGAAGCTCGGCATTGAGGAGCGCTTGGTTCGGGTGACCGAGCAGCAGGCGGAAGCGGTGGTGTCTGCGATCAATGCTGCGTTGGAGGCTGTGGGCGTGAGTGGCGAGCAGGCGGAGCAGGCGCGGCGGGCGGCTGCACGACACCTTCGGAGTGTGGGCTGATGGATGCGTTCAGGCAGGCGGCGGATTGGTTGGAGCACGGTCGGCCGGGTGAGCGGAGCGCGGCGGAGGAGGCGGCTCGGTTCGGGGTGCTGCTGTGGGATGTGGGCGGCCGGCGGGCGTACGAGCGGCAGGAGGCTGGCGCCTATCGGCTGAGTCTTGTGGGCGCGGGTTCGGTGCTGACGTACGAGGTGCTTGGCGTGGCCCTTGGGGACTTGCGGTGACGGGCGCGTTCGGGGTGGCGGCCTCGTGGTTGGAGTTGGGGCCGCCGGAGGCGCGGGCGTTGGGTGAGGAGATTTCGGCGCTGTTGGACGTGTTCGACGAGCAGGAGCTCGTCGAGATCGCTGAGGCGCTGGTGACGGATGACTGGAGGGATCGGTGGTGAACGGGTGGGGGTTTGCGGCGGTCGCGGTCGTCTGCGTGACGGCCCTGCTGATCGCGCTCTTGCGGGCTGCGGTGCGCATCGGGCCGCAGGCGCAGCGGGGGCCTGCTCCGGCGACGTCCGAGGAACGGCACCGCGTGGAGTTGTCGGCGGACGAGGAGTTCGCCGCGGTGCTGGAGCACAACCGGGCGGGCCGTGCGGCGTTGGGGCGGCAGATCGCCGAGGCGGCCGAGCGGGCGGAGCGTGAGCGGCGGGGCGAGTGGTGACGGCGGTGGATGAGACGGCGTCGTGGGCCACGGAGGAACTGGCGCACCTGGCGGACATTCCGACGTACGGCAGTGACGCATGGCATGGGCTGGAGCCGGGGGATCCGCGGCGTCAGGCGGCGTTGATCGTTGCGGCCGAGAGGTGGCGCGTGGGGCAGGGGACGGGCCGGTGACGCGCGTTCGGAGAGCTCTCGCTGTGGTTGTGGGCGTGCGGGCGGAGCTCATGGATACGGCTGGGGTCGGGCTGTTGGTGGCGGCGGCGTTCACGTGGTGTGTGACGGCTGGGCTGGTGGCGGCCGGGTTGGCGTTGCTGGGGTTGTCGTGGTGGCTGGATCAGGATCGGGAGCAGAGGTGAGCGGCGGCCGGCCGGGTCTGGTTCGGCTCGGGGGGTCGTGGCGCGGGCCGCCGACGGCCGCGTGTGGTGGGGCCGCTGGCCCTGATGGTGTGGAGCGGCCCGCGCGGCAGTGCGCGGCCGGTGATCGGATTTCGGAATGACGGAGGCAACAGTGATCGCAATGAGTGAAGAGCAGGGAGTGAGGACGGTCATGGTGACGATGACGAGTGGGGACGTCGAGCGGGTGGCGGGCGAGGTCGAGGCTGCTCGCGCGGTGCTGGCGGAGGCTGAGAAGGCCTATGCGGCGACGCCCTCGCCGGGGGCGTGGACGGCGATCGGGGAGGCCCGTGGGGTGTTGGAGCGGGCCGAGACGCGGGAGCGGGTGACCCGCGGGCAGTGGGAGGCGCTGGAGGGGCACAGGCGGGCGCGTACGGCGGCGGGTGAGGCTGCGGTGGCCGAGCTGGGTGTGGAGGCGGCGCGGCTCGTGGAGACGCGTCAGGCGGCGGTGGAGGCGGTGGTGAAGGCTGAGGCGGCGATGCGGCGGGCGCTGGTTGCGCTCAACGGGCACGACCAGGCGGTGAGGGCGGTGGGTGCCGAGTTGCAGGTTCGTGGGTTGCGGGAGGAGCCGGGGCAGGTGACGGCGGCGACCTTGGACGGTTCGCCGATGCTGGACGGTGTGCGGTGGCCGTTGGTGGACGGGGTGGGGGTGCTGCTGGCGGTGCTGAGGGACGAGGTGCTGGGCCTTTACCCGCGTCACCCGTTGTCCCGTGTCTCTGCTCCGGCGTATGGCGGTCTGTCGGCGGCTCAGGGGCGGGACGAGGTGGTTGCGGAGGTGCGGGGCCGCCGGCGCGGCTGACGGGTTCGGGGCGGGCGCCCGGTTTCCTCTCGGGGAGGCCGGGCGTTCGGCGTTTCGGGGCCGGGGTGGGTGCACGCGTTGCGGCACGGGTTCATCACGGACGCGCTGGAGGCGGGCGTGCCGCTGCATGTGGTGCAGGATGCGGCCGGCCACCGGGACCCGCGGACGACGCAGCGCTACAACCGGCGCCGTGGGCGTCTGGACGGGCATCCGGCGTACACGGTGGCGGCGGCGATGGCGGAGCGGCTGGAGGGCCGCGCCGAGGCGGGTGAGGCTCCGCGCCCCTGACCGGTGTGGGAGGGCCTTCGGCGGCGGCTGAGGGCCCTTTGTCGTATTCGGACAATGCATTGTGGTGTACAGATTCCGTCATCCTGCATGCCCGTATGCAGGGAGGTTCCTGGTGTGCACGTCGCAAAGTGGGGAGACTTCCCCTATCTGCGCAGGCTGGGCCGTAAAATCTGCACATGGAAGATGTGACTGTGCACGATGCTGCACCCCTCGATCTGCCCCTGTCTCGTCGGAAGTCGGCGAGAGCGCGGGCCGCGGTCCTGCTCGCTCTTGGTGGGACTTCCACAATCACGGGCCGCGCCCTGGGCGTGGACCCCAGCACGGTTCGCCGATGGCGGCAGGCGCCTGACTTCCGGGGCGAGGTGGCGCAGCTGCGGATGCGGCTGGTCGGTCACGACCCGGTGGGCGCGCTTGCGGCCCTGTCCGGGCGGTCGGCGGGCGGGGAGCGGGGGGCGGGCGAGTGAGCCGGCGGAAAGCGCGTAAGCCGCGCAGGCAGCGGTCTGAGGGCGCAGGCAAGGTCACCATCCGCATCGAGTGCGGGCCAGGGGCCACCGTCGAGGTGGTGCTGCCCGGCTACACGGGCGACGACTACCGGCAGGCGAAGGAGAAGGCGCAGGCCGGTGACTACCGGGCCCCGGAGATCTGGCGCCTGATCCGGGCGGTGGATGCCGCGGTCGACCACGAGGGCGCCGCACCGCTCGATCCGTCGCTGTGGGGTGACGCCGACTTCCTGAAGGTTCTCGCCTACCTGGGACTCGTCGACAAGGGCGAGTGGGGTGCGGCGGACGATGCCGCGGTGGCGGCGTGGCTCGGCGGGGAGGGGGCCGACGATGGCCGGTGATGAGGTAGAGATCCGTGTCCGGGTGACAGCTGATCAAGCTCACCGTGCCTTCCGGGATCTCAAGACTGAGGCGTCCAACCTGCGGGGATCGCTGATCCCGCTCGCGACCGCCGCCGCGCCGCTCGCGGCCGCCATGGCACCGGTCGCGGCGAAGGCCGCCGGCGCCGGGGTGGCGGTAGCTGCATTCGGAGCCGCGCTGAAGCCGCAGATCACGAACATGGCCGCCGCGGCGAAGGCGCAGGACGCGTACACGACCGCGGTCACCAAGTACGGGGCCGGCAGCAAGCAGGCGTTGCAGGCGCAGCAGTTCATCGCGGACACGCTGAAGGGGATGCCGGCGGCGACGCAGCGGGCGGCCGCCGCCTACTCGAGCCTGCGAGACGAGTTCAAGGCGTTCTCCGACAGCACTGCGAAGTTCACGATGGTCCCGGTCGAGCATTCCTTCGCGGTCCTGGGCCAGCTGATCCCGAAGCTGACGCCCATGGCGGAGTCGGCGGCCGGACAGCTGGACCGGCTGGTGAAGGTGGCCGGCGGTGCGGTCGCCTCGCCCGGGTTGGATGCGCTGGCGGGCAGGCTCGACACGTTCGCGAACCAGTCGCTGAAGGAAGCGACTGACGAGGCGATCCACTTCATGCGGGTGCTGTCGGAGGGGGGTACGTCAGGCCCGCTGAAGACGTTCATGGAGTATGCGGCCAAGGAAGGCCCCGCCGTGCGGGAGACGCTCCGCAACGTCGGGGAGGCGGTCAAGACGCTCGTGGAGGCGTCTTCGGAGGCCGGGCCCGGGATGCTGTCGCTGGTGAACGCGGCGGCCAAGCTGGTGGCCGCGCTGCCGCCCTCTTTGGTGGCGACGATGATGCAGGCCGCGGTCGCGTTGAAGGCGATGCGGCTCGCTGGGGCCGGGTTTGATGTGGCGGCTGCTGGGGTGGCGGTGTTCTCGGCTCGGCTGGCGGCGCTGCGGGCCGTGTCGACGGCTGCCGGTGGTGGTGTCACGGGGTTGAATGCGGCGTTGGCGTCGATGTCGACGAAGGCGAAGATCGGGCTGGCGGCGGGTGCTGTCGGCGCGCTGGTGCTGGCGCTGCATGAGCTGTCGGACAACAAGCCTGCGGTGGCGGTGGATGCGCTGTCGACGTCGCTGAACACGCTGGTGACGACGGGCAAGGTCACGGGTGCGCTGAAGACGAACTTCACGGAGATGTCCGAGTCCATCGCGATGGTGTCGAAGGGCGCCTCGGACAACAAGTTCACTCAATTGATCTCGGACTTCGGGACGTTCGTGGGGATCTCGACGGGGCCGGGGATCTCGGACGCGCGGAAGAACGTGGACGCCTGGGACAAGTCCATGGCGAACCTCGTCAAGTCCGGGAACAGCAAGGAGGCTGCCGCCCAGTACGACCTGCTGAAGAAGGCCTGGGTTGCTGGCGGCGGGGATCTGAAGCGGCTGGGGAAGTTCACCGACGACTACCACAACGCGCTTGCGGACCAGAAGTTCGAGTCGAAGCTGGCTGCCGAGGGCATGGGCTTGTTCGGTGAGCAGGCGCAGAAGACGGCGGCCACGCTCGACCAGCAGAAGGCTTCGGCTGATGGGCTGCGGCAGTCGATCGAGGCACTGAACGACGCCAACCGGGCCAGTCTCGGCGGGATGATCGGGTTCGAGCAGGCCATCGACGACACAGCGAAGGCGGCCAAGGCGAATCACGGCGCTCTGTCGATGACGAACGGCGTGCTGAACCTGAGCAGCCAGAAATCCCGGGACGCGGCCAGCGCGTTGCAGGACCTGGCTGACAAGACCAGCGCTGCGGGCACCGCGCAGCGTGAGGCGGGCGCGAGTTGGGAGACGGTCAACGGGGTCTATGCGCGGGGCCGGGCGAACCTGATCAAGAACGCTGAGGCGATGGGCCTTTCGAAGGATCAGGCGAAGGCGCTTTCCAGTCAGTTGTTGCAGATTCCGGCGGACGTGGTCTCCAAGGTCAGGATGAACACCGAGGACGCCAAGGCTGGGCTGGAGTCGTTCAACGCGGCGCTGAAGCGGACGCCGGGCGCGAAGAGCGTGACGCTGAAGGCTCTGTCCGCGTCGGGCGAGCAGGTGCTGGAGGCGTTCGGTCTGAAGGTGAAGCGCCTTCCGAACGGCAAGGTCAAGGTCACCGCGGCGGCTGGCGGCGCACTGGCGGCGATCAGCAACGTTGCGGGGGCACTGAACTCCCTCGATGGGAAGACCGCGCACACCTACGTCATCCAGGCGACGAAGACGTCGAACGCGGGCACGGTCTACCACGAGGGTGGCAAGTACGCGCGCGGCGGCCTGGTGCGCCGGATGGCCGACGGGGGCGCGATCGAGGGCGGCTCGGGCACGCAGGACGATGTGCCGCTGCTTGCGATGGGCGGTGAGTTCATCGTCAGCAAGAAGCAGACGCAGAAGTATCGCGCCATGCTGGAGGCGATCAACGAGGACCGGGTGCCGCACTTCGCGAAGGGCGGCCTGACGCAGGCGCAGAAGGACGCCCGCGGGCAGTTGCGGGGGCAGTTCGGGATCTCCTCGTTCGGCAGGCTGGCGGGCTACGAGCGGACGCCGTTCGAGCGGTCGCTGGGCGCGCCGTCGGACATGTCGTCGCTGGTGTCGGCGCTCAACAGTGTGGCGGGGCAGATCCGGGCGGCGTTCTCGGGGCATACGGAGTCGTCGCTGCTGCACCGGCTGTCGAGCGTCGGGAAGTCGCTGATCGGCTACGAGAAGCAGCTCAACAGCGTCACCAAGAGCCTCGCGTCGGCGAAGGACAAGCTCAACTCGCTGAAGGACGCCTCGTCGCAGCTCGCGTCGTCGGTGAAGTCCGGGATCCTGTCGTCGGCGAACATCACCGCAGGCGCGGCCGGAACTACGCAGACGGTCGCCTCGATCATGGGCGGCCTCACCCAGTCCCGGGACCAGGCGACCGCGTTCGCGTCCGCGCTGAAGCAGCTCAAGGCCAAGGGCCTCTCGGCCAGCCTGATCCAGCAGATCGGCGAGGCCGGCATCAGCGGCGGCGGCCTGGAGACTGCGGGCGCCCTGCTGGGGGCGTCGTCGTCGGAGATCTCTTCCCTGAACTCGTTGCAGGGGCAGATCAATTCGGCGGCCGGCAGCGCGGGGAAGACGACCGCCGACAGCGTGTACGCGAAAGCGATCAAGGATCAGACGGGCGTGGTCACCAAGCTCACCCACCAGCAGGAGAAGCTCGAAGGGGCCATGGCGTCGCTGGCGAAGACCATGGAGAAGCTGATCAAACAGGCGCTCAAGGGCAAGGCGAGCGGGGGCATCGTCGGGGCGGCCGCGTCGGGCGGCCTGCGGTCGGATCTGACGTGGGTGGGCGAGCACGGCCCGGAGTTGCTGGATCTGCCGGCGGGGGCGCGGGTGTGGTCGAACCCGGATTCGCGGCGGCTGGCGGCCGGGCAGGCGCCGTGGGCGTCGATGCTGAACAGCCCCCGCCGGGCGGGCGGTAGCGCTGCATCAGGCGGGCGTGAGCAGGTGGTCAGGGTGGAGGTGGAGATCGTCCCGCCGCGCGGCGGCGAGCACGGTATTCAGGACGCCTTCCTGAAGATCATTCGTCAGTCCATCCGGCTGCGCGGCGGCAACGTCCAAAGGGTGCTGTCGGGCGGATATCGGTAGCGAGTAGCGAAGGGCGGGAGTCGGCGCCGACGCCTGTGGTGTAAGCGGAGAGAGGGCGCGTCCAGCGCGCGTGTGGGCCCCGGCGCAGGTTCCAGCCGGGGCCCACCGCGTTCAGGGCGCTGCCGTCACCTCGTCGAGGATGGTGAGTATCGCGTCCGGCTTCCGCGTGAGGAGCGGCAGGAAGTCGTCGCCTCGCTGCGCGACAGCGGACTGAGCACGCGGGCCATCGCCAGCGCAACGGGTATCGCCCAGGACACCGTCAGGCGCGACCTCGCGGCAGGTGAACGATTTCGTTCACCTGACTCCGCACAGATCACGGGCACGGACGGCAAGACGTACACCGTCACCCGCGAGCCGGAGGTCATCGACGCCGAGCTGGTCGACGAGCCCTCCCGTCCCGAGCCGCCTAAGACCAAACGGCGCCCACTGCCAGAGGCGTTCACCGACGCCGGCCGCGACCTCACCCGAGCCGCCGAACGTCTCGCCCGGCTCACCGAAGACGACCGGTTCGGAGTTCCTCCGGGAGGCCGTGAACGAGGCGCACAGGCCCGTTCGGGCATGGGTTGGCCCCGGCCGGACGTGCTCGGCCGGGGCCAGGAACCCGCCCACTCCGTTGTCGCCTGGGGAGCGTAGAGCGGGCGGGCGATGGGGTGGCGGCCGCCTGCTCGGGGGAACAGGCGGCCGCCGTACCGGCCCCGGCACGCCGTCTGCGCCGGGACCGGGGCTCTACCAGCGCAGACCGACAGCGTCCGCGAAGTGCTTCCGGATGTAGGGGTTGCTGTGCTTGCCGGTGCCGTGGCCGTCCTTGGCGCTGCGAGTGCACAGCGCGCCGCTGGAGTGCTGGGATGCGCAGAGGCCGGCCGCCCGGTAGCCCTCGCCGCTGGCGTTGGCCACGCGGTCCTTCGTCTCCGGACTGATCGTCGTCTTCATCGCGAGGCACCTTCCGGGAGTTGTTCGGTGAGGCCCAGTTCGAGCGCGCAACTGGGGCACGCGTAAACGTCGATGCTCAGGTCGTGGACGCCGAGGTGCCCCTCGGCCCGGCCGGCCAGGACGGCGCCCTTCGACAGCGGGGCGCGGCAGAAGACGCACGCCCATCCAGAGTGCTGCGCGCGGGTCAGCTTCGTGGCGTCGGGCAGCGTGTAGGGCTTCACGGCTGGTCGGCGAACGGAACCAGGTTGCGGCGCGCACGGCAGCGGGCGCATGCGGAGAGCTTGGCTCCCGGACCGGATCCGGCCTCGACCACCTGGGTCACTCGGACGTCTTCGCCCACGCCCTTGTGCCAGTGACACCAGCCGCTTGCGGTGGGGCTGGTCGGGGGTGTCTCGGCCTGCGTAGTCTCTGGCACGTCGGCGCTCCTCAGCAGCGTTGGCCACGCCCCGGGAGGCTCCGCCGCCTCGCCGGGGTTTCGTCGTACCTGCCGAAGCTAGGGACGGGCGAGAATCGCCGTCCGACATGATTCGAGAATATTCGCCGATCGGTCCGGCTGATTCGCGGTAATGCTCACGCGAGGTCGGAGACCTGCGCTCGCGCCCTCGTGAGCAGGCGGCGGGCGTGCGTCCCGTAGACCGCAGCGTTGGCGAGGGTGTCCCACACCCGCCGGTACACGCCCACGGTGTCGGCGTCGTCCAACCACAGCTCGGCGTGCCAGTCCTCAACGATCACGAGCCGCTCGTCATACAGCCAGAACGCGTTAGCTGGCGGGATCCGCAGCTGCGCGCCGAGGGGCACGATGCCGAGCCGTACGGTCTCCAGGCCGATAACGGACATGAGCCGGTCCATCTGCGCGGCGAGCACCTCGCGGGGCGCTACAGCGGCGTACAGGGCCGCTTCCCACATCAGGATGTGGAACACCCGGTCCGGCTCCCACAGTAGGGATTGGCGGCGGGTACGGGCCCGCACGGCGTCCTCGATGTCCTTCGGGGCCTGCTGGAGTTCGGCGAACCTGGTGAAGACGTGCCGGGCGTAGTCCGGGGTCTGGAGCATCCCAACGACCATCGACCCCTGCCACGCCCGTAGCTCGGTGGACCGTTCGTATTCGATGGTGAGGACGTCCTGTACGGGGCGGTGTCCGGCCCGTAGTTGGCGTCTCCAGGACCGTGTGTGAGTCTCCAGGCCCTGAAGCCGCGCGGTGAGTTCCCCGACCGTCTCCGGGGCGCCTACGGCTTCGGCCCACGCGGTGACGTCGTCGGCGGTCGCGGTCTGCCGTCCGGTCTCCAGCTTCGAGACCTTCGCCTGCGGCCACTCCAGCAGGGCGGCGAGGGCCCGTTGGGTGCGCTGGCCGCGCAGCTCACGGAGCCGACGACCGAGCGCCTCGCGGGCCTGCTGGAAGTCCGTGGTCACACTGGGAAAGTTACCCGCCGAACTGGTCGTACGGCATGGCGAAGTGCCAGGCAGCCTCACGGGCTTGTGCGTAGCGGAGCACCTCGGCGGGCGTTGTGATCAGCTCCACGCCGGTCATCTCGTCTGCGTCGTTGAAGTGGAGCAGAGCGACCACCCGGGCGTCGAACAGCCAGAAGTCCTCACGGGGCAGGCCGAGTGCGTCAGCCCTGCTGCGGGTCAGGACGCGGATGGTCTCGCCGACGGCGGTGTTGCGGCGGGCGTTGTCGAGGAGGTACCGCTGTCCCGGGGTAGGGGGCTCATCGAGAATCCGCACCCGCTCGAACCTCTTGCCGGCCGCGGTCTGCTCGCGCCGGTTGACGCACCACGGGTCGTCCAGGTCCCACGTCACCGGCTGTCCGGCGGCGAACTGCCGGTAGGTGTCTGTCGCCTCGTCCTCGGCGTACCGGCCGCGGGTCTCCAGCCGCCACGCCGAGTGCCGGAGCGTGGTGAACATCCCGCCGAACTCGGCGAAGCTGATCGGCTGCGGCACGTGCACGGTCTCCTTCGGGCCGAAGTTCGCGAGCAGCTCGCGGGGCACGGTCACGGCGGCCTCGCCGTCCGCGAGGTCGAGCTGACCCAGCTCTGCGGGGTCGGTGACCGGGTCGCCCTGGACGACGTACGTGTCCGTGCCGGGCTCGGTGTACAGCGTGGGGCATCCGTCGTTGCCGCTGTTGGTACCGACCTTCCACAGTCGCCTGGTCATTGCGGGTCCCTTCGTCGGTCGAGGTGATTTGATCTGCCGCGCACCGTAGTGGCCGCGGGTTCGTCTGCGACAGGGCGTCAGCCGCGCCGCTCCGTGCCGTGTGGGTGACTTCGTGTCACGAAAAGGCCACAACGCATCCTTGAGGTCATGCGACGGAGCAGCATCCCTCATCTGACTCATCTGTCCTTGGGGGGACCATGCGTGCCAGGACTGCCGCTGCAACAGCCGGTGTCGCTCTCACTCTCATGCTCACGGGCTGCGGCGGCGCGAGCACCGCGCCCAAACAGCCACCGACGACGTCAGCGTCCGCAAGCCCCAGCATGGACCTCGCAGCCAAGGTCCGCGCCTGGGCAAGCGCAGGCGGCACTGACATGCTCAGCACCCTCGCGAAGAGCCTGAGCCAGGTCGACAAGGACTCTCACCCGGTCGACCTGGCAGCGCTCCAAACCAGCTGCGCGCAGCTCACCGCTGATGTCGAGGCGGCGCAGGGGGAGGCCCCAATGCCAGACGAGACGCTGGCTAAGCGCTGGAAGCTCGCGCTCGATCATCTGGGCAAGTCCGCGTCGGCGTGCACGGTGGGCGCGGCCAGCGAAGACCAGGCGTCGTTCGACCTCATGTCCGCCGAGATGTCCATCGGCAACGATCACTTGAACGCCGTGGTGAAGCGAATCAATGAGATCACCGCGAGCACCGACGGCTAGCGGATGCCGGCGTCGTTCGTCCGGCGCCATCCGTTGTGGGCGCGCCGACCGAGACGCAGCCGGAGCCGCCGGCCGTGGCAGCGCGGGCACGTCCGCGGCTTCCCGAACCGCGCGGTCTCGCCCGCACCCTTGCAGCGCCGGCACAGCCCGAACGGCTTCACCGCGCACAACACTGCGTAACCGCCAAGCCAGGCGATCAGGGCTGCGGCCATAGCAAGCCACATGGGGTGTCTCCTCCTGCTGAAGTGGGGGTTTCCCGTTTCCTGGCGGCGCCCCCGCTAGACGCTAGATCGCTGATCACGGGGGCATTGACCCGCTAGCGGGGGTGCTAGACCTAGTGGTGCGGGCTGCTAGGTCTAGCGGTCGTGCTGGGCTACGCGGCGGCCCTGTCGGCGTCACGGCGCGTGATCGCGGCGACCACATCGGCCCGCTTGATACCGCGTCGGTTCTTGCCCTCGCCTTCGTCGGTGGTGCCCCATACCTGATCCGTCTTCACGCCCCACGGCTTCAGCGCGGCAGTGACGTTCTCGCCCTTCCACTCGCCGTACGCATCCGGCCGCAGCTCGGCGAGACGAGCAGCGAGGCGCTCGCACCACACGGCTTTCTCGTCGGCGCCCACGCACTTCAGGACGTCGCCGAGGACGTCCATGCCGCGCGCCTCGGACGGACCCTGGCCGATCGCGTGCCCGGTCACGTTGCCGTACGCCTCGCGGGCCTCGCGGGCACGGGCGACGACGCCCTCGGCGGCCGGGCCGTCGACGAACGCCGAGGCGGCGATGAGCGGGTCGTCGCCCTCGCCGGACATCCAGCAGATGCCGCGGTCGGAGCGGCTGAACATGGTGGCCCGGATGCCGGCCTTGTACGCCCCGGTGCCGAGGACCATGTCGTTGGCGGTGTGGCCCATGACCTTCAGGCAGAACCTGAGGACGGCGTTGGCGCTGATGCCGGGCGGGAGGCTCTTGGCGTCGGGACGCTGGGTGGCGAACATGCCGACGATCCCGAGGGCCGGGCCGCGCTTGGCGATGTCCGTGCAGATGCTCTCCAGCTCGGCGCCGTACTTCTCGTGCTCGAACATCACCTGGCACTCGTCGAAGCCGACCACGATCGGGTGCAGTCCGAGGCTCTTGTCGCTGGCCAGGGCAGGGGTCACCTTCGACTCCGGGCAGCGGGACTTGGGCAGGTGCCGGATCACCTTCGCCCGCCGGGTGAGTTCCTGCTTCAGCTCTCGCATGGCGTGCAGGACGTACTGCAAGTCCTCGTCTTCCTCGCCGGACCGGTAGCGGTGGCAGACCGGTTCGAGGGGGCCGAGGTCGCCGGTGCCCTTGAAGTCGAACGCGAGGACCCACGCCCGCGGGTCGAGAGCGGCGATCAGCAGCAGCAGGCGCAGCAGGAACGTCTTGCCCATGCGAGGGATGGAGCCGACGACGACCGAGGCGAACATGAGGGTGACGAACAGGTCCCGCATCCGCTGGTCGTTGCCGAACACGACCGGCTTGAACAGGTCCACGTCGCCCTCGCGCAGCAGCGGCCACGGCGGCTTCGTGGTCTCGTTCATGGGCTTGTCGCCCACCCACAGGACCAGGCGCCCCTCGTGCTCATCGGGGTCACCGGACGGCCAGACGCAGCCCAGCTTGCGGCGTAGACCGGAGGCGAGGGCCTGCCGCTCTTCCATCACGTCCTCGGGGACCACGCCGTACGGGAGGTCGAGGTCTGCTCGGTAGCCGGGGCCGTCGCGGGTGATCTCCGAGGTGAAGCGCATCCCGTTCATGTCGCCGCCCTTCTTGATGGCGGCCGAGATCTTCGGGTTGCCGATCGAGTCGAGGGCGCGCAGCACGATCGACCCGGTGAGCTTCTGCAGCTCGGTGCGCATCACGGCCGGGCCGATGACCGGGGCGTCCGGCTGCTGGCCGAAGTAGCCGAGGGTCAGCACCCCGCCGGCCGCGAACACGTACAGGTAGGCGGGCGCCATGACGTACAGCCACAGGGCGAAGCCGAGGCCGAACACGCAGGCCACGACGGTGACCAGGCCTCGCAGGCGGACGCGTCCGGCTCGCAGCCGGGACAGGCGCATGTACTCCTCGACGTCCTCGGCGCGGACGGCATAGTCGCGGAGCGGGGCGGCCTCGCGGTCCCACACCCACCGGTTGGTGTCGACCACCAGGCGGGCGGCGCCGCGGGGCGCCATCATGCCGAGCTGCGCTGCGTACCAGGGTGCGCGCAGCCCGTGATACGCCGTGGCGTACCAGGCGTGTCCGGCGGCCCGTTCCATGGTGGCGGCGAGGTCGCGGCGGGAGCGCAGCCACGGGGCGATGATCGGGCGGCGCTTCTCGCTGGTGATGCCGGGGTCGGGGAGCTTGGGGCTGTCGACAGGTACGGGCGCCGGCCGCGCCTCGGTCTGTTCGGTCGGAGTGTCGGCGGCTTCGGTGTTGGGCGGGGCGAGTGTGTCCGTCATGCTGGGGCTCCATGGTTCGTGACGTGCTGCGTTGCGATTCCTGGCCCGGGGCGGCCGGCGGTTCCTAGGCCGATGGCGGCCGCCCCGGGTGGCGCTACCTCTTGGGCTTGGGCTTGGCCTTGCGCTTGAGTGCGTCGTTCTCGATGCGTTCGATGCGGCGCTTCAGGTCGCTGACGTCGACGTTGCCGGTGCCGTCGTCGGCGAGGCCGCGCTTCGCCATCCGCGCCGTGAGCCCTGCGAGGCGCAGCCGCTCGCCGAGCGTGAAGTCCGCGAAGGCCAGGTCGTCGGCGGCCATCAGCCCTCTTCCTTGGCCAGCTCGCGGGCGAGTTCGAGGTGAGTGCGGGCCACGTCGTTGTAGAGGGTGCCGACGGCGGCGAGGTGGTAGCCCTCGGCGTGGCGGGCGCTGCCGCGGGTGAGGTGCTCGGCGGAGTCGGCGAGCCTGCCGGCCTTGGCAAGGGCCTCGGTGGCGGCGGTGAGGTGCTGTTCGCGGTTCATGCTGGTCATCCCTGCTGGTCGGAGTTGCGGAGGCGATCGGTCAGGCGTGCTTCGGGCGCCAGGTGCCGCTGTTCGCGGCGTTCAGCTCGTCCAGGGCCTCGTCGACGGCCTCGCCCATCCGGGCGGCCGCCCCGTACTGGCCGGCGGTCTGCAGGTCGCGCTGGGCGCCCCGGGCGGCGGCCACGTCGGCGGTGATGTCGGTCTTGAGGTGCTCGTCGGTGAGGGTGCCGGGCTTGAAGAAGTGGCGGGCAGAGGACACGGGGTCTCCTTCGGTTGTGGGCCGGACTGTCCGGCCCCACCGCCCGACTCGCTTCCTGGCGGGAAGTGAGTGGGACGGAAGGGCAGGTCAGTCGTTCTTCCGTTTCACGACGGGCCGGATCTTCGACGCGGCCCATCCGGCGGCGAGGATCACCCCCACCAGCGCCACGCCGATGAACGGGGCGTTCGCGGAGACGGCGCCGATGATCCCCAGCAGCGTGCCGCCCATCAGGACGACGACCGCGCACGCGCACGCTGTGCAGACGACGACCACCGCGAGGATCAGGAACGTGACGACGACCAGCCGGAACGTGGCCGGGTCCATGCCCTGCTGCACCGGGGCCTGCACGATGAGCGGCGGCGGGGGCTGTCCGATGGTGAAGTGGACCGGCCGGCCGCGGTCGTCGTACAGGACGTTCGGCGGCCGGTGGTGGGCCGGGGCCCGCTCGGTGGCCGGGACCACGTACTGGCGGTACTGCTCCGGGACGTTGGACGGCTCGGTCATCGCGTCCACCTCCGCACCCGGGGCAGCAGCGCGCGGGGGAGCAGGGCGACGCCGAGGGCGGGCGGGACGGCCTTCACTGCGGCCGCCAGGAGCACGGCGGCGGCGAGGGTGACAAGGGACGGGAACAGGACCCACAGCAGGCCCAGCAGGGCGCCCCACAGGAGTGCGCGCATCAGGCGTATCCGCCTTCCATGTTGTCCGCCTCAGGGGCGGCAGGCTTCTTCGCGGCGGCCCGCGACAGGGCGGTACGGACGTAGGGCTCGGTCACGACCAGACGGCGGTGGCGCTCGACGTGCTCGACGATCTCCCGCGCCTTCGCATCCGGTCCCAGAGCTGAGGCGGCTTCGACCACAGCGGCTTCGAGCGTGACCGGCTCCAGCTCGCCGATAGGGGGGCTGACCTGTTGATGCGCCCGCGCATCAGGCCGGTCGACGGTGTACTCCGGGGGCTGCTCGCCGAGGACCAGGGCGACCGCGACGGGGTCGACGGTCAGCCCGTAGGTAGCGAGGACAACAGCCAGTTCGTGGACGTCCGCATCAGGTCGCGCATCAGCAGCGAACCGGATCGCCTCGGCCGGGTCCATGTCGGCGAAGTGCGCGCGCAGGGCTTCGGTCGCGGATCCCCGTCGGGGCGCGGCGACTGGTGCGACTCCGTCCGTCGGAGTCGCAACGCCGTACATCCCGGCGAGGGCCGCATCCGCGCCTTCCTGGACGCGGACGCGCTGCACGTCGACCAGGCCGGCGCCGAGCTCGGTGTCACCGACGCCCACATACTTCGCGAGACGCCAGTACCGGCGCTTGGCGAGCTTCTGCCGCCACTCGCCGGGGTGCCCGTCGGCCACGGCCCGCTGGTAGGCCAGCTGCCGGGCGATGTCGCCGTTGCGGCGGATCACCTCGGCGTCCACGCCGGTGCGGTAGACGACGATCGAGCGGGCGATCAGGCCCAGCCCTTCGGCGGCGCCCGACATGGCGAGCGGGGTGACCGCGTACACGGCGGCCTCGCGGATGTCGGAGGCGATGGCGATGCCGATGCAGCTGGCCGAGAGCGGGGCGAGCCACATACCGCCCCGGACCACGGCCGGGGATGCCATGCCGAGCATGGTCCGGCCCAGCATGATCAGGGCGAGGATCAGGGTGAGGCCCTCGCCGGCCGCGACGACACCGGCCGCGGTGGCCTGCCGGTGGAACGCGGACACGGCGTTGGTGTAGGTGCCCCAGGCGCCGAACCCGCCGACGACGACGATGACGACGGCGGCCGCGCCGAGGACGAGGGATTGGCCCCAGGTGAGTTCTCTGCGGTTGGTGCTGGTCATTCGCCAACTCCTGGTTCGGAGGCGCGCACCACACGGTGCGCGGCGAGGGTGACGCCTTCACGGTCGCTGCGGTCGTTGGCTTCGAGCAGCGCGGCCATGAGGGCGGTGACGGGCGGGAGGGGCCGGGCCGACCGGGCGGCCGCACGGATGGCGGCGCGCTCGGTCGGGCGGCGGACGTACGAGGTGCGGCTCACTGCTCGCCCCCGTCGGGGATCCGGTCGAGCTGGTCGGCCATGTCGCGCAGCCGGTCGGCGTACCCGTCGAGGGCGGCCGCGAGGTCGTACAGCTGCACCGGGCTGAGGGTCTTGCCAAGAGGGAAGACCGAGACGCCGGCCGTCGGGCCACCCAGCTCGGGGGCGGACGGCGTGGCGAACGGGGACTGCACGATCTCGGCGGCGAGCAGGTCCCGGCCGAGGTAGACGCACTCGGCGAGCGGGCCCGTGTGGATGAGGTCGGCGCGCAGCATTTCGGGGTCGTGGTGACTGTGGCCGGTGCACCAGGCGGGTTCGAGAAGGGTGACGTCCCCGTGGTCGCTGGTGGCCAGGGTGATGGTGCGGGGCTCGGTGCTCACTGGCCTTCACCCCTCGCGCGGTTCTCGGCTCGGCTGAGCTGGTCGGGACGGGTGCGCGGCACGTCGGTCAGCCACGGGAAGGGGCGCATGCCGTCGGCGGCCTTGAACACGCGAATGGCCGCGCCGGCGGGGGCGTCCGGAAGGCCGTACACGCGGCCACCGTCGAGGGAGGCGAGGAGCCGGGCGCCGTGGTGCTCGCACCCGTTGGCGCCTCCGTTGTGCCGGTCGAGGACGGTGACGACGACCGGCCCGTTGCAGCCGGTCGGGTCCTCGGGATGCGCGGCCGGGCAGCGGGGCGCGGCGGGGACATCGGCAGCGCCGCGTACGACCTCGGGGCCGAGGACGCGGAGCAGGATCCGCAGGGTCTCGCGCAGGGCGCCGTAGGCCTCGGGGTACGAGAACCCGGTAGCGCTGCTGTCGCCGTAGTCGGCGAGCAGCGTGCGGGCCACACGGACCGCGGTGGCCAGTTCGCTGGTCTGGGCGGCGAGGGCGGGGATGCTGGCGCAGGGCTTCATCGCCGGTTCCCCTTCCGGAGGACGCCGGTGACACCGGCCTCGGTGATGCGGACGTCGACCCTGCGGGAGATGACCCCGGCGGCGATGAGACGCCGGCCGGGGACGGCCCGCGGGGTGCGGGCCGTCTCGGCGGTGTTCGTCACCGGGCACCCCCGGCGGGGCGGTTGGCGCGGGCGTGGTCGTCGAGGAGGTCGGCGATCTCCCGCATGCGGAACTTCGGGTCCGGGGCCTCGGTGATGAACCGGACCACCAGGTCGTGGAAGGCGTCCCAGTCCGGGCTACCGAGTCCGGCGGCGGTGCCGGCGGCCTGGCCGGCGCGCAGCTGGTCGATGATCCGGTGGGCGGCGGGGCTGAGGGTGGCGTTCATCGGGCGCCCCCGGCGAACGCGGCGATCAGGGCGACGGCGGCGACGTACTCGGCCTTGCGCGGCTTGTACGCGGCGACCAGGCGGGCGACCTGCGCGAGCGTCCAGTGCCCGACGGAGCGGGTCTTACGGGCGCGGCCTCCGGCCACGGTGCGCTTCGTGCGGGCCTGCTCGGCGGGCGTGAGCCCGAGGCGCTTCGCGACGGTACGGAGGCCGTTGGCGACGCCGGTCACGGTGTCCTTGGCGACACCGGAGGCGACGGCGACGGTGGCGAGGCTGCGGGGGCGGCGGTGGCAGCTGGAGGCGAGGCGGCCGGCGGCGGTGCGCTGGCGGAGGGTGGCGCGAAGCGTGCGGCGGTTGGCGCGGCGCTCGCGGCGGATGGCAGACTTCTGCATCAGCGGTCTCCTGGTCTAGTCAGGTAGGTCCGTCAGGCCCTCGATCGGTGCTCCAACACCGTTCGGGGGCCGTTTCTTTGCTCTTTGCTAGATACCCATCTAACTCTCGGAGACCGCCGCTACTCCGACCTCCGGGATCTGGTAAGGCCATGAGGCCCGGGACCGACGGGAGCGACGGCACCGCCCCGGGGCTCCTGACCGTACGCCGGGCCGGACACACCGACTCGAGACCTCGGCTGGAAACCGCGCACGCCGGGGAGGACGCGCGGGCCGACCTGCGGCTGGTGCCGCCCGCGCTGGCCGTCTGGGCGACGGCGGCACTGGCGCTGGACACGCCACCGGGATGGACGGCCGGGACCGCGGTCGTCTGCCTGGTTGCCGGGGCGATCCTGCTGCGGCTCGCCCGGACGCGCACCTGGCGGGGCGCGACGACCGCAGGTGCCGCCTCCGCCCCGCCTGCCTGGCGGCAGGTGTCGGCCGGCGCGCTGCTCCTGTGCGTCGCCGGGGCGGCAGCCTCCGCGGGGCTGCACGGGGCGGACGTGCGCCGCGGACCGGTTCCCGGGCTGGCCCGCGGGTACGCCACCGTGACCGTGGAGGTGGAGCTCACGGGTGACCCCTGGACCGTGAGGCCACGCGTGCGAGGGGACCACGCCACCGCGGCCGCCGTGCTGGTGCGCGGCGAGGTGCGGCGGGTGGAGAGGGGCGACGGGACGGCGGTGACGACACGTTCACCGGTGCTGGTGGTCGTGGACACGGGGGTGCCGGCACCCGGTGGCGGCGGCCGGGCGCGCTGGCTCGGGCTGCTGCCCTCCACGCGGCTGCGGGTGAGCGGGCGGCTGGCGCCGGCCACGGCCGGCGGGGACCGGGTCGCGGCGATGCTGCGCGTACGGAAGCGCCCCGCACCGGCGGTGGTGAGCGAGCCGAGCGGGCCGCAGCGGCTGGCCGGGCGGTTACGGGCCGGGCTGCGGGAGGCGACCGACGGGCTGCCCGAGGACGCGCGGGCGCTGCTGCCCGGCCTGGTCGTCGGGGACACCTCGCGGATCACCCCGGACCTGGACGAGGCGTTCGAGGCGACCGACCTCGCGCACACCCTCGCCGTGTCGGGCAGCAACCTCACCATCCTGCTCGCCCTGCTCATCGGACCGCCGGGACTGGCCCAGCAGACCGAGCGCCGGGGACTGGCCGCACGCCTCGGGCTGTCGCTGCGGGCGACCGCGCTGTTCGCGTCGGCGCTCACGCTCGCCTTCGTCGTCGTGTGCCGGCCGGACCCCAGTGTGCTGCGGGCCGCGGCCTGCGGAGCGGTCGCCCTGCTCGCCCTGGCGACCGGCCGCCGCAGATCCCTGCTCCCGGCCCTGGCGACGGCGGTTGTGCTGCTGGTGCTGTACGACCCCTGGCTGGCCCGCAGTTACGGCTTCCTGCTGTCGGTGCTGGCCACCGGTTCGCTGCTGATGCTGGCGCCCGGGTGGGGCGAGGCGCTGCGGCGCCGCGGGGTGCCGGAGCGGCTGGCCGAAGGGCTGGCGGCGGCCGCGGCGGCCCAGGCGGTGTGCGGGCCGGTGGTCGCGGTGCTGTCCGCGCGGGTGAGTCTGGTGGCGGTGCCCTGCAATCTGCTGGCGGAGCTCGTGGTCGCGCCGGCCACGGTCCTCGGGTTCGGGGCGCTCGCGGCGGCTCCGGTGGCGATGCCGGCGGCCAAGGTGCTGGCGTGGTGCGCGGGTTGGCCCGCCGGGTGGGTCGCGAAGATCGCCCGGACCGGGGCCGGGTTGCCGGGCGCGGGTGTGGACTGGCCCGGGAGCTGGGCGGGGGCGTTGCTGCTGGCCGGGGTGACGGCGCTCGTCCTCCTGCTGGGGCGGCGGTTGCTGCGGCATCCGTGGTGGTGCGGGGTGCTGGGGATGCTGCTCGTGCTGCTGGTGGTACGGCCGGTGCCGCTGACCCGGGTGCTCATGGGCTGGCCGCCGCCCGGCTGGCGGCTGGCGATGTGCGACGTCGGGCAGGGCGACGCGACCGTGCTCGCGGCGGGCGCGGGCACGGCAGTGGTCGTCGACGCCGGGCCCGATCCGGCGCTGGTCGACCACTGCCTGCGAGAACTCGGGATCATCCGGATCCCGCTCGTCGTCCTCACCCACTTCCACGCCGATCATGTCGCGGGGCTGCCCGGGGTGCTGCGCGGGCGGGAGGTCGCGCAGATCGAGACGAGCGGGTTCGAGGAGCCCGCGGACCAGGCCGAGTTCGTCAGAAGGGAGGCTGCCGAGCATCGGGTCCCCCTCACGCGGGCGGTCGCCGGGGAGCGGCGCAGGACCGGGCCGCTGGACTGGCGGGTGCTGTGGCCGCCTCCGGACCCGGCACCGGACCCGGACGGACCCAACGACGCGAGTGTCGCCCTGCTGGTCCGCTCGGCCGGACTGCGGATGCTGCTGCTCGGGGACCTCGAACCCCCGGCTCAGCAGGAGTTGCTGAGATCGCCGGCCGCCGCCGGGCTGGGCCGGGTGGATGTGCTGAAGGTGGCCCATCACGGGTCCGCGTATCAGGATCCGCGGTTGTTGCGGTTGGTGGCGCCGCGGGTCGCGCTCATCTCGTGCGGGGCGGACAACATCTATGGCCATCCGGCACCGGGCACGGTGGCCGAGCTGCGGGCGGTGGGGGCGGTGGTGCTGCGGACCGACCGGGACGGGGCGCTGGCCGTGACCGGCGGTGGCGAGGGAGGGGAGGCGGGGGAACTGCGCGTGGCGCGAGACTGAGAGCATGAACTCGGTGAACCCCGCGCAGATCGACGTCTACCTCCGCCGGCTCGGAGCCGCCCGTCCGGGCCGGCCCACCGCCGAGGTTCTGCGCGAGTTGCATCTGCGGCATCTGCGGGCCGTGCCCTTCGAGAACCTGTCGATCCACCTCGGTGAGGAGATCGTGCTGGAGGAGAAGCGGCTGTTGGACAAGGTGGTGGAGGCGGGACGGGGCGGGTTCTGCTACGAACTCAACGGGGCCTTCTCGGTGTTGCTGGCCGCGCTCGGGTTCGGGGTGACGCCGCTGGCGGCGCGGGTGTACGGGGCGGAGGGGCGGCTGGGGATCCCGTACGACCATCTCGTGCTGCGGGTGCGGACGGTGGACGGCGGCGAGTGGCTCGCCGACGTCGGATTCGGGGCGCACAGCCACTACCCGCTGGCGCTCGCGGAACGGGGCGAGCAGGCCGATCCCGGCGGGACGTTCCAGGTCACGGAGGCCGGGCCGGACGCGGCGGGAGCAGGCGCGGGGGGCGGGGATGGCGGCGGGGACGCGGACCGCGTGGCGGCCGGGGACCTGGACGTGCTGCGCGACGGGCAGCCGCAGTACCGGGTGGAGGTCCGGCCGCGGGTGCTCGGGGACTTCAGGGCCGGGGCGTGGTGGCACAGCACCTCGCCGTCGTCGCACTTCACACAGTCGCTGGTCTGTTCCCGGGTCACTGAGGAGGGCGGGCGGATCACGCTCAGCGGGCGGACGTTGACTCAGACGGCGGCCGACGGGGCGCGTGAGGTACGGGAGGTGGAGCGAGACGACGAGGTGCTCGGGATCTACCGGGAGCGGTTCGGGATCGAGCTGGACTGTGTGCCGGCGGTGCGAAACCCGGGGGAAGTCAACCAGAATGCCTAATTCGGGCGTCACGGAAGATCGCGTTCCTACTGGCGCGTAGCGTGCTACTCGTGCGTAGTTCCGGCGCATGCGTCCTATTCCCGTGATGTGGCGCCGTGTTGCCTCGAAAGCCGCATCAGTGATCGAATGTCTCTCCGGTAACGGTTGGTGGCGAGGCGTACAGGGGTGGCAAGGATGTTCGGCCGCTTGATGGGAAACCGAACGAACCGGGTACAGCGGACGAGCCCTCTCGCGGCGGTGCAGACTCCGCCCGACGCCGGGGTGCTGAGCTGCCGGGTGCTCGACCCGGTCAACGAGCCGGTTGCGAAAGCCGAGTTCGCGGTCAGCGACACCATGGGACGCACGGTGGTCAGCGGGGGCACGGATCCCTACGGGTCGTTCATGACGACCGTGCCGGCCGGGGAGTACCGGCTGGCGGTGTCCGCCGAGGGGTTCACGCCGTACCGGGCCACCGCGCGGGTCGGCGAGAACTGCCTCGCCTCCCTGGGCGATGTCATCCTCCAGGTCGCCCAGCCACCGGAGCTGCCGGCGCCGGGGGACTGGGAGATCGAGCGGACGCATTCCTCGATCGGCTTCACCGCCCGGCACATCGGACTGGCCCGGATCCACGGCCGGTTCAACTCGTTCGCGGGCGCGGTACGGATCGCCGAGCAGATGGAGCGGTCCGCCATGCACGTCGTGATCGACGCCGCGACCATCGACACGGGCGTCCGGATGCGCGACGACCATCTGCGGTCGGCGGACTTCCTGGATATGCAGCGGTTCCCGACGCTGGAGTTCTACAGCGAAAGGTTCGTGCACAGGGGCGGCGCCAGGTGGGCCGTCACCGGGGCGCTGTCCCTGCACGGGGTGACGCGCACGGTCACCCTCGACACGGACTATCTCGGGGTCGGCAACGGCGTGGAGGGCGAGGTGCGCGCCGCCTGCCGGGCCACCACCGAACTTCACCGCGACGACTTCACCGTGAGCTGGCAGACCATGCTGGCGCGCGGGATCGCGGTGGTCGGGCCGAGCATCCGCGTCGACCTGGACGTACAGATCGTCCCGAAGGGCTGAGCCGGCCGGCGGTGCCCGAGAATGGGGCCGTGAGCGATGTGAGACATGTGCTGGTGCTGCCCGACCGGGACACGGCCGAGGAGGCCGCTGAGGCCCTCGGGGAGCGGTTCGGCGTCGACGAGGAGCCGCGGCTGGTGCGGGACGCTCTCGCAGGGGAAGACGACGCCGAGGACGTGCAGTGGCTGGTGCTGCTGCGGGACGAGCAGGGACGGCTGGACCCGGCGGAGCTGGACGAGTTCGCGGGGGAGTGGGACGGGTGGCGGGAGGAGCCGTAGCGGTGCGGGCGGCCGGGACGCGGAAGATGCGGGCGGCCCAGGGCGCGCAAGGCACGGCCGGTCCTGTTGTCAGTGGGCCGTGGGATGCTTGGCGCGATGGCCAAGAAGACTGCTGATGACGATCTGCTTGCCCCGGTGACGCTGGCCGTGGGGCAGGAGGAACTGCTGCTCGACCGTGCCGTGCAGCAGGTGGTGGCCGCCGCCCGGGCCGCCGACGCCGACACGGACGTGCGGGACCTGAACCCCGACCAGTTGCAGCCCGGCACCCTCGCCGAGCTGACCAGCCCGTCGCTCTTCGCGGAGCGCAAGGTCGTGGTCGTGCGCGACGCGCAGGACCTGTCCGCCGACACGGTCAAGGACGTGAAGGCCTACCTCGGGGCGCCCGCCGAGGAGATCACTCTCGTGCTGTTGCACGCGGGCGGCGTCAAAGGCAAAGGGCTGCTCGACGCGGCGCGCAAGGCGGGGGCGCGGGAGGTCGCCTGCCCGAAGATGACCAAACCGGCGGACCGGCTCGCTTTCGTGAAAAGCGAGTTCCGGGCGCTCGGGCGGTCCGCCACGCCCGAGGCCTGCCAGGCGCTCGTCGACGCCATCGGCAGCGATCTGCGTGAGCTGGCGTCGGCCGTGACCCAGCTCGCCGCGGACGTCGAGGGCACCATCGACGAGGCCGTCGTCGGGCGGTACTACACCGGCCGGGCCGAGGCGTCGAGTTTCACCGTGGCCGACCGAGCCGTGGAGGGGCGCACCGCGGAGGCGCTGGAGGCACTGCGCTGGTCGCTGGCGACCGGGGTCGCCCCGGTGATGATCACGAGCGCGCTCGCGCAGGGCGTACGGGCGATCGGGAAGCTGGCGGGGGCGCGGGGCGGACGGCCCGCCGATCTCGCGCGGGAGCTCGGGATGCCGCCGTGGAAGATCGACCGGGTACGGCAGCAGATGCGGGGGTGGACGCCGGACGGGGTCGCGGTGGCCCTGTGCGCCGTCGCCGAGGCGGACGCGGGCGTGAAGGGCGGCGGGGACGATCCCGAGTACGCCCTGGAGAAGGCCGTGGTGACCGTCGCGCGGGCGGCGCGGTCACGAGGGCGGGCGCAGTAAGCGCAGAGCGGGGCGCGCTCAGTAGGGACGGGGCGGGGACGGCCAACCGAGAGGGTGCGCGGGGATGCCGAAAGCCCCGGCGTCCGCCCTGGGGAAGGGCGAGGTGCCGGGGCCTTCGGGTCAGACTGTCGATCGACGCCCGCGTGGCGAACGCAGGCCGCGCGTCGATCCTCGGGTGCCGGTCGGGGGCGGATGAGAGAGGGCCCGCCCGGGTCCTTCCGGCGTCACATCAGATGTCAGCCCTTGATGGAAGCGACCTTGGAAGCAAGCGCCGACTTCTTGTTGGCGGCCTGGTTCTTGTGGATGACGCCCTTCGAGACGGCCTTGTCGAGCGCACGCGCGGCAGCGCGCTGCAGCTCGGTGGCCTTCTCGACGTCACCCGCGGCAGCAGCCTCACGAGCCTTGCGGACCGCGGTCTTCAGGGAGGACTTGACGGCCTTGTTGCGCAGCCGAGCCTTCTCGTTGGTCTTGATCCGCTTGATCTGGGACTTGATGTTCGCCACGAATGAGCCTTTTCAGGTTCTGGTGCGGGGCCGCGAAGGTCCCGTACCGATGATTTCTTGAAGTTGTGCCTCGCGCTGAGAGGGCATGAGACACAGCCGCCCACGTTACCAGCGAGCCGGACAATGGCCCAAACCGGTCCCCGGTCCCTCGCCATGGGACCATGGAGGCTACGTATCGATCCGACCCGAGGCATAAGGCGCCTCAAGAGACAGGACCCTGCGTGCCCGCGACCCCTAACAATGTGCCCGAGCCGAGCCGTACCGCCCCGGCTCTGATCCGCAATTTCTGCATCATCGCGCACATCGACCACGGCAAGTCCACGCTCGCCGACCGGATGCTCCAGCTGACCGGCGTGGTCGAGCAGCGGCAGATGCGTGCTCAGTACCTCGACCGGATGGACATCGAGCGCGAGCGCGGCATCACGATCAAGTCCCAGGCGGTGCGTCTGCCCTGGGCCCCCACGGAGGGCCCGGACCAGGGCAGTACGCACATCCTCAACATGATCGACACCCCGGGGCACGTCGACTTCACCTACGAGGTGTCGCGGTCGCTGGCGGCCTGCGAGGGGACCGTCCTCCTCGTCGACGCCGCCCAGGGGATCGAGGCGCAGACCCTCGCAAACCTCTACCTGGCGATGGAGAACGACCTCACGATCATCCCTGTGCTCAACAAGATCGACCTGCCGGCCGCGCAGCCGGAGAAGTTCGCCGAGGAGCTGGCGAACCTGGTCGGCTGCGAGCCGGACGACGTGCTGCGGGTCTCCGCCAAGACCGGTGTAGGCGTCGACGCGCTGCTCAACAAGGTCGTCAAGGAGATCCCGGCGCCGGTCGGTGTCGCCGACGCGCCCGCGCGCGCCATGATCTTCGACTCGGTGTACGACTCCTACCGCGGTGTCGTGACATACGTCCGTGTCATCGACGGCCAGCTCAACAAGCGTGAGCGGATCAAGATGATGTCGACCGGCGCCACCCACGAACTGCTGGAGATCGGCACCAACTCGCCGGAGATGCTGTCCGCCGACGGACTCGGTGTCGGCGAGGTGGGTTATCTGATCACGGGTGTGAAGGACGTCCGGCAGTCCAAGGTCGGTGACACCGTCACCAGTCAGACCAAGGGCGCCACCGAGGCCCTCGGCGGCTACAAGGACCCGAAGCCGATGGTCTTCTCCGGCCTGTATCCGCTGGACGGCTCCGACTACCCCGAGCTGCGCGAGGCCCTCGACAAGCTCCAGCTCAACGACGCCGCGCTAGTCTACGAGCCGGAGACCTCCGCCGCGCTCGGCTTCGGCTTCCGGGTCGGCTTCCTCGGCCTGCTGCACCTGGACGTGATCCGGGAACGGCTGGAGCGCGAGTTCGGACTCGACCTCATCGCCACCGCGCCGAACGTGGTCTACCGCGTGGTCATGGAGGACCGGACCGAGTACACGGTCACCAACCCGAGCGAGTTCCCCGAGGGGAAGATCAACGAGGTGTACGAGCCCGTCGTACGGGCCACGATCCTCGCGCCGACCGAGTTCATCGGCTCGATCATGGAGCTGTGCCAGACCCGGCGCGGCACCCTGCTCGGCATGGACTACCTGTCCGAGGACCGGGTCGAGATCCGGTACACGCTTCCCCTCGCGGAGATCGTCTTCGACTTCTTCGACCAGTTGAAGTCGAAGACCCGCGGCTACGCCTCGCTGGACTACGAGCCCATCGGTGAGCAGACCGCCAGCCTGGTCAAGGTCGACATCCTGCTGCACGGCGACAAGGTCGACGCGTTCTCGGCGATCACGCACAAGGACGCGGCCTACGCGTACGGCGTGCGGCTCGTCGCCAAGCTGCGCGAGCTCATTCCGCGGCAGGCCTTCGAGGTGCCCATCCAGGCCGCCATCGGCTCCCGGGTGATCGCCCGCGAGACCATCCGCGCCATCCGCAAGGACGTCCTCGCCAAGTGCTACGGCGGCGACATCTCCCGTAAGCGCAAGCTGCTGGAGAAGCAGAAGGAAGGCAAGAAGCGGATGAAGATGGTGGGTTCGGTGGAGGTTCCGCAGGAGGCCTTCATCGCGGTGCTCTCCAGCGATGACAGCACGGGATCGGCCAAGAGCAAGAAGTAACCGCGGACGACAATCCGTGGCGGCCGTAAATCGGGTACAACAGGGGTTCGCCGGGCGAAAGTGCGGCGGACCCCTACGCGTGCGTAGCGTCGCTCTGCGTGGACCATGCGGTGAAACAGACAGGCCGATGCCCCTTACGTACAGGCCGGTCGCGGCTTACTCTGATCCCTGCTCGCTAGTTACTCGCGAGTTAAACAACCAGCGCGAACCCCACCGTGAGTCAACCCCAGCCGCACTGAGCCAGCCGCACCGTCGCGGGCCCCGGAGGATGTCGTGACCGACACACAGACACTGATCGAGAACCGACCGCCGTCCGTGGCGGCCCTCTTCCTGGATCGCGTGGCGGCCACACCGGACGCCGAGGCCTACCGCTACCCGGTGCCCGCGGCCTCCGGTCAGGGCCCTGACGACTGGAAGTCGCTCAGCTGGGCGCAGGCCGCCGAGCGGGTCTACGCGATCGCCGCAGGCCTCATCGAACTCGGCATCGAGCCGGAGCAGCGGGTCGCCCTCGCCTCCTCCACCCGGGTGGAGTGGATCCTGGCCGACCTCGGCATCCTGTGTGCGGGCGCGGCCACCACGACCGTCTACCCGCAGACCAACGCCGACGAGTCGGCGTTCATCCTGTCCGACTCCGCGAGCCGCGTGCTGATCGCGGAGGACGCGGCCCAGCTCGCCAAGGCCGTCGAGAAGCGAGCCGAACTGCCCGAGCTCACCCAGGTCGTCGTCATCGACCCGGCCGGCGTCGAGACCGGCGACTGGGTGATCACCCTCGCCGAACTGGAGCAGCGCGGCGCCAGGTACCTGGAGCAGCACCCCCAGCTGATCAAGGAGCGGGTCGGCGCGATCACCAAGGACCAGCTCGCCACCCTCATCTACACCTCGGGTACCACCGGCCGCCCCAAGGGCGTACGGCTGCCGCAGGACAACTGGTCGTACATGGCGAAGGCGATCGCCGCGACCGGGCTGATCAGCGGCGAGGACGTGCAGTACCTGTGGCTGCCGCTCGCCCACGTCTTCGGCAAGGTGCTCATCTCCGGTCAGATCGAGGTCGGTCACGTCACCGCCGTCGACGGCCGCGTCGACAAGATCATCGAGAATCTGCCGGTCGTGCAGCCGACCTACATGGCCGCCGTGCCGCGCATCTTCGAGAAGGTCTACAACGGTGTCGCCGCGAAGGCCCGAGCGGGCGGCGCCGCCAAGTACAAGATCTTCCAGTGGGCGGCCGACGTCGCCCGCGAGTACGCCAAGGTCACCCAGGACAACTTCCGGCGCACCGGCGCCGCGACCGCGCCCTTCGGGCTCGCCGCCAAGCACAAGGTCGCCGACGGCCTCGTCTACTCCAAGCTGCGGGAGGCGTTCGGCGGGCGGCTGCGGGCCTGCGTCTCCGGGTCGGCCGCGCTGGCGCCCGAGATCGGCTACTTCTTCGCCGGCGCCGGTGTGCACATCCTGGAGGGCTACGGCCTCACCGAGTCCTCCGCCGCGTCCTTCGTGAACCCCGGTGAGGCCTACCGCACCGGCACGGTCGGCAAGCCGCTGCCCGGCTGCGAGGTGCGGATCGCCGACGACGGGGAGATCCTGCTCCGCGGCCCCGGCATCATGCAGGGCTACCACGGACTGCCCGAGAAGACGGCGGAGGTGCTGGAGGCCGACGGCTGGTTCCACACCGGTGACATCGGCGAACTGTCTCCCGACGGCTATCTGCGGATCACCGACCGCAAGAAGGACCTCATCAAAACCTCCGGCGGCAAGTACATCGCGCCTGCCGAGGTCGAGGGACAGTTCAAGGCGGTCTGCCCCTACGTCTCCAACATCCTCGTGCACGGCGCCGACCGGAACTTCTGCACCGCGCTGATCGCCCTCGACGAGGCCGCGATCCTGGAGTGGGCCAAGGAGAACGGCCTGGACGGCAGGTCCTACGCCGATGTGGTGGCCGCGCCGGCGACCGTGGAGATGGTCGACGGGTACGTCAAGCAGCTCAACGAAGGGCTGCAGCGGTGGCAGACCATCAAGAAGTTCCGGCTGCTGCCCCGGGATCTCGATGTGGAGCACGGGGAGATCACGCCGAGCCTGAAGCTGAAGAGGCCGGTTGTGGAGCGGGAGTACAAGCACCTCATCGACGAGATGTACGCGGGGACGCGCGAAGGCTAGCGGTGGGCGGGGGACTGCGTGGCGGCCGCGGGTTCGGCGTGGCTTGTCGCGCGGTTCCCCGCGCCCGTTTGGTCGGGCCGCTGAGCTCTGTTTAGCAGCCGCCCCGGTTCCCGGCTTCTTTTCTTAGCATTGCTACGCCGAGAGGCCTTTGCCCGCAGCATCCAGGGCTGAAAGGCCCTCGGCAGGGGTCGCCGCTCCCTCCGGTAAGCGTCTGTCGTCCCCCCACGGTCATTCGATCAGGCGGCCGTGGCGACACCGGGCCCCCTTTCGTGCGCCGTACGCCTCGGTGCCGAAGTGAATTGACGTGGCCCCGTGATCCCGCCGGTTCCCGTTCCGGGCAGCGGTCATCGCGGTGAGCAGAGGGTGCGTTTCGGATGCTCGGAGTTGTTGCGGTTTCTGTCCGTCTTCGAGCACGCGCCTAGCACTGTTGTCACTCATGACGGCCCACTTTCGTAACTCGGTGCTTATGAGCGCAGCCGGTCTGTCACCCTGTCCGCATCGATCGGGATGTATTCGTCCGAACTGCTCGGGGAGCCGGACATGGGGGCCATATCCACGCCACGGGAGACCGTTTCCCGGGTCTGTGCGGTGACTTCGCACGACGCGGCGCCCGCGTCCGACACCGCGGGCCCGCGCGCGCAGGGGAGCGCGTCCCTGCTCGGAAACCCTCTGGCGGCCCGTTCCGCTCGCCTCCTGGTGCGTGCCTCACTCGACGAGTGGACCGCCTGCGGACTCCTCTTCCCGGAGCAGCAACGGGTCGCCGAGGACGCCTTGGTCGTCGTCAGCGAGCTTGTCACCAACGCCGTCGTGCACGCCGGGACGGACATCGAGGTGGACTGGTGGCTGGAGGAGGGGACGGAGACGGCGTTCCTCGTCGCGGTCACCGACCACCATCCCTCCCGCGCGCCTCGCGACCACGCGGGCGAGACGCCTTACGAGACACCGGAGTTCGGGCGGGGGCTGCGTCTGGTCGCCTCGCTGGCGGAGTCCTGGGGGGTGACGTACCGTACCGGCGCGAAGTCGGTGTGGGCGCGGCTGACCGGCCGGGGCGGCATGCTTCCCGACGAGCAGCAGCTGAAGGTCGCCGAGATCCTCGCGCCCGAGCTGCCCTCGTCCCTGTCCCCGCACGCGGAACCGTTCCCGCACGCGGACTCGGCCGCCGCGGAGGGCGCCGGATGCTCGCATCGCCCCGAGCGCGACCGGGACTGGCTCAACCGGGGTGCGCTGTCCTTCCTCGCCGAGGCCTCCGACCTGCTCGCCGGACAGCTCGACGAGAACCTGGTGGCCGCGCTCACCGGCCAGCTGATCGTGCCGCGGCTCGCCGACTGGTGCGCGGTGTGGCTGGAGGACGAGGCGACCGGCCGCGGCGGCGGCTGGGGCGACCCGGCCGGTGCGGGCGGCCCGCGGCTGGCCCGGGTCTGGCACGGCAGCGAGAACCGCGTCGAGGAACTGCGTGACGCCCTGGAGAAGGACCCGCCGTGCGCGCGCGGCGGGTTACGGTCCGGGCCCGAGCCGTATCCCTGGCCCGGTTCGGCGCTCGGCCCGCAGGGTGTCCTCGGCGCGGCGCTCGCCTACCGGCTGATCGCGGGCGGCCGCCCGCTCGGCACGCTCGTCATCGGACGGTCCGGCCCGGACGGCATCCCCGACGAGATCACGGGGCTCGTGGAGGACTTCGGCCGCCGGGTCGCCCTCGCCATCGGCGCGGCCCGCCAGTACGCCCGCCAGGCCACCATCAGCGCCGTCCTCCAGCGCGGGCTGCTGCCCGGCGCGGTCGCGGAGATCCCGGGCGTGCGCAGCGCGCTCGTCTACGAACCCTGCGACAAGGGTGGCCCCAGCGGCGACTTCTACGACCTCTTCCCGGCCGGCGACGGCCGCTGGTGCTTCGCCGTCGGCGACGTCCAGGGCAAGGGTCCCGAGGCCGCCGTCGTCATCGGTCTCGCCCGGCCCTGGCTGCGGCTCCTGGCCCGCGAGGGGTACCGGGTCGCCGACGTCCTCGACCGGCTCAACCAGCTCCTCCTCGACGACGCCACCGAGGCCGCCGACGCCGCCGCCCGCGCCCTGGTCGCCGGCGGCGGCCGCCCCGTACCGCCCGGCGACGGCCCGCAGACCCGTTTCCTCTCCCTCCTCTATGGCGAACTCATCCCCCTCGACGGCGGCGGCGTCCGCTGCACCCTCGCCTCCGCCGGGCACCCGCTGCCGCTGCTGCTCGGCCCCGACGGCGAGGTCCGCACCGCCGCCCGCCCGCAGACCCTCCTCGGGGTCGTGGAGGACGAGACGTACACCAGCGAGACCATCGAGCTGACGCCCGGCGCCAGCCTGCTGTGCGTGACCGACGGGGTCACCGAGCGGCGCTCCGGCTCCGCCCAGTTCGACGACGGCGACGGGCTCGCGCGGGCGCTGGCCGGCTGCGCGGGGCTGAGCGCCGAGCTGATCGCCGAGCGGATCAGCCGGCTCGTCCACGAGTTCGGCGGCGGCCAGCCAGAGGACGATCTGGCGCTGCTGGTGCTCCAGGCGGAGTGAGCCGCGCGGAGGTGAGCGGCGAGTGAAGCGGCGGGTGGAGCGGAGGGGGCTGAGGGCGAACCGCGCGGAGTGGACGGCGGGGTGCGGGACAATGGAGGACATGCCTTCCGCACTCCCCGACGGCGAGCCCGTCCCCGACCACGGCGCGCTCCCCGCGTCCGCGCTCGCCGGTGCCGCCGCCCGCCCCCTCGGCTTCTACCTGCACGTCCCCTACTGCGCGACCCGCTGCGGCTACTGCGACTTCAACACCTACACGGCGACCGAGCTGCGCGGCACCGGCGGCGTCCTCGCCTCCCGCGACAACTACGCGGACACGTTGACCGACGAGGTCAGGCTGGCGAGGAAGGTCCTGGGCGATGATCCGCGCGAGGTGCGGACCGTGTTCGTCGGGGGCGGTACGCCGACGCTGCTGGCCGCCGCCGATCTCGTACGGATGCTGCACGCGATCCGCGACGAGTTCGGGCTGGCCGCCGACGCGGAGGTCACCACGGAGGCGAACCCGGAGTCCGTCGACCCGGCCTACCTGGCGGCCCTGCGCGAGGGCGGCTTCAACCGGATCTCCTTCGGCATGCAGAGCGCGCGGCAGCACGTGCTGCGGGTCCTCGACCGCACCCACACCCCCGGGCGCCCCGAGGCGTGCGTGGCGGAGGCCCGCGCGGCCGGCTTCGAGCACGTGAACCTCGACCTGATCTACGGCACCCCGGGCGAGTCGGACGACGACTGGCGGGCCTCCCTGGACGCGGCGATCGGTGCCGGGCCCGACCACGTGTCGGCGTACGCTCTGATCGTCGAGGAGGGCACCGGGCTGGCCCGTCGGATCCGCCGTGGCGAGGTCCCGATGACCGACGACGACGTCCACGCCGACCGCTACCTGATCGCCGACTCGGTGCTGGCGGGGGCGGGTTTCGACTGGTACGAGGTGTCCAACTGGGCCACCTCACCGGCGGGCCGCTGTCTGCACAACGAGCTGTACTGGCGGGGCGCGGACTGGTGGGGCGCAGGGCCGGGGGCGCACTCGCACGTGGGGGGCGTGCGGTGGTGGAACGTGAAACACCCGGGGGCGTACGCGGCGGCGCTGGCGTCGGGGCGGTCGCCGGGGGCCGGGCGCGAGGTCCTGTCGGACGAGGACCGGCGGGTGGAGCGGATCCTGCTGGAGCTGCGGCTGCGGGAGGGGGTGCCGCTGGCCCTGCTGAAGGAGGAGGGGCTGAAGGCCTCGCGGCGGGCGCTGGGGGAGGGGCTCCTGGAGGAGGGGCCGTACGACGAGGGGCGGGCCGTGCTGACGCTGCGGGGGCGGCTGCTGGCGGATGCGGTGGTCAGGGATCTGGTGGACTGATCACTCTGGCGAGTGAATCACCACGAAACGACGGTTCGATCCCTAACCTGGTTCGTAGGCTGCCACCGTAGCTGACGGCGGCAGAAACCGGAGGGTCACGGAGATGACCGCTGTGGACGAGCGCGGGATCACGAAGTTCTTCGAGGAGTTCGAGCCTCCCGAGGGCGTCAAAGTCGAGCTTCTCCGGGGGGTAGTCGTGATGATGGCCAGCCCTGACATCGTGCACAACATGATCGTCGCTGATGTGCAGGATCAGATTCCGCGATCGCGGTGGTCCCGCCTTCAGACTCAGGACGTCGACATCCTGAATGAGGCCAGCGAACCGGTGCCGGACCTGGTGGTAGTCGAGCGGGGTCTGCTCCCCGACTCGGGACGGTTGCTGCCGTCCCAGCTGGTCACCATGGTTGTCGAGGTCGTCTCCAAGTCCAGTGTTCATCAGGATTACGTGGTCAAAAGGTCGATTTACGCGGCGGGCAAGGTGCCTGCATATCTCGTTCTCGACCCGATCATGGCGCAGTGTGTCCTGCTGACCAGGCCTGAGGGCCAAGGCGAGGACGCGAACTATCTGACGCAACAGATCACCAAGTTCGGGGACCCGGTGATGCTGGAAGTGCTCGGAGCCGAACTGGACACGAGCGACTTCGGAACCTTTCCCGGCGTCAGGCCCCACCGCTACCCGTGACGAAGTCGATCAGTTCCTCCACCCGCCCCAGCAGCTCCGGTTCCAGGTCCTTGTAGGAGCCCACGCGCGCGAGGATCGCCTGCCACACCGCGCCCGTGTTGTCCGTGGGCCAGCCGAGGGCACGGCAGACGCCCGTCTTCCAGTCCTGGCCGTGCGGGACGCGGGGCCACGCCCCGATACCCAGGGACGACGGCTTCACCGCCTCCCAGATGTCGATGTACGGGTGGCCGACGACCAGGGCGTGGTCGCTGGTGACCGACTGGGCGATGCGCCACTCCTTGGTGCCGGGGAGCAGATGGTCGACGAGGACGCCCAGGCGGGCGTCGGGGCCGGGGGCGAACTCGGTCACGATGGCGGGGAGGTCGTCGACGCCCTCCAGGTACTCCACCACCACGCCCTCGATGCGCAGGTCGTCGCCCCAGACCTTCTCGACCAGTTCCGCGTCGTGGCGGCCCTCCACGTAGATGCGGCCCGCGCGGGCGACACGCGCGCGTGCCCCGGGGACGGCGACCGAACCGGAAGCGGTACGGGAGGGGCGTGCCGGTCCCCCGGACGCGGGGCGTACGAGGGTGACCACCCGGCCCTCCAGGAGGAAGCCGCGCGGCTCCAGCGGGAAGACGCGGTGCTTGCCGAACCGGTCCTCCAGGGTGACCGTGCCCGCCTCGCACCGGATCACCGCGCCGCAGAAACCGGTACCGGGCTCCTCCACCACCAGACCGGGCTCGGCGGCCACCTCCGGCACCGGCTTCGGCTTCTTCCACGGCGGGGTCAGGTCGGCGGAGTACTGGCGCATTCGGATGACGATAGGAGAAGCCGCTTCGGCGCGCCTACGACACGCCGAAACGGGCCGCCAGGGCGTCGCGCTGGGCCCTGACGAACGCCGCGTCGACCAC
Organism: Streptomyces shenzhenensis; assembly: GCF_021462265.1. Lineage (GTDB taxonomy): Bacteria > Actinomycetota > Actinomycetes > Streptomycetales > Streptomycetaceae > Streptomyces > Streptomyces shenzhenensis. The sequence continues at coordinate 81,483 of NZ_JAJONF010000018.1, read as the reverse complement.
CGCTCCGTGACCCGGCACGTACAGGGCGTTCTCGCCGCCCAGCGAGAGCAGGCGGTCCAGGGCCGCGGGCCACCGGGACGGTACGGCGTCCGGGCCGGCCTGCGGGTCGCCGGACTCCTCCACCAGGTCGCCGCAGAACACCACCTCCGGGTCGCCGGGGACCAGGACCGCGAGGTCGTGGGGGGTGTGGCCGGGGCCCACGTTGGCCAGCAGGGCCTGACGGCCGTCACCCAGGTCGAGGGTCCACTCGCCGGAGACCAGGTGCCGCGGGAGGGGGAGGGCGTCGGCCGCCTCCTCGGCCTCGGGGGCGGGAAGGCCGCACCGGACCGCGTCCAGGCGGAGCTCCTCGCGGTCGTACGCGAGGACGGCCTCCGTGCCCACCGCCGCGTACAGGTCCGCGCCCGCGAAGGCGGCCGCCCCGAAGACGTGGTCGAAGTGGGGGTGGGTGAGCGCGAGATGAGTCACACGGTGGTCGGCCAGCGCCTGTGCCTCCACCCGCAGCCGTGCGCCCTCCGCCAGGCTCGACCCGGCGTCCACCATCAGGACAGTGCCCGCGCCGAGCACCAGAGCCGCCGTGCAGTCCCAGACCGGCAGCCGGCACCGGCCGACCCCGTCGGCCACCCGCTCCCAGCCCAGCTCTTCCCAAGTCACCGTCATGCCGCGACGCTAGCCGTAGAACGCCATGAGTCCCGACCGACCTTGCCCAGTCAGTACCCCACGGCCGTACACTGGGCCGGGGACGCTGGCACTCGCGCTCACAGAGTGCCAGACGAAAGACGCGAAGGACCCGAAGGACCCGAAAGGCCGCGGGACGACTTTCTGGAGGTGTGGCGCCGGATGCTGAGTGAACGCAGGCTTCAGGTATTGCGCGCCATCGTCCAGGACTACGTCGGCACCGAGGAGCCGGTCGGGTCGAAGGCGCTGACCGAACGGCACAACCTCGGGGTCTCCCCGGCGACCGTACGCAACGACATGGCCGCCCTGGAGGACGAGGGATACATCGCCCAGCCGCACACCAGCGCGGGGCGGATCCCCACCGACAAGGGCTACCGGCTGTTCGTCGACAAGCTGGCCGGTGTCAAACCGATGAGCGCGCCCGAGCGGCGGGCCATCCAGAACTTCCTCGACGGCGCCGTCGACCTCGACGACGTGGTGGCGCGGACCGTGCGGCTGCTGGCCCAGCTGACGCGGCAGGTGGCGGTCGTGCAGTATCCGTCGCTGACGCGGTCGACCGTGCGCCACGTTGAACTGCTCGCGCTGGCCCCGGCCCGGCTGATGCTGGTGCTGATCACCGACACCGGGCGGGTCGAGCAGCGGATGGTCGACTGCCCGGCACCCTTCGGGGAAACGTCTCTGGCGGATCTGCGGGCCCGGCTGAACAGCAGGGTCGCGGGGCGCCGGTTCGCGGACGTGCCCCGGCTGGTGGAGGACCTGCCGGAGGCCTTCGAGGTCGAGGACCGCGGCGCGGTCTCGGCGGTGCTCTCCACGCTGCTGGAGACGCTCGTCGAGGAGAACGAGGAGCGGCTGATGATCGGCGGCACCGCCAATCTCACCCGCTTCGGACATGACTTTCCCCTCACCATCCGGCCCGTCCTGGAGGCCCTGGAGGAGCACGTCGTCCTCCTCAAACTCCTGGGCGAGGCGGGGGATTCGGGCATGACCGTACGCATCGGTCACGAGAACGCCTACGAGGGACTCAACTCAACGTCCGTGGTGTCGGTCGGCTACGGTTCGGGCGGCGAGGCAGTCGCCAAACTCGGCGTGGTCGGACCGACCCGCATGGATTACCCGGGAACGATGGGAGCGGTACGAGCGGTGGCACGGTACGTCGGACAGATCCTGGCGGAGTCGTAAGTGGCCACGGACTACTACGCCGTTCTCGGCGTGCGCCGCGACGCGTCGCAGGAAGAGATCAAGAAGGCCTTCCGTCGGCTCGCACGCGAGCTGCACCCGGACGTCAATCCGGATCCGAAGACCCAGGAGCGGTTCAAGGAGATCAACGCCGCCTACGAGGTGCTCTCCGACCCGCAGAAGAAGCAGGTCTACGACCTCGGCGGGGACCCGCTCTCGCAGAGCGGCGGCGCGGGGGCCGGGGGCTTCGGGGCCGGTGGGTTCGGGAACTTCTCGGACATCATGGACGCGTTCTTCGGTACGGCGTCCCAGCGCGGGCCGAGGTCGCGTACGCGGCGCGGCCAGGACGCGATGATCCGGATCGAGGTCGAGCTCGACGAGGCGGCCTTCGGCACGACCAAGGACATCCAGGTCGACACGGCGATCGTCTGCAACACCTGCAACGGTGAGGGCGCGGCGCCGGGCACCTCCGCCCAGACGTGTGACATGTGCCGGGGCCGTGGTGAGGTGTCGCAGGTGACGCGGTCCTTCCTCGGCCAGGTCATGACCTCCCGGCCCTGCCCGCAGTGCCAGGGGTTCGGGACCGTCGTGCCGACGCCGTGCCCCGAGTGCGCCGGCGACGGGCGGGTGCGGTCGCGGCGGACACTGACGGTGAAGATCCCGGCCGGTGTCGACAACGGCACGCGGATCCAGCTCGCCGGTGAGGGCGAGGTCGGCCCCGGCGGCGGTCCCGCCGGTGACCTGTACGTCGAGATCCACGAGCTGCCGCACTCCACGTTCCAGCGGCGCGGGGACGACCTGCACTGCACGGTGACGCTTCCGATGACGGCCGCGTCGCTCGGTACGAAGGTGCCGCTGGAGACGCTGGACGGGATGGAGGAGGTCGACATCCGGCCCGGCACCCAGTCCGGGCAGTCGATTCCGCTGCACGGGCGCGGGGTCACGCATCTGCGGGGCGGGGGCCGGGGTGACCTCATCGTGCATGTCGAGGTGACGACGCCGACGAAGCTGGACCCGGAGCAGGAGCGGTTGCTGCGGGAGCTGGCGAAGCTGCGCGGGGAGGAGCGGCCGCAGGGGCAGTTCCAGCCCGGTCAGCAAGGGTTGTTCAGCCGGCTGAAGGACGCGTTCAACGGGCGTTGAGCGGGTGCCCCCGGCGGGGCGTGCCGTGAAGGGGCTCCGCCCCTTCGACCCCGCCAGGGGGCTCCGCCCCCTGGACCCCCGGCACCTTCGCCCACCCACCACCCGACTCGGTCGGTCGAGAGTGCGAGGCCGCCCCGCGACTCGGTCGCCCGGGAAGCGCCGCCCCTCCCGCTGACCGGTCGGCGGGGAGCCGAGCCCGCGCTCCCGCGATCCGGTGGGGTCGGAGCCGGCCCCGTGCCCCGCGATTCGGCCGGTCGGGAGGCGAGCCCGTGCCCCGTGATCCGGCCGGTCGGGAGGCGAGCCCGTGCCCCGTGATCCGGCCGGTCGGGAGGCGAGCCCGTGCCCCGCGATTCGGCCGGGCGGGAGGCGAGCCCGTGCCCCGCGATTCGGTCGGTCGGGAGGTCAGGTCGTGCCTCCGGTGAGGTCCGGGGTGGGGAGATTTCTGGCATGTGCCAAAGGGGCGGCCCGATTCGGTCTTGTCCGGAGGACGTGACAACATGCCGTCATGTCCTCCGCACTGACCGATCTCTTCCCCATTCCGATCGTGCAGGCCCCCATGGCGGGCGGGATCTCCGTCCCGCAGCTCGCCGCCGCCGTGTCCGAGGCGGGCGGGCTGGGGTTCCTCGCCGCCGGGTACAAGACCGCCGACGGGATGTACCAGGAGATCAAGCAACTGCGGGGGCTCACCGGGCGTCCCTTCGGCGTGAATCTCTTCATGCCGCAGCCGGAGTTCGCCGAGTCCGGGGCCGTGGAGGTGTACGCGCATCAGCTGGCCGGTGAGGCCGCTTGGTACGAGACCGAACTCGGCGACCCGGACAGCGGCCGCGACGACGGGTACGAGGCCAAGCTGGCCGTGCTGTTGGACAACCCGGTGGCCGCGGCCTCGTTCCACTTCGGGGTGCCGACGCGGGATGTGCTGGACTCCCTGCGGCGTGCCGGGACGCTCACGCTGGTCACCGCCACCACCGTCGAGGAGGCCCTCGCCGTGGAGCGGGCCGGGGCCGACGCGGTGATCGCGCAGGGCGTGGAGGCCGGCGGACACCAGGGCACCCACCGGGACGTACCGGAGAACGACGGGTCGGAGATCGGGCTGCTGTCGCTGGTCGCCCAGATCCGGGAGGCCGTGGGGATTCCCGTCGTCGCCGCCGGCGGACTCATGCGCGGCAGCCAGATCGCGGCCGTGCTGGCGGCGGGGGCGAGCGCCGCGCAGCTGGGGACGGCCTTCCTGGCCACCCCGGAATCCGGCGCCGCCGGCCTGCACAAGCGGGCGCTCACCGACCCGCTGTTCACCAGGACCGCGCTGACCCGGGCGTTCACCGGGCGGCCCGCCCGCGGCCTGGTCAACCGGTTCATGCGCGAACACGGCCCGTACGCGCCCGCCGCCTACCCGGAGGTCCACCACCTCACCTCCCCGCTGCGCAAGGCCGCCGCCAAGGCCGGGGACGCGCAGGGCATGGCCCTGTGGGCCGGGCAGGGGCACCGGATGGCCCGTGAGCTGGCCGCCGGGCAGCTGGTGGAGATCCTCGCCGAGGAACTCGCCGTGGCGTCGACAGCGTTGTCGACCAAGTCGGCCGACGGGGAGGACGAGCGACGATGACTGCTCCGGTGTTCGTGCTCGATCCGCTGGTGGTGCCCGGCTCCTTGGGTGGCGAGGTCGTCCTGGACGGCCCCGAGGGGCGGCACGCCGTCTCCGTGAAGCGGCTGCGGCCCGGCGAGGACGTCGTCCTCACCGACGGGCGCGGGCGCTGGGCGGAGGGGGTCGTGCGGGCCGCCAAGGGCAAGGACCGGCTGGTGGTGACGGAACTGGCGAGTGTCCACGAGGAGCCTGTGCCGCAGCCCCGGATCACCGTGGTGCAGGCCCTTCCCAAGGGGGACCGCGGGGAGGTCGCCGTGGAGACCATGACCGAGGTCGGCGTCGACGTGATCGTGCCCTGGCAGGCCGCCCGCTGCATCACCCAGTGGCGGGGCGAGCGGGGGCTGAAGTCGCTGGCCAAGTGGCGCGCCACCGCCCGCGAGGCCGGCAAGCAGTCCCGCCGGGTGCGGTTCCCGGAGGTGGGCGACGCGGTGAGCACCAGACAGGTTGCGACGCTTCTCGCCAAAGCCGACCTCGCCGCCGTGCTGCACTCCGACTTCGAGCACGGCAGCGAGCCGCTGGCGGGCGCCCGGCTGCCCGCCGAGGGCGAGATCGTGCTGGTCGTCGGGCCCGAAGGGGGCATCGCCCGGGACGAGGTGGCGCTGTTCGAGGAGGCGGGGGCGAAGGCGTACACGCTGGGGCCTACCGTGATGCGGACTTCGACCGCCGGAACGGTGGCCGCGGCGCTGCTGCTCGGCCGCACCGGCCGGTGGTCCTGACCCGCACCACACCCTGGGGGACACGCCGTGGAACTCACCCAAGTCCGGCTCCTGGTCACCGACTTCGCCGCCTGTTACCGGTTCTACGCGGAGGTGCTCGGGCTGAACCCGCAGTCGGGGGCGAGCGAGGGGCCGTACGAGAAGTTCAGCCCGCAGGCCGGGTCGGCGGGGATCGCCCTGCAGGAGCGGACGACGATGGCCGCGACACTGGGCGAGTTGGGGGACACGGCGAGCGGGCACCGTTCGCTGGTGGTGCTGCGCCCCGACGACCTCGACGTCTGCTGCGAGCGGATCGTCGCGCGCGGCGCGGTCCTGGTGCACGGACCGGCGCCGATGACGGAACGCATGCGGGCCGCCCACCTCAAGGACCCCGAGGGCAACCTGGTGGAGCTGCAGGAGTGGCTGCTGCCGCGCGCCTGAGGGGCCCGAGGGGCGGGCCACCGGCACGGGGGACCTCTCCGAACACGTGAGTGGCCGTATGTCCCCTACCGTCACGGGCGGGACGGTGGCAGGCTGCCCTCCATGGGGGCATTGAGGCGGATTTGGGGCCGGCCGCGCGGGACCAGGGTGGCGGCCGTGGCAGGGCTCGCGGTGATCGCCGTGGGTGGTGTGGCGGCGTGTCAGCCGAGCGGCCTGAACACCGCGACGGTCGCCTACACCACCGACCGGACCGCCACCGTCGAGCTGGAACGCCAGCACGTCGACGTCAGTTGGCTCACCTGCACCGGCAACTCCGGCTCGTCGGGCTCCTCGACGAAGACCACGAAGACCACCAAGGGCGCGAGCGGAACGAACAGCGCGAACAGCACGAAGGCGCCGTCGGCCGACGAGACCGGCGTCGTCTCCGTCGACTGCCAGGGCCGGACCAAGGACGGCCGGAGCATCACCGTCACCGGCAGGGTGACCAAGGCCGTCAGCGGGGCCTGTGTGCGCGGGAACCTCGTGGCCAAGGTGGGCGGCAAGGAGTGGTTCCGGGTGACCGGACTGGGCAACTGCGACGCCACGCCCGGACCGACGTACGGCACCTACCGGCCGCCCACCTACGGGCAGCGGCCCGGCCCCACCGTGACGGTCACGAAGACCATCTGGTGCCAGGGCGACCCCACGTGCTGGCCGGTGCAGGGCAAGTGATCGAAATGGGCCTCCGGAAACACGCCGCGATGCATAGGCTGAGCGAGTGACTCAGGGTGCAGCGACAGGACCGCGGTCCTACCTCCGATTTCCGCACGTCCACGGCGATCTGGTCGCCTTCACCGCCGAGGACGACGTGTGGCTCGCGCCTCTGGACGGCGGCCGGGCCTGGCGGGTCAGCGCCGACAACGTCCCCGTGACCCTGCCGCGCATCTCGCCCGACGGCACCATGGTCGCCTGGACCTCCACCCGCGACGGCGCCCCCGAGATCCACCTCGCCCCCGTCGACGGCGGCTCCGCCACCCGTCTGACGCACTGGGGGAGTCACCGTACCCAGGTGCGCGGCTGGACCGCCGACGGGCAGGTCCTCGCGATCTCCACCTACGGCCAGGCCAGCCTCCGGCGCAGCTGGGCGCGCACCGTCCCGCTCGACGGCGGCCCGTCCACCGTCCTGCCGTACGGCCCGGTCGGCCATGTCGCCCCCGGTCCGCACACCGTGCTGCTGTCCGCGCCGATGGGGCGGGAGGCGGCCTGGTGGAAGCGGTACCGGGGCGGTACGGCGGGCAAGCTGTGGATCGACCGGGAGGGCGCCGGGGAGTTCGTACGGCTGCACGCGGAGCTGGACGGGAACCTGGAGTACCCCGTGTGGGCCGGCGACCGGATCGCCTTCCTCTCCGACCACGAGGGCACCGGCGCGCTGTACTCCTCCCTGGCCGACGGCTCCGACCTGCGCCGGCACACCCCGCATGGGGGCACCTCCCGCTCGAGCGAAGCCGAGAGTGGGGGAGGTTTCTACGCCCGGCACGCGTCCGGCGACGGCACCCGCGTCGTCTACGCCTCGGCCGGGGAGCTCTGGCTGCTGGACGACCTGGAGGGCGCCGAGCCGCGCCGCCTGGACATCCGGCTCGGCGGGTCCCGGGTGGACCGGCAGCCGTACCCGGTCAACGCGGCCCGCTGGTTCTCCCACGCCTCGCCCGACCACACCGCGCGCGGCAGCGCCGTCCTCGTACGCGGCGGCGTGCACTGGGTGACCCACCGCTCCGGCCCGGCGCGTGCGCTCCTCGCCCAGCCCGGGGTGCGGGCCCGGCTGCCCGTGACCTTCCGCGTGGACACGGAGGAATGGGTGGTGTGGGTGACGGACGCCGAGGGCGACGACGCCCTGGAGTTCGCCCCCGCGACCGGGCTCGCGCCCGGCAGCACGCCGCGCCGGATCGCCGCCGGACAGCTCGGCCGGGTCCTGGACCTCGCCGTCGCCCCCGACGGCGGCCGGGTCGCCGTCGCCGCCCACGACGGACGGCTGCTCCTCGTCGAGCGGGAGACGGGCGAGGTCCGCGAGGTCGACCGCAGCGAGGACGGCGACGTCTCCGGGCTGGCCTTCTCGCCCGACTCCGGCTGGCTCGCCTGGTCCCACCCCGGCGCCGGCGGGCTCTGCCAGCTCCGCATCGCCCACACCACCGACCTCACCGTCACCGAGGCGACCCCGCTGCGGTTCCGGGACTACGACCCGGCCTTCACCCGCGACGGCAAACACCTCGCCTTCCTCTCCACCCGCTCCTTCGACCCGGTCTACGACGAGCACGTCTTCGACCTGGCGTTCGTGGTCGGCGACCGCCCGCACCTGATCACCCTCGCGGCCACCACCCCCTCGCCGTTCGGCCCGCAGCGGCACGGCCGCCCCTTCGAGACCCCCGACAAGGACGAGACCCCGGACGCCGAGGGCACCCCCGCGACCCGCATCGACCTGGAGGGCCTCGCCGACCGGATCGTGCCCTTCCCCGTCGAGGCCGGCCGCTACTCCACGCTCCGTGCCGCCAAGGACGGCGTGCTCTGGCTGCGCCATCCGGTGCGCGGCGTGCTCGGCGCCTCCCGCGCCCACCCCGAGGACCCGGCGCCCAAGACGGAGCTGGAGCGCTACGACCTCGCCCAGCAGCGCATCGAGTACCTCGCCTCCGACGCCGACCACTTCGAGGTCAGCGGCGACGGCAAACGCGTCCTGCTGTGGGCCGACGGCAAGCTCAAGGTCGTACCCAGCGACCGCCGCGCCTCGGGCGACGACGACAGCGACACCAACATCACCGTCGACCTCTCCCGGATCCGGCAGACCGTCGACCCGGCCGCCGAGTGGCGGCAGATGTTCGACGAGACGGGTCGCATCATGCGCGACCAGTTCTGGCGGCCCGACCTCGGCGGCGTCGACTGGAACGGCGTCCTCGACCGCTACCGCCCGCTCGTCGACCGGGTCGCCACCCACGACGACCTCGTCGACCTGCTCTGGGAGGTCCAGGGCGAACTCGGCACCTCGCACGCCTACGTCACCCCGCGCGGCGGCCACGGCCACGGCGCCCGCCAGGGCCTGCTCGGCGCCGACATCTCCCGCCACGACGACGGCAGTTGGCGCATCGACCGGATCCTGCCCGCCGAGACCTCCGACCCCGGCGCCCGCTCCCCGCTCGCCGCCCCCGGCGCCGCGGTACGCCCCGGTGACGCGATCGTGGCCGTCGCGGGCCGCCCCGTCGACCCGGTGACCGGCCCCGGCCCGCTCCTCGTCGGCACGGCCGGCAAGGCGGTCGAACTGACCGTGTCCCCGGCGGGCGGCGGTGAGTTGCGGTACCCGGTGGTCGTGCCGGTCGCGGACGAGGAGCCGCTGCGGTACCACGCGTGGGTGGCCGGCCGGCGGGCCCGCGTGCACGAGCTGTCCGCCGGCCGTCTCGGCTACCTCCACGTCCCCGACATGCAGGCGCCCGGCTGGGCGCAGATCCACCGCGACCTGAGCGTGGAGATGGCGCGCGAGGGCATCGTCGTGGACGTCCGCGAGAACCGCGGCGGGCACACCTCCCAACTGGTCGTGGAGAAGCTGGCCCGGCGGATCGTCGGCTGGGACCTGCCGCGCGGGATGCGGCCGTTCAGCTACCCGAGGGACGCGCCCCGGGGGCCGGTCGTGGTCGTCGCCAACGAGTTCTCCGGTTCGGACGGCGACATCGTCAACGCGGCGATCAAGGCGCTGGGCATCGGCCCGGTGGTCGGCACCCGCACATGGGGCGGCGTGATCGGTATCGACAGCCGCTACCGCCTGGTCGACGACACGCTGGTCACCCAGCCGAAGTACGCGTTCTGGCTGGAGGGCTACGGCTGGGGCGTGGAGAACCACGGCGTCGACCCGGACGTGGAGGTCGTACAGACACCGCAGGACTGGGGCGCGGGGAGAGACCCCCAGCTGGACGAGGCGGTGCGGATAGCGCTGGAGGCCCTGGAGACGGCTCCGGCGAAGACACCGCCCACTCTGCCGGGCGCTTAGGGGCGTGGGGCCGTGCCGGTACGCGGCTGCGCCGCGTGGGCGCGACCGGCCCCCGCCGGACCTATACCCGACGGCGATACGATGCCCCCGGAACTGATCACCGGGCAAGGAGAAGACGTGGCAGGGGAACCCCAGGACGACTGCCTGTTCTGCAAGATCGTCGCGGGGCATGTCCCCGCCACGATCGTCCGGGAGACGGACACCACCGTCGCCTTCCGGGACATCAACCCCCAGGCTCCCACCCATGTCCTGGTGATCCCCAGGGTGCACTACCGGAACGCGGCCGAGCTCGCCGCGGGCGAACCCGTGATCGCCGCCGACATACTGCGGGAGGCCCAGGCCGTCGCCGACGAGGACAAGCTGGAGAGCTACCGCATCGTCTTCAACACCGGCAGCGGCGCCGGCCAGACCGTCTGGCACGCCCACGCCCACGTCATCGGCGGCCGCGGCCTGCAGTGGCCGCCCGGGTAACCCGTCGTGTCCGTACGTGAACTGGTGGTCCTCGGCACCGCCAGCCAGGTCCCCACCCGGCATCGCAACCACAACGGTTACCTGCTGCGCTGGGACGGCGAGGGCATCCTCTTCGACCCGGGCGAGGGCACCCAGCGGCAGATGCTGCGGGCCGGGGTCGCCGCGCACGACCTGAACCGGATCTGCGTCACCCACTTCCACGGCGACCACTCCCTCGGCCTCGCCGGCGTCATCCAGCGCATCAACCTGGACCAGGTCCCGCACCCGGTCACCGCCCACTTCCCACGCTCCGGGCAGCGCTTCTTCGACCGGCTCCGCCACGCCACCGCCTACCGCGAGACCGTCGGCATCACCGAGGCCCCGGTCGACGCGGACGGCGAACTCGCGGTCACCGGGTCGTACCGGCTCGAGGCCCGCCGGCTCTCCCACCCCGTCGAGTCGTACGGCTACCGGCTCACCGAGCCCGACGGCCGCCGCATGCTGCCCGAACGGCTCGCCGCGCACGGCATCAGCGGCCCCGACGTCGGCCGGCTCCAGCGCGCGGGCGTCCTCGGGGACGTCACGCTCGACCAGGTCAGCGAGGTGCGGCGCGGCCAGCGGTTCGCGTTCGTCATGGACACCCGGCTCTGCGACGGCGTGCACGCCCTCGCCCAGGGCTGCGACCTGCTCGTCATCGAGTCGACCTTCCTCGACGAGGACGCCGGACTCGCCGCGGAACACGGCCACCTGACCGCCGGACAGGCGGCGGCCGTCGCCCGCGACGCGCGAGTACGGCACCTCGTGCTGACCCATTTCAGCCAGCGCTACACCGACCCCGACGCCTTCGAACGGCAGGCCCGGGCCGCCGGATACGACGGCGAGCTGACCATCGCCTACGACCTGCTCCGAGTGCCGCTCCCGAAGCGCAGGTGAAGCGGCCGTACGATGCTTTGATGCCCCTCCCGAAAGCAGAACTGCACCTCCACATCGAAGGCACCCTGGAGCCCGAACTGGCGTTCCTGCTGGCCGCCCGCAACGGCGTCGAGTTGCCGTACGCGGACATCGACGCGCTGCGCAAGGCCTACCAGTTCGAGGACCTGCAGTCCTTCCTGAACCTGTACTACGAGCTGATGGTCGTCCTGCGTACCGAGCAGGACTTCGACGACCTCGCCGACGCGTACCTCGCGCGGGCCGCCGCGCAGGGGGTGCGGCACGCCGAGATCTTCTTCGACCCGCAGGCGCACCTCGCGCGGGGGGTGGCCATGGGCACGGTGGTGGAGGGCCTGTGGCGGGCGCTCGGCCGGAGCGCCGAGAGCCACGGGATCTCCACCCGCCTCATCATGTGCTTCCTGCGCGACGAGTCCGCCGAGTCGGCGATGGCGACCCTCGAGGCCGCGAAGCCGTACCTCGACCGGATCACCGGTGTCGGGCTGGACTCGGCCGAGGTCGGGCATCCGCCGGTCAAGTTCCGCGAGGTCTACGCGGCCGCGGCCGCGCTCGGGCTGCGGCGGGTGGCGCACGCCGGTGAGGAGGGGCCGCCGGAGTACATCACCGAGGCGCTGGACCTGCTCGGCGTCGAGCGCGTCGACCACGGGCTGCGCTGCATGGAGGACCCGGAGCTGGTCGCCCGCCTGGTGCGTGAACGGGTCCCGCTGACGCTGTGCCCGCTGTCCAACGTCCGGCTGCGCGCGGTCGACGTGCTCGCCGAGCACCCGCTTCCGGCCATGATCGACGCTGGGCTGCTGTGCACGGTCAACTCCGACGACCCCGCCTACTTCGGCGGTTACGTCGCCGACAACTACCACGCCGTGCGCGACGCCCTGGGTCTGTCCCGGGAGCAGATGCGGGAACTGGCCCGCAACTCCTTCCTCGCGTCCTTCCTGGAGGACGACGAGGAGCTGCGGGCGCGATACCTCGCCGAGGTGGACGCCTTCGAGTTCGGCTAGACCGCGACGTACGGCGCCTACGGCGCGTCCGGCCCCGCTTGTCCGGCGCCGTCCCCGGCGGTCGGTCAGCGCCAGTCGACCGTGCCGCCCGTTGTCGCCGACTCGATCCGCCTCCGGGTTTCCCGCATCACCGCCACGATCTCCGCTTCGTGCCGCGGTGTCAGGCGGGTCACCGGCACCGAGCAGCTGATGGCGTCCTGGGCCGGGGTGTCGTAGCGCAGGGCGAAGCCGAAGCCGGTGATGCCGAGGACGCTTTCCTCACGGTCGACGGAGTAGCCGCGGGTGCGGATCTCGGCGAGGTCGGCGGAGAGGGCGTCGGGGGTCGTGTGGGTGTGGGGGGTCAGGGACCGGTAGGGGCCCTCCGGGAGGCCGGTGTCCGGGCGTTCCGCCAGCAGGGCCTTGCCCAGGGCGCCCGCGTGGGCCGGGAGGCGGCGGCCGACCCTGCTGATCGTGCGCAGGTACTCGTGTGACTCCCGGGTGGCCAGGTAGGCCACGTCCGATCCGTCCAGGCGGGCCAGGTGGACCGTCTCGCCGAGTGCCTCCGAGGCCTCGTCGAGGTAGGGGCGTACGAGGCGCACACGCGGGTCGGAGTCCAGATAGCTGGTGCCGGTCAGCAGCGTGCGGATCCCGATGCCGTAGAGGGAGCCGGTGGTGTCGGTGCGCACCCAGCCGCGGGTGATCAGCGTCTGGAGCAGGGCGTACATCGAGCTGCGCGGGACACCGAGTTCGTCCGCCAGTTCCTGGAGACGCGCCGGGCGGTCGCCGCGGGCGGCGAGGAGCTCCAGCAGCTCCACGGTGCGCGCCGCGGACTTCACCTCGCGGACCCCTGCTGTCTCGGCCATGTGCAGATCGTAGGGGGGCGCGGGTGGTGCGTGCCGTTGACCGGGGGTGCGTGCGCACCCCCAGGCGCCGCTCACCGCCGGCCCCGGCCTCGCGGGAGGGGCCGCACCGGCGACGCCGCGCGGGGTAATGGACGCTCGTTCAGGCGGCCGTACGGTGAGAGCGGCCGCCTCGGCCCCGGCATGGTGCAGACTTGCCGGATCCGCACAGCCAGGGAGCGCACCGTGACCGCGTCCAACGCGTTCGCCGGAGAGGAACCCGAGTACCTCGACGACGACAGGGGAGCAACGACACCGCACCGCGCCGCACAGGTCGACCCGCTGGCCGCCCTGCGCACGCCGGACGACCCGCCCTGGGACGTCTACCTCACCGGCACCGTCTTCCTCGACATCATCTTCACCGGCCTGGACTCCGCGCCGGTGCGCGGCACCGAGTCCTGGGCCCGCGGCATGGGCTCCAGCCCCGGCGGCATCGCGAACATGGCCACCGCCCTCGCCCGCCTCGGCCTGAAGACCTCCCTCGCGGCCGCCTTCGGCGACGACCACTACGGCGAGTACTGCTGGGACGCCCTCGCCCAGGGCGAGGGCATCGACCTCTCCCCGTCCCGGACCGTGCGCGGCTGGCACTCGCCGGTCACCGTCTCCATGGCGTACGAGGGTGAGCGGACCATGGTGTCCCACGGGCACGAGCCGCCCGCCGACACGCTGTTCCGCCAGCAGAACGCACCCGGCCGCCCCGCCCACGCGCGCGCCGCCGTCGCCTCCCTCACGCCGGGCAAACGCAACCCGTGGATCGCCCGCGCGGCCGCCGAGGGCACCCGGATCTTCGGCGACATCGGCTGGGACGACACGGGGGAGTGGGACCTGGCCGCGCTCGCCGATCTCGAACACTGCGAGGCGTTCCTGCCGAACGCGGAGGAGGCCATGCGGTACACCGGCGCGGACTGCCCGCGGGCCGCCGCGCACGCCCTCACCGCGTACGTGCCGCTCGCCGTGGTCACGCTCGGGGGAGAGGGGGCGTACGCGGTCGACAGGCGGACCGGGGAGTCCGCGGAGGTACCGGCGATCGCCGTGGAGGCCCTCGATCCGACCGGGGCGGGCGATGTCTTCGTCGCCGGGTTCGTCACCGGGACGCTGGCCGACTGGCCGCTGGCCGACCGGCTCGCCTTCGCGGGGCTGACGGCGGCGCTGTCCGTCCAGGAGTTCGGCGGCTCCCTGTCGGCTCCCGGCTGGTCGGAGATCGGGGCGTGGTGGCGGAAGGTGCAGTCGGTGTCGGGGCAGGATCCGGCGGCGCTGCGGCGGTACGCGTTCCTGGAGGGGCTGGTGCCGGAGGAGGACCAGGTGAGGCCCTGGCCGTTGCGGAGGGCGGTGCCGACGATCGGGTTCGGGCGGGCGGGATGAGTGTGGAGCCGGGGGAGGGGCGGGTGCGGGTGAGTGGGGGCCGGGGCGGGGGGTTCCGCTTACGGCGCCGGCACGGTGCCTCCCCCAGCCTTCGGCCGGGGGGACCCCCAGCGCCCACCCGTGCCGCCCTGCGGCACGCCTGCCCGCAGCTGGGTTGCCGGGGTGCTGGGCAGGCCTCGGCCGGCTCTTACCCGCCGAGCGCCTCGGCCACCTGCTGACGCACCAGCGCCCGCCCCGCCTCCGACACCCCCGACAGCGCACCGGCGAACAGTTCCGCCACCCCGCCCCCGTCGGCCCCCGCGCTCCCGCCGCTCACCGCATACCCCTCCCGCACCGCGACCCGCAGCACGCCCTGCGGGTCCACCGCCGCGGCGGCGATCGTCGGGACCTGCCCGCCCGCCGGGTCGGGCACCTTCGTGTACGCCCCCTTCACCGGCTCCCGCCAGCGCAGCGACAGCAGGACCGGCGACTTGGCCTGGACCTCCGCGAGGTCCACCTCCGCCACCCCGTCCGCCGTCAGCACCTCGGCCCACGCGTCCAGCACGATCGCCGCCGGCAGCAGATCCCGCAGACTCGACCCGGCGATGTTCCCGCCCACGGTCGCCGCCCGGCGCACCGCCCCCGTGCCGACGCCCTTCGCCGCCCGCCGCAGCACCTCCGGAACCCGGTCGTCCAGCTGGTGGAGAAGGACCGCGCCCCCGAGCACCCCGCTCCCTATCGCCGTCGCCTCCGGTACGTTCCGCAGGGACACCGCGTGTTCCGGGAAGCCGTCCCGCTGCCACACGGCCCATATCAGGGTCGCTCCGCCGACGGGGACCGCGCCCTCGGCCAGGCATTCCCGGGCCTCGGACACCGACGTGGGCAGACGCAGCAGCACGGCTACCTGCTTTCTGTGCGGACAGGTGGCGTGGAGCGAACGCGGCCCCCGACCACGTGGGGCAGTGACGGCACGGATTCTGCCGGGGCGTGCCGGAGCGCATGCAGGGCTCACGGCGGCAGCGGGGGCGCCTTTGCCCGGGAACCTTTCCCTGAGAAAAGGCCTACGGCGTTGTCAGTCCCGCGTCGTACGCTTGATAACGCGAGGCCGCCCTCAGCTACGCGGCCGTGACGAGGAGGAACCGCAGGCCTTAAGCGCCGGCCCATGACTCAGACACCAACAGCTCAGACTCCCGCGCAGCAGCAGGCCCGAGCTCAGTTCGAGGTTCCCGCCCAGCACCCGATGGTCACCGTGCTGGGATCCGGCGACTCCCTGCTACGCGTGATCGAGAAGGCCTTCCCGGCGGCCGACATCCACGTCCGGGGCAATGAGATCAGCGCGGTCGGCGATGCCCGTGAAGTCGCCATCGTCCAGCGCCTGTTCGACGAGATGATGCTGGTGCTCCGCACCGGGCAGCCGATGACGGAGGACGCAGTGGAACGCTCGATCGCCATGCTGCGGGCGAGTGAGAACGGGGAGGGCCCGGAGGAGACCCCGGCCCAGGTTCTGACGCAGAACATCCTGTCCTCGCGCGGCCGCACCATCCGCCCCAAGACCCTCAACCAGAAGCGGTACGTCGACGCGATCGACAAGCACACGATCGTCTTCGGCATCGGCCCCGCCGGTACCGGAAAGACCTACCTGGCCATGGCCAAGGCGGTGCAGGCCCTGCAGTCCAAGCAGGTCAACCGCATCATCCTGACCCGGCCCGCGGTCGAGGCGGGCGAGCGGCTCGGCTTCCTGCCGGGCACGCTCTACGAGAAGATCGACCCGTACCTGCGCCCGCTGTACGACGCACTGCACGACATGCTCGACCCGGACTCGATCCCGCGTCTGATGGCGGCCGGGACGATCGAGGTGGCGCCCCTCGCCTACATGCGCGGCCGCACCCTCAACGACGCCTTCATCATTCTCGACGAGGCCCAGAACACCTCGCCCGAGCAGATGAAGATGTTCCTCACCCGGCTCGGCTTCGAGTCGAAGATCGTGATCACCGGTGACGTGACGCAGGTCGACCTGCCCAACGGCACCAAGAGCGGTCTGCGGCAGGTGCAGGAGATCCTCGAAGGCGTACAGGACGTGCACTTCTCCCGGCTGTCGTCCCACGATGTCGTACGGCACAAGCTGGTGGGCCGTATCGTCGACGCGTACGAGCAGTACGACAGCACGCACGGCACGGAGAACGGCACGCACAAGGGCGGCCGCTCGAAGTCCGCGCACAAGGGGAAGTAGACAAGCACAGCGTCATGTCGATCGACGTCAACAACGAGTCCGGAACCGAGGTCGACGAGCAGGCGATCCTCGACATCGCCCGCTACGCGCTCGCACGGATGCGCATCCACCCGCTCTCCGAGCTCTCGGTGATCGTCGTGGACGCCGACGCCATGGAGCAGTTGCACATCCAGTGGATGGACCTGCCCGGGCCGACGGATGTCATGTCCTTCCCGATGGACGAGCTGCGGCCGCCGTCGAAGGACGAGGACGAGCCGCCGCAGGGGCTGCTCGGTGACATCGTGCTGTGCCCGGAGGTCGCCGCGAAGCAGGGTGCCGAGGCGGAGACCCAGCACTCCATGGACGAGGAGCTCCAGCTGCTCACCGTCCATGGTGTGCTGCACCTGCTCGGCTACGACCACGAGGAGCCCGACGAGAAGGCCGAGATGTTCGGCCTGCAGGCGGCCATCGTGGACGGCTGGCGTGCCGAGCAGGGCCTGACCGGGCCCTCGCCGGCGCCGACGGTCTCGTAGGCGGGTCGTCCTCGTATGAGTCCGCAGATCGTCCTCGGCGCGATCGCGCTGGTGGTCGTCGCCTGGCTGGCCGCCTGCGCCGAGGCCGGTATCGCCCGCGTCTCCAGTTTCCGGGCCGAGGAGGCGGTGAAGTCCGGGCGGCGCGGCAGCGCCAGGCTCGCCGAGCTCGCCGCCGACCCCACCCGCTACCTGAACGTGGCACTGCTGGTCCGCGTCACCTGCGAGATGGCCGCCGCGGCCCTGGTTACCTACGCGTGCCTCCAGGAGATCCCCACCACCTGGCAGGCGCTGCTCGCCGCGATCGGCGTGATGGTGCTCGTGTCGTACGTCGCGGTCGGCGTCTCCCCGCGCACCATCGGCCGCCAGCACCCGCTGAACACGGCCACGGCCGCCGCGTACGTGCTGCTGCCGCTGGCCAGGATCATGGGCCCGGTCCCGTATCTCCTCATCCTCATCGGCAACGCCCTCACCCCCGGCAAGGGCTTCCGCCGCGGCCCGTTCGCCTCCGAGGCCGAGCTGCGTGCCCTGGTCGACCTCGCCGAGCAGGAGTCCCTGATCGAGGACGAGGAGCGCCGGATGGTGCACTCGGTCTTCGAACTGGGCGACACGCTGGTGCGCGAGGTCATGGTCCCGAGGACGGACCTCGTCGTCATCGAGCGGTACAAGACCATCCGCCAGGCCCTCACCCTCGCGCTCCGCTCCGGTTTCTCCCGGATACCCGTCACCGGGGAGAGCGAGGACGACATCGTCGGCATCGTGTATCTGAAGGACCTGGTCCGCAAGACGCACATCAGCCGGGACGCCGAGTCCGACCTGGTCTCCACCGCGATGCGGCCCGCGTTCTTCGTGCCCGACACCAAGAACGCCGGTGACCTGCTGCGCGAGATGCAGAAGGAGCGCAACCACGTCGCCGTCGTCATCGACGAGTACGGCGGCACGGCCGGGATCGTCACCATCGAGGACATCCTGGAGGAGATCGTCGGCGAGATCACCGACGAGTACGACCGTGAGCTCCCGCCCGTCACCGTTCTGGGCGACGACCGCTACCGGGTCACCGCCCGCCTCGACATCACGGACCTCGGCGAGCTGTACGGCCTGGAGGAGTACGACGACGAGGACGTGGAGACGGTGGGCGGACTGCTCGCGAAAGCCCTCGGCAGGGTGCCGATCGCCGGTGCCTCCGCCCAGGTCGAACTCCCCGACGGGCGCAGGCTGGCGCTGACCGCCGAGTCCGCCGCGGGCCGCCGCAACAAGATCGTGACGGTGCTGGTGGAGCCGGTGCCGGTGCCCGACGCCACGGAGGGCGATCCCGAGTGACCCCGGACCAGCTCCGCGCCTTCTGCCTCTCCTTCAACGCGGCCGAGGAGGACTTCCCGTTCAGCCCGGACGTCTCGGTCTTCAAGGTGCTCGGCAAGATGTTCGCGCTGAGCTGGACGGCCGCGGAGCCCCTCAAGGTCAACCTCAAGTGCGACCCCGACGACGCGGTGCGGCTCCGCACCGACCACGAGGGGCTGATCGCGCCGGGGTACCACATGAACAAGCGGCACTGGAACACCGTGACCGTCGACGGCGGCCTGCCCGACCGGCTCGTCAGAGAACTGATCGAGGACTCGTACGACCTTGTCGTCGCCGGCCTGCCGAGAGCGGAGCGGCTGCGGCTGGACCGGCCGTGAAGCCGGTTGCCCGGGGCGGCCGGCGCGGGGTCGGACGTGCCGTATGACCACTGCCCGTCACAGGTCCGCGCCCGCTGCGTCCCAGTGACCTTCGCGTACGGCTCGACGGGAGCGGGGACGTGGAGGTCGAGGGCCGGCTGGTCGGCGGCTGTATCGAGACACTCGCCGACGTCGCCGGGGACGAGTCGCAGCTGGTCTTCGGCGAGGCCTGCGAGGGCAGCGCGCGCGCCTTCTGCCGGCGGCGGCAACCAGGTCGAAGAGGTCGCTATGCCTCGCAGGCAGTCCTCGTGGGACGCGCGCGCCCCCGGCCGCCCCGCCCTCGCGGGCATGTGCGGCCGTTCCTGCCGCCGGTGAACGGTGCGCGGAGGCGGGTGGTGCACGACGGCGTACGGAGTCAGATCGTCCAGACCCTCGGCTGACTCCGTCCGGTGAAGGGGGGAGGAGAGCGGAGCCGGGGCGGGGAGTTCGTATGCTCGGGGCATGACCGACAGCAACGCGCTCGACCCCGAGGACCGCAAGATCGTCGTCCTGGCCCGCTCGGCCCGGGCCCGCAACCAGGTGCCCGAGGGGGCGGCCGTACGGGACTCCACGGGCCGTACGTATGTGGCGGGAACCGTGGAACTGCCCTCGCTGAAGCTGAGCGCGCTGCGGACGGCGGTGGCGATGGCGGTGGCGTCGGGGGCGGAGTCGCTGGAGGCGGCGGCGGTGGTGTCGGGGGCCGAGGAGGTTTCGGCTGAGGACCTGGCCGCGGTGCGGGATCTCGGGGGGCCGGGGACGCCGGTGCTGCTGGCGGGGGCGGACGGGGAGGTCCGGCTCACTGTCTCCGTTTGATCTCTGCCCGCCCGTCCACCCGACTCGCTGCGCTGAGGGGCGAGGCGTTCTCTGACTCCGTCGGGGGAGGGGCGGGAGCGGGTTGACTGAGGGGGCGGAGGAGGGGGACGGGTGCGGCGCCGTCGTGGCTGGTCGCGCAGTTCCCCGCGCCCTTTTGGGGCGCCTGCGCTGGTCCCACCCGAAGGGGCGCGGGGAACTGCGCGGGTACCCCCTCGCGCCCGCAGCCGCCCAGGCACCGCCGCCACACCCTCCCGCAGCCGCCCCGTCACCGTTCGGGGGCCCTCCCCGCACTCGGCCAAATTTCAACCTTGTAGGTCTGTGTCGCTCGCGCATCAATGGGTCACGTAAGTTCCGACGGACCGTCAGATTCGGCCCCGCGGTGTGCCCGCACCCACCCGGACCGGGGTCACCATCCCCACATGGCATTCCCACGCAACGGGAAGGGAACTGATCCCCATGAAACGAATAGCCACCGGTGCGGCACTCGCGGCGGGAACCCTCGCCGCCACGGCGCTGGCCTTCGCACCCTCGGCCGCCGCTGTCACCCCGACCACCGCCACCGTCACCGCCAGCTGCGGCATCTTCGGCGGCGGCGCGGCCACCCTCACCGCCACCCAGAGCGGCACCAGCGCCACCATCACCCTCACCTCCAGCGCCATCAAGGCCCCGCTCGCCCTGTCGGCGAACTCCATCGCCTCCACGCTGACGATGGCCAACTCGGCCGGCAGCAACGTCGTGTTCAGCGGCACCGTCAACCCGGCCATGGCCTCCGGCGACAACGTCACCGTCGGCCCGCTCCCCGGCACCGTGGCCTCCGGCGACACCCTCGACTTCCACGGCGGCTCGCTGAAGATGGTCATCTTCGGCGTCACCGTCACCTGTACGTCCAGCGCCGCCCAGTCCCCGGGCCCGTTCGTCTTCTGAGCCCGCCCACGGGTTCGTTCCGGATGCCGCAGAACCTGATGAACCGTCAGGTTTCTGCGGCATCTCCATTGACTTCTCACGCGCCCTCCACATCAATGGCCCCCTGTCGGCGCAGAGGAGCCGCTGCGCCCGCATCCCTCAGGAGGGGGGCACACATGGGTTCACCCCCAGGATCACGAAGATCCCGACGGTGGCGCTGGATCTCACTGTTCGGGGCGACCGCGCTCGCGGTAACGGCGGGTGGCGCGCTGGCCTGTCCGGCCGGTGCAGCCGGGACGAACGTCGACTTCGCCACGCACTGCATCCCGCCCGCCGTCGCGGGCCTGCCGCCAATCGACGGCACCACCACCGCCAACATCTCGGTGGACAACACCAGCCCCAAGGTCGGCGACACGGTCACCGTGACCTACACCGTGGTCACGCCCGCCGCCAACAACCCCACCGCCCTCGCCCTGCCGGCCGACATCATGACGCCGACCGGGAAGGTGGCGCTGGGCGGCGCGCAGACCGGGGACGTCACGGTGACCGGGCCGAAGAAGAACGATCCGGTGCCCGGGTACGGGACCTTCCCGTCGTTCTCCATGACCGGGACGTTCACGGTCACCTCACCGGGCGCCATCACGCTCTCGCCCGCCGACTACAACATCCACACCAGCTACATCCTGGAGCTGGACACCCCCTGCACGGTCACCAACCCGCCCGCCCCGGTGTCGCAGACCGTCACGGCGACCTCGACCACCCCGGTCAACAACCGTGCCATCAGTCTCGACAAGGCCTCCGGGAACCCCGGTGACAGCGTGACCGTCAGCGGGCAGAACTTCACGCCGGGGGCCACCGTGACGCTGGCCGGGCGGTCCGGCAGCACGCAGACCGCCGACACGGCGACGGCCACCGCGGGCTCCGACGGCTCGTTCAGCGCGCCCCTCGTCGTCAACGACAAGACGACGACGGGGGTCGTGGCGTACGAGGGCAGCGCGTGGAGCGCCGACGCGGGGGCCGGGCCGGCCGCCTATGTCGTCAACGACACCACGCCGGTGCCGGACGGGAGCCAGAAGCTGACGACCACGGTCAAGGCGGGAACCCTGTCCATGTCCCAGGCCGGGGACTCCGTCGCGCTGTCGGCGGTCGACTTCGGGCAGGGCGGGGCGTCCACGGGCAACCTGCAGACCGTCACCGTCAAGGACTTCCGCGGCGGACCGGCCGGCTGGTCGCTCACCGGCAAGGTCACCGACTTCACCGGTCCCGGCGCCAAGATCGACGCCGGGAAGCTGAGCTGGACGCCGAGCTGTGCCACCAAGTCCGGCAGCCCCAGCACCTGTGCGGCCGGTTCGGCGGGCACCGTCGGCAGCTCCGGGGCGACCCTCGCCTCGACGCCGGACGGCACGCTCACCGGCGGTGAGTTCACGGTCGACGCCGGGCTCTCCCTGGACGTACCGGCGTTCACCCCTCCGGGGTCGTACTCCGGGGTCCTGACCCTGACGCTCACCTGAGCCGCCTGCCAACTCCACCGTGGCGACCGGGCTTTCGGCCAGTGAGAGACCCGGTCGCCACCGACCCGCTTCCGACCGGGGGTCCGCACCCATGCGTCGCGTCAAGCCGTATGTCCTCCTCCTGAGCCTGATCCTCGGCGTCCTGTGCACGGCGTCTCCCGCGCGCGCCGCCGACAACGGCAGCTGGTCCGTCTACCCGGTCGCCTCCAGGATCGCCGCGCGGCCGTACTTCTACCTCTCCCTCGCCCCCGGGCAGACGATCACCGACAAGGTGGCCGTCGCCAACAAGACCGGCCGGCCGCTCACCTTCCGGCTCTACGCGGCCGACGCCTACAACACCGCGCGGGACGGCGGCTTCGCCGTCCGGACGGTGCAGGAGAAGATGCGGGGGGTGGGGGCCTGGGCGAGGCCGGGGAAGGCGCGGGTCACCGTGCCGCCGCACCGGACACTCACGGTTCCGTTCACGCTGCGGGTGCCCAAGGGCGCCGAACCCGGTGACCATCCCGGTGCGATCGTCGCACTGGACGAGCGGGTCGACCCGGGGGCGGGTTCCCTGGCGCTCGGCGTGCGGCGGGCCGTCGGCGCCCGCGTCTATCTGCGGGTGAGCGGGCCGACACTCCCGGCCCTCGCCGTCGAGAACGTGCACATCAGCCATCACCAGCCACTCGTCCCCGGTCTCGGCGACAGCACGGCGACGATCTCCTACACCCTGCACAACACCGGGAACGTCACCCTGGATCCGAAGGTGCGGCTGCGCGCGCGGGGCCTGTTCGGCCGTACTCTGCTCAGCCGGGACCTCACCCGGATCCCCTCCGAGCTGCTGCCCGGGGAGCGGGTCAGGCTCACCGCGCGCTGGCGGGACGCACCCCAACTCGACTGGGGCGACGTGACGGTGACGGCCAGCGCGACCGGCACCAGACAGTCGGCGAGCGCGTCGTTCCTCGCGCTGCCGTGGCTGGTGGTGGCGGTGGCGTTCGCCGCCGGCGCGGTGGGCGGTGCGCTGCTCGCCCGGACGCGCCGCAGGGGCGGCAGGCCGTTCGCCCGGACGCGCCGCGGAGGCGGCAGGCCGTACGCCGGACTGTTCAGAGGGCGTCGGGGCCGCGTTCGCCCGTCCGCACCCGTACGACCGTCTCCACCGGCACCGCCCACACCTTCCCGTCCCCGATCTTCCCCGTCTGCGCGGCCTTGACGATCGCCTCGATCACCGGCTCGGTGTCGGCGTCCTCGACGACGACCTCGATGCGGGCCTTGGGGACCAGGTCGACGCGGTACTCGGCGCCCCGGTAGACCTCGGTGTGGCCGTGCTGCCTGCCGTACCCGCTGGCCTCGGTCACGGTCAGGCCGTGCACGCCGAGCTCCTGGAGCGCGGTCTTCACCGCGTCGAGGCGGTAGGGCTTGACGATCGCGGTGATGAGCTTCATGGCTGGCTCTTGACCTTCTGGGCGGTGGGGAGGACGGAGTGGGCGACCGGGGCGCCGTGGCCCAGGACCCCGTGATCGTAAGCCGTCTCGGCGTGCACCGTAAGGTCCAGACCCGTGTGCTCCTGGTCCTCGGCCGCCCGGAAGCCCATCGCCTTGTCGAGCAGCCTGCCGATGCCGTACGTCACGGCGAACGCGTACGCCGCGACGGCCGCCACCGCCACCGCCTGCCTGCCGAGCTGGGCGAGCCCACCGCCGTAGAAGAGGCCCTCGGCGCCATGGGTCATGGCCTTCTCGGCGAACAGGCCGATCAGGAGGGTGCCGACGATGCCGCCGACCAGGTGAACGCCGACGACGTCGAGGGAGTCGTCGTAGTTCAGCTTGAACTTCCAGCTCACGGCGTACGAGCAGAGCACGCCCGCGGCGAGGCCGACGACCAGCGCGCCGAGCAGGGAGACCGAGCCGCAGGACGGGGTGATGGCGACCAGGCCGGCGACCGAGCCGGAGGCGGCGCCCAGGGTGGTGGGGTGGCCGTCGCGCTTCTGCTCGACGAAGAGCCAGCCGAGCAGGCCGGTGCAGCCGGCGGCGAGGGTGTTCAGGAAGACGGCGGCGGCCAGGCCGTTCGCCCCCATCGCCGAACCCGCGTTGAAGCCGAACCAGCCGAACCAGAGCAGACCGGCGCCCATGATCACCATCGGGAGGTTGTGCGGCCGCATCGCGTCCTTCTTGAAACCGAGCCGCGGGCCGAGGACCAGGCACAGGGCGAGGCCGGAGGCGCCGGAGGTGATCTCGACGGGCAGGCCGCCGGCGAAGTCCAGGGCGCCGAGGCGGTGCGCGATCCAGCCACCGGGGCCCCACACCCAGTGCGCGACGGGAACGTATACGAGCAGCGCCCAGACCGGTACAAAGACCAGCCACGCGCCGAACTTCGCCCGGTCCGCGATGGCGCCGCTGATCAGCGCGGCCGTGATGATCGCGAAGGTGAGCTGGAAGGTGGCGAAGAGGAGGGTGGGGACGGTGCCCTGGACGCTGGCCGGCCCGAGGCCGGCCATGCCCGCGTGGGCGAGGTCGCCGAGAAGCCCGGCGCCGACGTCGTCCCCGAAGGCGAGCGTGTATCCGCCCGCCAGCCACACCACCGTCACCAGGGCGATCGACACGAAACTCATCATCAGCATGTTGAGGACGCTCTTCGTGCGGACCATGCCGCCGTAGAACAGGGCCAGACCCGGGGTCATCAGCAGGACCAGGGCGGTGGCGGCGAGCAGCCAGGCGGTGTCACCGGTGTCGGCGTGCGCGGCGGAGAGGAACACGGGCGTCTCCCACGTGGGTCGGGGCTCGTCCGAGGGTCACCGGTCTCCGTTTCCGGTCGCGTACGGCTGTGTTTCCGTGACGTTTCGTTGCCTCGGGGTTACCGAAATCTCACGGTGCGGCGGGGCCTCGTGGATCAGGGAGAATGGGGGCCATGAGCGTTCGCAGCCAGTCAACCGAGCCGTCGGAACCGTCGGAGGCCGTCCACCGGGCGGGCTTCGCCTGTTTCGTCGGGCGCCCCAACGCGGGCAAGTCCACCCTCACGAACGCTCTGGTGGGGCAGAAGGTGGCGATCACCGCGAACCAGCCGCAGACGACGCGGCACACGGTACGGGGGATCGTGCACCGGGAGGACGCCCAGCTGATCCTGGTCGACACCCCCGGCCTCCACAAGCCGCGCACCCTGCTCGGCGAGCGGCTCAACGACGTGGTGCGCACCACCTGGGCCGAGGTGGACGTGATCGGCTTCTGCCTCCCGGCGAACGAGAAGCTCGGTCCGGGCGACCGTTTCATCGCCAAGGAGCTGGCGGGGATCCGCAAGACCCCCAAGGTCGCCGTCGTCACCAAGACCGACCTCGTCGACTCCAAGACCCTCGCCGAGCAGCTGATCGCGATCGACCAGCTCGGCAAGGAGCTGGGCTTCGAGTGGGCCGAGATCGTCCCGGTCTCGGCGGTCGGCGACAAGCAGGTGGGCCTGCTGGCCGACCTGCTCGTGCCGCTGCTCCCCGAGGGCCCCGCCCTCTACCCCGAGGGCGACCTGACCGACGAGCCCGAGCAGGTCATGATCGCCGAGCTGATCCGCGAGGCCGCCCTGGAGGGCGTCCGCGACGAACTGCCGCACTCCATCGCCGTCGTCGTCGAGGAGATGCTCCCCCGCGAGGACCGCCCCGCCGACAAGCCCCTCCTGGACATCCACGCCAACCTGTTCATCGAGCGCCCCAGCCAGAAGGGCATCATCATCGGCCCCAAGGGCAAGCGCCTGAAGGAGGTCGGCATGAAGAGCCGCAAACAGATCGAGGCCCTGCTCGGCACACCCGTCTTCCTGGACCTGCACGTGAAGGTGGCGAAGGACTGGCAGCGGGATCCGAAGCAGCTGCGGCGGCTGGGGTTCTGAGAGGGCGCAGGCGCGTCGGCCGTGCGGTGGTGGCCGTGCGGTGATGCGGTCTTCGGCCTCGGAGATCTATGGAACCGTGGCCGGCGGGCAGACACGATGCTGTGTCTGCTTCGGGGTGGCTGGGCGTTCGCAGGTGCGCGGGTCAGCGGCGGATGACGCCGAGGGCGGTTGCTGTGGCCACGGCGGAGGTGCGGGAGTCGACGCCGAGCTTGGAGTAGATGCGGGCGAGATGGGACTTGACCGTGCCCTCGGTCAGGTGGAGGCGGTTACCGATGGCCTGGTTGGACAGGCCGTCGGCAACCAGGCCGAGGACTTCGCTCTCGCGCCGGGTCAGGGCGGTGCCGGGGGTGCGCAGGCGGTTCATCAGCCGGTCGGCGACGGTGGGCGCGAGTGTGGTGCGGCCTGCGGCTGCGGTGCGAACGGCGGCTGTCAGGTCCTCGGGCGGGGCGTCTTTGAGGAGGTATCCGGTGGCGCCGGCTTCGATGGCGGGCAGGGTGTCGGCGTCGGAGTCGTAGGTGGTGACGATCAGCACGCGGGGGGCTCCGGGGCGGGCGGTGATCCGGGCGGTGGCTTCGGCACCGCCCATGCCTTTGCCGAACTGCAGGTCCATCAGCACGACGTCGATGTCGCCTTCGGCGGCGCGGGTGACGGCGTCCTCGGCGGTGGCGGCTTCGGCCATGACGACGAGGCCGGGCTCGGTTTCCAGCACGGCGCGCAGCCCGGCCCGTACGACGGGGTGGTCGTCGGCCAGGAGGAGGCGGATGGGGGTGTCGTCGCTCACGGTCGGGCCTCGGGCTCGGTCGGCGGGGTGAGGGGCAGGCGGGCGGCCAGGGCGGTGCCGTGGCCGGGGGCGGATCCGATGGTGAGGGTGCCGCCGAGGGCGTGGGCGCGGGCGCGCATGGCGGCCAGTCCGAAGCCGCCGGCCTCGGGGTCGGGGGCGGGCAGGCGGTCGGGGGCGAAACCGCGTCCGTCGTCGACCACGTCGAGGGCGACGTGGTCGCCGAGGTAGCTGAGGGTGACGTCGGCCGTGGTGGCCGCGGCGTGGCGGACGGTGTTGGCCACGGCGGACTGGGCGATGCGCAGCAGGGCGACCTCGTGTGCGGTGGCGAGCGGGGCGGGGTCGCCGGTGAGGTGGAAGTGTGCGGTGAGCCGGTGCCGGGCCGAGGTGGTGGTGCACAGGCGTTCCAAGGCGCCGGCCAGAGTGGTGCCTTCCAGCGTGGGCGGGGTGAGGGCGGCGACGAATCGGCGGGCCTCGGCGAGGTTGTCGACGGCGGCCTGCCGTGCCTGGCCGACGTAGCGGGCCGCGTTCTGTGGTGCCTGGGGCAGGGCGCGTTCGGCGGCGCGCAGCAGCAGCTGGATGCTGGAGAGGCCCTGGGCGAGGGTGTCGTGGATCTCGCGGGCCAGGCGGTCGCGTTCGGCCAGTACGCCGGCGGTGTGCTGGGCACTGGCCAGGTCGGCGCGGGTGGCGGTGAGTTCCTCGATCAGCTGGCGGCGGTGTTCGCTCTCCCGGTACAGGGCCTGATACCCCCACACCACCGCGACGGCGACGGCGGCGCCGAGGGCGGGGCCGATGGCCACGGCGGGGCCGAACGAGTGCTGGTGGGCGGCGAAGCCCGCGATGGCCGTCGCCGCGGTAGCAGCCACGGCCGCCAGTCCGGCACGGCGGGGCAGCAGGTGCAGTTGGAGGAAATAGAGCGGGAAGGCCACCCACACGCCGTCGGGGGACAGGGCGAGCAGCACCAGCCAGCAGGCGCCCACGGCGGCCAGCCACAGCACGGCGGCCCGCCGCGAGCGGCGTACGCCCGGCAGCGTGGGCCCGACCGCGTACACCAGACCGCACGCTGCCGCCGCGGCGACGGTCCACCCGGCGTGGGGCCGGTCGTCGGCCACGGTCCGGACGGCGGCCAGGGCGAGCAGGCCGATGACCAGCAGGTGCAGGCACCAGGCCAGGGCCCGGGTGGTCGGGGTCAGCGCGGGGGCAGCGGAGTTCACAGTGCGCCCAAGGTTACGCAGACCGGCTCCCCCGGGGCCTCCATCGAAAGTTAGAACCCACGTGCCGTCTTTCGGCCCGCCAAGTGCCCTCCTGCGCCGGAGGCGCGTACGGGGGCCCGGCGGCGACGGTGGGGTCATACCGCTTCCACCGCCGGAAAGGACGGGCCAGGGCCGTGTTCGTCGCCTGGAGAGAACTGAAATTCGCCAAGGGGCGCTTCGCCCTGATGGGGACCGTCATCGTGCTGATCACCCTGCTGGTCGGACTGCTGTCCGGGCTGACGGCGGGACTGGCCCGGCAGAACATCTCCGCGATCACGGGATTGCCCGCCGGCAAGATCGCCTTCCAGGCTCCCCATGGCGGGCAGGATCTGTCGTACGCCAACTCCACCGTCACTGAGGCGCAGTGGCGGCAGTGGTCCGAGGCGCCCGGTGTCGAAAGCGCCGAACCGCTGGGAATCACCACGACCAGTGCCACCGCGGGAGACCGGAGCACCGGGGTCTCGGTCTTCGGTGTCGAGCCCGGCTCCCGCCTCGCCCCGGACAGCAACAGGATCTTCGGCAGCGCGGTGGTGCTGTCCACCGCGGCCGCCGACGGCCTCGGCGTGCAGGCCGGTGACTCCCTCACCCTGGCAGGCCGGCAGCTGAAGGTGGCCGCCGTCGAGGGCGACGCCCACTTCAGCCACACCCCGGTGATCTGGACCAGCCTGGACACCTGGCGGAAGAGTGCGCCGCCCACCGGCGACGGGCGGGGTCCGAGGGCCACCGTCATCGCCCTGAACACCACTGTCAGGGCCGATGTGGCCGCCACCGACCACAGGGCCGGCACCAAGACGGTCTCCACCGGCGACTCGCTGTCCGCGATCGGCTCCTACACCTCCGAGAACCGCTCCCTGCAGCTGATGCGCGGCTTCCTGTTCGCCATCTCCGCGCTCGTCATCGGGGCCTTCTTCACCGTGTGGACCATTCAGCGCAGCAGCGACGTCGCCGTCCTCAAGGCCCTGGGCGCCTCCACCGCGGGCCTGCTGACGGACGCCCTCGGCCAGGCCCTGGTCCTGCTCGTCGGCGGCACACTGACCGGCACCGGCGTCGCCGTCGCCCTCGGCGCCCTCGTGTCCGGCTCCGCCGTGCCGTTCCTCCTCACCCCCGCCATCGTCCTGATGCCGGCCGTCGTGATCGTCCTCCTCGGCGCGCTCGGCGCCGCCCTGTCCATCCGCCGCATCGTCTCCGTCGACCCGCTGACCGCCCTGGGGAGCGCCAGATGAGCCTGCGCCTGACCGGCATCACCCTCACCTACCCCGACGGCGACACCCGCCTGACCGCCCTCGACCAGGTCAGCCTGGAGGTTCCCAAGGGCAGCCTGACCGCCGTGGTCGGCCCCTCCGGCTCCGGCAAGTCCAGCCTCCTCGCCGTCGCCGCCACCCTGATCGCGCCCGACACCGGCACCGTCACCGTAGACGGGCAGACCACCACCGCCCTCACCCGCGGCGAGCTGACGGAACTGCGCGGCCACAAGATCGGCATCGTCTTCCAGCAGCCCAACCTGCTGCCCTCCCTCACCGCCGCCGAACAACTCCAGGTCATGGCCCAGATCGACGGCCGCAAACCCCGTACCGCCCACACCCGTGCGATGGAACTCCTCGACGCCGTCGGCCTCGTCGACCAGGCCGGCCGCCGCCCCCACCAGCTCTCCGGCGGCCAGCGCCAGCGCGTCAACATCGCCCGCGCCCTGATGAACGACCCCGCCGTTCTCCTGGTCGACGAGCCCACCAGCGCCCTCGATCACGAACGCGGCGCCGCCGTCCTCGGCCTGATCACCCGCCTCACCCACCAGCGGGCCACTGCCACCGTCCTGGTCACCCACGACCGCAGCCACCTCACCGCCGTCGACCAGATCGCCGAAGTCCACGACGGACGCCTGCGCCTCCCCACCGCGAACGGCCGGCCCGCACGATCCGCGCGCACCGGCAGCACATCACCCGAGTGACGGGACGACCCAGGCCACGGCGCGATGCCGGGGCCTGCGCCGCAGACCGTGTCCGCGCACGGCCGGTCTCCGACCGCCGGTACCCAGCCGAGCCCGGCCCAGCATCCGGACGGGCCCGGCCGCCGCCGTCCACACCGCCTCGTGCGGCACGTGCGGCGGTTCGCACAACAAGCCGTGGCACGGTGCCGTGACCTGACCGCAGGACGGTCAGCCCGGTGTCCTCCTTGTCGGAACAGCGTTCAGGAGCGGCTCGGGGTCATGTCCTGCAGGCCCACCACCTGGAGCAGCCGCAGACGTTCGTGGGACTCCGTGCCCGGGCGGGCGGTGTGGACGACGAGGTGCTGGTGGGTGTCGGCGTTGAGGAGGACCTCGCAGTCCAGTTCCAGCAGGCCGACGGCCGGATGGAGGAAGCGTTTGGTCGTCGCGCGGCGTACCGCCACCTCGTGTTCGGCCCAGAGGCGGGCGAACTCCTCGCTGCCCGCGAGGAGTTCGGCGACGAGGGCGGCGGGGACCGGGTCGGTGGGGCGGGCCGCGGCCACCGCGCGGAGGTTCGCCACGTGTTCGCGAGCCCGCAGCGGGCGGTCCTCGGGCGGGCAGAGCCGGTGGGCCGCCGGGTCCAGGAAGAAGCGGCGGACCAGGTTGCGGTCCCGCGGCGGGCGGGCCAGGACGTCGCCGCTCAGCGCCCGTGACAGGGCGTTCTGGGCCAGGACCTCGCCGCAGTCGGTCGTCACCAGCGCCGGGGTGTCGTGCAGCCGGTCCAGGACCAGGAGGAGGCCGGGGCGGACGTGGGTGCTCGTCGCCTCCCGGCGCGGGGGTTCCTCGCCGGCCAGGTGGAACAGGTGGTCCCGTTCGTCCTCCGTCAGCCGCAGGGCGCGGGCCAGCGCCGTGAGCATCTGGCGGGACGGGCGCGGGCCCCGGGACTGTTCGAGGCGCGTGTAGTAGTCGGCGGACATGCCCGCCAGCGACGCCACCTCCTCGCGCCGCAGCCCCGGGGTACGCCGCCGGGCGCCCGGCGGCAGGCCCACGTCGGACGGGTCCAGGCGGGTGCGGGTGTGGCGCAGGAAGTCGGCGAGTTCGGGACGGTTCACCTCTCCAGGGTGGCCCGGGCCGTCCGGCTTATCCAGGGACTGCCGGTCCCCTGATCGGAAGGTCTCTCCCGGCCGCGCCGGGACCCGGCGAGGGTGGTGGCAACGGAGCGAAGGAGAACACCGTGATCACTCTTGTCACCGGTACGACCGGCCAGGTCGGGCGGCGGTTCGTGCCGCGGCTGATCCAGCAGGCACAGAAGGACGAGCGGGTACGGGTGCTGGTGCGGGACGCGGCCCGTGGGGAGCCGCTGGCCGCACTGGGCGCCGAGGTCGTCGTCGGCGACCTGCGGGACGAGGAGGCGCTCGGCAAGGCCGTCGCCGGGGCGGACGCCGTCGTGAACGTCGCCGCCGCCTTCCGCGGGGTGCCCGACGAGGAGGCCTGGGCCGTCAACCGGGACGCGGCCGTCGCCCTGGGCAGGGCCGCGGTCTCGGCCGGCGTACGACGGTTCGTGCAGGTCAGCACCGGGAACGTGTACGGCACCGGACGCGGCCGCCCGCTGACGGAGGACGACGAGAGCCGGCCCGGCGGTGAGATGTGGGGCGCCTACCCGGAGTCCAAGGCGGCCGCCGAGCGGGAGCTGCTCGCGCTGGCGGGCGGCATGGAGGTGCGGATCGGGCGGCTGCCCTTCGTCTACGGCGAGGGCGACCCCCATCTCGTGAACGTCATGCACTGGGCCGCGCACTGGGCCCCCGCGCAGCGGCTGCAGATGGCCCATCACGCGGACGTCGCGCAGGGGCTGACGCGGCTGCTGTACGCGCCCGCGGTGAACGGCCCGGTCCACAACATCGCCGACGACGCCCCGGTCACCACCGTGGAACTGCACCAGCTCAACGGCGTCGAGGTACCCGCCGACCTGTACACCCGCACCGACCCCGACCCCTGGTTCGGGATCATGTCCAACCAGAAGATCCGTCGGGACCTGGGTTTCCGGCCGATCTACCCGAGCATCTGGACGGCGCGGGACGCCGGCGCCCTGTAGGACCGGATCAGTCGACTCCCCGTATCCGCCCCACCAGCCCCGCCCCCGCCAGCCCGATCACCGCCGCCACCAGGTACAGCACCCGGTAGCCGCCGAGATAGGTGACGATCGGCGCGGCGAGGGCGGGCGCCGCGACCTGCGGCAGGGCGTTGGCCACGTTGATGACGCCGAGGTCCTTGCCGCGGTCCAGGGCCTTCGGCAGGACGTCGGTCATCAGCGCGAAGTCCACGGAGGTGAAGACCCCGAAGCCGACGCCCAGCACCGCCGCGGCCACGATCGCCCCCGGCCAGGTCTGCCACACCGCCAGCAGCGCCGTCGCCACCGCCATCAGCATCCCCGACCAGATCACGAACGGCTTGCGGCGGCCCGTCCGGTCCGACCAGACCCCGCCGACCACGACCGTCGCCATCAGGGTCAGCCCGTTGACGGCGGTCAGGACCAGCACCCCCTGGCCGGGGTCGGCGTGGTGCAGGCGGTCGCGGAGGTAGTAGAGCAGGTACAGCAACACCAGCGCGTTGCTGAGGTTGATCAGGAAGCGGGTCAGCCAGGCCCAGCCCAGGTCCGGATACCGGCGCGGGCTCAGCCAGAAGCCCGCCAGGAAGCCCCGCCAGGACCATTCCGGCCGGTCCGCCGGCGCCAGCCGCAGATCCGGGTGGCGCAGGACGTACGGCAGCACGCCCAGCGCCGTGAACACCGCGCACGCCGCATAGCCCGCCCTGACACCCCCGGCGGCCGTCGCCAGCCCGGTGCCGCCGACCACGCCGAGGATCTGCGCGGCCCCCAGCCAGCCGCCCACCGAACCCCGCTGGAGCCTCGGCACCCGGTCCGGCACCGCCGCCGTCACCGCCGCGAACGCCGCGTTCAGGGTCAGCTGGACCAGGCACCAGCCCAGCATCATCGTCCACATGCCGCCGGCGTCCGCGAGGAGCAGCAGGGACAGTGCCCCGCCCGCCGCACCGGCGACGATCCACGGCGTGCGGCGGCCCCAGCGGGACGTCGTACGGTCCGACAGCGCGCCGAAGACCGGGTTCGCCGCGAGCGACGCCACCGCGCCGACGCCGGTCACCCACGCCAGCATCGTCTCCTTCGACATCCCGGAGCCGGGCGCGAAGTCCTTGGCCTGGGAGGCGAGCAGGATCTGCAGGGGGCCGTACCAGCCCACCCAGATGGCCCCGTTGGCGAGACAGAGCGCCGCCGTCCAGCCCCTCCCGACCCGCTCGGCCGGCTCCGCCAGCGCGGCGCCGGGTTCCCGCAGCGTCGTCATCTCTGCGCCCGCAGGACGTCCCGGTACCAACCGTACGACGACTTCGGCGTCCTCTTCAGGGTCGCGTAGTCGACGTGGACCAGGCCGAAGCGGCGCGCGTACCCCTCGGCCCACTCGAAGTTGTCGAGGAGCGACCAGACGAAGTAGCCGCGCACGTCCACCCCGGCCTCGACGGCCCAGTGCAGGGCCCGGATGTGGCCGTCCAGGTAGGCGATGCGGTCCTGGTCGTCGACGCCCTCGTACGAGCAGCCGTTCTCGGTGACGACGACGGGCGGTAGGCGGTCGCCGTAGCGGTCGCGGAAGGCGGTGAGGAGTTCCGTCAGGCCCTCCGGGACCACCGGCCAGCCGAAGTCCGTCACCGGGACGTCCTCGATCTCCCGCACCGAGAAGGGGAGTTCGGCCGGCATGGTGACTCCGCCGAACTCGATCTCGGTGCCCTGCGGGGCGCCGACCCGGGTCGGGGAGTAGTAGTTCACGCCGTAGAAGTCGACCGGTTCGGCGATCACCTTCAGGTCGGACCCGACGTCCCCGGGCATCAGCTCGCCCATGCCGTCGGGGTAGGCGCCCAGGATGACGGGCTCGGCGAACAGCCGGTTCAGGAGGACGTCGTAGAAGCCGGCCGCCTCCAGGTCGGCGGGCTCCTGCGAGGCCGGCCAGACCGGGCCGTGGGAGTTGGTGATGCCGACGTCGGCGGCGCCGGCCGCGCGCAGCGCACGGACCGCGAG
The DNA here is from genome assembly GCF_021462265.1 of Streptomyces shenzhenensis. GTDB lineage: Bacteria > Actinomycetota > Actinomycetes > Streptomycetales > Streptomycetaceae > Streptomyces > Streptomyces shenzhenensis. The sequence continues at coordinate 47,566 of NZ_JAJONF010000018.1, read as the reverse complement.
ACCGTGGGCGAGGAGTTGGTGGTGGGCCACCGGGAGCGCGTCGAAGAGCAGCTGCCGGCCGGGGGCGTGGGTGCCGAGGGCATGGCCGAGCAGGGTGTGTTCGGCGGGCTCGTTCAGCGTGATCCACTGGGGGACGCGGTCGCCGAGCCGGTCGGCGACCGCACTCACGTGGTCCGCGAACCGGAAGGCGGTGTCCCGCTCCAGCCAGCCCCCCTTCTCGTGCAGGGCCATCGGCAGGTCCCAGTGGAAGAGGGTCGCGACCGGCCGCACGCCCGCCGCGCACAGCTCGTCCACCAGGCGGTCGTAGAAGTCCAGGCCGCCGGCGAAGCGCACCCGGGGCCAGGAGACGGAGAAGCGGTACGCGTCCACGCCGAGGCCGGCCAGGAGCGCCACGTCCTCGCGGTAGCGGTGGTAGTGGTCGCAGGCCACCGCCGCCGTGGAGCCGTCCTTGACGCGGCCCGGCTCCGCCTCGAACACGTCCCACACGGACGCCTCGCGCCGGTCGGCCGCGCCCTCGATCTGGTGCGCCGAGGTCGCGACACCCCAGCGGAAGCCGTCGGGGAACCGGGGGAAGGGAGGGGTCGGATGGACCGCGTCTGTCGCCATGGCCGGGATCATCCTTACCCCCGGTAACATAAGTCAACGCCCGGGCGTGAACTACCCGTTACGGGACCCGGTCACGCCCCTTCCTTCAACACCCGTGAGATCAGTTCGCGTTGCTCCTCGGACAGCTGCGGATCGGCCGCGTACGCCGTCCGCCCGTCCACCGTGATCTCGTACGCGAACCCGTCCGGCACCCCCGGTGGCGGTGTGCCCCGGCCGGTCGCGAGTGCGCGCTCGGCCAGGGCCTGCCACTCAGGGGCGTCGGGCCGGCCCGAGGTGTCCACCTCGGCCCGGCGCTCGATGCCCGCGAACCCGCCCGTGCGCCTCACCTGAATACGCATGGGTCCCTGTGTACAACGGATTCAGGCGGCCTGCACCCCTACCTGGGCCCAGGCCTTGAGGACCGCCTCGCTCTCCTCGCCCCCCGCCTGGTAGCGGGCCCCGGCCGCGGCGACCGTGAGTTTCGCGAAGTCCGCGAACGTGGCGTCCGAGCGCAGTTCGCCGCCGGTGAGGACGTCGTACCAGATCTGCCCCGCCCGCTCCCAGGCGTTGCCGCCGAGGGCGGTGGCGAGCAGGTAGAAGGCGTGGTTGGGGATGCCGGAGTTGATGTGCACACCGCCGTTGTCCCGGCTGGTCTTCACGTAGTGCTGCATGGTCGCCGGCTGCGGGTCCTTGCCGAGGCGGGTGTCGTCGTACGCCGTGCCCGGGGCCTTCATCGAGCGCAGCGCCACGCCGTGCACGCCGGGGGCGAGCAGGCCCTCACCGATCAGCCAGTCGGCGTCACCGGCGCTCTGGCCGAGGGAGTACTGCTTGATGAGCGAGCCGAAGACATCGGAGACCGACTCGTTGAGGGCGCCGGACTGGCCGTAGTACTCCAGGTTCGCGGTGTACTGGGTGACGCCGTGCGTGAGCTCGTGGCCGATGACGTCGACGGAGCTGGTGAAGTCGGTGAAGATCTCGCCGTCGCCGTCGCCGAACACCATCTGGTCGCCGTTCCAGAAGGCGTTGTCGTAGTTGACGTCGTAGTGCACGCTCGCGTTCAGCGGCAGTCCGCTGCCGTCGATGGAGTCGCGCTGGTACGCCTTCAGGTACAGGTCGAAGGTGGCGCCGAGGCCGGCGTAGGCGCGGTTGACGGTGGCGTCCTGACCGGACTCGGAGCCTTCCTGGCGGACCTCGGTGCCGGGGAGGTCGGTGCGGTGCCCGGCGTCGTAGATCGTGCGGTGGGGTGTGCTGCCGGCGGCGGCCGGGGCGGCGGCGGTCGTCAGGGTGCGGACCGCGGTCACGCGGCGGCGGGTGCGGGCGGCGGAGTCGTGCTGCAGGGTGCGCAGCGCCGCGTCGGAGAGCGTCTGGTCCTCGTGCTGGGCGAGGTGGTCCAGGATGTGCGGCGGCACGATCCCGCAGAAGACGGGCGTGCGGCGGATGACGGGCTCAGAGCCCCCGTTGGTCGTCATGCACCGCACCATCGCATCGGGTCACTCGGCTGTCACTACCTGCAACCATGATTGGTGAAATACGGTGACAATTGGCCACGCTCCGTGAAGGGGAGTGGTATGGCGCACGTTTCGTCCTTTTTGTCCCCACGGTCCCGCATACTGATACGGCGCCCCGCGTCCGAAGGGGCTCGGCTAGCATGCGGAGCATCATGCGTTTCGGGCTGCTTCTTCTTAGCTGCCGCGGCGAGGGCCTGTAGTCCAGGTCGACTCCCTCCCCGCGGAGCTTCGCGTTGCGTCGTCGGCCGTCCTTCCGGACACCCACTAGGAGCCCCGTCATCATGGCGAACCGCCAGCAGCCCAGCACCATGCCGATCCACAAGTACGGCCGCTACGACCAGGTGGACATCCCCGACCGCACCTGGCCGGACAAGCGGATCACCGTCGCTCCCCGCTGGCTCTCCACCGACCTGCGCGACGGCAACCAGGCCCTGATCGACCCGATGTCGCCCGAGCGCAAGCGCCGGATGTTCGACCAGCTGGTCAAGATGGGCTACAAGGAGATCGAGGTCGGCTTCCCCGCCTCCGGCCAGACCGACTTCGACTTCGTGCGCTCGATCATCGAGGAAGAGGGCGCGATCCCGGACGACGTCACGATCTCCGTGCTGACCCAGGCCCGCGAGGACCTGATCGAGCGGACCGTGGAGTCGCTGAAGGGCGCCAGGCGGGCCACCGTCCACCTGTACAACGCGACCGCTCCGGTGTTCCGGCGCGTGGTCTTCCGCGGTTCCAAGGACGACATCAAGCAGATCGCCGTCGACGGCACGCGGCTGGTGATGGAGTACGCGGAGAAGCTGCTGGGCCCGGAGGCTGACGGTACGACGTTCGGCTACCAGTACAGCCCCGAGATCTTCACCGACACCGAGCTGGACTTCGCGCTGGAGGTCTGCGAAGCGGTCATGGACGTCTACCAGCCGGGTCCGGGCCGCGAGATCATCCTCAACCTGCCGGCCACGGTGGAGCGGTCGACGCCGTCCACGCACGCCGACCGCTTCGAGTGGATGCACCGCAACCTCTCCCGCCGCGAGCACGTCTGCATCTCCGTCCATCCGCACAACGACCGCGGCACGGCCGTCGCCGCCGCCGAGCTGGCGCTGATGGCGGGCGCCGACCGCGTCGAGGGCTGCCTGTTCGGGCAGGGCGAGCGCACCGGCAACGTCGACCTGGTCACCCTGGGCATGAACCTGTTCTCGCAGGGCGTCGACCCGCAGATCGACTTCTCCGACATCGACGAGATCCGCCGCGTGTGGGAGTACTGCAACCAGATGGAGGTCCACCCGCGCCACCCGTACGTGGGCGACCTGGTCTACACGTCCTTCTCCGGCTCCCACCAGGACGCCATCAAGAAGGGCTTCGACGCCATGGAGGCCGACGCGGCCGCGAAGGGCGTCACCGTCGACGACATCGAGTGGGCGGTGCCGTACCTGCCGATCGACCCGAAGGACGTCGGCCGCTCCTACGAGGCGGTCATCCGGGTCAACTCGCAGTCCGGCAAGGGCGGTGTCGCCTACGTCCTGAAGAACGACCACAAGCTGGACCTGCCGCGCCGGATGCAGATCGAGTTCTCGAAGATCATCCAGGCCAAGACGGACGCCGAGGGCGGCGAGGTCACCGGCGCCGACATCTGGGCGGTCTTCCAGGACGAGTACCTGCCGAACCCGGACAACCCCTGGGGCCGTGTCCAGGTCCGCACGGGTCAGTCGACCACCGACACGGACGGCGTGGACACCCTCACCGTGGAGGCGACCGTCGACGGTGAGAACACCGTGCTGACCGGTTCCGGCAACGGCCCGATCTCCGCGTTCTTCGACGCGCTGCAGGGCCTGGGCATCGACGTACGTCTCCTGGACTACCAGGAGCACACGATGAGCGAGGGCGCCTCCGCGCAGGCCGCCTCCTACATCGAATGCGCGATCGACGGCAAGATCCTGTGGGGTATCGGCATCGACGCGAACACGACGCGTGCGTCGCTGAAGGCGGTCGTCTCCGCCGTCAACCGCGCGGCGCGATAATCACTCTGACCGGCGGTTTCGGGGCCCTGATCAGCTCTCGTGGCGATCAGGGCCCCGTCGTTTCCCGGCCAACTCGACGGGCAGGTCACGGACGGGTCTCGTACGGGGTACTGACTCCGGCTCCTCCCTGTGGCTAACATCACGCCAGCGGTGGCGATGTTGCCACGGCGTTACGGAGGTGCGACGTGCTGCCAGTACGGGGACGAGACTGCCGAACCGCCAGGCATGCCCGCATCCTGGGCACCCGCACCGCATGGACACCCGTCGGCGACGGCGAGTTCTTCTGCCCCGGCTGCGGCGGCGACCGCAACTACCAGCGGCTCACCGGCCGCCGCCGCTTCACGCTGCTCGGCGTGCCGGTGCTGCCGCGCGGCACCACCGGGCCGGTCGTGGAGTGCGCCGCCTGCCGCCACCACTACGGCACCGACGTCCTCGACCACCCCACCACCACCCGCTTCTCGGCGATGCTCCGCGACGCCGTGCACACCGTCGCCCTCGCCGTCCTCGCCGCGGGCGGCACCTGTTCCCGCGCGTCCCTGGAGGCGGCGGCGGGCGCGGTCCGCGCGGCCGGCTTCGAGGAGGCCACGGAGGACCAGCTGAGCGCGCTGGTCGAGGCCGTCGTCGCCGACACCGGGCGGGTCTTCGAACAGCCGTACCGCGCGAGCCTGGCGATAGAGCTGCACGAGGCCCTCGATCCGCTGGCCCCGCACCTCGCCCCCGTGGGCCGCGAGGCGCTGCTCCTCCAGGCGGCCCGGATCGCACTCGCCGACGGCCCCTACACCAACGCCGAACGCGAGGTCCTCGGCACGGTCGGCGCGGCCCTGACCATCTGCGCCGACGACGTGAGCCGCCTGCTGGCGGCGGCCCGCCTGCCCTCCTGAGCCGGCTGCCCGGGGCGCGGCCGCCGGGAGTTCGGATTGCTTCCGGGGCGCGGCCGCCGGGAGTCCGGATCCCCTCCGGCTCGGCGGCCGCCGCGGACCGCCTTGGACCGGGGAGCGCGTGCGGCCGGGCCTGCGCCGGACGCTGGTGGCCGTGCTGAACGCAGCGGCGGGCACGGCCGTCGCCGCGCTGTGCCACGCGGTGCGCCTCCCCTGTCGCGCACCGCCTCGCGCACCGCCACCCAGCGCCGTGCCGACGCCGCGCCGGCGCCGCGCCGGCGACAGCGGCGTGGGCGGCCTCGGCAGCCTCACCGCCGGCCCGCGAGACTCCCCGGCCGCGGTCGAGGCGGCGGCCGCGCCGAATTGACGCTTCGTCAGCCCAATTAACCCTTTTGGGTGTTCTGTGGGTGCGAGGAGGGCGAGGGCAAGGACCATGGGAGGGTGAACCATGTGTCTCCTTTGACCCGTGCGGGCCGGATCTCCCTCGCCGTCGCCCTGCTGCTCGGGGCGTTCACGGTCGGACAGAGGGCCTGGGCGGCCGGCTGCGTGTCCTCCGTACCGTACGTCTCCGGCGAGGGCGGCTACGCCCAGTACCGCATCCCGGCCGTCGTCCGCACCCCGCGCGGCACCCTGCTCGCCTTCGCCGAGGGCCGGCACACCACCACCGGGGACAGCGGTGACATCGACGTCGTGCTGAGACGTTCCACCGACGGCGGCTGCACCTGGGACCCGCTGCGGGTGGTGGCCGCCGGCGACGGGGACACCCGCGGCAACCCGGCGCCGGTGGTGGATCCGAGGAGCGGCCAGGTGGTCCTGGTGACGTCGTACAACGACGGCTCGGTGAACGAGGATCAGATCATGCGCGGCCAGGTCACCGAGGCGCAGAGCCGCCGGGTGTACGTGCAGCGCAGCAGTGACGACGGCCGCCGATTCACCCGCCCGCGCGAGATCACCGCCCGGGTGAAACCCGCCGGCTGGCGCTGGTACGCCACCGGCCCCGGGCACGCGCTCGCGCTCACCCGGGGACCCCACCGCGGCCGCCTGGTCGTCGCCGCCGACCACTCCGCCGCCCCGCGGGCCGGCTCCGCCGACACCGGCCGGGAGGCCAAGTACTACGGCGGTCACGCGATCTACAGCGACGACAGCGGCCTCAGCTGGCACCTGGGCTTCGTCGACGACTCCTACACCGGCCACGACAACGCCAACGAGACCACCGCCGCCCAGCTGCCCGACGGCCGCATCTACTTCAACGCCCGCGACCAGGACGGCATCAGCTCCGGCAACCGCCTGGAGGCCTGGTCGAGCGACGGCGGCGAGCACCTGGACGCCGCCTACACCGTCCAGCCGACCCTCGCCAGGGTCCCCGTGGTCGAGGGCTCGGTCCTCCAGCTCGGCGGGGAGGAAGCGCCGTTGGTCTTCTCGGCCCCCTCGGTGCCGACGGCCCGCAAGGCCATGGCCCTGTGGACCAGCACGGACCAGGGCGTCACCTTCGGCAGGCTCCTCACCCTGTCCGACCGGAAGGCCGCCTACTCCGACCTGGTCCAGGTGGACCGGTCCACGGTGGGCGTGCTGTACGAGACGGGCACGAGGACCGCGTACGACACGATCGAGTTCCGCCGCGTCCCGGCCCCCTGAGCGGTCCGGCCGGGCCCACCGGGCAACCCAATCCCCGGATCCGGTGGTCTGGAGGGCGAGGGGGTGACCGATGCAGGCCGAACTAGAGGCCCAGTTCCAGGAATTCGTCAGAGCGCGGTGGTCGCATCTGGTGCGGACCGCCTATCTGCTCACCGGCGACCCGCACCACGCGGAGGACCTGACCCAGACCGCGCTGGCGAAGGCCTACCGGTCCTGGCGGCGCGTCTCCCGGACCGACCATCCGGAGGCGTACGTCCGCCGCATGCTGGTCAGCTGCAACAGCGACCGGTTCCGCAAGCGCCGGGTCGCCGAGTCGCTGACCGACGCCCCGCCGGAGCGTGCGGGGTACGACGACGCCGTGTCCCGGGCCGACGAGCGCGGCACGCTGCTCGCGGCCCTGGCCGGGCTGCCGCCCCGGCAGCGCGCGGTGGTGGTGCTGCGGTACTGGGAGGACCTGTCCGAGGGAGAGGTCGCCGAGGTGCTCGGCTGTTCCCCCGGCACAGTCAAGAGCCAGGCGTCCAAGGGCCTGGCGAAGTTGCGTACGTTTCCGGGACTCGCGCAGGCCATGAGCCATGCGGCGCCCGCGCAGGGAGGCAGCAGGTGAACGGTCAGAAGCAGGGCGGGGCGGCCGAGCCGGAGTTCGAGGCCCGGGTGCGGGCGCTGCTGGCGGGGGACGCGTCCCTGGTCCGGCCGTCACCGGTGCCGTACCCGGAGATCCGCCGACGGGGCGTGCTGGAGCGGCGGCGGCGCCTGGCCGCGGGCGGGGCGGCGCTGGCGGCCCTGGCGGCGGTGCCGGTCGGCGCGTACGCGCTGGGCGGCGGCAGCACCGCGGCGAGCCCCGCCGGACCCAGCCCCACCGTGCTCACCAGCGCCCGCCCGGCCCCGACCGGCCCGGCCACCCCGACGGCCCCGGCCCGCCCGGCGTCCGCCGCGCACCAGTTGCTGGACGGGATCACCTTCGAGCAGGCCGCCGCCGGACTGGGCAAGTGCCTCGACTACAACAAGGCGCACCGCCTGCCCAGGGACCCGGTCCACACCGACCTCGGCAAGCCGGCCGACTACCGGATCATCCTGGCGATGCGGAGCACCGGCGACTCCAACGCCCCCGGCGACGGCTACTTCGTGGTCGCGGTGCGGGAGAAGCCGGTGCCGGTCCGGCTCATCTGCACCGTGAAGGACGGCGGCGCCTCCGGCCTGAACACCAGCGCCGGGGACCCCTTCGGCGATGCGGGGACGCCCGTGGCCCCGGACATCAACAGCGGCAAGCTGTACCAGCAGTCGGTCATCGACAAGGGCAACTGGAAGTTTCCGTTCCGCTGGGGGATCATCGGCGGCTACCGCGCCTCGGTGGCCACGATGACGGTCTCCTACGGCGGCAGCGCGGGCGAGGCGGTCCTCGACCACGGCTGGTTCGTCGCCACCGGCACCCTGCACCAGCAGGTCACCGCGGCCCCGCACCTGAAGGGCTACGACGCGACGGGCAAGCTCGTCTACGACTCCGACCAGGACACGTCGTACGAGAAGACGCTGCCGTAGTACCGGCCGAGGGCGGCCGGCAGTCCGGGACCGGCCCGGGCCCGGCCGGTGCGCCCGGCGGTGCCCCGGCCGGCCGGCGTCCCGGTGAGCGGCCGGGCCGCCCGGCGCGGGACGGCCCTCGCCTCCTCGGAGGCCAGGGCGCGGGCAGCGCGGGCCGCGACCAGCGCCCGCATGCCGTGGGCCCGGCGACCGGACGCCGGGTCCCGTGCCTTCGCGGCGTCACAGACACCGCCGCCCCCCGACACCGCCGTCACGGTGTCATTGGTCCCACCTCTGACGGTTTACGCCATTCGCGCGCCCTGTCTTGACCGCCCCTGAAGCCTTTCTTATGGTCGCGCTGAAACACCGTACGTCCGACGTCTCCGTTTCCCCCACGCTGGAGGCACCGTGCGCGACGAGGCGATCCACGGCCACGGCCACGGCCGCAGGACGTTCCTGAGACACACCGGCGTGCTGGGCGCGTCAGCCGTCCTGACGGCGTGCGGGCCCAGGTCCACGATCGACCTCGGCGGCGGCTCCGCCCGCACGCTCACGGCCGTGATCGGCTACGGCAACGACGGCAGCTGGGACCCCACCCAGACCGCGTCCGCGTTCGCGATGGCCGCCAACAACCACATCTACGAGGGCCTGGCCGACACCGACCCGATCACCCGCGCCCCCTACCCGGCACTGGCGACCCGGCTGCCCGCCGACGCGCACGCCACCACCTGGCGGTTCACCCTGCGCCCTGGCGCCACCTTCCACGACGGGAAACCGGTCACCGCCGACGACGTGGTCTTCGTCTTCGACCGGATCCTCGACCCCGGCACCCAGACCCTCGCCCAGGGCTTCTTCACGAGCTGGCTCAAGGAGGCCCGCAAGGTCGACGCCCGGACCGTCGACCTGGTCCTCAGGTTCCCCTTCCCGGACGGGATCGCCCGCCTCACCCTCGCCAAGATCATGCCCCGGCACGTGTTCTCCCGGCCCGGCGCCTGGGACGACGCGATCAGGGGACTGGCGATCGGCTCGGGACCGTACCGGCAGACCGGCCACCATCCGAAGTCGAACACCACCTTCGCCGCGTACGACCGCTACAACGGCCCCCGCCCGCCCGCCTTCCGGAGGATGAACTGGCTGACGATCGTCGACGCGGCCTCACGCGTGGCCCGGATCTCGGGGGCCGGCGCCGGAGCGCAGATCTCCGACAACATCCCCTACGCCAACATCCCCCGTCTCGAACAGGGCGGCCTGTCGGTCGGCGGCGGCGCCGGGATGAACAACGCGTTCCTGATGTTCAACACGCGGCACAGACCCTTCGACGACGTCCGGGTCCGCCAGGCCCTGCACTACGCCATCGACAAGGCGAAGATCGTCGAGGTCGCCCTCAAGGGCCACGGAAAACCGGCGAGTTCCTTCCTGAACGAGACCAACCCCGCCTACCGCAGGGCGAAGACGGTCTACGACCACGACCCCGACCGGGCTAAGGCGCTCCTCAGGGCCGCCGGAGTCAGCGGCCTCCACGTCGACGTCCTCGCCGTCAACGTGAGCTGGCTCGTCGACTGCCTGCCCACCATCAAGTCGTCCTGGGACGCGATCGGCGTCGCCACCACCCTGTCCCCGCAGGAGACCACGGCCGTGTTCACCAAGATGGACCAGAAGCAGGACTACCAGGTCGTCGCCGCCGTCTCGAACCCCAACCAGTTCGGCCTCGACGCCGACCTGATCATGCACTACAACTACGGCCCCGAGAACCTCTGGATGGGCTACGCCCGCTGGTCCGACAACGCTGTCGCGAAGCGGCTGTTCAAGGACATGGACGCCGCCACCCGCGAACCGGACCCGGACAAGAAGAAGACGATGATCCAGGAGTACATCGACGTCGTCGCCGAACAGGCCGTCCTCTACCCGGTCGTCCACAACGAGCTGATCACCGCCTGGGACCCGCGCAGAATCACCGGCATCAGGGCCCAGCCCTACCCCGGCATCAACGTCCTCACCGCCAAGTGGGTCTGACGGCATGACCGCCGTCCTGCGTATCCTGCTGCGCCGATGTGCCCTGCTGGTGCCGCTGCTGCTCGGCATCGCCCTGTTCGTGTTCCTGGTGATGCGGTTCTCCGACGTCGACCCGGCGTCCGCGTTCTTCCAGGGCGCCAACCCCACCCCGCGACAGCTCCACGACTTCCGCGCCCGCAACGGCCTCCTCGACCCCCTGCCCCTGCGCTACGTCCGCTTCGTCGGCGGCCTGCTCCACGGCGACCTCGGCACCAGCGCCCTGACCCGCACCCCGGTCCGCGACCAGGTCCTCACCGCCCTGCCGCTCACCCTCCAGCTGACCTTCCTGGGCCTCGCCGTCGCCGTCGTCCTGGCCCTCGCCGGAGGCGTCACAGCGGCCATCCACCGGGACCGCTGGCCGGACCAGATCATCCGCGTCCTCTCCCTGGTCGGGGTCGCCGCCCCCGCCTTCTGGCTGGCGCTGCTGATGATCCAGTACCTGGCCGTCGACCGCGGCTGGTTCCCGTCCGGCGGCTACATCAACCCCGAGGACTCCGTCACCGGGTGGCTGCGGACGATGGCCCTGCCCGCCCTCGCGCTCTCCCTCCCGGTGGCCGCCCAGCTCACCCGGATCGTCCGCACCTCGGTCGTCGAGGAACTCGACAAGGACTACGTCCGCACCGCGATCGGCAGCGGCCTGCCACCCCGTGTCGTGGTCGGCCGCAACGTCCTGCGCAACGCCCTCGTCAACCCCCTGACCGTGCTCGGCCTGCGGGTCGGCTACCTGCTCGGCGGCGCCGTCGTCATCGAGACCGTCTTCGCGCTGCCCGGCATGGGCAAGCTGATGATCGACGCCGTCCAGAACGGCGACCCGGCCGTCGTCCAGGGCGTCGTCCTCACCACCGCGGCCGGCTTCGTCGTCGTCAACCTCGTCATCGACGTCCTCTACCTCCTGGTCAACCCGCGCCTGAGGGAGGCGTCATGACGGCGTTCACCCGTGCGGCCCGCACCATCGCCCTCGCCCGTCCGGGCGTCCGGCTGCGCGGACTGCCGCCGCTGTCGAAGGCGGCCCTCGTCTTCCTCACCGTGATCGTCCTGGTCGCGCTGTCCGCCCCCTTCCTCGCCCCCGACGACCCCCTCGCCCAGCAGGCCCCCGTCGACGGCACCGGCCACCCCTCCGCCGCCCACTGGATGGGCCAGGACAGCCTCGGCCGGGACATCCTCAGCCGCCTGATGTACGGCGCCCGCTGGTCCCTCGCCATCGGCCTCGGCGCGACCGGCCTCGCCCTGGTCGCCGGGGCGCTGCTCGGGGCCCTCGCGGCGACCTCCCGCAAGGCGGTCGACGAGACCCTGATGCGTTGCCTGGACGTGGTGATGGCGTTCCCCGGCATCGCCCTGGCCGCCGTCCTGGTCGCCGTCTTCGGCGGCGGCATCACGGTCCTGATCTGCGCGATCGCCTTCCTGTTCACCCCGCCGGTGGCAAGGGTGGTCCGGGCCAACGTCCTGGACCAGTACGGCGAGGACTACGTGACCGCGGAACGCGTGATCGGCGCCCGCACCACGCACATCGTCGTCCGCCATGTCGCGATCAACTGCCTCGCCCCCGTCCTCGTCTTCTGCACGGTCCAGGTCGCCGAGGCCATCGTCTTCGAGGCGTCCCTGTCCTTCATCGGCGCGGGCGTACGGCCCCCCGACCCGTCCTGGGGCAGCGTCATCGCGGACGGCAAGAACATGGTCCTCACCGGCGGCTGGTGGGCCACCCTCTTCCCCGGCCTGCTGATCCTCCTCACGGTCCTGTCCCTGAACATCCTCTCCGAGGGAGTCTCGGACGCGTGGGCGTCACCGGCGGGGAAGGAGGCGGAGCCGACGGATCCCGTCGAGGCACCCGGGCCGGGGGAGGCGCCGGAGCTGCCTTCACTGGCCGAAGCGGCCGACCGGCTGCGACGGCGTGCCCGGCCTCTGCCCTCCCGGGCGGGACCGCCGGTCCTGTCCGTGGAGAACCTCACGATCTCCTTCCCGGACCGCCACCGGGGCGTGAACATCGTGAACGGCATCAGCTTCGACATCCATCCAGGTGAAGTGCTGGGCCTGGTAGGGGAGTCGGGCTGCGGAAAGTCCCTGACGGCCCTGACGATCATGGGCCTGCAGCCGAAGACGGCCAGGGTGACGGGCGGCATCGATTTCTACGCTGGTGAGGGAACGCGCCCCAAAGGGGCGCGGGGCCGTATTGAATATGCGGCTACCGCCGCGCGGGCGCGACCAGCCACAGCGCACCCGGCCACGGACCTGACCACCCCCCACCGCCGCCTCCTGGGCCACGAAATTGCCATGGTCTACCAGGACGCCCTCTCCTCCCTCAACCCCTCCATGACGGTCAACGCCCAGCTCAAACAGCTGGTGAGACGCGGCGGCCACCACACGCCGGCCGAGTTGCTCTCCCTCGTCGGCCTCGACCCCGGTGCCACGCTCCGCAGCTACCCTCACGAACTCTCCGGCGGTCAGCGCCAGCGCGTCCTGATCGCGATGGCGCTCTCCCGCGACCCCCGTCTGATCATCGCCGACGAACCGACCACCGCCCTGGACGTCACCGTGCAGGCGCAGGTGATGGAACTCCTCCTCCGCCTCCGCGAGGAACTCGGCTTCGCGCTGATCCTCGTCTCCCACGACCTCGCGCTGGTCGCGGACGTCACCGACCGGGTGGTGGTGATGTACGGCGGACAGATCGCCGAGACCGGCGTCACCGCCGAACTGGTGGGCACCCCGGCCCACCACTACACGCGCGGCCTGCTCGGCAGCGTGCTGTCGCTGGAGTCCGGGGCCGAGCGGCTGACCCAGATCAGCGGCGTGGTGCCGTCCCCCGCCGACTTCCCGGCGGGCTGCCGCTTCAGCGACCGCTGCCCGGCGGCGAGCGAGCTCTGCCGTACGACGCCACCGGCTCTCGTCGGCACCCCCGCCCACACCGCGGCCTGCCACCACCCGGCCGCCGACCTGGTGAGCACCGGGGCGGTGACATGAGCGCGGTGGAGCTGACCGGCGTCCACGTGGTCCACCGGGCCCGCGGCGGGGGCGGGTTCGGCCGGGACCGGGTGTACGCGCTGACCGGCGCCGACCTCACCGTGGCACCCGGCGAGACGGTCGGCGTGGTCGGCGAGTCGGGGTGCGGGAAGTCGACGCTGGCGAAGGTGCTGGTCGGCATCCAGCGGCCGACCGCCGGCACGGTCACCGTCCACGGCCGCGACCTGTGGGCGATGCCGCCGGCCGAACGCCGGACGGCCGTCGGCGCGAGCACCGGCATGGTCTTCCAGGACCCGTCGACGGCCCTCAACCGCCGACTGCCCGTCCGCCGTGTCCTGCGCGACCCGCTGGACGTCCACAAGCGCGGCACGAAAGCCGAACGGGAGGACCGGGTACGGGAGTTGATGAGCCTCGTCGGCCTGCCCCGGGCCCTCGCCGAGGCCCTGCCCGGCCAGCTCTCCGGCGGCCAGCGCCAGCGCGTCGCGATCGCCCGCGCCCTCGCCCTGGACCCCACCCTGGTGGTGGCGGACGAGCCGACCAGCGCGCTGGACGTCTCGGTCCGCGCCCAGATCCTCAACCTCCTCCTCGACCTGCGCGAACGCCTCGGCCTCGCCCTGGTCTTCGTCTCCCACGACATCCAGACCGTACGGCGGATGAGCGACCGGGTGATCACCATGTACCTCGGCCGGATCGTCGAGGAAACCCCGGCCGCCGAGGTCACCGGCCACGCCCGGCACCCGTACACCCGGGCCCTGTTCTCGGCCACCCCGGGCCTGCTGAACCCGATCGACCCCATCCCGCTCACCGGCCCGGTCCCCTCCGCGAGACGGCCGCCGTCCGGGTGCCCGTTCCGCACCCGCTGCTGGCGGGCGGACGACGTGTGTGCCCTCCGCATGCCTGACTTCACGGCCGCGTCACGCCCCGGCCACCGCTACCGCTGTCACCATCCGTTGGAGGAGGACCAGCCGAACCACCGCCTGCCCAGGGAGACCTGATGACCCTGCCCGCCCCGCTGACCGGTGTCGTACCGCCCGTCTGCACGCCCCTGACACCGGACCGCGAGGTGGACGCCGCCTCCCTGCGCAGGCTCGTCGACCATCTGACGGCGGCCGGGGTGGACGGCCTGTTCGTCCTCGGCTCGACCTCCGAGGCGGCGTACCTGACGGACCGGCAGCGCCGGCTGGTCACCGAGACGGTGGTCTCCCACGTGGCCGGCCGGCTCCCGGTCCTGGCCGGCGTCATCGACATGACGACCCCCCGGGTCCTGGACCACGTCGCGGCCGTCACCTCGGCGGGCGCGGACGCGGTCGTCGTCACCGCCCCCTTCTACACCCGCACCCATCCCGCCGAGATCGCCCGCCACTTCCGGCTGATCGCCGACCGGTCCCCGGTCCCGGTGATCGCCTACGACATCCCGGTCGCCGTCCACACCAAGCTCCCCGCCGGCCTGGTCCTGGAACTGGCCGCCGACGGGGTGCTGGCCGGGCTGAAGGACTCCAGCGGCGACCTGGCGGCCTTCCGCGAGGTCGTCACCGGCAGCAGGGGCCTGCCCGGCTTCAGCGCCCTGACCGGGTCCGAGCTGACCGTCGACTCGGCCCTCGCGCTGGGCGCCGACGGGGCGGTGCCGGGCCTCGCCAACGTCGACCCGGACGGCTACGTGCGCCTGGTCCGCCTCTGCCGCGCGGGCGACTGGGACCGGGCGCGGGCGGAACAGGAGCGGCTGTGCGGCCTCTTCCGGATGACCGGCGCCGGGGACCCGGCCCGGATGGGCGGCAGCTCGGCGGGGCTCGGGGCGTTCAAGGCGGCGCTGCACCTGCGCGGGGTGATCGACTGCCCGGTCACGGCCGACCCCCAGGTGCCCCTGTCGCGGGAGGAGACCGAGTGCGTGGCGAAGTACCTCGCGGGTGCGGGGCTGATGTAGGAGCCGCCCGGAGCCCGGGACAGACTCCGGCCGAGTCTAGGCACGCAGCGCCACACCGGTGATGCGAAGCGTGAAATTCCCGGGGGCGGGGGAGCCAGGTGAGGTGAACGCGATGAACCTCCCCATCGGCTCCTGCGCCGTCGACACCCGCACCGGACGGCTGGGCATCGTCATGGGCCACGAGGGCCCCTACGTGCAGTTGCGGCCGTACGGGGGAGGCCGGGAGTGGGACGCGCACCCGGACGCCGTACGCGTCGCCACCCAGGCCGAACGGATCGGCGCGGCCACCGCCCACGCCACCGCCCGCAGCCGCGGCAGGACCCCCTGAAGCCTCCTTTGCCCGGCGCCCGCCGCGGGCAGGGCAGAATGGGGCCATGAGCCTGTTCCGCGACGACGGCACCGTGCCGCGCACCCAGAAGCCGGGTGCGGCGGACCGGATCATGCTGTGGCCACGCGGAGGGGCCGGTGCGGCATGAGTCTCTTCCGTGACGACGGCGTCGTGCTGCGTACCCAGAAGCTGGGCGAGGCGGACCGGATCATCACCTTGCTCACCCGTGGGCACGGGCGGGTGCGGGCCGTGGCTCGTGGGGTGCGGCGGACCAAGTCGAAGTTCGGGGCCCGGCTGGAGCCGTTCTCCCATGTCGACGTGCAGTTCTTCGCCCGGGGGAGCGAGCTGGTCGGGCGCGGGCTGCCGCTGTGCACGCAGAGCGAGACCATCGCGCCGTACGGCGGCGGGATCGTCGCCGACTACGCGCGGTACACCGCCGGGACGGCCATGCTGGAGACCGCCGAGCGGTTCACCGACCACGAGGGCGAGCCGGCCGTGCAGCAGTACCTGCTGCTCGTGGGCGCGCTCAGGACCCTCGCCCGCGGGGAGCACGCCCCGCATCTCGTCCTCGACGCCTTCCTGCTGCGCTCCCTGGCCGTCAACGGCTACGCGCCCAGTTTCGACGCCTGCGCCAAGTGCGGCATGCCCGGCCCGAACCGCTTCTTCTCGGTCGGCTCCGGCGGCACCGTCTGCGTCGACTGCCGGGTGCCCGGCAGCGTCGTGCCCTCGCCGCAGACCCTGGTTCTGCTCGGCGCGCTGCTTACGGGAGACTGGGAGACCGCGGACGCGGCCGAGGCACGGTACGTCCGGGAGGGCAGCGGGCTGGTGTCCGCCTATCTGCACTGGCATCTGGAGCGCGGGCTGCGCTCGCTCAGGTACGTAGAGAAGAACTAGCGAGAAAAGCCAGAGGGAGACGAGAAGCACATGGTCGTACGCGGGATCCTGGGACGCCAGCGCCGCGAGTACAGGACGCCGGAACCGCACCCGTCCGGCGCCCGCCCGCCCAAGCTCCCGGGCGAGCTGGTCCCGGACCATGTGGCCATCGTCATGGACGGGAACGGCCGCTGGGCGAAGGAGCGCGGCCTGCCGCGCACCGAGGGCCACAAGGTCGGCGCCGAGCAGGTCCTGGACGTGCTCCAGGGCGCGATCGAGATCGGCGTCCGTAACATCTCCCTGTACGCCTTCTCCACGGAGAACTGGAAGCGCTCGCCCGAAGAGGTCCGCTTCCTGATGAACTTCAACCGCGACTTCATCCGCAAGTCCCGCGACCAGCTCGACGCACTCGGCGTCCGGGTGCGCTGGGCGGGCCGGATGCCCCGGCTGTGGAGGTCGGTCGCCAAGGAACTCCAGGTCGCCCAGGAGCAGACCAAGGACAACGACCTGCTCACCCTGTACTTCTGCATGAACTACGGCGGCCGGGCGGAGATCACCGACGCGGTGCAGGCGATCGCCGAGGAGGTCAGGGCCGGCCGGCTCGACCCGTCGAAGATCACCGAGAAGACCATCCAGAAGCACATGTACTACGCCGACATGCCGGACGTGGACATGTTCCTGCGCCCCAGTGGCGAGCAGCGCACCTCCAACTACCTGATCTGGCAGAGCGCTTACGCCGAGATGGTCTTCCAGGACGTCCTGTGGCCCGACTTCGACCGCCGTGACCTGTGGCGGGCGTGCCTCGAGTTCGCCTCCCGCGACCGGCGGTTCGGCGGGGCCATCCCCAACGAGGAACTGCTGGCCATGGAGGGCCGCACGGAGGAGGAACCGTCGGGCACCTGACGGCCACCCGCCGTTCACGAGGGCCGTCGAGGATGCGGAAGACTCCTCCCCGGCCACCCCCCGTCTCCCGCGTCTGGAACGGCCCTGCCGCAGGTCCTACGACCTGAACGGGCTGGAGAAGCGCTTCGGCCGGAGCTGACCGGCACCGCTACGATCCGTCCCATGGTCATGGACATGGGGCGGGACGCCGGTCAGGGCGTGGTCGAGCTGGCGTACCAGCCGGTCGCGGGGGATTTCCTGGGGGCGCTGCGGGAACGCGAGCGGTTGCGGCGACGGCGGGGGTGGGTGCGGCGCTGGGCCGTCGGTCTTATTGCGTTCGCTTTCGTGCTGAACGCCTCGCTGTCGCTGGCGGGCCGCGACAAACCCGACTGGTTCCTGCTGATCTGGATGCCCCTGGCCGCGGCTCTGCTGCTCTGCACGCCCCGGCTCCAGGCCCGTGCCTTCCTCAAGCTCGCCGTCCGCAACGGCACGTACCGCGCGACCGTGGCGGACGCCGGGCTGACGGTGGCCACCGACAACAGCACGACGTCGGTCAACTGGGTGGCGCAGCCCCGCTACCGGGAGACCGAAGACGCCTTCATCACCTACAGCGACGACAAGAACGCCTCCTGCTTCACCGTGCTGCCCAAGCGCGGCCTCCCGGACCCCGCCGACGCCGACCGGCTGCGCGCGATCCTCGACCGGCACGCCACGCGCGGATAGCTCAGCAGCCCGCCGCGGCCCCGGCGCAGTCCGCGCAGGTGCCGAAGATCTCGACGGTGTGGGCGACGTTGACGTAGCCGTGCTCGGCGGCGACGGCCTCGGCCCATGTCTCCACCGCCGGGCCCTCCACCTCCACCGCCTTGCCGCAGACTCTGCAGACCAGGTGATGGTGGTGCTCGCCCGTGGAGCAGCGGCGGTACACCGACTCGCCGTCGGACGTGCGCAGGACGTCCACCTCGCCGGCGTCGGCGAGGTTCTGGAGCGTGCGGTAGACGGTGGTCAGGCCGACCGAGTCGCCCTTGTGCTTGAGCATGTCGTGCAGTTCCTGCGCGCTGCGGAACTCCTCGACCTCCTCCAGGGCCGCCGCCACGGCTGCCCGCTGACGGGTCGAGCGGCCCTTCACGGGCGGTCCAGCGGTCGTCACCGGTTGCCTCCTCACGTCACTGCCTCTGCCGGGCCATTGTGCCAGCCCGCGCCGAGGGCGTTCAGACGCCGACCTCGTCGGCGGCCCCCCTGGTGGCCGGAATCGCGCACTCCGCCGGATCCCCCGCGGGCTGTCGCGCGGCTGCCGCGCGGGCGCGTCGGCGGGCCAGCGGGGCGGCCAGCAGGCTCAGCGCGACGAACGCGGCGATGGCCAGCAGCACGATCGTCGCACCCGGCGGGACGTACCGGTAGTAGGAGGTGATCGTGCCTCCGACCGTCACCGTCACACCGATCGCGACGGCGATCACGAACGTGGCCGCGAAGCTGCGGCTCAGCTGCTGGGCCGCGGCCACCGGGACGACCATGAGCGCGGAGACCAGCAGCAGGCCCACCACCCGCATCGCGACCGTCACGGTCACCGCCGCCGTGACCGCCGTCAGCAGGTTGAGCGCCCGTACCGGCAGACCGGTGACCCGCGCGAACTCCTCGTCCTGGCTCACCGCGAACAGTTGCCGGCGCAGGCCGAGGGTGACCGCGAGGACGAAGGCCGCCAGCAGGCAGATCGCGGTCACGTCCGACTCGGACACCGTCGACAGCGAGCCGAAGAGGTACGACATCAGGTTGGCGTTGGAGCCGCCCGGCGCGAGGTTGATCAGCATCACCCCGCCGGCCATGCCGCCGTAGAAGAGCATCGCGAGGGCGATGTCGCCGCGGGTACGGCCGTACCAGCGGATCAGTTCCATGACGACGGCGCCGAGGACGGAGACGGCCGTCGCCATCCAGACGGGGGAGGTCGAGAGCAGGAAGCCCAGCCCCACACCGGTCATCGCCACGTGGCCGATGCCGTCGCCCATCAGGGCCTGGCGGCGCTGGACCAGGTAGATGCCGACGGCGGGGGCGGTGATGCCGACCAGGACGGCGGCGAGCAGGGCCCGCTGCATGAAGGCGAAGTTCAGGAAGTCCATCAGCTCAGCAGTCCGGTGCGCAGGGGTGTGTGTCGGTCGTGGGGGTGGACGTGGTCGTGGCCGGGCAGGGCGTGCTGGCCGACGGCGCGCGGGGGCGGGCCGTCGTGCAGGACGCAGCCGTCGCGCAGGACCACGGCGCGGTCGATCAGCGGCTCCAGCGGACCCAGCTCGTGCAGGACGAGGAGGACCGTGGTGCCCTGCCTCACCTGCTCGCGCAGGGTTCCCGCGAGGATCTCCTGGCTGGCCAGGTCGACGCCCGCCATCGGCTCGTCCATGATCAGCAACTCGGGCTCGGCGACCAGTGCGCGGGCGATCAGCACCCGCTGGTGCTGGCCGCCGGAGAGCGCCTCCACGTTGTCCCGGGCCCGGTCCGCCATGCCGACCAGGTCCAGGGCGTGCCGTACGGCCGCGTGGTCGGCCTTGCGGAAGAGGCCGAAGCGGGTGCGGGAGAGGCGGCCGGCGGAGACGACCTCGGTGACCGTGGCCGGGACCCCGCCCGCGGCGGTGGTGCGCTGCGGTACGTACCCGACCCGCGACCAGTCCCTGAAGGTACGGCGGGGGGTGCCGAACAGGGCTATGTCGCCGCCGGCCGGCACCTGGCCGACGATGGTGCGGATCGCGGTCGACTTGCCGGAGCCGTTCGCGCCCAGCAGCGCGACGACCTCACCGCGGTGCACGGCCAGGTCGATGCCACGCAGGACGGGGCGCGAGCCCAGTTCGGCGGTCACGCCGCGCAGCGATATGACGGGCTCGCCGGTCATCTCGTCGTCTCCTGTCACTTGGCGCCCGTTGCCTGCTGGAGCGCCTTGAGGTTGGCTTCCTGGACCGCGAAGTAGTCCCGGCCGCGGGACTTGCCGGTGATGCCCTCGATCGGGTCGAGGACGTCCGTCTTCAGCCCGGCGTCGGCGGCGATGGTCCTGGCGGTCTTGTCGCTGACGAGCGTCTCGTAGAACACAGTGGTGACGCCGTCGGCCTTGGCCATGGTCTCCAGGTCCCGGACGCGGGCCGCGCTCGGCTCCGACTCGGGGTCGAGGCCGTTGATGGCCTCCTCGGTCAGGCCGTAGCGCTCGGCGAGGTAGCCGAAGGCGGCGTGGGTGGTGATGAAGACCTTGGTCCTGGTGTGCGCGAGGCCGTCCTTGAACTGGATGTCGAGGGCGTCGAGCTGCTTGACCAGGGCCGCGGTGTTCTTCCGGTAGTCGGCCGCGTGGTCCGGGTCGGCCTTCTCGAAGGCCTTGCCGACGCCCTGGGCGACCTGGGCGTAGCGCACCGGGTCGAGCCAGATGTGCGGGTCGAGGCCGGTCAGATCCTCGTTCTTCGAGGGGTCGTGGGCGGCCGCGTGCCCGCCGACCTCGTTGCCGTGCTTCTCCAGCGTGGTGAGGGAGGCCGCGTCGATCTTCGTGCCCACGGACGACTGGGCGACCGCGGCGTCGACGGAGGGCTGGAGGTTCTTCAGGTAGAGGACCGCGTCGGACTTCTCGATCCCGATGATCTGCTTCGGGCTGATCTCCAGGTCGTGCGGCTCCTGGCCGGGCTTGGTGAGGCTGGTGACGTGCACGTGGCTGCCGCCGATCCGGTCGGCGAGGAAGGCCATCGGATAGAACGACGCGACGACGTCGAACTTCCCGGTCCGGGCCGCCGTGGCGGCGCCGCCGCAGGCGGTGAGGGCCGTCATGCCGAGTGCGGTGACGGTGGTCGCGGCGGCCGCGGCTGTGAGGCGGCGTCGTATGTTCATGAGAGTCATTTTCAACAAATATGGAAACCATTGTCAACAAGCCCCGGTGGGAGGTCGGTGAGAGGCCGGCGACGAGGGGCCGGTCACAAGGGGTCCGGTAAGGGGAACCGATTTGGTTGAGGGGCAGGACCCGCCGGTACGCTGAAGCATTCGCTGTGAAGCGTCTCGCTTCGTCGCCCGTCGTCGTAATGAAGAGAGCACCGTGGCCGCCGACAAGATCGACACCATCGTCAGCCTGAGCAAGCGCCGAGGCTTCGTATTCCCGTGCAGTGAGATCTACGGCGGCCAGCGCGCCGCCTGGGACTACGGGCCGCTGGGTGTCGAGCTCAAGGAGAACCTGAAGCGCCAGTGGTGGCGCTACATGGTGACGTCGCGCGAGGACGTGGTCGGTATCGACTCGTCCGTCATCCTGGCCTCCGAGGTCTGGGTGGCCTCCGGTCACGTCGCCACCTTCACGGACCCGCTGACCGAGTGCACCGCCTGTCACAAGCGGTTCCGCGCGGACCACCTGGAGGAGGCCTACGAGGCCAAGCACGGCCGCCTCCCGGAGAACGGCCTGGCGGACGTCAACTGCCCGAACTGCGGCAACAAGGGCCAGTTCACCGAGCCCAAGCAGTTCTCGGGTCTGCTCTCCACCCACCTCGGCCCGACCCAGGACAGCGGCTCCGTCGCCTACCTGCGCCCCGAGACCGCCCAGGGTATTTTCACCAACTTCGCCCAGGTGCAGACCACTTCGCGCCGCAAGCCGCCGTTCGGCATCGCGCAGATGGGCAAGTCCTTCCGCAACGAGATCACGCCCGGCAACTTCATCTTCCGCACCCGCGAGTTCGAGCAGATGGAGATGGAGTTCTTCGTCAAGCCGGGCGAGGACGAGAAGTGGCAGGAGTACTGGATGGAGCAGCGCTGGAACTGGTACACCGGCCTGGGCCTGCGCGAGGAGAACATGCGGTGGTACGAGCACCCGAAGGAGAAGCTCTCCCACTACTCCAAGCGCACCGCTGACATCGAGTACCGCTTCCAGTTCGGCGGCAGCGAGTGGGGCGAGCTGGAAGGTGTCGCCAACCGCACCGACTACGACCTCGGCGCCCACTCCAAGGCCTCCGGCCAGGACCTCTCCTACTTCGACCAGGAGGCCGGGGAGCGCTGGACGCCGTACGTCATCGAGCCGGCGGCCGGTGTCGGCCGTGCCATGCTCGCGTTCCTCCTCGACGCGTACGTCGAGGACGAGGCGCCGAACGCCAAGGGCAAGCTGGAGAAGCGCACGGTGCTCCGCCTGGACCACCGCCTGGCCCCGGTCAAGGTCGCGGTCCTGCCGCTGTCCCGCAACCCCGAGCTGTCCCCGAAGGCCAAGGGTCTCGCCCAGGCGCTGCGGCAGAACTGGAACATCGAGTTCGACGACGCGGGTGCGATCGGCCGCCGCTACCGCCGTCAGGACGAGATCGGCACGCCGTACTGCGTGACCGTCGACTTCGACACGCTCGAGGACAACGCGGTCACGGTCCGGGAGCGTGACTCGATGAAGCAGGAGCGGGTTTCCCTGGACCAGATCGAGGGCTACCTCGCCGGCCGCCTGTTGGGCTGCTAGGTCCGCGCCCCTTCCGTCACCTCGCCCGCCCTCCAGCCGACTCGGTCGGCTGGAGGGCGGGCTTTTTTGGGTGGCGGTGTGGTGGGGGGTGAGGGGGCGGCCGGACGGCGCGGCGTGCGGGTCCTCCCGGAGCGGCGATGGAATGACAGATATTGAAATCTGTCATCTGTCATGTCAGGGTGGAGCCATGACGATTCAGACCCGTTCCCTCGGATCCACCGGCCCCCAGGTCTCCGCCCTCGGCCTCGGCTGCATGGGCATGTCGCCGCTGTACGGCGAGGTCGACCGTGCCGAGTCGATCGCCACCGTCCACGCCGCCCTCGACGCGGGCGTCACCCTGCTCGACACCGGCGACTTCTACGCCATGGGCCACAACGAGATGCTGATCGGCGAGGCCCTGCGCACCGCCCCCGCCGCCCTCCGCGAGAAGGCGCTGACCAGCGTCAAGTTCGGCGCCCTGCGCGACCCGGACGGCGGCTGGAACGCTTATGACGGCCGCCCGGCCGCCGTGAAGAACTTCGCCGCCTACTCCCTGCAGCGCCTCGGCGTCGACCACATCGACGTCTACCGGATCGCCCGCGTCGACCCGGAGGTGCCGATCGAGGAGACGGTCGGCGCCATCGCCGAACTGGTCGAGAAGGGGCACGTCCGGCACATCGGCCTCAGCGAGGCGAGCGTGGCGGACATCCGGCGGGCCGCCGCCACCGCGCCCATCTCCGACCTGCAGATCGAGTACGCGATCATCACCCGCGACATCGAGCGGGAGATCCTGCCGACCACCCGTGAGCTGGGCATCGCCATCACCGCGTACGGCGTCCTCTCCCGCGGCCTGATCTCCGGCCACTTCACCCGTGACCGGCAGCTCGGCGCGGGCGACTTCCGGGCCGTCTCGCCGCGCTTCCAGGGCGAGAACCTCCAGCACAACCTCGACCTCGTCGACGCGCTGCGCAAGATCGCCGACGACAAGGGCGTGACCGTCGCGCAGATCGCCATCGCCTGGGTGCTCGCCCAGGGCGCGCGGCACGGCAACGACATCGTGCCGCTCATCGGCGCCCGCACCCGCGAGCGCCTCGCCGAGTCGCTGGGCGCGCTGGACGTCACCCTGGACGAGGCCGACCTCGCGGCGATCGAGGAGGCCGTGCCGGCGGACGCGGCGGCGGGCACCCGCTACCCGGCCACTCAGATGAGCCATCTCGGCACGGAGCACTGACCACGGCGCCAGGTACCGTCTAGGTCATGGCAGCGACGTCCCCGACCCCGACCCCGGCCCTGACCGCCGAGCGCATCCTCGAGGCGACCGAGGAGGTGCTGCGCCGGCACGGCCCGGCCAAGGCGACCGTGGTGGACGTGGCCCGCGCGCTCGGCGTCAGCCACGGCAGTGTCTACCGGCACTTCCGGACCAAGGCGGCGCTGCGGGAAGCGGTGACGAAGAGGTGGCTGGACCGCACCTCGGAGCAGCTGTCCGGCATCGCGGCCGGGGACGGGGACCCGCGGGCCCGGCTGCGGGACTGGCTGCGGGCCCTGTTCGAGGCGAAGCGGCGCAAGGCGGGCGCCGACCCGGAGCTGTTCGCCACCTACATGGTGCTGGCCGACGAGAACGGCCCGGCGGTCACCGAGCACATCGCCGACCTGACCGGCCAGCTGGCCGGGATCATCCGGGACGGGGCCGAAAGGGGTGTCTTCGCGGTGCCCGACCCCGCCGTCGCGGCCCGGGCCGTCTTCCAGGCCACCGGCCGCTTCCACGACCCGGGCTATGCGCGGGAGTGGGAGCGGCCGCAGGCCGAGGCGGACTTCGGGTCGCTGGTGGAGCTGCTGCTGCAGGGCCTCCGCGCACGTTGACGGCCACGGCCGGGAGCGGTGCTTCTTGCCGGGTGCCGGGAGTCGTGGGTGCCGGCGGCCGGGGCGGTACTTCTTGCTGGGTGCTGGGTGCTGGGTGCTGGGTGCTGGGTGCTGGGTGTCGGGTGTCGGGAGTTGCGGGTGCCGGCGGCCGGGAGCGGACTGCGGACCTTCTTGTCGGTCGCCGGGACCCGCAGGGGCCGGCGTGTGGCGGGGGCGGAGCCGGTCAGCGGTCGGCCTTCCGGACGGCGCGGCCGGCAGTGCACCTGCACAGGCGGCGGTAGCGCACCTGCACCGGCGGCGGGCAACGCGCCCGCACCGGTGGGAAGTCATCGCGAGGGCTGGGCGCCCGCGGGGTCCACGGTGGCCTGGTGGGCCTCGGCCAGATGCTCCTGCGCCTTCAGCCAGGGCAGGAACTGCGCGCCCTTGCGCCAGCCGCAGGTGTCGCAGGTGATGGTGCGCTGCACACCCGTGCGCCGCACCCGGACCACGTGTTCCCGGCCGTGCTGGTCCCAGCGGCTGACCTTGCTCTCGTCGATCTGCGACATGACGCCTCCGGAGTCTGGCCCGGTCTGCTGGCCGGCATGTGTCGACGGCGGTCGACGGCAAGGAGTGTGCAGCAAGACCAACATCAACGGGGCTTTCTTCACCGGGTTTTAGCGAGGACGCGCCCGGAGTTCACACAGCGGACCGGACCCGGCCGCGCCGGCCGCGCCGGAGGTCCGGGCGCCCCCGGAGGCCCTTTTGCCCGTTCCCGTCCCAACCGCCGGATCATGAGCCGGACTTGGTGTACCGGCGGAAACCCTGGACAGGGAATTGACCCTGGCTCAAGATGAAGGCGACCTTGTGAAGCGGCCACCGGCACGGAGAGGCGATGCTGCCGGATCCTCAACGTTTCCTGGCCGTTGCCGGCCGCCGGATCGCTCGCGCCGAGGGCGCGGCCGAGGCTGTCCGTGAGCTGTACCGGGTGACGGTCCCGGACCTGGCGGACGGCATGTTCGTCTACCTCGGCGACCGGTCGCCGGACCGGTCGGAGCCGGAGCGCCTGGAGTTGGACGGCGCATCCTCCGAACTCGGCGGCGCCATGGGCGGGATGCCCCCGCAGTCGAGACCGGTGGCACCCGACGGCGCGCTCGCCGCCGTCCTGCGGTGCGGCAGGGCGCGCGGCCGGGGACCCGACGACCCCCGCGGCCCCCACGATCCCGACAACCCCGATGACATGGACAAGGCCCTGCACGAACTCCTGGGGACGGCGGTCCGCCTCCCGCAGGGCAACCGGGTCCTGCTCGCCCCGCTGCGCGCACCCGACGCCGTCGTGGGCGTGGCGGTGTTCCTGCGGCGCCCGGACCGGGAGGACTTCGTGGCGGACGACATCGCCCTGGCCGACGCGCTGTCGGCGCAGACCGCGCTCGGTGTGCGCGAGGACGCCCTCGGCGCCGGGCCGCCCGCCGCGCCGAAGGCCCCGGACGAGGACCGGCTGCGCTACGTCGGCGCCGCCACCCGGCGGATCGCCCGCGGCTTCGAGACCGACGAGATCGTGCTCGGCCTGTGCCGGGCCGCCGTACCGACGTACTCCGACGCGGCCCTCGTCTACCTGCGCGACCCGCTGCCGGTCGGCGACGAACGTCCCAACGGCCCGGCCGTGCTGCGGCTGCGCCGCACCGACCGGCTCAAGGGCCCCGGCGCCGAGGGCCTGGTCTGGCCCGCGGAGACGGTCGACGACGAACAGGACGACCTGGACGCCTCCGACTGGAGCGAGGTGATACCCGGCGGCGCCCTCGCCGAGGTGCTGCGCGGGGTCCGGCCGGTGTTCGCCGACACCCCGCCGACCCGCGCCGCGCTGGGCGAACTCGTCGGCGCCGACAGCGCGTTGAACGGCTGGGTCGGCTCGCACGCCATCCTCGCCCCGCTGCGCGGACGGCGCCGGGTCACCGGCGCGGTCGTCTTCCTGCGCCGGCCCGAGCGCCTGGCGTTCGAACCCGCCGACCTGCTGGTCGCCGCCCAGCTCGCCACCCACACCGCGCTCGGCGTCGACAAGGCCGTGCTGTACAGCAGGGAGGCCTTCATCGCCGACCGGCTCCAGCGCGCCATGCTGCCGCAGACGCTGCCCCGGCCCACCGGCGTCCGCTTGGCCGCCCGCTATCTGCCCGCCGCCGAGACCGCGCGGGTCGGCGGCGACTGGTACGACGCCATCCCGCTGCCCGGCAGCCGGGTGGCGCTGGTCGTGGGCGACGTCATGGGCCACTCCATGACCTCGGCCGCCGTCATGGGCCAGTTGCGCACCACCGCGCTGACCCTGGCCGGCCTCGACCTGCCCCCGCAGGAGGTCCTGCACCACCTCGACGAACAGGCCCAGCGGCTCGGCACCGACCGCATGGCCACCTGCCTGTACGTCGTCTACGACCCGGTCTCGCACCGCATGACCATCGCCAACGCCGGCCATCCGCCGCCCATCCTGCTGTACCCGGGCGGCAAGACGGAGGTCCTCACGGTGCCGCCGGGCGCCCCGATCGGCGTCGGCGGCATCGACTTCGAGGCGGTCGAGCTGGACGCCCCCACCGGCGCCACCCTGCTCCTCTACACCGACGGCCTGGTGGAGTCCCGGCTGCGCGACGTGTGGACCGGCATCGAGCAGTTGCGCGAGAAGCTCGCCGCCACCGCCCAGCTGACCGGACCCGACCGGCCGCCGCCGCTGGAGGCGCTGTGCGACGAGGTGCTCGACATGCTCGGGCCGGGCGACCGGGACGACGACATCGCGCTGCTCGCCGCCCGCTTCGACGGGATCGCGCCGAGCGACGTGGCGTACTGGACGCTGGAACCGGAGGCCGGCGCCCCCGGCCGGGCCCGCCGGCTCACCCGGCAGGCCCTGGCCGGCTGGGGCCTGGAGGACCTCAGCGACACCGCCGAGCTGCTGGTCAGCGAGATCGTCACCAACGCCGTACGGCACGCCTCCCGCCCGATCAGCCTGCGGCTGCTGCACACGGACGTGCTGCGCTGCGAGGTCGGCGACGACGTGCCGCAGCTGCCCAGGCTGCGCCAGGCCAAGGCCACCGACGAACACGGCCGCGGCCTCTACCTGGTGCACCGGCTGGCCCGGCGCTGGGGCACCACGCGCCTGGGCACCGGCAAGATCGTCTGGTTCGAACTGGGCGGGACCGGCGGGTAGCCGCAGGGCCGCGGGAGTGCGGCCCGGTCAGCTCACGGTGCGGGGCAGCCGCAGGCTGAGCAGGCCGGTCAGCACCACCAGGCCCAGCTGTACCAGCAGGGTGACGACCAGGGCGTCCCGCATGCCCTGGTGCGGGACCAGGGAGAGGAAGAGGGTGCCCAGGGTGGCCACGCCGAGGGCGAGCGCGGACTGCTGGGTGGTGACCATCACGCCACTGCCCACCCCGGCCCGCGCGGGCGGCACCTCCGACATCACCAGGCGCAGCACGTTGGGGAGTTGCAGGGCCTGACCGGCGCCGGCGACCGCGACCCCGGGCAGCAGACCGACCAGGTCCAGGTGCGGCCAGTCCCGCACGGCGGCGAGCACGACGAGGACCAGGCCGACCACCTGGATCACGGACCCGGCGGTCACCACCCGGCTGCCGTACCGGGCGATCAGCCGGGGCCCGGCGAGCGAGACGAACAGGAAGGCGACCGCCATCGGCGCGAGCGCCGTTCCGGCCGCGACCGGACCCAGGTGCTCCCCGCTCTGCAGGGCCACGGCGATCACGAACATGAACCCGCTGAACCCGATGGAGAACGGCAGCATCATCGCCAGTCCCCGGCGCAGCGAGGCGAGTTCGAACAGGCTGGGCGGGACCAGCGGCGTACGGCCCGTGCGGTCGGCGCGGCGCTCCACGGCGTAGAACGCGACGGCCACGCCCGGGAACGCGGCCAGCGACAGCCAGGTCCACAGCGGCCAGCCCGCCGCCCGGCCCTCGGTGAGCGGGGCGAGGAGGGTGAGCAGGGAGACGGCGAGCAGCACGGTCCCGGGTCCGTCGACGGGCTCGGGCTTCTGCGACCGGGTCTCCGGGACGAACCGTGCGCCGAGCACCAGGCCGACGACCACGACGGGCACGTTGACCAGGAACACCGACCGCCATCCCGTCCCCGCGATGTCGGCGGCGACCAGGATGCCGCCGAGTATCTGCCCGGCCACCATGGACAGGCCCGCGGTGGCGCCGTACAGGCTCATGGCGCGGGCGCGGCGGCCGCCGCTGGTGGCGGCCTGGATGGTGGCGAGGACCTGCGGGAGCATCGCGGCCGACGCGGCGCCCTGGGCGACCCGGGCGGCCACCAGCGACCAGGCGCTGGGCGCGAGCCCGCACGCCAGCGAGGTCAGCCCGAACGCGGCCATGCCGCCGAGGAAGAGCCGGCGGCGCCCGAACAGGTCGCCGAGCCGGCCGCCGAGCACCAGCAGCACGGCGTAGGCGACGCCGTAGCCGGCGACGACGAGTTCCAGGACCGCCTCGCCCGCGTGCAGGTCGGCGCCGATGGTGGGCAGGGCGACGTTGACGATGAAGAAGTCGATGAGGGGAAGGGCGGCGGCCAGCAGGACGGTGAACAGTCCGGGGCCGCCGAGCGCCGGTGGGACGGAGGGGGACCGTACGGTCGCGGTGGTGGCGGTTTCGGTCATGCACCCGAGCCTGCGGCCTGGCTCAGACTGGTACCAGAGTCTCCTTCTCCTGGTAGCAGAAGTACCTGGCAACAGGATCGGCGGCGCGGCAGTCTGGAGCCATGACGACGACGGCGCAGGAGAAGACGAACCTCCGTCCGACGGCGGCCCCGGCCCGGGGCGCGGACGTCCGGCGGCACGAGCTGGCCGCGTTCCTGCGCAGCCGCCGTGAGCGGATCACCCCGGAGGAGGTGGGTCTGCCGCGCGGCACCCGCCGCCGCACTCCCGGCCTGCGCCGCGAGGAGGTCGCGCAGCTCTCCGCGGTCGGCGTCACCTGGTACACGTGGCTGGAACAGGCCCGGGACATCCAGGTCTCCGTCCAGGTCCTGGACGCCCTCGCCCGCACCCTCCAGCTCGACGGCAGCGAGCGCGCCCACCTCTTCCAGCTGGCCGAAGCCGTCGACCCGACCCCGGCCGCGAGCTGTACGGGCGTCACCCCGGCCCTGCAGGAGATACTCCGCTCCCTGGAACCCCTGCCGGCCTCCGTCCAGAACAGCCGCTACGACATCCTGGCCTACAACCGCACCTACGCCCGCCTGATGGGCGACCTGGACGCGGTCCCGCCCGAGGACCGCAACTCCATGATCCTCGTCTACACCCACCCCGAGTGGCGGCGCTCCATCGTGCACCTGGAGGAGACCCGCCGCCTCATGGCCGCGAAGCTCCGCGCGTCCATGGCCGGCCATCTCACCGAGCCGGCCTGGAAGATGCTGGTCAAACGTCTGATCGCGGAGTCCCCGGAGTTCCGCGAGAACTGGCGGCGCTACGAGGTGATGGATCTGCGCGCCAGGACCAAGGAGTTCCTCAACCCGTACGTCGGCCTCCTCACCCTGGAACACACGGACCTGTTCCTGAACCAGGCGTCCGGGGCGCGGATGGTCACCTACGCCCCGGCGGACGACGGCTCGCGAGAGCGTCTGGAGCAGCTGTACGACCTGGTGTGCACGGGGTAGCCGAACTCCTGGCCGGTCCACGGGAACTCGTTCGCGCGACTGAGTACCCGTACTCAGGACCGGGGCACGGTCCTTCCCCGACGATGACGATGCAGACAGGCAGAGGAACCGACCACCGGCCACGGGGGAGACGACGATGGAATCCGGCCCGGCCCGCACTGTTGTCCGGCTGATGCTCACCAACCGCCTCTCGGTGGCCTACCTCGGCCTGGTCGCCGTCGTCATCGCCAAGGCCGCCGCCGACTCCGCCCACGCGGACGACCACGCCGGCGACTACGCCTGGCTCTGGCCGCCCCTGGTCACCTTCCCGGTGTTCCCGCTGGTCTCGGCGCTCGGCAGGACGGCCTGGCGCGCGGACACCCCGAACTGGTTCTTCGTCACCACGGTCGTCGTCTCGGCCCTGCTGCAGTCCCTGGCCCTGGGCGCCCTGCGCCAGGCCGTCCTCGCCCGGCACCGCCGCTCGCTGCGTTCCTGCTGACGAACAGGGCGGCGGAGACCGGTCCTTTGAGACGCGGCCGGCACGGCTCGCACCGCGCGGCGACTCGCGTTCGCCCCCTGGACCCCCTGGACCCCCTGGACCCCCTGGACCCCCTGGACCCCCTGGACCCCCTGGACCCCCTAGACCCGCTCCGCCGTCCCCACGACGTCGCGGATCTCCGGTGACTCCAGGCGCTGTGCGGCCCGTTCGGCGGTGGCGCGGGCCCAGCGGCCGTTGGTCATCGCTCCCAGGAGCAGGACCGCGAGGCCGCAGCCGACCAGGATCCACCAGCCGGGGCGGGCGGCGGTCACGAACTTGTCGGCGTACGACGACGAGCCGATCCCGGAGGCCAGGACCGCGCCGATCACCGCGACGCCGAGGGTCTGGCCCAGCTGGCGGCTGGTGGAGGCGACCGCGGCGGCGACGCCGGCCTGGGCCCTCGGCATGCCCGACACCGCCGTGTTGGTGATCGGGGCGTTCACGAAGCCGAAGCCGATGCCGAACAGGAGGTAGCCGACGAAAAGGGTGCTGTTCGAGGTCTCCGCCTGGAACGCGGCGAAGAGGACGGCGCTGGCGGTCATCGCGATGCCCGCGATCACCAGCGGCAGGCGCGGCCCCCGGCTGCCCACCAGGCGGCCCGCCAGCGGCGCGCACAGGAACAGCGGGACCGCCATCGGCAGCATCCACAGGCCCGCGTGCAGGGCGTCGAGACGGCGCACGTTCTGCAGGTAGAGCGTGGACAGGAACAGGAAGCCGCCGAGCGAGGCGAACGCGCTGATCGCGATCACGGTCGCGCCGCTGAACGGCGCGGAGCGGAAGAAACGCAGGTCGATGAGGGGTTCTTCGCGTCGCGGCTCGTACCACAGGAGGGCCAGCAGGGCGGCGAGGGCCACCGCGGCGAAGGGGAGGACCGTGCCCGTGCCCGCCGTCGGTGCCTCGATGATCGAGTAGGTCAGCGAGCCGAACAGGGCGATGACCAGGACCTGGCCCACCGGGTCGGGGCGGCGGGCCTTCGGTGCCCGGGACTCCGGCACGAAGCGCAGCGTCAGCAGGACGGCCGCAAGGCCCACCGGGAGGTTGACCCAGAAGATCGCGCGCCAGCTGACCGACTCCACGAGCAGGCCGCCGACCAGCGGGCCGGCGGCCATGGATATGCCGATCACCGCGCCCCACGCCCCGATCGCGCGGGCCCGCTCGCGCGGGTTGGTGAAGGTGTTGGTGATGATCGACATGGCGACCGGGTTGAGCATCGAACCACCGACCGCCTGGACCATGCGGAAGGCGATCAGCGAGTCGAGGTTCGGCGCGAGGGAGCAGAGCAGCGAGCCGGTCGAGAAGACGACCAGGCCGGTCATGAAGACCTTCTTGCGGCCGATCCGGTCGCCGGTGGAACCGGCGAGCATCAGGAGCGAGGCCAGGACCAGCGTGTACGCGTCGATCGTCCACTGCAGCCCCGCCGTCGAGGCGTGCAGCTCGCGCTGCATGGACGGCAGGCCGACATTCAGCGCGGTCGTGTCGAGACTCACGACGAGCAGGCTCGTGCAGCAGATCGCCAGGACGAGCATCCGGCGGTGGGGACTGAGCTCGGGCATGGTTCCCATCGTACGCCCGTTTCGATAGTGCGTCTAACTAATGAGTGCTGTGCGATCACGGCCGAGCACCGCGCGGCGTACGGGACAATGGGGGAATGCCCGAGCCCACGTCCCCCCTCCAGATCGGCCCGCACACCGTCCGGACGCCGGTCGTCCTCGCCCCCATGGCGGGGATCACCAACGCGCCCTTCCGGACCCTGTGCCGAGACTTCGCCGAAGGTGAACCCTTCACCGGAGGCGAGGCGAAGGACGGAGCCAGCGGTCTCAAGGGGCTGTTCGTCAGCGAGATGATCACGACGCGGGCGCTGGTCGAGCGCAATGAGAAGACCATGCAGCTGATCCGCTTCGACGAGAGCGAGAAGCCCCGGTCCATCCAGCTGTACGGCGTCGACCCGGCCACCGTCGGCAAGGCCGTCCGCATGATCGCGGAGGAGGGCCTGGCCGACCACATCGACCTGAACTTCGGCTGCCCGGTCCCGAAGGTGACGCGCAAGGGCGGCGGGTCGGCCCTGCCGTACAAGCGGAACCTGCTGCGCGCCATCCTGCGCGAGGCGGTGAGCGGTGCCGGTGAGCTCCCGGTCACCATGAAGATGCGCAAGGGCATCGACGACGACCACATCACCTACCTCGACGCCGGCCGGATCGCCGTCGAGGAGGGCGTCACCGCGATCGCCCTGCACGGCCGCACCGCCGCCCAGCACTACGGCGGCACCGCCGACTGGGAGGCGATCGCCCGGCTGAAGGAGCACGTCCCGGAGATCCCCGTGCTCGGCAACGGCGACATCTGGTCGGCCGAGGACGCGCTGCGGATGGTCCGGGAGACGGGCTGCGACGGCGTGGTCGTGGGGCGCGGCTGCCTGGGGCGGCCGTGGCTCTTCGCCGACCTGGTCGCCGCCTTCGAGGGCCGGGGGCAGGCCGGTGCCGGAGGCACTGACGGACACGGTGCCCGGCCGTCCCTGCGCCAGGTCGCCGAGGTCATGGTCCGGCACGCCACCCTGCTCGGCGAGTGGCTCGGCGACGAG
The DNA here is from genome assembly GCF_021462265.1 of Streptomyces shenzhenensis. Classification (GTDB taxonomy): domain Bacteria; phylum Actinomycetota; class Actinomycetes; order Streptomycetales; family Streptomycetaceae; genus Streptomyces; species Streptomyces shenzhenensis. The sequence goes on along the minus strand of NZ_JAJONF010000018.1, from coordinate 14,453 downwards.
TCCAAGGGCGTGGTCGACTTCCGCAAGCACGTCGCCTGGTACCTCAAGGGCTTCGCGGTCGGCAGCGAGATGCGGCGGCGCCTCGCGGTCACCTCGTCCCTGGCGGAGCTCCGCGCCGGCCTGGACGAACTCGACCTCGACCAGGCCTGGCCCGTCGGCGCCGACGGGCCCCGCGGCCGTACGTCCGGCAACAACCGGGTGGTGCTGCCGGACGGCTGGCTGAAGGACCCGTACGACTGCGCGGGCATCAGCGAGGACGCGGAACTGGATACGTCCGGGGGCTAGTTGGACTTCGGGTGCGGGGTGGAGCCGTATGCCGTCAGGAACTTGTCGCGGAACGCGCTCATCTTCCACACCGGGGCGTCGTGCGCCGGGCGCAGACCGTCGGTCCAGTTCCAGGAGCTGATCGCGTCCAGCACCTTCGGGTCCTTGGCGACGATCGAGACCGGTACGTCACGGCTGGCGTGGTTGCCGCTGACCCGGGCGATCGGCTGGTGGTCGCCGAGGAAGACGAGCACCGTGTTGTCGTTGCCGTAGCGCTGCAGCCACTGGGTGAGCGCGGTCACCGTGTACTGCACCGACTTGCCGTACTCCTGCCGGGACTTGGTGGTGTCGGCGATGACGTCCGACGCCTTGTTGCCGGCCTTCTCGATGGCGTTGAAGACCGAACCGTCGCCCAGTTGGTCCCACGGCACCATCTTCGGGATCGGCGCCCACGGCTGGTGGCTGGAGGTCAGGATCAGGAACGACATCCGGGACTTGCCGTCGGCCGGCTTCTTGCTGTGCACCCGCTCCTGGAACTGCTGGAGGGCGTACTGGTCGGGCATGGTCGACCAGCTGAACTTCGGTCCCTTGTAGCCGAGCTGGAAGGCGTTGTAGACCTTGTCGAGGCCGTAGAAGCTCTGCTCCGGCCAGCCCTTCTGGATGCCCGGCATCACACCGACCGTGTCGAAGTCACCGGTCTTCTTGAACGCCTTGGTCAGGCTGAGGTGATCGCTGGCCATGACCGTCCGGTACCGCTGCTGGTTGCTGACCCACAGCCCCGACATGGTGGTGGAGTGCCCGAGCCAGCTGCTGCCGCCGTAGGTCGCCGACGTCAGCCAGCCGCTCTTCGCCGCGTAACCGGCCTTCTCCAGCATCGCGGTCTGCGCGTCCAGCGTCTTGTCGACGCCGGGCGCCTCGATGGGGTCCTCGATCGCGCTGCGGCCGTAGCTCTCGATGAACGTGAAGACGACGTCCTTGCCGCGCAGGGCCGGCACCAGCTGGTCGCCCGGGGTGTTCCCGAAGGCGTCCACCTTGGCCACCTTCCGGAAGTCCGCCTCGTCCTTCAGCGTCTGCTGGACGGTCCGCACCTGCGTCTTCAGCACGGCGGTCGCCTTCTGCGCGGCGAGCGGCGACCCGGCGACCGACAGCCCGAGCGCGTTGCAGGTGATCCACACCGTGCCGACGATCAGGGTGCCCCGGGTGGCCCGGCCGCGCTGCCGGGCGAGCTGGTTGGAGACCCGTACGGTGGCCAGCGCGACCACCCCGATCAGCAGGAAGATCAGCAGGACGGCGCCCACGGTGATCGCCAGCTCGACGGTGGAGCCGAGGGTGTCCGCCAGGTAGCTGCGGGCGTCGGGCAGCAGCGACCAGTCCAGGATGATGTTGAAGGGCCGGCCCAGGTAGTCGACGAACCCCATGTTGAACATGTCGATGACGGCCAGCGCCCCGACCACCGCCCCGGCCAGCGCCGACAGAATCAGCCGGGCCCGGCGCGGCAGGCTCAGCAGCACCACCGCGCCCATGACCGCCTCGGCCGGGATCCGTACGAACGTGACCGTCTTCAGCCCGCTGAGCGTGTTCGGCATCAGCAGACAGGCGTAGACGAGCAGGGCGGACAGGGTGGTGACCGCGATCGACAGCACCCGGGCCGCGGTGGGGTGCGACGTGCGCCAGCGCTGCCATATCCGCGGCCGCCGAGCGGGGGTGGCCGCCTCGGGAACCGGTACGGGAAGGGCCCCGGCCCCGGCAGCCGACGCAACATCCCCCTTGCCCCCGGCCTCCGCCGCGATGACAGGCCCGGCCTCGGTCTCGGTCTCGGCCTCCATCTCGGGCTCGGTCTCTGCTTCGGTGACGGGCCCGGTCTTCGGCTCGGCCTCGGGCCGGGCCTCTGCTTCGGTGACGGGCCCGGTCTCCGTCTCGGGCTTGGTGTCGGCGCGGGGCCCGGCTGCTGCCCCGGGTATGGAGTCGGAAGCCGACGCGGCTTCGGCGTCGGACGCCGTGCCGGCCTCGGCATGGGCGCGGGGCCCCGCTGCTGACCCGGGTACGGGTCCGGAAGCCGACGCGGTTTCGGTTTCCACCTCGGACTCCGCTTCGGCCACGGCGTCGGACTCCGCTTTGACCCCGGCCGCGGCCTTGGCGCCGCCTCCGGGCTTGGCTTCGGTGTCGTCTCCGGGTTTGGCTTCGGTCTCGGCTTTGGTGTCGTCTCCGGGTTTGGCTTCGGACTCAGCCTCGGTTTCGGCCACGGGCTCGGCTTCGGACCTTGCCCCCGCTTCGGGCTCTGCTTTTGCGGGCTCGGCCTTCCCGGCGGCCACTGTCTCCGCGGGCTCGGCTTTCCCGGCAGCCTCTGTCTCCGCCTCCGCGGGCTCAGCCTCGGACTCCCCGGCCGTACTTGGTGACTGGCGTGTGCTCGTGTGCTGAGGCAACCCGGAGGTCCTTCCGTGCGCGACCCGTGAAACGGAAACGGCGGGTCGACGCTGGGGAGGCCTGGACCCGACAACTTCCCGTACGGCTCGCACCTGGCCCCTGTTCAGGGCCTCCGGCAAACACCGGGCAAACCGCTACCAAGCAGCGCCCCAAGCCCGCGCCCCCGAAGGGGCGCGGGACTGTGCCGACACGCGGTTCCGCCGCGCGGGCGCGGCAAGCTCCCCCCGGCCCGCGGCCCGGACGCGACCTACGCCCCGCCCACGGCGGTGAGCAGCGCCAGCGGAGCCGTCGCCGACCGCGACTCCCGCACGCACGCGTGCGGATACGGCACCGGCTCCGGATGCGTGTCCCTCCCGTACCCGGCCAGCACCTCCGGCAACCGGTGCCCGCCCGCCGTGGCCGCGTCCACCAGCCCGTGCGCCACGGCCCGCGCCTCGTCGTGCAGCCCGTAGCGGGCCAGCCCCAGCGCGATCAGCGCGTTGTCGTGCGGCCACACCGACCCGCGGTGGTACGACAGAGGGTGGTACGCCGCCTGCCCCGCGGCCAGCGTCCGCACCCCCCACCCCGAGAAGAAGTCCGGCTCCAGCAACCGCCGCCCGACCACCTCCCCGTACTCCTTGTCCAGCAGCCCGGACCACAGCAGATGCCCGGCGTCCGAGGCGAGCGCGTCGACCTGGCGCCCCTCCCCGTCCAGCGCCAGCGCGGGGAAGGACGCCTCCCGCATCCAGAAGTCCTGCTGGAACCGGTCCCGCAGATCACCGGCGGCCTGCTCCAGGAGCGCCGCGTACGTCTCGTCGGCCCACACCGTCCGCGCCACCCACGCGGTCCGGCGCAGCGCGTCGTACGCGTACCCCTGCGCGCCCGCCGCCATCACGGTCCCCACCGGCCTGCTGCCGTCGGCGTAGCAGATCGCGCCGGGGGAGTCCTTCCAGTTCTGGTTGGCGAGGCCGCCCTTGTCCGCGCGGTAGACGAGATAGCCGCGTGAGGTCAGCCCACCGTGGTCGAGCATCCAGCCGACGGCCGCGCGCGCGTTGCGTTCGAGCCGCCGGGCCATGCCCAGGTCCCCGGTCCGCTCCACGTACGCGCCCAGCAGGATCAGGAACAGCGGTGTCGCGTCGACCGAGCCGTAGTAACGCCCGTACGGCACCTGCCCGAAGTGGGCCAGCTCGCCGTGCCGTACCTCGTGGACGATCTTCCCGGGCTGGGCCACGGAGTGCGCGCCGGTCTCGGTGGCCTGGGTGGCGGCGAGGGCGGGGAGGGTGGCCGCGGCCAGGTGCGGGCGGTAGGGGAGGGCGAACAGGGAGGTGAGGAGGGCGTCGCGGCCGAGCAGGGTGAGGAACCAGGGGGCCCCGGCGGCCGGAACCCTGAGCTCCTCGCCGTCCGGGCCGGTGGCCGGCACCTGGAGGGTGGCGAGGTCGCACAGGCCGCGGGCGCAGGCCGCCGCCAGCTCCGGCCAGCCGGTCGGGAAGGCCACGCCCTGGACGAACTGTCCTTCCAGCGCGAGGAGCTGTTCGTTCAGCGCGGCCGGGTCACGGGGCACCCGGAGCGCCCGTTTGTCGCCGTGCGGGCGTGCCATCACCCGTACCAGCAGTTCGGCCGTGCCGTGCGGCCCGAGTTCCAGCGTCCAGACCATCCGGCGGGCGCCGGTCCCGGTCTCCTCCACGCCGTCGGGGGCCGGCTCGGCGGTGATCGTCGTGGAGGACCGCCACTCGCCCCGGCGGTAGCCGAACTCCAGCCCGTCGTCGAGGACCTGGCGGGAGCGGACGGCGCCGGGCTTGGTGTAGGTGCGGTGGTCGGCCCGGAGTTCGAACTGGTCGGTGAAGTCGGCGTCGGCGGTGATCGCGAGCCGGATCGTGGTCGGCACCGGGCGGTTGCTGGTGACCCGCAGGGACTCCACGAACGAGCCGTCGCCGACCGCCTGTGCACGGAAGAGCGTGTGCGCGGGCGGTTCCTGGCGGCCGCCGCGCGGGACCAGGACACAGTGCGTGCCGTCCCCGTCGGCGACCGGGGTGAGCACCTCGGGCAGCGCCCCGTCGACCGTCAGCTGCCAGCGGCTGAGGTGCCGGGCGTCCCGTACGAATAACCCGTCCGGGGAACCGCCGCCCCGCACGCCGCTGATGTCGCCGCGGTCGTCCACGGCCGCGAACGTCGTGCCGTGCACGAGCAGATGATGCCGGTCCGTCATCCCCGGTCCCCTCCTTCGTCCCTCTGGTCGAACGTGCGGTGTCCGTCGAGGACACCCCGTTTTGTCAGCTCTTGTCCAGGTTTTGACGATCGTTGTGTGGTTCGTCGTACGGCCCGGCGTGCGGTGCGTGCCGCTGGTGGTGCAGGTCCAGCGCGAGCGCCGCCGTCCAGCTGAACCCGGTCGCGCCGCACGCCTCACCGGTGAACGGGTCGACGTACTCGGCGAACCCGCTCGCGTCGGCCGTCCGTACGACCGCCTCGCCGAGCGCGTTTGCCCGCTCCCGTTCGCCGTGCTCGCGCAGCCCCCGCTCCAGCAGCCAGCCGGTGTTGGACCAGGCGGGCCCGCGCCAGTAGCGGTGCGGGTCGAAGGCCTCGCCGAGCAGGTCGTAACTGGGCACCAGGCGGGTGCCGGTGCCGAAGTGCGGGCCGTCCAGCGTGCGCACGAGCGCGGCGACGATCTCCCGGGGCAGCGTGGGCAGGAGCAGCGGGATCAGCCCGGAGACGCCGCGCTCGGGGATCAGCCCGCCGCCCTTGCCGTCCGCGCCGTCCCGCAGGTCCCGGCAGAGGAACATCTCCCGCTCGGGATCCCACAGCCGCTCCACCAGCGCCGCCGTCAGCCGCTGGGCCCGCGCGTGCCGGGCCGTGCCGGGCGCGCCCAGCTCCCGCGCGATCCGCGCGAGGGCGTGCTCGGAGGCGATGAGCAGCGCGTTGAACGCGGGGTCCTCGACGGCGAAGTCCCTCGCCCGGTCCGCGTATCCGGCGTCGCGGTAGTCGGCCGCCAGCCGCACGTACCGCCCGTAGTCGAGATCCGTCGGCCGGTCCTCGGCGGCGCCGTGGTCCAGGTCGGCGCGGCGGAAGGAGCGCGCCGGGGCCGGGGCGACCCGGGCCAGCGGGGCGTCCCAGCAGGGGCTGTTGTCCATGCCCTGCTCCCAGGGGTGGACGACGGACGCCAGCCCGCCCCCGCCCAGGTCGCGCCGGTGCAGCAGGTAGCGGTGCCAGGCGGCGAGCCGTGGGTAGACACCGGACAGGAAGCCCCGTGCACGCGACAGACCCGGGTCGGCGAGGTGCACCAGCCAGGCCGCCAGCGCGTGCACCGGTGGCTGCACGATCCCGGAGGTCTGTACGGTGCGCGGGGCGCCCGCAGCGCGCCCCGCGGTCGAGGAGCGCCAGAAGTCGGGGCTCGGGAAGTACGCGTCGAGCGGCACGGAGGGGTTGAACACGATGTGCGGGATCCGCCCGTCCCCCCACTGGGCGGCCAGCAGCGTCTCCAGCTCCGTCTGCGCGCGCAGCGGCGACAGGTGCCTGAGGCCGATCGCGATGAACGCCGAGTCCCATGACCACTGGTGCGGATACAGGCTCCGGGAGGGCACGGTCGAACTGCCGGTCCAGTTGTCGTCGAGCACCTGTGCGGCTCTGACGTGCAGGGACCGTCCTCCCCTCGCGCCGTCGGCGGCGAGGGCGGGCGGCGGATCGTATGCAATGCCGCGATCGAGCGCATGGGTGGTGAGCTGGGCAGTGCGATCCACTCGGGACTCCCCGAAGACGTCCGGCCGACCGGGTTTGGCTGTGGCTACCGTAGGGTTACGTCTATTTAACACGCAAAACTCAATATGTAATGCAAGCTTGAGAAACACAAGGGGGTGCGCATGACCGGACGTCCCGGCAGGACCGGCAAGGGCGGCGGACAGGCGAGCGCCGGCGATCTGCTCGAACTGGTGCGTAACGGACGGGCCGTGACCCGTGGCGCGCTCCAGCAGGCGACCGGCCTCTCCCGCGCGACCGTCGGCCACCGCCTGGACCGTCTGTTCCGCGCCGGCTGGCTGCGCGAGGGCGCCGGCGGCCCGGTCGACTCCCCGCTGGGCGGACGCCCCTCCATCACCCTCGAATTCGACGACTCGCACGCGGTCGTCCTCGCCGCCGACCTGGAGACCCGCCACGCCCGCGCCGCCGTGCTCTCGCTCACCGGCGAGATCCTCGCCGAGCACTCCGGCACCCTGGTCATCCAGGACGGCCCGGACGCCGTGCTCGGCGAACTCGGCCGCTGGTTCGCCGAGCTGCTGGAGAAGGCCGGCCACGCCGCCACGGAGGTGTGCGGGATCGGCCTCGCGGTGCCGGGGCCGGTCGACATGGAGACCGGCCGGGTGGTCCAGCCGCCGATCATGCCGGGCTGGGACGGCTACGACATCAGGGGCCGCCTGGCCAGGGCGTTCACGGAGCACACGGGCGCCCTGCCCGTTCCGGTCCTGGTGGACAACGACGCGAACCTGCTGGCGTACGGGGAGCAGCGCACCGGCTACCCGGACTGCTCGGCGTTCGTCCTCGTGAAAGTCTCGACGGGTATCGGCGCCGGGGTCGTGGTGGACGGCTCGATCTACCGGGGCATCGACGGCGGCGCCGGGGACATCGGCCACATCCGGGTGGGCGCCGAGGCGCAGTGCCGCTGCGGTTCGTACGGCTGCCTCGCCGCGGTGGCCAGCGGCGGTGCCGTGGCCCGGCGGCTGGCGGCGGCCGGGGTGCCCGCGGCCTCCGGCTCGGACGTGCGCGACCTGCTCGCCTCGGGCCACCCGGAGGCGGCCGCCCTGGCGCGGGAGGCCGGCCGCCTGGTCGGGGACGTGCTGGCGACGGTCGTGACCCTGCTCAACCCGGGCGTCCTGATGATCGCGGGCGACCTGGCGGGCACCCCGTTCCTCACCGGCGTGCGTGAACTCCTCTACCAGCGGGCACTGCCCCGCTCCACCGCTCATCTGGACGTCGTGACCTCGAAGCTCGGGGAGCGGGCCGGGCTTATCGGGGCCGGGGCGCTGGTCGTGGAGCACCTGTACGCGCCGGCGCGGGTGGAGGAGCGGTTGCTGGCGCTGGGCGTGTGACCGGCGTGTTTCGAGCGCGTCCCGGTGTCCGCGGCCCCGTCCGGATGGTGAACTCCGGCGGTCTGTGACAGCGTGATTCTCGCCACCCTTGATAAGGGTAGCGCTCAGATGAGCGGATCATGGGCGACTGCACTTCTCCAAAGGGTGGCACTGGGTGCCACCCTTTGATCGTTCATCGATCGAAATCAGATGTGCGGGATGTCCGCTCACCTGAGCGGAATGGTGCGGAGTTGAGCGGTCTTGTGTTCAAGAAATGAAAACATAAGCCGGTCTTCGCTTGCCAAGCTTTGACTTTCGATCCGGTGGCGGACGGCTGGTTACGAGCGCATGACACGCAAGTAGACGTACCCAGGAGCCTTTGATCTGGGTATGTTCCTGGCCGTCAGGGCAGCCACCGAGTCTTCCAGGGAGTCGAGACCCGTGTCGGAAAACAAAGAACCCCACGCGGCGAAGTTCGTTTACGACTTCACCGAGGGAAACAAGGACCTCAAGGACCTCCTGGGCGGCAAGGGCGCGAACCTCGCCGAGATGACCAATCTGGGGCTTCCCGTTCCCCCCGGCTTCACGATCACGACAGAAGCCTGCAAGGTCTACCTGGGCAGCGGCGAGGAGCCGACGGCACTGCGTGACGAGGTGAGTGCGCACCTCGACGCCCTCGAAGAGCGGATGGGCAAGAAGCTCGGCCAGGCCGACAACCCGCTCCTGGTCTCGGTCCGCTCCGGCGCCAAGTTCTCCATGCCCGGCATGATGGACACGGTCCTGAACATCGGCCTCTCCGACAAGTCCGTGCAGGGTCTCGCCAAGCAGGCCGGCGACGACCGCTTCGCCTGGGACTCCTACCGCCGCCTCATCCAGATGTTCGGCAAGACGGTCCTCGGCGTCGACGGCGAGCTCTTCGAGGAGGCCCTGGACGCGGCGAAGGAGGCCAAGCAGGTCACCGTCGACACCGACCTGGAGGCCGCCGACCTCAAGAAGCTCGTCACCAAGTTCAAGAGGATCGTCAAGACCGAGGCCGGCCGGGAGTTCCCGCAGGACCCGCGCGAGCAGATGGACCTCGCGATCAAGGCGGTCTTCGAGTCCTGGAACACCGACCGGGCCAAGCTCTACCGCCGACAGGAGCGCATCCCCGGCGACCTCGGCACCGCCGTCAACGTCTGCTCCATGGTCTTCGGCAACCTCGGCCCCGACTCCGGCACGGGCGTCGCCTTCACCCGCGACCCCGCCTCCGGCCACCAGGGCGTCTACGGCGACTACCTCCAGAACGCCCAGGGCGAGGACGTGGTCGCGGGCATCCGCAACACGGTCCCGCTGGCCGAGCTGGAGAACATCGACAAGAAGTCGTACGACCAGCTGATGCAGATCATGGAGACGCTGGAGAACCACTACAAAGACCTCTGCGACATCGAGTTCACGATCGAGCGCGGTCAGCTGTGGATGCTCCAGACCCGGGTCGGCAAGCGCACCGCGGGCGCGGCCTTCCGGATCGCGACCCAGCTGGTGGACCAGGGCCTGATCGACGAGACCGAGGCCCTCCAGCGGGTGACGGGCGCCCAGCTCGCCCAGCTGATGTTCCCCCGCTTCGACGAGCAGGCCAAGGCCCAGCAGGTCGGCCGTGGCATCGCGGCCTCGCCGGGCGCGGCGGTGGGCAAGGCGGTCTTCGACTCGTACACGGCGGTGAAGTGGTCCCGCTCGGGCGAGAAGGTCATCCTGGTCCGCCGTGAGACCAACCCCGACGACCTCGACGGCATGATCGCCGCCGAGGGCATCCTGACCTCGCGGGGCGGCAAGACCTCCCACGCCGCAGTGGTCGCACGCGGCATGGGCAAGACCTGCGTGTGCGGCGCCGAGGACCTGGAGGTCGACACCAAGCGCCGGCGGATGACCGTCCCCGGCGGTCACGTGGTCGAAGAGGGCGACGTGATCTCCATCGACGGCTCGTCCGGCAAGGTCTACCTGGGTGAGGTACCGGTCGTACCCTCCCCGGTCGTCGAGTACTTCGAGGGCCGGATGCACGCGGGCGCCCAGGACGCCGACGAACTGGTCGAGGCCGTCCACCGCATCATGGCCTTCGCGGACCGCAAGCGCCGGCTGCGCGTGCGCGCCAACGCCGACAACGCCGAGGACGCCCTGCGGGCCCGCCGCTTCGGCGCCCAGGGCATCGGCCTGTGCCGTACCGAGCACATGTTCCTCGGCGACCGCCGCGAACTGGTGGAACGTCTGATCCTGGCGGACACCGAGGAGGACCGCGAGGAGGCCCTCAGCGCTCTTCTCCCCCTCCAGAAGCAGGACTTCGTCGAGCTCTTCTCGGCGATGGACGGCCTGCCGGTCACGGTCCGCCTCCTCGACCCGCCGCTGCACGAGTTCCTCCCGGACATCACGGAACTCTCGGTCCGCGTGGCCCTCGCCGAGTCCCGCCAGGAACCCCACGAGAACGAACTGCGCCTCCTCCAGGCGGTCCACCGCCTGCACGAGCAGAACCCCATGCTCGGCCTGCGCGGCGTGCGCCTCGGCCTGGTCATCCCCGGCCTGTTCACGATGCAGGTCCGGGCCATCGCCGAGGCCGCCGCCGAACGCAAGAACGCCAAGTGCGACCCGCGCGCCGAGATCATGATCCCGCTGGTCGGCACGGTCCAGGAGCTGGAGATCGTCCGCGAGGAGGCCGACCAGGTCATCGCGGAGGTGGAGGCGGCGACGGGAACGAACCTGAAGCTGTCGATCGGCACCATGATCGAACTCCCGCGGGCGGCCCTGACGGCGGCCCAGATCGCGGAAGCGGCGGAGTTCTTCTCGTTCGGCACGAACGACCTGACCCAGACGGTCTGGGGCTTCTCCCGCGACGACGTGGAGGCCTCGTTCTTCACCGCCTACCTGGAGAAGGGCATCTTCGGAGTCTCCCCCTTCGAGACGATCGACCGGGACGGCGTCGGCTCCCTGGTGGCGGCCGCGGCGAAGGCCGGCCGCGCCACCCGCCCGGACCTGAAGCTGGGCGTCTGCGGCGAACACGGCGGTGACCCGGAGTCGGTCCACTTCTTCCACGAGGTAGGCCTGGACTACGTCTCCTGCAGCCCGTTCCGCATCCCGGTGGCCCGCCTGGAGGCGGGCCGCGCGGCCACCCAGTCGGAGGGCAGCGACCACCGCTGATCCCGCCGGGGTCCCGTGAACCCCGGGTCCGCCGTCCGTCCCCGACCCTCAAGACCGATGGACGGCGGGCCCGGCACGCAAGAGGAGGGGCGGCACCCCATGTGCGGGGGTGCCGCCCCTTCGTGTGCCGCGGTGCAAGTATTTGGCGGGCTTCATCGAGGATTGAAACAGCAGGTCAGGGGTGTGATGCCGGGGTTTTCCGGTGGATCTGTGCCGATGGCCACAGCGGACGGGGCACAACGTGGGTTCATACTGAGTCATGACTAAGCCCGCGGCACCGAAGCGTCATCTGCCCACCAGTCCCTTCAAGGCCCCGGTCGCACCGGCTCCCAAGCACTTCGCGATGGGGGACCAGGTCACGCATGACGTGTACGGCCTCGGCCGGGTCATCGGCGTCGAGGACGGAATCGCCGCACTCGTGGATTTCGGCTCGGCGCAGATGCGGATCCTGAGCCCGTACGCCAAGATGACCAAGCTCTAGGACCGACGTGCCTGGGGACCTGTAACGAAAGGCAGACCTCTCATCGACGCCACCTCGCTGTTCTCCGCTCTGGAAGGGCAACCCCGCCGTTCCACCGCGGTGTCGCCGCCTCCGACGACGCAGCCCTTCCACGCCCCGGACTTCGGAGAGGACGAGTTCCTCTGGTCCGGGGACGCACCGGAGCCCGACCCGGGCACGCCGGCGCAGCGGCCCGCGGCCGCGTAGTCCGTTCAGTCGTTCAGCTGTTCAGCCGTCCAGTCCTGTTCACGGCCGTCCAGGCGAACCCCGGCGCCGTTCCGGCACCGGCCCGTCGCCGCCCGGCCGTGAACCTGGGCGCACGCCCGGCCGGTCAGAGCAGGCCGAGGTCGTCCAGCTCCTTGTAGAGACCGGCGCGCGGCGAGCCGGGACCCGGCTGTGCGGTGCCGCCGGAGGCGGTGCGCGGGGCGATGTCGCCGGCGGCCGCCCGCGGCGCGCGGCGGTCGCGGAAGAGCCAGGCTCCGACCAGGCCCCCCAGCAGCCCGCCGAGGTGACCGAGCCAGCTCACGCCCGGGGTGCCGGGAACGGCCACGGTCAGCAGGTAGGCGAAGGACGCGCCCATGACGATCCCGATCAGCGTGTCGATCAGGTGCCGGTCGAAGAGGCCCCGTACGACGACGTAACCGAAGTATCCGAAGATCAGGCCGCTGGCGCCGACCGTCGCCACGTCGCCGTGCTCGAAGAACCACACGACCAGGCCGCTGCTCAGCGCGATCAGCAGGGTCAGTCCGAGGAACCGCGCCACGCCCCGGTAGGCGGCGAGGAAGCCGAAGACGAACAGCGGGCCGGAGTTGCTCTCGATGTGCGCCCAGCTCCAGTGCAGCAGCGGCGCCACCAGGACGTCGGGCAGGGTGCCGACGTCGCCGGAGACCACCGCGTAGTGCCGGGAGAGGGCGTAGTGGTCGGAGTAGTTGGCCAACTGCACCAGCCAGACGACCGCGAGCAGGCCGAACATCACGAAGAACGCCTTCCGCGCCTCCGCGATCATCTGCTCGGGACCCATCGGCACCGGTGCGGGCCGGTCCTTCTTCAGCACACCCATGGCAGGCTCCCCCTCGAACGGCCGTCGCGTCCCCACCACGGCGCACTGTACGACAGCCCGGTGACAGGAGCCGAGCCGGAATCCTGCGCCCGGAAGCCGTTGTGCGCCATTCTCCCCTTGTGGATCAGCAGGGCCCGCACCCCGCGGTGCTCCCTCGTGCAGAAGGGCCGGATCATGGCGTTCGCCGACTACCAGAACGAGATCTACCTCGACGGGCTGCGCGGAGTGGTGCCGCGGTTCCCGATGTCGTACGCCGACCTGGAGCCGCTGGCCCAGGCCGCGTTGCCCCCGTCGGTGCGCTCCTACGTCGCGGGCGGCGCCGGTGACGAGCGCACGCAGCGGGCCAATGTCAGCGCGTTCGAGCGCTGGGGGCTGGTGCCGCGCATGCTAGTGGGGGCCGTGGAGCGGGACCTGTCCGTCGACCTGTTCGGGATACGGCTGCCCTCGCCGCTGTTCATGGCCCCGGTCGGGGTGATCGGGCTGTGCGCGCAGGACGGCCACGGCGACCTCGCCGTCGCCCGCGCCGCCGCCCGCACCGGCGTACCGATGGTCGCCTCGACGCTGACCGTCGACCCGCTGGAGCAGGTGGCCGGCGAGTCCGGCTCCACCCCGGCGTTCTTCCAGCTCTACACCCCCACCGACCGGGAGCTGGCCGAGAGCCTGGTGCACCGGGCCGAGAAGGCCGGGTACAAGGGGATCGTGGTCACCCTGGACACCTGGATCACCGGCTGGCGGCCCCGCGACCTGAGCACCAGCAACTTCCCGCAACTGCGGGGGAACTGCCTGGCCAACTACACCAGCGACCCCGTCTTCCGCGCCCGCCTCGGCAAGAACCCCGAGGACGACCCGCAGGCCGCCGTCGCGCTCTGGGCGGGGATCTTCGGCAACCCGCTCACCTGGAACGACCTGCCCTGGCTGCGGTCGATCACCGAGCTGCCGCTGATCCTCAAGGGCATCTGCCACCCCGAGGACGTCCGCCGTGCCAAGGACGCCGGCGTGGACGGGATCTACTGCTCCAACCACGGCGGCCGCCAGGCCAACGGCGGCCTGCCCGCCCTCGACGCGCTGCCGGGGGTGGTCGAGGCAGCCGACGGCCTGCCCGTCCTGTTCGACTCCGGCGTCCGCACGGGCGCCGACATCGTCAAGGCGATCGCGCTGGGTGCGACGGCGGTGGGCGTCGGCCGCCCGTACGCCTATGGTCTCGCCTACGGCGGTGAGCCCGGCCTCGTCCACGTCCTGCGGGCGCTGCTCGCCGAGGCCGACCTGCTCATGGCCGTCGACGGCTACCCGACCCTCGCCGACCTCACCCCCGAGACCCTGCGCCGCGTCGCCTGACCCGTACGGCAGCGCCACCGCCGGGCGGAACCGTCGCGGAAACCGTGTTGAGGCGCTGTGGCGTCCTGCGGAAGGCTCCCTGTGCATGGAGTTCTTCTGTTACCACCGTGACCGTGCCGGCTCCGTGGCGTTGCGTGCGGAGTCGGTGGAGGACCACTGGGCCTACATGGACCGCTTCGAGGCCGGGCTGATCGCTCGGGGACCGGCGTTCGACGCGGGCGGTGAGGTGCCGGCCGGGAGTGTGCACATCGTCGACCTGCCCGGCCCCGCCGCCGCCCGCGCGTTCGCCTTCGACGAGCCCAACTACCAGGCCGGCGTGTACCGGGACGTGCTGCTGCGGCGGTGGCGCAACCTGCTGGGGCGCACCATGTGGGAGTTCCCCGGCGGCCGCACCGGCGGCAACCGCTACCTGGTGCTCGGCCTCGGGCCGGTGCCGGGGCGGGCCACTGCCGACGGTGCCGTCACCTGTCCCGGCCTTCCGCCCGGCACCGACCACGACGACCTGATCGCCTTCGGCCCGCTGCTGTCCGACGACGGCGCCACCTGGGTCGGCACGGCGGCCCTGGTGCGGGCCCTGGACCGGGAGCGGGCGGCGGGTGTGCTGGGCCCGGTGCGGTACGCGGGCGTCGAGGTGTACGAGTGGGAGTTCGGCGGCCGCCGGTGACGACGTGAACCGCGC
>NZ_JAJONF010000179.1 GCF_021462265.1 Streptomyces shenzhenensis | reverse complement strand
TGTCGAGGTCGCCCATGGTCCGGTAGGTCACGGGCAGCCCCGCCGCGCGCACGCGCGCCAGCAACGGGTCCAGGTCGCGGATGCCGGGCTGCGGGGCGAGCGGCCGCACCTCCTCTTCGTGTCCCGGCTCCTCGCGCAGCACGCCCAGGACGCGCCGGAGTTCGCTCATGGCCTGGCGGCCGGTGTCGGCGAGGATGCGCAGGGGCTCGGCGGACGTCTCGCCGCGGTGGGTGGCGAGGGCGGCGGCGCCGTCGGCGACGCTGACCATGACGGAGAGGTTGTGGCCGACGATGTCGTGCATCTCACGGGCGATGCGGGCGCGTTCGGCGGCGATGGTGAGCCGGACGCGCTGGTCGCGCTCGGTCTCCAGACGGGTGGCCCGGTCCTCCAGTGCCGCCAGGTAGAGGCGGCGGATCCGCAGCGTCAGGCCGATGGCGATGGCCGCGGTCGCCGTGCCCAGCAGGAAGAAGAGGGCGAGGAAGGGGTGCTCGATGGGGGCCAGCAGGCAGACCGCCAGGGTCATCTCGGCCGTGGTGACGGCGGCGGCCCAGCCGAGCGTGCGCAGTGAGCCGTGCAGGGCCAGGCTGTAGAGGGCGATGAGCATGGCCATGCCGGTCTGCTGCCACACCCCCAGCGACCACTGGGCCAGCAACGCCGCGGCGATCACCCAGTACGTGACGGCCGGGGTCCTGCGGCGCCACCACAGCGGTGCGGCGAGTGCGACGGCGAAGGCGACCAGTACCGGGACCGGCAACTGGTCGCGGGCTGTCGCTTCCCCGAAGGGGCCGTGGCGGGTGTGGGAGAGCAGGTCGGGG
>NZ_JAJONF010000178.1 GCF_021462265.1 Streptomyces shenzhenensis | reverse complement strand
CTCAGCCGCGGGAGAACGGGTCGCTCAGGGCCTCGAAGTCGGCCTGCGACAGCTCCAGTGCGGCTGCCGCCACGTTGTCCTCGAGGTGCTCGACCGATGACGTGCCCGGGATGGGCAGTACGACGGGCGAGCGGCGCAGCAGCCAGGCCAGCGCGGCCTGGGACGGCGAGGCGCCCAGGTGGGCCGCGACGCGGTCGAGGGGACCGCCCGGCCGGGCCAGCTGCCCGGTGGCGAGCGGGAACCAGGGCAGGAACGCGATGTCGTTGGCCTCGGCGTAGCGCAGCACGTCCTCGGAGTCGCGCTGGGCGACGTTGTAGAGGTTCTGCACGGAGGCGACGGGCACGATGTCGCGGGCGCGCTCGAGTTCGTCGACGCGGACCTCGGAGAGTCCGACGTGGGCGATCTTGCCCTCGTCGCGCAGTTCCTTGAGGACGCCGATCTGGTCCTCGAACGGCACGGAGGAGTCGATGCGGTGCAACTGGAAGAGCGGGATGCGCTCCAGCCCCAGCCGGCGCAGGCTGGACTCCGCCTGCGCCCGCAGGTGGGCGGGACGGCCGTTGGACCGCCACTGTCCGGGGCCCGGGCGGGTCAGTCCGGCCTTGGTGGCGATCACCAGGTCCTCCGGGTACGGGTGCAGCGCCTTGTGCAGCAGTTCCTCGGCCGTCCCGGGTCCGTAGGAGTCGGCGGTGTCGAAGAGCGTCACGCCGAGCTCCACGGCACGGCGCAGAACGCGGACGCCCTTGTCCTGGTCGGGGAAGGGACCCCACACTCCCGGACCCGTCAGCTGCATGGTGCCGTAGCCGAGTCGGTTGACCTTCAG
>NZ_JAJONF010000177.1 GCF_021462265.1 Streptomyces shenzhenensis | reverse complement strand
CAGCTCCACCGGGTGCCGCCCGTTGAAGCGCCTGAGGTCCAGCTCCGTCGGCTGGGCGAACCGGGAGAAGTTGTGCACGCACAGGACGAGGTCGTCCTCGTACTCGCGCAGGAACGCGATCACGGCGGGGTTGGAGGACTGGAGTTCCGTGTAGGAGCCGAGTCCGAAGGCGGGGTTCTGCTTGCGGATCTCGATCATCCGGCGGGTCCAGTGCAGCAGGGAGGACGGCGAGGACATGGACGCCTCGACGTTGGTGACCTGGTAGCCGTAGACCGGGTCCATGATGGTCGGCAGGTAGAGCCGTCCGGGGTCGCTGGAGGAGAAGCCGGCGTTGCGGTCGGGGGTCCACTGCATGGGGGTGCGGACGGCGTCCCGGTCGCCGAGCCAGATGTTGTCGCCCATGCCGATCTCGTCGCCGTAGTAGAGGATCGGGGAGCCGGGCAGGGAGAGCAGGAGCGCGGTGAACAGCTCGATCTGGTTGCGGTCGTTGTCGAGGAGGGGCGCGAGGCGGCGGCGGATGCCGATGTTGGCGCGCATCCGCGGGTCCTTGGCGTACTCGGCCCACATGTAGTCGCGTTCCTCGTCGGTGACCATTTCGAGGGTGAGCTCGTCGTGGTTGCGCAGGAAGATGCCCCACTGGCAGCCGGACGGGATCGCCGGGGTCTTGGCGAGGATCTCCGAGACGGGGTAGCGGGACTCCCGGCGCACGGCCATGAAGATCCGTGGCATCACCGGGAAGTGGAACGCCATGTGGCATTCGTCCCCGCCGCTGGGGTAGTCGCCGAAGTAGTCGACGACGTCCTCCGGCCACTGGTTCGCCTCCGCCAGCAGCACGGTGTCCGGG
>NZ_JAJONF010000176.1 GCF_021462265.1 Streptomyces shenzhenensis | reverse complement strand
GAGAAGGTGTCGGACTTCGGCATCGACACGGCCAACATGTTCGAGTTCTGGGACTGGGTCGGCGGCCGCTACTCCTACGACTCGGCGATCGGCCTCTCCCTGATGATCGCCATCGGCCCGGACCGGTTCCGCGAGATGCTCGACGGCTTCCACCTGGTCGACGAGCACTTCCGCACCGCCCCCGCCGAGGCCAACGCACCGTTGCTCCTCGGCCTGCTGGGCATCTGGTACGGCAACTTCCACGACGCCCAGTCGCACGCGGTGCTGCCGTACTCGCACTACCTCTCCAAGTTCACCGCCTACCTCCAGCAGCTGGACATGGAGTCCAACGGCAAGTCGGTGGACCGGGACGGCCGTCCGGTGCACTGGCAGACCGGCCCGGTCGTGTGGGGCACGCCGGGCACCAACGGCCAGCACGCGTACTACCAGTTGATCCACCAGGGCACCAAGCTGATCCCGGCGGACTTCATCGGCTTCGCCGAGCCCGTCGCCGAGCTGAGCGGCGAACTCAGGGCGCAGCACGACCTGCTGATGGCGAACTTCTTCGCCCAGACGCAGGCCCTGGCCTTCGGCAAGACCGCCGAGGAGGTCCGCGCCGAGGGCGTGGCCGAGGAGCAGGTGGCGCACCGCACCTTCAAGGGCAACCACCCCACCACCACGATCCTGGCCCGCGAGCTGACCCCGTCGGTCCTCGGCCAGCTCATCGCCCTCTACGAGCACAAGGTCTTCGTGCAGGGCGCGATCTGGAACATCGACTCCTTCGACCAGTGGGGCGTGGAGCTGGGCAAGGTGCTCGCCAAGCGCATCGAGCCCGCCCTGACCGAGGGCGCGGAGGTACCCGGCCTCGACGC
>NZ_JAJONF010000175.1 GCF_021462265.1 Streptomyces shenzhenensis | reverse complement strand
GACCGAAGTCCAGGGACCCCGGGACGGCGAGCAGCCGGAAGGCGCGGGCCTGTTCGGGAGGCAGTTGCCGGTAGCCGAGTTCGAAGACCGCGTGGATCGACACGTCACCCACGCGCAGTTCCTCGATGCGTCGCTGCTCGTTGGCGAGCCGGGCGGTCAGTGTCGCGATGGCCCACCGCGGCCGGGACGCCAGCCTGGTGGCCACGATCCGGATGGCCAGCGGCAGGAATCCGCACAGCCGGAGCAGTTCGAGCGCCTGTTCCCGTTCCGCGTCGAGCCGTTCGTGCCCGATGACCGCGCCGAGCAGCGAGAGGGCCTCGTCGGGCCTGAAGGTGTCTATGCTGAGCTGTTTGGTGACCGGCAGGCCGAAGAGACGGGACCTGCCGGTGATGATGACTCCGCAGCCGACCGATCCGGGCATCAGGTCCAGGACCTGCGACGCGTCACGTGCGTTGTCCAGGACGATCAGCACCCTGTGGCCGTCCAGCATCGAACGGAAGAGTCTGCAACGGTCTTCGAGGGTGTCGGGTACGGCCTCGGCGGCGACGCCCAGCGACAGCAGGAACCCCGTCAGGACGCCGGCGGGCTCGGCGGGGTTCTCGTCCGCTCCGCGCAGATCGGCGTAGAGCTGCCCGTCCGGGTAGGCGTGCCGCACGCCGTGGGCCGTGAACAGGGCCAGTGAGGTCTTCCCGATCCCGCCCATCCCGGCTATCGCCACGACGGTCGGCGCTCGCCGTCCGGGCGTCGTCAACAGGGTGTGCATGTCGCTGACGGCGTCGGTGCGGCCGGCGAAGTCGGGCAGCAGCGGCGGAAGCTGTGCCGGAACCGGCAGCGGTTCCCGGTCCCGGGCGGCCGCGGGGAGGGGCTCGG
>NZ_JAJONF010000174.1 GCF_021462265.1 Streptomyces shenzhenensis | reverse complement strand
CGCCGAAGTCCAGGGACCCCGGGACGGCGAGCAGCCGGAAGGCGCGGGCCTGCTGAGGCGGCAGTTGCCGGTAGCCGAGTTCGAAGACCGCGTGGATCGACATGCCCCCCACCCGCAGTTCCTCGATACGGCGCTGCTCGTTGGCGAGCCTGGCGGTCAGCGTCGCGATGGACCACCGCGGCCGCGACGCCAGCCTGGCCGCCACGATCCGGATGGCCAGAGGCAGGAATCCGCACAGCCGCAGGAGTTCCAGCGCCTGCTCCCGCTCCGCCTCGAGCCGCTCGTGCCCGATGACGGTGCCGAGCAGCGAGAGGGCCTCGTCAGGGGTGAAGGTGTCGATGCCGAGCTGCTTCGTCAGCGGCAGGCCGAACAGGCGGGACCTGCCGGTGACGATGACCCCGCAGCCGACCGACCCGGGCATCAGGTCCAGGACCTGCGCCGCGTCCCGCGCGTTGTCCAGGACGATCAGCACCCTGCGGCCGTCCAGCATCGAACGGAACAGCTTCGCGCGGTCCTCACGCGTATCGGGTACGGCCTCGGCGGCGACGCCCAGTGACAGCAGGAACCCCGTTAGCACGATGGCGGGCTCCGCCGGGGTGTCGTCCCCTCCGCGCAGATCGGCGTAGAGCTGCCCGTCGGGGTAGGCGTCGCGTACGCCGTGGGCCGTGTACAGGGCCAGGGAGGTCTTCCCGATCCCGCCCATGCCGGCTATCGCCACGACGGTCGGCGCTCGGCGTCCGGACATCGTCAGCAGGGTGCGCATGTCGCTGAAGGCGTCGGTGCGGCCGGCGAAGTCCGGCAGTACGGGCGGCAGTTGCGCCGGCGCCGGCAGCGGTTCCCGATCGCGGGCGGTGGCCGGCGCGTTCTCCGTCC
>NZ_JAJONF010000173.1 GCF_021462265.1 Streptomyces shenzhenensis | reverse complement strand
GGGCAAGCAGATGATCATCACGCTGGTCCTGGTGGCTCTGCTCGGCGCGGTCTTCCTCAAGGGCTTCCTGGAGGCGATCGGCGTCGCGGTCGCCCTGGTCGGCGTCTACCTCGCGCTCAACGTCGTCGTCGTGATCGTCGGTTTCTACCACGTCATCACCGCCGAACACGTCATCACCGACTGGAGCAGCGCCCTCACCACGCAACACGGCAACGTCTTCGTCATGGTCGGCGTCGCCCTGATCGTCTTCCCGAAGCTCGCCCTGGGTCTGTCCGGCTTCGAGACCGGTGTCGCCGTCATGCCGCATGTCAAGGGCGACCCGCACGACACCGAGCAGCAGCCCACCGGCCGGATCCGGGACACCAGGAAGCTGCTCACCACGGCGGCCCTGATCATGAGCTGCTTCCTGATCGCGACCAGCTTCATCACCACCCTGCTGATCCCGGAGAACGAGTTCAAGTCCGGCGGCAGCGCCAACGGCCGCGCGCTCGCCTACCTGGCCCACCAGTACCTCGGCAGCGCCTTCGGCACGGTCTACGACATCTCGACCATCTGCATCCTGTGGTTCGCCGGCGCCTCCGCGATGGCCGGCCTGCTCAACCTGATGCCGCGCTACCTGCCCCGGTACGGCATGGCACCGCACTGGGCCCGTGCCGTGCGCCCGATGGTCATCGTCTTCACCCTGATCGCCTTCCTGGTCACCTGGATCTTCGACGCCGACGTCGACGCGCAGGGCGGCGCCTACGCCACCGGCGTGCTGGTCCTGATCAGCTCCGCCGCGGTCGCGGTGACCATCGCCGCCCGCAAAGCCGGGCAGCGCAAGGGGGCGATCGGGTTCGGGGTCATCTCGGCGGTGTTCCTCTACACGACCGTCGTC
>NZ_JAJONF010000172.1 GCF_021462265.1 Streptomyces shenzhenensis | reverse complement strand
CGGCAAGCAGATGATCATCACGCTGGTCCTGGTGGCCCTGCTCGGCGCGGTCTTCCTCAAGGGCTTCCTGGAGGCGATCGGCGTCGCGGTCGCACTGGTCGGCGTCTACCTCGCGCTCAACGTCGTCGTCGTGATCGTCGGGATGTGGCACGTGATCACCGCGGGACATGTGGTCACCGACTGGACGAGCGCCCTCACCACCGAGCACGGGAACATCTTCGCGATGATCGGCGTGTCCCTGCTCGTCTTTCCGAAGCTGGCGCTCGGCCTCTCCGGCTTCGAGACCGGCGTCGCGGTCATGCCGCATGTCCAGGGCGATCCGAACGACACCGAGGAGCTCCCGCAGGGCCGGATCCGCGACACCAAGAAGCTTCTCACCGCGGCCGCGCTGATCATGAGTGTCTTCCTCATCGCCACCAGCTTCATCACCACGGTGCTGATCCCGGAGAACGAGTTCAAGCCGGGCGGCCAGGCCAACGGCCGCGCGCTCGCGTACCTGGCGCACGAGTATCTGGGCAACGCCTTCGGCACGGTCTACGACCTCTCCACCATCGCCATCCTGTGGTTCGCCGGCGCCTCCGCCATGGCGGGTCTTCTCAACCTCATGCCCCGCTATCTCCCCCGGTACGGCATGGCGCCGCACTGGGCCCGTGCCGTGCGCCCGATGGTCATCGTCTTCACCCTCGTCGCCTTCCTGGTCACCTGGATCTTCGACGCCGACGTCGACGCGCAGGGCGGCGCCTACGCCACCGGTGTGCTGGTGCTGATGTCCTCCGCGGCGATCGCGGTGACCATCGCCGCGCGGCGGGCCGGGCAGCGAGGCTGGACCCTCGGATTCACGGCCGTCTCAGCGGTTCTCCTGTACGTCACCGTCGCG
>NZ_JAJONF010000171.1 GCF_021462265.1 Streptomyces shenzhenensis | reverse complement strand
ACTGGCGGCTGTTCCTACCCCGGGAATGGGCGGATGACGCCGTTCGGCGTCGGCGGACCGGCATCCCCGAAGACGTCGGGCACCGGGAGAAGTGGCGGCTGGCACTGGATGCCCTGGACGAACTGGCGGGATGGGGACTGATGCCGCCGGTCGTGGTGGCGGATGCCGGCTACGGCCAGAACGCCGACTTCCGTGCTGGGCCGGCCGAGCGGGGACACGCCTACGTGGTCGGCATTCGCGGCGACATCACCGTCCAGCCGCATGAGGCGGTTCCCGCTGTCGCCGCCTGGTCCGGCAACGGCCGCCGGCCGGTGCCCCGCTACCGGCATCCACCGATGACGGTGACGGAACTGGCCGCGGCCGCCGGACGGGAAGCCTTCAGCGAGGTGACCTGGAGGGAAGGCTCCCGAGGCCCGATGACCTCCCGCTTCCTCGCGGTGCGGGTCCGGCCGGCCGGGGTGCGCTCGCGTCGGCTGGCCCAGGCAGCCGCGGTGGCCGGGCACGGCCGGTGGGACGGCGTCCTGCCCGAGGTGCGACTGCTGGCCCAGTGGCCCGACGGTGAGGACGAACCGACCCGGTTCTGGCTGTCCGACCTGCCCGAGGACGCCTCGATCGTCGATCTGGTCCGCCTGGCGAAGATCCGGTGGCGCATCGAGCACGACTATCGCGAACTCAAGCACGGCCTGGGCCTGGACCACTTCGAAGGCCGCTCCTGGCCGGGCTGGCACCACCACGCCACCCTCGTCACCGCCGCCCATGCCTTCCTCACCGAGCAGCGGCTGGCCCCAAAAGCCGACACTGCGGACTCACCCTCTACCAGATCCTCGACGCCCTCCAGAGTCTGCTGAACTGCTGGACCGGCGTCTGCGCCACCTGCCACCAGCCTCTGCCCAGCAGGGCCACACCAAGATCCAGACAGACCTAACGGA
>NZ_JAJONF010000170.1 GCF_021462265.1 Streptomyces shenzhenensis | reverse complement strand
GGTCTGCTGACCGATCTGGTGGACGCCGTCGCCGCGGCGACCCCGGACGCACCGGCCGTCACCGACTCCGAGGGCACCTTGTCCTACAGGGAGTTGACCGGCCGCGCGAACCATCTGGCCGGGCGGCTGCGGGCAGCGGGGGTCACGGCGGACACGCCGGTCGGCCTCTGGATGGACCGGTCCGCCGAGATGGTCGTGACGCTCCTGGCGATCGTGAAGGCGGGCGGCGCGTTCCTGCCGCTGGACCCCGACCTTCCCGTCGGCCGTGTCGTCCGGCTCCTCACCGACGCGGGGGCACCGCTGATCTGTGCGGACGGGCAGCGGGCCGAGTCGCTCGCGGCCGGCGAGGGCGTCACGCTCACGGTCCTGGAGTGCGGTCCGGGCACGCTCACCGAGTCCTCACCCACAGCTCCGGACAACGGTGTCACCGGGGACAACCTGATCTCCGTGTACTACACCTCCGGCTCCACCGGCACCCCCAAGGGCGTCGCCTCCACCCACACCGGCTGGACCAACCGCATCCAATGGATGCAAGCCCACTACCCCCTCGACCCCGGCGACACCGTCCTGCACAAAACCGTCCTCAGCTTCGACGACTCCGCCGTCGAGATCCTCTGGCCCCTCATCGCCGGCGCCACGATCGTCGTACTCCCCCCCGGACTCCACCGCGACCCCCGCGCCATCGCCGACTGGACCACCCACCACCACATCACCGCCCTCCACTTCGTCCCCTCCATGCTCACCCTCTTCCTCGACGAGATCACCCCCACCCGACAACCCCACCTCACCCACCTCCGCCACGTCATCTCCAGCGGCGAAGCCCTCCGACCCGACCTCGTCGCCAAATTCCACGACCGCCTCGCCCCCACCGGAACCCGACTCCACAACCAATGGGGCGCCACCGAGGTCTCCATCGACTCCACCAGCCACACCTG